>NZ_JABFNS010000049.1 GCF_013116825.1 Myxococcus xanthus
GGGGCGGCCGGTGTTCGCGATGCCCGGGGACGTACGCCAGGAGGAGGCGGCCGGCTGCAACGCATTGCTGCGGGACGGGGAGGCGGCGGTTTGCCTGGGCCCGGATGATGTGTGGAGGGTGCTGAAAGTCGACCCTCAGGCGGCGGTTCCTCCTGGGACGATGGGCTCATGGGAGGACCTCTCCGCGGAAGCGAAGGGGGCCTTCGCGATGTTGGACCGGGTTCCCCGGAGCTTCGACGAGGTGCTGGTCGGCAGCACCTTCTCACCGGCGGCGCTCGCCAGCGCGCTGGTGGAGTTGGAATTGACGGGGCTGGTCATCCAGCACCCCGGAAGGCTGTACGAGAGAATCTAGGTAGGAGAGTCATGGCCACGCGGACGAAGAAGAAGGTGGAAGAGACTGAGGCGGCCGAGGAGAAGGCGCCCGCCAAGAAGGCCGCCGCCAAGAAGGCCGCCAAGAAGAAGCCTGCGGCCAAGAAGAAGACCGCCGCCAAGAAGACGGCGGCCCGCCGCCGCACCAAGAAGGGCGACGAGGACGACCTCCCCACCGTGGAAGCAGACGCGGAGGAGGAGGCCACGCCCCGTGGCAAGGGCCCACACTACCTGGTCGTCGTGGAGTCTCCCGCCAAGGCGAAGACCATCAAGAAGTACCTGGGCTCCGGCTACACGGTGAAGGCCTCGGTGGGCCACGTGAAGGACTTGCCCAAGAGCAAGATGGGCGTCGACGTGGAGCACGACTTCCAGCCCGAGTACACGGTCATCAAGGGCAAGGAGAAGGTCCTCAACGAGCTCAAGAAGATGGCGAAGTCGGCCGACCGCGTGTTCCTGGCCACGGACCCCGACCGCGAGGGCGAGGCCATTGCGTGGCACATCAAGGAGGAGCTGGCGCATCCCGACGCGCTCCGGGTGACCTTCAACGAAATCACCAAGAAGGCCATCCAGGAAGCCATCGCCCAGCCGCGCCAGCTCAACCAGGACAACTACGACTCGCAGCAGACGCGCCGCATCCTCGACCGGCTGGTGGGGTATCAAATCTCCCCGCTGCTCTGGAAGAAGGTGCGCCGTGGCCTGTCCGCCGGCCGCGTGCAGTCCGTGGCGGTGCGCCTCATCGTGGAGCGCGAGGACGAAATCAAGGCCTTCGTCCCCGTGGAGTACTGGACGCTGGACGCGCTGTTGGAGGGCCCCTCCGGGCCGCCGCCGTTCAAGGCCAAGCTGTCCAAGGTGGACGGCAAGAAGGTGGAGCTGAAGGACCGCGCCATCACGGAGGGCCTGGTCGCCGAACTCCAGACGGCCAGCTTCTCGGTGGCCAAGGTGGACCGCCGCGAGCGCCGCCGCAACGCGCCCGCGCCCTTCATCACCTCCAAGCTCCAGCAGGAGGCGGCCAACCGGCTGTCCTTCACCGCGAAGAAGACGATGACGCTGGCGCAGCGCCTCTACGAAGGCGTGCCGCTGGGTGACGAAGGCCAGACGGCGCTCATCACGTACATGCGTACGGACTCCACCCGTCTGTCCGACGACGCGGTGAAGCAGGTGCGCGAGTTCATCGACGGCAAGTACGGCAAGGACTTCCTGCCCGACGAGCCCATGGTGTACCGCAGCAAGAAGAGCGCCCAGGACGCGCACGAGGCCATCCGGCCCACGTCGCTGGAGTACCCGCCGGAGCGGGTGAAGCCCTTCTTCGAGGCCATGGGCGAGGAGGACATGTACCGCCTCTACGAGCTCATCTGGAAGCGCTTCGTCGCGTGTCAGATGAAGCCCGCCGTCTATGACCAGACCAGCGCGGACATCGCCGCGGGCCGGGCCACCTTCCGCGCCTCCGGCAGCACGCTGAAGTTCGCCGGCTACCTGGCGGTCTACGGTGCCGGCCTGACGCCGGAGGAAGAGGCGGAGAAGGAGAAGGCCAAGGCCGCCGGTGACGAGAACGCCGAGGGCGCAGACGCCGTGGGCGAATTGCCGGTGCTCAACGACGGTGACGCGCTGAACCTCCAGAAGCTGCTCCACGAGCAGCACTTCACCCAGCCGCCCCCGCGCTTCAGCGAGGCCACGCTGGTGAAGGAGCTGGAAGAGCGCGGCATCGGCCGCCCGTCCACCTACGCCGCCATTCTCTCCACCATCCAGGACAAGAAGTACGTGGAGAAGCTGGAGGGCCGCTTCCGGCCCACGGACCTGGGGAACATGACCAACGAGATGTTGGTCAAGCACTTCCCCCACGAGTTGGACGTCACCTTCACGGCGACGATGGAGGAGAAGCTCGACCAGATCTCCGAGGGCGGCGCCAACTGGAAGTCCGTGCTGCACGACTTCTACGGGCCCTTCAAGGAGACGCTCGAGAAGGCCGAAGCGGAGATGCGCGACGTCAAGCGGGAGGAGATCAAGACGGACATCCCCTGCGAGAAGTGCGGCAACCTCTTCGTCATCAAGTTCGGGAAGATGGGGCACTTCCTCGCGTGCTCGAACTACCCGGACTGCAAGAACACGAAGGACTTCAAGCGGGACGCCGAAGGCAAGATCGTCATGGTGGAGGAGGAGACCACCGACGAGGTTTGCGAGAAGTGCACCAAGCCCATGGTCATCAAGCGGGGCCGCTTCGGGCGCTTCCTGGCCTGTTCCGGCTACCCGGACTGCAAGACGTCCAAGCCCATCTCCATTGGCGTGTCGTGCCCGGAGTGCAAGGAGGGCTACCTGACGGAGCGCCGCAGTGGCCGCGGGAAGATCTTCTTCGGGTGCAACCGCTACCCGGATTGCAAGTTCGCCGCCTGGGACCGGCCGCTGGCCGAGCCGTGCCCCACCTGCGCGTCTCCCTACCTGCTCCAGAAGTTCTCCAAGCGGGACGGCCCGTACGTGGCGTGCCCCAACAAGGAGTGCGACTACCGGCGCGAAATCACCGAGCAGCCCGGGGGCCCGGGTGGGTCACCCGAAGCCTCCTCGGCTGCTTGAAAGCCCTGTAGTTACATGGGCATGGCCCGCCCTCGGCTTGACAGCCTTGGCGGGCCCGCCCTAGAAGTCCAGGCTGCTCCCTCCCCGGGAACGTCGAACGGGTGCCCGCCTCCGGATGGGCGCGCCCCGGGGGGCGGGCGTCGAAAGGACTCTGGGCGCAATGATTCCCTCGGTAAGCGAGCTGCTGCTGGATGTGACCCTCGCGGCCACGGAAGGGGGCAAGCTGGGCGTCACGGACTCCGTCATCAAGTTCTTCAAGGATGGCGGACCGTTCATGTTCGTGAACCTGTTCTGGCTGGCGTGCTCGCTGGCGGTCGCGCTGGAGCGCATCGTCACCCTGGTGTTCCGCTACAACCTCAACGCGCCGCCCTTCATGGAGCAGATTGCCAAGCTGGTGCGCAGCGGCAACCTGGACCGCGCCGTGAAGGTGTGCGCCATGGCGCCCAACGCGCCGCTGGCCAAGGTGGTCCGCGCGGGCCTGGTGAACGCCAATCGCGGTGAGATTGAGGTCTCCAAGGCGGTGGAAGAGGCCATCGTCGAGCACAGCCCGAACGTGTCCAAGCGCATCCCCTGGCTGTGGTCCCTGGCGAACATCGCCACGTTGGTGGGACTGGTGGGCACCATCTTCGGCCTCATCGGCACCTTCCAGGCGCTGGGCAACGTGCCGGCGGAGCAGAAGCAGGTGCTGCTGTCGGACGGCATCTCCAAGGCGATGAACAACACCGCCTTCGCGCTCTCCATCGCCGTCATCTGCATCATCTTCCACCTGTTCCTCACGTCGTACGCGAAGAGCATGGTGGAGGGGCTGGAGCTCAACGCGCTCAAGCTGGAGAACCTCCTGTCGCGCCGCGGTTCCGTGGACCCGGCCGCCACGGAGCTTGAGGCGCGCGCTTCGTAGAGCGCAAGGGCACGCGGCCATGGCGTTCCACTACTCCCGGCGCAAGCTGAAGGTCCGTGAGGAAGAAGAGGCGGGCGAGCTGAACATCGTCCCGTACCTCGACATCCTCATGAACCTCATCATCTTCATGCTGCTGTCCATCACCGGCCTGGCGACGTTCGGCATCATCAACGTCAACGCCCCCGCCTATGGTGCGCCGACGACGGGCATGGCCCAGGAGAACCCGGACGATGCGCCGAAGCTGACGCTGTCCGTGCTCATCTCCAAGAAGGGGCACTTCGTCAGCAGCGAGAACGCCATCCTCGGGGAGGCGGGTACGCCCACCATCCCCGTGAAGGCGGACGGCGCGCACGATTTCTCCGCGCTCAACGCGAAGATGGTGGAGATCAAGTCCGCCTTCCCCAAGGAGACGAAGGTCATCGTGGGCGCGGACCCGGACGTCCCCTATGAGACGCTGACGCAGACGCTGGACGCCATCCGTGAGACGCAGGGCCGCGAGCGCCGGCTGCTGTTCCCGGACGTCACCCTGGGAGCCATCTGAGCCATGGCCGACCCGACGACATCCGCCGTGGACACGCCCGACGCGGAGACCGTGGCGCGGCTGAGCTACCGCCGGGCCCTGGCGCGCAAGAAGCGCAAGGAGCGCGAGGCGGCGGGGGAGATCAAGGAGCTGAACATCACCGCGATGATGGACATGATGACCATCCTCCTGGTGTTCCTGCTCAAGTCCTTCGCCTCGTCATCCGCGGCGGTGACGGCGTCCGAGGACGTGCGTCCGCCCGTGTCCTCCACGCGCGCCACGCCCAAGGACACCGTGGCCGTCACGATTACCCCCAGGAACGTGCTGGTGGGTGAGCGGGAGGTCCTCCGGCTGCAGAACGGTCAGTTCCCGGCCGACACGCTCCAGGGGCGGCTGGTGCTGCCGCTGGATGCACAGCTGAAGAAGGAAGTGGAGAAGCTGAAGTACATCGCCGCGCGCAACCCGTCGGCGCCCTTCAGCGGGGAGCTGTCCGTCATCGCGGACAAGAAGATTCCCTACGACATGCTCCTCACCGTGCTCTACACGGCGGGGCAGAACGAGCTGGAGAACTACCGCTTCGTGGTGCTCCAGAAAGAGGGCGAATAGCACGCCCCCGGGGCGGCACCGGGAGCGCGCGCTCGCATCGCCTCAGAGAGACGGGCTGGCCATGGGGCCGCCGCGCGTCTCGAGTTCGTGGATGGTGGCGTCCTCCTCGCAGCGGATGGCGAAGGGCAGGGCCTCCAGGCGTTCGATGGGAATCTCGAAGCCGCAGTCCACGCACTCGCCGAACACGCCCATCTCCATGCGGCGCAGCGCCGCGTCGATGAGCATGATTTCGCGCCGCTGCGATTCCATCAGACTGGAGAGGGTGTAGTCGGCCAGCTCGGACTGGGCGTTTTCTTCGTATTCGGGGTCCCGCTCCTGGTTCTTCAGGGCGGTGAGCTCGCGGTGCGCCCCCTCGTTGGCGCTGAGGATCTCCCGGCGGCGCCGCTGCAGGAGTTCGCGGATCCGGTTCAGGTCCAGGGTTCGGCGGGTCGCCATGGCTACGGTCCTCCCAGTCTACGAGTTCAGTGGCGCTCGCCCGGATGCAGGCCGCCCCCGAGCGGCGAACGCGAGAAACGTAGGGGTGCAACCCAGGTAGGGAAACCGCGCCTTCCAGCGGGAGGCGGAGGTGGGCCGGTGGGCAGCCGGCCATGCGCGAATCCGGAGCGAGCGCGTGGAGTCGCCCACGGTTGAATCGACGCTGGGCCAGGGCGTGTCAGTCCTGCTAACAGTTGCAGGACGCCGCGCGGCGCGGGCCTGGAGGAAGCGGATGGCGGATCAGAAGCAGCGGGTGACGGTGATTGGCGGCGGCCTGGCGGGGACGGAGTGCGCCTACCAGCTCGCCCGCCGCGGGGTGCCGGTGGTGCTGCGGGAGATGAAGCCCCAGAAGCGTTCGCCCGCGCACAAGTCGGACACGCTGGCGGAGCTGGTGTGCAGCAACTCGCTGCGCTCGGACAACCCGGAGAGCGCCGTTGGCCTGCTGCACGCGGAGCTGCGCGCGCTGGGCTCGTTGGTGCTGAGCGCGGCGGACGCGAACCGGGTGCCCGCGGGGGACGCGCTGGCGGTGGAGCGTGAGCGCTTCTCCGCCGCGATTACGGAGTCCCTGCTGCGCCAGCCCGGCGTGGAGCTGGTGGCCGGCGAGGTGGAGCAACTGCCCGAGGACGGCCCGGTGGTGATTGCCACGGGACCGCTCACGTCGGACGCGCTGACGCGGGAGCTGGAGCGCCACGTGGGCACCAGGCTCTACTTCTATGATTCCATCGCGCCCATCCTGTCGGCGGACTCCATCGACATGAACGTGGCGTTCCGCCAGAGCCGCTACGGCAAGGGCGGAGGGGACGACTACCTCAACCTGCCGATGACGAAGGACGAGTACTACCGCTTCATCGCCGAGGTGAAGGCGGGGCAGAAGGTGGTGCCGCACGCTTTCGAGGAACCCAAGTACTTCGAAGGGTGTCTGCCCATTGAAGTGATGGCCGAGCGTGGCGACGACACCCTGGCCTACGGGCCCATGAAGCCGGTGGGCCTGAGGGACCCGCGCACGGGCCAGGAGCCCTACGCGGTGGTGCAGCTGCGCATGGAGGACGTGGGCGGCACGTCCTGGAACATGGTGGGCTTCCAGACGCGGCTGACGTGGGGTGAACAGAAGCGCATCTTCAGCGGCTTCATCCCCGGACTTCAGCAAGCGGAGTTCCTCCGGATGGGGCAGATCCACCGGAACACCTTCATCGACTCGCCCCGGCTGCTGGCGAAGGACTTGTCGCTGAAGACGGAGCCCCGGCTCTACTTCGCGGGGCAGATCTCCGGCGTGGAGGGCTACGTGGAGAGCGCGGCATGTGGATACCTGGTGGCGTTGGCGCTGCACGCGCGGCTGACGGGGACGGAGTTCGTTCCGCCGCCAGCCACCACGGCGATGGGCGCGCTGCTGCGGCACGTGACGGGCGAAGCGCACCCGCCGGACTACCCGCACCAGCCCTCCAACATCAGCTTCGGCATCTTTTCGCCGCTGACCGGGCGGATGAAGAAGGCGGAGAAGCGCGCGGCGTATTCGGCGCGAGCGAAGCAGGACCTGGCGGCATGGCTGCCGCATGCGGGCGTCCCGGCGGCGGGCGCCCCCGAGCACGTGGACCAGAGGAGCGCATGATGCGGATGCGGCAGGGGCGGCTGTGGACCGCGGGCCTGATGGCCTCGCTGGTGATGGCGGGCACGGGCTGCAAGCAGGGCGAAAATGGCGGCTCGGAGGCCCCGGGCGTGCGGCGCGCCAAGGCCGCCGCGGCGGCGGAGAAGCCACCTCCGCCCGGTGCCCCCGGCGCGGGGCAGGGGAAGCTCCTGGCCTCGGGCCGCGTGACGGACCTGCGCGTGACGGCGGATGGCCGCTTCGCCACGTACCTGGTCAACGGGAAGAAGCCCGCGCTGGACGGCATTCCGCCGCAGATGGTGCTGGGCGAGCTGTACGTCGTGCCCGTGGAGGGCGGCGAGCCGCGCAAGCTGGGCGAGGGCGTGACGAACGTCCCCGGCGGACAGTTGGTGGCGCCGGGCTCGAAGCACGTCCTCTTCCTCACCGGCTACAACCCGGCGACGCAGTCGGGCGCGCTGAACGTGGCGTCGCTGGATGACGCGAAGGCGGCGCCCGTCATGCTGGGCACGGCGGTCAGCTACATGCTGCCCAGCCCGGATGGGACGAAGCTGGCCTACGTGGATGGCGGCAAGCTGAAGCTGGGCGCGCTGCCGTCAGGGCCCTTCACGGACGTGGCGGGGGAGGTCAGCACCGCCCAGTTCACGCCGGACAGCAAGACGCTGCTCTTCAAGCGCCGGCTGTCCGCGGCGGGGGGCATGGCGGCCATCTCCGTGGAGACGCCGGACGCGCCGCCCGTGAAGGTGGGGGACCAGGTGGGGGACTACGAAGTCTCCCCGGATGGTCAGCGCGTGGCCTTCCAGGTGCGCAGCGAGTCGGTGCGGGGGCTGTATGACTTGTACCTGGCAGAGCTGCCGGAGCTGAAGGTGAAGCGGCTGGCGGTGGCCTCGGGTGTGTTTGCCTTTTCGCCCGACGGCAAGTGGCTGGCCCGCACGGAGAACGGCAAGCCGAACGTGCCCGGGGACTTGTACCTGGGCCCGGCGACGGGGGGCGCGGGGCGCAAGCTGGGCGTGCAGGTGGAGAAGCTGGCCTTCTCGCCGGACTCGCAGGCGGTGGGCTTCCTGGAGAAGTATGACTCGACCGCGAACGCGGGGCTGATGTCGGTGGCCGCGCTGCCGGACGGCACGACGAAGCAGGTGGGCGGCCGCGTGCCCAACTTCGTCTGGGGCTCGGACGGGCGCCATGTGGCGTTCCTCTCGCGCATCCTCAAGCCCGCGTACTCGGTGGACCTGATGCTGTACACCCTGGGGGAGGAGCGGGCGGCGAAGGTGCAGCAGGGCGTCTTTGGCTATGGCTTCACGCCGGGCAACGCGCAGGTGGTGTTCCGCTCCAACTGCATCCGCAATGGACGCTCATGTGACTTCATGGCCATGGACCTGCCCCGGCAGGCGGACCCCCGCACGTGGCTGCAGGGCATCTTCAGCTACAAGCTGTCCGAGGACGGCCAGCGGGTGCTCGTCACGTATGCCCGCATGGACTCGGACACCTACGATGTGGCGGTGTACGACGTGAAGACCCAGGCGCGGAAGACGCTGGACCAGGGCGTCCAGGTGCCGGTGTCTTTCGGGGGCAAGAACGACTCGCTGGCCGTGTACGCGATTACACAGGGCCCGAAGGCCGGCATCTACAGCGTCCCCGCGACGCTGTAGCTTTTGACTGTTGAGGTTCGTGCGATTCGCCGGGCGGTGTGCTTACTTCCTCCGCCTGCATGGCTTCGCTCATCTATCGCCGCTACGGCGGCTCGCTCCAGGTCGACATTCCCTCCTTCGATGTGCTGGTGGAGGCGATCCGCATCCCCGAAACGCAGTGGATCGCCACGGCGTGCCCGTTGGAGGGCTTGAGCTGTGATCCACGCCTGCTGACGTTGATGGACGCGGACGGCAACGGCCGCATCCGCGTGGCGGAGGTGCGCACGGCGGTGGACTGGGCCGCCAGGCAGCTCAAGGACCGGCGCGGCGCGGATGCCTCCAGTGACGTGCTGGAGTTGAACGCGCTCAGCGAGGAGGCGCGGCCCCTGCGCGGCGCGGCGGAGATGATTCTCCGGACGCTGAAGGCGACGGACGCCGGGCGCATCTCCCTGGCGCAGGTTCGCGAGAGCGAGAAGGCCCTGCGCGAGGCCGGGCAGAACGGCGATGGCATCGTCGCTCCCGAGCACCTGCCCGAGCACCTGCGGCCCCTGGCCCAGGAGCTGATGGCCAGCTTTCCCGCGCTGACGAACCGGGCAGGCAAGGCGGGCGTGGACGCGGCGCTGGTGGCGCGCTTCCGCGAGGAACGCGCGAAGCTGCGGGAGCACCGGGAGAAGCAGGGCACGGCGTTCGTCTGGGGTGACATCAGCCTGGAGACGGCCAAGCGCGTGCGCGACGTGGCGCCGCTGCTGGATGCGTACTTCGTGCAGTGCCGGCTGGTGGCCGCGCAGCCCGAAGCGGCGGCGAGCCTGCGCCTGCGCGCGGAGCGGGTGGAGGGCGCGCTGGGTGACATGGCGGCGCTGGGGAAGGCGGCGGGGGACCTGCCCATCGCGCCGCCGGATGCGTCGGGTGTGCTGGAGTGGTCCCGTCTCCTGCGCGGGCCCGCGTACGAGGTGCTGGAGGCGTTCCACACGGACGTCGCCACGCCGATGACGGGGGATTCGCAGCGGCTGTCGGACTCGGCGTGGCGGGGGCTGGCGGCGAAGGCGGATGGCGTGCTGGCGTGGCAGGCGCAGCTCGAGGCGAACCCGGTGCGCAAGCTGATGGACACGCTGCCGTCGGTTTCGGACGCGGACCTGGATGCGCTGGAGGCCGCGAGCGCGGCCGACCTCGCGCTCAAGCCCACGCTGGATGCCATCAACGAGCTCGAGCGGTTGGTGCTCTACCAGCGCTGGCTGCTGCTGTTCTCGAACAACTTCATCAGCATGCCCAACCTCTACATGCCCAAGCGGTTGGCGCTGGTGGAGAAGGGGACGCTCATCCTGGGCGGGCGCAAGTACACGCTGTCGGTGCTGGTGACGAACCGGGCCGCGCACTCCGCGCTCACCTCGCTGGGGACCACCTGCATCCTCTACGTCCAGGTGGCGCCGAAGGACGGGACGCCCGGGTATGAAGTGGCGGTGCCGGTGACGAGCGGCCGGAGCACGGAGCTTGCGGTGGGCAAGCGGGGCGTCTTCTACGACGTGGACGGCGTGGAGAGCGACGCCATCGTGACGCAGGTGGTTCGTCAGCCCGTGTCGCTGTGGGAGTCGATGACCATGCCCTTCGCGCGCATCGGCCAGTTCATCACCAGCAAGGTGGAGGGCCTGGCGTCGGCGGGCGAGAAGACGTTCGATTCGACGCTGGAGCAGGGCTACACGCACGCGACGAATGCGCCGCCGGTGGCGCCTTCTCCGGCGGCGGGCGCGGCTCCCGCTGCAGCCGCCGCAGCACCTCCAGGGGGCGGGCTCGCGGGCATCGTGGCGGCGGGCGGCCTGGCGGCCGCGGCGCTGGGTTCGTCCTTCGCGTTCATCATGACGCAGGTGAAGTCGCTGACGCTGGTGGACCTCATCTCCGCGGCGACGCTGATTGCCATTGTCGTCATGGCCCCGGCGGGGCTCCTGGGCTGGCTGAAGCTGCGCCGACGCAACCTGGCGCTGCTGTTGGAAGGCTCGGGCTGGGCGCTGAATGACCGGCTGATGCTGACGAAGGAGCTGTCCTCGCTGGTGACGCGCCGTCCGAAGCTGCCTTCGAACGCCCGGGTGGACCGCTTGGACATGGTGCGCTCGGCCCTGGTCCGGCAGCAGGAGGACGACGAGGCGGAGGGCGCGTCCGGGTGGACGAAGCTGGCCATCACGCTGGCGGTGATTTTCGTGTTGCTCTGGCAGGTCCGGATTCCGTTGCTGACCTGGTTCTGCCACGCGGGCTGGTTGTCTCAGGACACCTGCCTGGCGCTGTTGCCGTCCCAGGCGGAGCCGGCTCCGGCGGCGGCGGCAGCGCCTGCCGCGGCTCCGGCCAAGGCACCGTAGGCGCACCGCGAATCTTGCCAGGACTTCTCCGGCCCGTAGGCTCATCCTCGATGACGAGCCTGTCGCCGCTGCTGGAGAAGTTCCGCGCCCACCTGGAGGACGAGAAGGGCTCGTCCCCGCACACGGTGCGCAACTACCTCATCGACCTGGTGGACTTCGAGCGCTACCTGGTCGAGCGAATGAAGCTGTCGCTCCTGTCGGGGACGCACGCGGCGATTCGCGGCTACCTGGGCACGTTGAGCACGGACCACGCCCCGGCGAGCCGGGCGCGGCGGCTGGCGAGCATCAAGTCATTCTACAAGTACCTCGTTCGGCAGAAGCTGTTGCCCGCGAGCCCCGCGAAGCTGGTGAAGAGTCCGAAGCTGCCGAAGACGCTGCCCAAGGTGCTGCCAGTGGAGGAGGTCTTCGCCATCCTGGACATGCCTGACGTGAAGACGGTGCTCGGGCTTCGGGACAGGGCGATTCTGGAGCTGCTCTACGGCGGCGGCCTGCGTATCAGTGAGTTGTGCGGGTTGGACCTGCTGGACATCGACCGCAGCGGGCGAATCGTCCGGGTGATGGGCAAGGGGAGCAAGGAGCGGCTCGTGCCCGTGAACGCGCAGTCCATCCGGGCATTGGAGGCGTACCTCACACGGCGGGGGGAGCTGTTGGCCACGATTCGGAAGGATCAGGCGCCAGAGGCGATGTTCCTCAACTTCCGGGGAGGACGCCTGACGCCGAGGAGCATCGCGCGGCACCTGGACACGTACGTGCTGAAGTGCGCGCTGACGCGGAAGGTGAGCCCGCATGCCATGCGTCACTCCTTCGCCACGCACCTGCTGGGCGGGGGCGCGGACATCCGCAGCATCCAGGAGTTGCTGGGCCATTCGAGCCTGTCCACCACGCAGCGGTATACCCAGGTGACGTGGGAGCAGCTCCAGCAGGTCTACGACTCCGCGCATCCGCGGGCGTGACTGCATTGAGTCCAGGAGGTGCGACGTGATGCAGACCGTGGCCGCCATGGCGAACGGGCTTGCCTGGTTCCTCCTCGCACTGGGCGTGTTGACCGACGGGGCCACCGTGTTCCTGTTGGTGACGACAGCACGCAGAAAGCGGATGGCTTCGGGCGTTCCCGTGGTTGCATTGCTGTTCTACGCCCAGTTCTGCTCCATTCGTTCGGCGTTGTCCCTGTCCTGTTTTGCCCCGGTCCTCGCGGCGCTCTGCCTCGTCCATCTGGGCGTGCAGTGGGGCTTGCCGGTGCTATTGGCGCGCCAGCGGTCGTGACGTCGAGCCTGGGGCGCGGGCTGGGCGTTGGGGTAGCGAATCCCCACGTGGGGTGGCATAGCTGTTCGATGTGACCCTTCCCGCGCTCATCACCCTTGGCGTCCTCGTCGTCTCCCTGGTGCTCTTCGTGAGCGACCGGGTGCGGCTGGACATCGTGGCGTTGCTCGCGCTGCTGTCGCTCCTCCTCTTCGACATCGTTCCCGTGGAGGATGCGCTCGCGGGTTTCAGCAACCCGGTGGTCATCATGCTGGTGGGGCTCTTCGTGATTGGCGGCGCCATCACGGAGACAGGACTGGCGGGGTGGCTGGGACAGCGGCTGGGGCACCTCGCTGGGGAAGGGGAGGGGCGCACCATCGCCGTGGTGATGCTGGCCACCGCCTCGCTGTCTGCCTTCATGAGCTCCACGGGGACCGTGGCCATCCTGATGCCAGTGGTGGGAACGCTCGCCCTTCGCCGCGGAATCGCGCCTGCCCGCATCTACCTGCCCTTCGCCTTCGCCGCCCACCTGGGCAGCATGCTGACGCTCATCAGCACCCCGCCCAACCTCATCGTGAGTGGGGCGCTCCGGGACGCGGGCCATGAGCCGTTCCGCTTCTTCACCTTCTTCCCCATCGGCGTGGTCATGCTCGCCGCGGGCATGCTGTTCCTCATCTTCGCTGGCAAATACCTGCTGCCCTCGACGGCGCAGGGGCAGGTCGCGGCGCAGGCCGTGCTGTCGCCCGAGGACTTCGCCACGGAGTACGGCCTGGGGACGTTGTTGCATGCCCTCCGCGTTCCCCGTGGCTCGAAGCTCGTGGGCCGGACGCTCGGCGAAGCCAACCTGCGCTCCGCGCACGCGGTGAACGTGGTGGGCATCTCCTTGGCGGGCGCCGCGCATCCGGTGGTACCGCACCGTCCCTTCGGAGCGGACGAGGTCCTCGTCGTCCAGGGCCATGAGGAGGCCGTCGTCGCGACGGTGGAGCACTGGGGGTTGGAGCGGCTCCCGTCCCTGCAATCCCTGTCACTGCCCCCCGAGGAGTCGCTCGCGGAGGTGGTGATTCCGCGCCGCTCGGCGCTGGTGGGCCGGACGCTCCGGCAGGCGCGCTTTCGTGACCAGTTCCGGGCCACGGTGCTCGCGATTCGCCGGGGCACGGACGCGGTGGTGGATGCCTCGTCTCCCGCACTCAAGGACTTCACGCTGCGGCGCGGCGACACCCTGCTCGTGAAGGGCCGCAAGAAGCACCTGCGCAACCTGTCCGAGGCCCGAAAGGACCTCATCCTGCTCGCCGAACCTGATCCACGCACCGACCGCCTCGCGGATCCTCGGCGGGCGGCGCTCACCGTCGTCATCACCCTGGCGATGCTGACGGTGATGGCCCTGGGGCTGCTGCCCAACGTGGTCGCGGTGCTGCTCGCGGCGGTGGCCATGGTGCTCACGGGCTGCGTGCGCTCCGCGGACGTCTACCGCACGGTGAACTGGGAGAGCGTCGTGCTCATCGCCGGAATGTTCCCGCTGGCCACCGCGCTGGAGCGGACCGGCGTGACACAGTTGGCGGTGGCGGGCCTGGAGCGGCTCTTCACTGGCGCCAGCCCTCATACCGTCGTGGCGGTGCTCGCCATCGTGACGTCCACCCTGGGCTTGTTCATCTCCAACACGGCCACCGCCGTCCTCGTGGCCCCGGTGGCCCTCCGCATCGCGGAGTCCATGGAACTCCGGCCCGAGCCGCTGTTGATGGCGGTGGCCATTACCGCCTCGGCGGCGTTCGCCACGCCCATCGCGTCGCCCGTGAACACGCTGGTCATGAGCCCTGGGGGCTACCGGTTCGCCGACTATGCCCGGGTGGGCATCCCGCTCCAGGTGCTCATCGTCGCGCTGGCGGTGCTGGTGGTGCCGTGGGTGCTTCCTTTTTGAAGTCTGGGAGCAGACAGCCAGTCACTGTTCCTTGGAAACGCCGCGCCCGGCTTGTTAAACCCCGGGTCCTATGTTCCACGGCACCACCATCCTCTGCGTGCGGCGTGACGGGAAGGTCGCCATCGCCAGCGACGGCCAGGTCTCCCTCGAAAAGACCGTGATGAAGAACACGGCGAAGAAGGTCCGCCGGCTGGGCGAAGGCCAGGTGCTCGCCGGCTTCGCTGGCAGCACCGCGGACGCCTTCACGCTCTTCGAGCGCTTCGAGGCCAAGCTCAAGGAGCACCAGAAGAACATGGCCCGCGCCTGCGTGGAGCTGGGCAAGGACTGGCGCACCGACCGCTTCCTCCGCCGGCTGGAGGCGCTCCTCATCGTCGCCGACAAGGAGAAGACGTTCATCCTCTCCGGCGCGGGTGACGTGATTGAGCCCGACTACGGCATCGCCGCCGTGGGCAGTGGTGGCCCCTACGCGTTCGCCGCCGCGCGCGCCCTCATGGCGCACACGCAGATGTCTGCTCGCGACGTGGTGCACCAGTCGCTCACCATCGCGGGTGAAATCGACATCTACACCAACGCCAACATCTCCATCGAAGAGCTCTAGGAGACACACCCCGTGGCCGAATCGCGCAAGTTGTCCGCCTTCACGCCTCGCGAGGTCGTCAGCGAGCTGGACCGCTACATCGTCGGGCAGAACGCCGCCAAGCGCGCCGTCGCCATTGCCCTGCGCAACCGGTGGCGCCGCCAGCAGGTCAACGACGACCTGCGGGACGAAATCCACCCGAAGAACATCATCATGATTGGCCCCACCGGCGTGGGGAAGACGGAGATTGCCCGCCGCCTGGCGAAGCTCGCCCAGGCGCCCTTCGTCAAGGTGGAGGCCTCCAAGTTCACCGAGGTCGGCTACGTCGGCCGTGACGTCGAGTCGATGATCCGCGACCTCGTCGAGGCCGCCATCGCGCTGGTCCGCGAGGAGGAGACCGAGAAGGTCGGCCCCCGCGCGGAGGAGCTGGCCGAGGACCGCTTGATCGAGCTGATGCAGGGCGGCGGCGTGAAGTCGTCGTCCGCGACGCCGCCGTTCGGCTTCGCCCCACCGCCCCCTCCACCGGTCCAGCGGGTCAGCGACACCGCGCGCGAGAAGTTCCGCGCCCAGCTCCGCGCCGGCACCCTGGATGACGTGGAGGTGGAGGTGGAGACCGCGGAGTCGTCGCCCACCTTCATGCGGGGCTTCTCCGGCCAGGGCATGGAGGAGATTGGCGTCAACCTCCAGGACCTCTTCAAGAACATGCCGGGCATGAACAAGACGCGCCGCCGTCGGGTGCGCGTGCCCGAGGCGCTTCAGCTCCTGCGCAAGGAAGAGGCCGCCAAGCTGGTGGACCCCGACCGCGTCCAGCGCGAGGCCGTGGCCCGCGCCGAGATGAACGGCATCATCTTCATCGACGAAATCGACAAGATTGCCAGCCGCGAGGGCGGCAAGGGTGGGGGCGGCCCGGACGTGTCCCGGGAGGGCGTCCAGCGGGACATCCTCCCCATCGTCGAGGGCTCCAGCATCAACACCAAGTATGGCGTGGTGAAGACGGACCACATGCTCTTCATCGCCGCTGGCGCCTTCCACGTCTCCAAGCCCAGCGACCTCATCCCGGAGTTGCAGGGCCGCTTCCCCATCCGCGTGGAGTTGGAGCCCCTGACGGGCGAGGACCTGGTCCGAATCCTCCGGGAGCCGAAGAATTCGCTCTTGCGACAGTACACGGCCCTGCTCAGCACAGAAGGTGTGCGTCTGTCCTTCACCGACGACGCGGTGACGGAGCTGGCGCGCATCGCCCAGCAGGCCAACGAGAGTACGGCGAACATCGGCGCCCGGCGGCTGCACACCATCCTGGAGCGACTGCTGGACGAGGTGTCCTTCTCCGCCAGTGAGATGGGCCCCCGGGATTTCCAGGTGGACGCCGCCTACGTGCGTGAGCGCCTGGCCGCCATCGTCCAGGACGAGGACCTGTCGCGCTACATCCTGTAGCGCGCTATATGCGGAGGGGCACCGTACCGCACGAAGGATGACTGCCTTGTCGCAATCCGAGCCGTCCCTCTCCGCATCGTCCGAATCCTCCACCGACGCCCTGGTCCAGAAGGCGAAGCGCCACCTGCTGCAGAACTACAAGCAGCCGCCCTTCGTCCTGGCTCGGGGCCAGGGGGCTCGTGTCTGGGACACGGATGGCCGCGAGTACCTGGACCTGATTGGTGGCATCGCCACGTGCGCGCTGGGACACTGCCACCCGGACGTCGTGGCCGCCGCGAAGGCGCAGCTGGATTCCTTGTGGCACGTCTCCAACGTCTTCTATTCGCAGCCCCAGATTGACCTGGCCGAGCAGCTCACCGAGTGGTCCGGCCTGTCGCGCGCGTTCTTCTGCAACTCGGGCGCGGAGGCGAACGAGGCGCTGCTCAAGCTGACGCGCAAGGTGATGAAGGACCGCGGTACGCCGGAGCGCTTCGAGGTCATCTCCTTCGACAGCAGCTTCCACGGCCGCACCCTGGCCACCGTCACCGCCACCGGCCAGGCGAAGTACCAGAAGGGCTTCGAGCCGCTGCCCGCCGGCTTCACCCACGTGCCCTACGGCGACCTCGAAGCGGTGCGCAAGGCCGTGGGCCCGGCGACCGCCGCCATCCTCGTGGAGCCCATCCAGGGGGAGGGTGGGGTGCGGATGGCGCCCCTGGGGTTCCTCGCCGGTCTGCGCGCGCTGTGTGACGAGCACGGGCTGCTGCTGCTGGTGGACGAAGTCCAGACGGGCATGGGCCGCACCGGCAAGCCGTTCGGCTTCATGCACGAGGGCATCGTCCCGGACGGCATCAGCGTGGCGAAGGCGCTGGGCAACGGCCTGCCGATTGGCGCCATGCTCTGCAAGGAAGCATTGGGCGCCAGCCTCACGCCGGGCACGCACGGCTCCACCTTTGGTGGCAACCCGGTGGCCGCGGCCGCCGCCAATGCCGTGGTGCGCATCCTCCGCCGTCCCGGCTTCCTGGAGGAGGTCCAGGAGAAGGGCGCCTATCTGCTCGCCCGGGCGCGTGAGCTCCAGGGCCGGCTGCCCGCGGGCCGCATCCAGGCCGTGCGCGGCCAGGGGCTGCTGGTGGGCGTGGAGTTGGATCGCGAGGTGGCGCCCGTCATCGCCCAACTGCGCGGCGAGGGGCTGCTGGTGAATGCCGCTGGCGACCGCACGCTGCGCTTCGCGCCGCCCTTCATCGTCACCGTGCGCGAGTTGGATGAAGGCCTGTCCATTCTCGAGCGCGTGCTCGCCGCCAACTGACCGGCGTAGCCGTGGTCCACCGCATGGGGAAGGGTTCACGGACGTTTGACGCCCTGCGTCCGGAACCCTAGTCTGGAAACTCCAGAAGGCTTTCCTCGGACTGTCACTGTGAGTGCGCCAAACACGATCATCGGGCTGGGGGCCCTGACGGATCACATCGCCACGGTGCCCCAACTGGATGCAGCGCGTCTCCAGCTCACCGCGGAAGAGGGCTCAGTGCTCCAACTCGTGGGGCGCGTGGAGCGCATCGACCAGGTGCTGGCGCGCTCCAAGCTGGGCGAGCCGCGCACCATCGCCGTGCTGCTGGCGCTGCGGGCCAAGGGCGCCATCGTCCCCGCCCGGGTGGTGCCTCGGGGCGCGCCCGCGCCCGTGGTGGACGCGGCCATGGCCGAGGAGGTGGACCTCGAGCCGGAGCGGAAGAAGGAGATCATCGAACTGGAGCGCTCGCTCGACGCGATGGACCACTTCGCCGTGTTGGGGCTGAAGCCCGGGGCTCCCGCGTCGGAGGTGAAGCAGGCGTATTACAACGCCTCGCGCCGCTTCCATCCGGACCGCTACTTCGGGAAGAACCTGGGCAGCTTCCGCGCCCGCATGGAGCGCATCTTCCGGCGCCTCACGGACGCGCACAACGTGCTCATGCAGCCCGACAAGCGCGAGGCCTACCTGCGCGCGAATCCGGCACTGGCTCAGGCCGAACGCGCCGCCGCGCCGCCGCCCCCCGCCGCGCCGCCTCCGTCCGTGCCTTCGCAGGAGCTGCTGACGCCAGAGCCGCCGCCCGTGCATCAGGTTTCATCGCCTCCCCCGGCGCCCCGTCCGCCCGTGGCTTCCAGCGGGCCTTCATCCATTCCGCCGCCGTCGCGTCCGCTGGCGCCACCGCCGGATGATGGCGCGTCCGAAGCGCGCCGGGCGGAGCGGCAGGCCCGTTTGGCCCGGCATCCCTACCTGGCCCGCACGGGCCGGCTGGCCGAGCTGATTGCCCGGGGCAAGGCCGCCATCGCCAGTGGCGACTGGGAGCGGGCCTATCACGACTTCCATCAGGTCCAGACGATGGACCCGAAGAACCGCGAAGCCGCGCTTCTCCTCGTCAAGGCGCGCCGGGGGCATGACTCACAGCGGGCGACCATCGAGGTCGCTCGAGGGCGGGAGATGGAGCGGCATGGCGACACGCATGGCGCCATGTCGGCCTACCGGCTCGCCTGCTCGCTGGACGACCAGAACGCCGAGGCGGCCTGGCGCTGCGCCCGCCTGGGGCACCTGTTGGGGCAGGATGCAGCCGAAAGCCGAGGGCTGGCGCAGCGCGCCGTGGAGCTGGAACCCGACAAGGTCGAGCACCAACTGACGCTGGGAAAGGTGCTGTTGGACGGCGGATCGAAGAAACTCGCGAAGCGAGCCTTCGAGGACGCGGCGAAGCTGGCCCCGGACAACGCGGAAGCGAAGGCCGCGCTCAAGAAGCTGCGCTGGACGTTCTAGGAGTAAGTACGGTTCCCCATGGCTGAGCCCGAACCCCTCATTGGCATCGACCTGGGAACGACGAACAGCATCGTCGCCACCGTCCAGGACGGCCAGCCCGTCGTCATCAAGAACCGCACGGGCCAGGGGCTCACGCCCTCCGTCGTGGCCATGGCGAAGAACGGCAAGCGGCTGGTGGGCAGCATCGCCAAGCGGCAGGCCATCACCAATCCGCAGGAGACGGTGTACGCGGCCAAGCGGCTCATCGGCCGGAAGTTCTCCTCGCACGAGGTGCAGGACTCGCTGCGCGCGCTGTCCTACGAGGTGGTGGCGGGGCAGCACGACGACTTGCGCATCCGCATGGGCGGCAAGGACCTGTCCGTCCCCGAAATCAGCGCCATGATCCTCCAGGAGCTGAAGGCGGACGCGGAGGCGCACTTCGGCCGGCCCGTCTCCAAGGCCGTCATCACGGTGCCGGCCTACTTCAACGACGCCCAGCGCCAGGCCACCAAGGACGCGGGCCGCATCGCCGGGCTGGACGTGCTGCGAATCATCAACGAGCCCACGGCCGCGGCGCTGGCCTACGGCTTCGGCCGCACGGTGAACGGGCGCGTGGCGGTGCTGGACCTGGGGGGCGGCACCTTCGACGTGTCCGTGCTGGATATCTCCCAGGGCGTCTTCGACGTGGTGGGCACCGGCGGTGACACCCATCTGGGCGGTGAGGACTGGGACAACCGCATCATCGAATGGCTCGTCTTCGGCTTCGCGAAGGAGCACGGCATCGACCTGCGCAAGGACCGCATGGCGTTGCAGCGGCTCAAGGACGCGGCGGAGAAGGCCAAGGTGGAGCTGTCCAGCGTGCGCGAGGCGGGGCTCAACCTGCCCTTCATCTGCACGCCGCCCGGCGGTGGTGCGGCGCTGCACCTGCAAGCCACGCTGAGCCGCGACAAGCTGGATGACCTGACGTCCGACCTGGCGGAGCGGGTGGTGGGGCTTACCACCGAGGTGCTGGGCGAGGCGGGCGTGCGCGCCTCCGAGCTCAAGGAAGTCATCCTCGTGGGCGGCATGTCGCGCATGCCGAAAATCGTGGAGGCCGTGCGCGGCTACTTCCGCCGCGAGCCCTGCAAGGGCGTCCATCCGGACGAGGTGGTGGCGCTGGGCGCCGCGATTCAGGCCCACGCGCTGGTGCAGCCGGAGCACGAACTGCTCTTGCTGGACGTGACGCCGCAGAGCCTGGGCGTGGCCATCGCCGGGGGCTCCGTGCGTCGGCTCATCTCCAAGAACACCACGGTGCCCACGTCGGCCACGGAGGTCTTCGCCACGTCGAAGGACTTCCAGCGCGTCGTGAAGATCATGGTGCTCCAGGGGGAGCACGACCTGGCGCACCAGAACGAACTGCTGGGCGAGTTCGTCCTCACCGGCCTGCGGGAGGCGCCACGGGGCCAGGTGGAGATTGACGTCACCTTCGACATCAACGCGGAAGGCATCGTCTCCGTGCACGCGAAGGACCGGGAGACGGGGCTTCGCCAGTCCATCACCGTCACCGCGTCCAGCGGCCTCACGGAGGAGGAGCTCCAGCGCATCATGGACGAGCAGCGCGGCTACCTCATCGCCGCGCGGGCGTCCGAGGAGCTGAAGTCGCGGCGCGTGGAGCTGGACTCGCTTGCGCGCGACGTGGTGGACGCGCTGACGCGGGCGCGGCTTCTGCCAGGTGGGGGCGGTCTGGCGCCGGATGTGATGCCTCGCGCGGAGCAGGTGCTGGAGCACGCGCGCGCGGTCCGCGCGGGTGAGGACATGGCGGCGCTGGGCCGCGCGTGTGAACTGCTCACGGGATGTCTGGCGCAGTTCAAGGGCCCGGCGCCCGGGGGCACGGGGCGGTAGATGAGCAGCCAGCGCGCGAACCAGCTCATCGAGGCAGGACTGTGGCTGCGCCTCAGTGGCGACGCGCAGGGGGCGCAGCGTCTCTTCGAGCGCGCGCTGGAGCTGGATCCGACCAACACCCGCGCCCGGGACTACCTGGCGGCCGCCGCGGGCGCGCCTTCGCGGGGCGCGGCGACGCCGTTCGAGCGGCCTCTGGAGTTGGAGCCTTCGCCGGGGCGGCTGGCGCCCACCGACGCGGACCTGCCCGTCTCACCGGCGCTGGAAGGCGACTGGGGCGCATGGGCGGAGGGACAGGGCGGCCCCTCGGAGGCCGGTGGCAAGTCGCCGCCAGCGCTCGTCGTCTTTCCGGAGGCGCTGGACGGCGCGCCGGCGGACGTGCTGGAGCTGCTGGCGCGCGACGTGGTCATCGAGTTCGACGAGCCCGTCATCCAGGCGAAGGGGGACACCGACGAGTACGGCATCCCCGAGGGCCACACCCAGGAGCTCGGCCTCCCCGTGATGGAGAGCGAGCTGGACCTGCTCCTGCGCGGGGCCGAGGACCTGTTGGAACTGGATGACCACTCCGGCGCGGTGGACCTGCTCTTCAAGGCGAAGGAGCTGGCGCCGTCGGACCTCCGCGTGGAGTCGCTGCGCGCGCGCAGTGAGCGGATGCTGATGGCCCGGCTGGAGTCCAAGCTGGGCGACCTGGGCCGGGTGCCCGCGGTGCGCCTGCAGCCGGACGACATCATCTGGCTCAACCTGGACCACCGCGCCGGCTTCGTGCTGGCGCAGATTGATGGCTCGGTGAGCTACGAGGACCTCTTCTCGCTGTCGGGGATGACGCGGCTGGATACCGCGCGCATCCTCGTCCAGCTCATCGATGAAGGCGTCATCTCCGCGGGCTGACGGCTAGCCGCGGATGATGGCCGTCCACGTGCCCTTCACCACCAGGGTGCCGTGCTGGTTGCGCGACTCGCTGGTGACGATGACGAAGCCCATGCGGGCGCGCTCGTAGAGGTCCGCGATGCGGCCGGTGGTCGTCATCACATCGCCGGGGCGCATGACGTCCAGGAACTCCAGGTCCTGTTCGCCGTGCACCAGCATCTGCATGTTGATGTTCAGCGCGGGGTCCACGATGGCGGCGCTGAAGGGGCGGATGGCGAAGACGACGGCGAAGCTGGGGAAGGCGATGAGGCCTCCGTGAGGCCCCGCCTTGGCGACCTGCGCGTCGTAGAGGAGCGGGCTGACGTGCGCGGGAGGCTCGCCCGGCGTTCCAGCGCCCGGCTTCGCGCCGCCGACGGCGAGCGTGAACTCGCGCATCTTCTCTTCGCCCAGGGTGTAGTGGTACGGGCCGTACTCACGGCCGATGAATTGCTTGTCGAGGGCCATGGTCGTTACCCGATGAAGGCTTCGACGATGGCGCCCTTGAGGACGTCCTCGCCGCGCTGGTTGGTGGCGGAGACTTCCGCCGTGAGCCGCCCGTCCTGGACGGCGGTGACCCGGCCCTGGAAGGTAATCGTGTCCTCGGGCCGCACCGGGCGCGAGAAGCGCGCCTTCACGCGGCGGACGCGGCCGGGGTCCTCCACGAAGCCGGCAATGGCCTCCACCACCCAACCCAGGGTGCACAGCCCCTGGAGGATGTTGCCTTGGAGCCCGGCGGCGGAGCCCGCCTCCGGGTCGATGTGGATGGGGTTGTAATCCCCCGAGGCGCCCGCGTAGTAAATCGGCCGGTACCGGTCGCACTCGCGGACGTGCGTGAACGTGTCGCCTGGCTGGTAGGTGCGTGGCATGGGAACCGTGGATCTACCACGGCTGGCCGCCGCGCGTGCTCAGGGACGCTCTGCGTCGGGTGCCGTGCCCTGATCCAACGGGTCGTCCTCGTCCGAGCCCTCGCGGCGCTTGCGGTACTGGTCCCGCACGTAGGCCACGAGCTGATCCAGATAGGACGACAGGGGAGGGCACCGCACGCCGGTGCCGTCCAGCAGCTCCAGCGTGTTGTGGCAATTGTAGATGGCCAGGTGGTTGACGTAGCTGATGGCGGCGCGCTGTGGGCGGGCCAGCTTCTCCAGCAGCGGCAGTCGCAGCATGACGTCCGCCGCCCGCGCGGAGAGGTTGAAGCGCGGCAGCTTCTTGTTCGACTTCTCCGCGATGAGCTCGTACACGCGGCGCGCGCTCATCGGGTTGGGGTCCACCAGGTGGAAGGTGTTGCCCTGGGCGCGCGGGTCCTTCGACAGGCGCCACACCGCCTCCACCACGTAGTCCACCGGCACCACGTTCAGCGGCGCCACGCCGTTGCCCGGCAAGGGCAGGGGCACCACCAGCGGCGAGGTGACCAGGAGGATGCCCAGGTAGTAGGGCCCCTCGAAGCGGTCGATCTCCCCCGTGCGGGAGTCACCCACCACGCTGGATGGACGGAAGACGGTGATGGGCAGGGTGGCGCCCGCGCGCTGCACCAGCCGCTCCGCCTGGAACTTCGTCTCCTCATAGGCGTTGCGGAAGCCCTGGCCCCGGTCCAGCTCGTCCTCGGCGATGACGCCCAGGCGGTCGCCGGACACGTAGCAGGTGGAGAAGTAGTTGAACCGCGTGAGCTTCCCGCAGTCCCGAGCCAGCTCCAGCATGTTGCGGGTGCCGTCCACGTTCACCCGCCAGGCCGTCTCCTTGGCCACGCCGAGCTGGGCCACCGCCGCCAGGTGGAAGATGTCCGTCACCCGCTCGCACAGGCGCTGGTACTCCTCGCCCGACAAGCCCAGGTGCATGTCCACCACGTCACCGGTGAGCAGCTCCACCTTGGCGCCCTTCACGCGGGCGGCGTGCTGTTGCGCTTCCTTGAACGACTTGGGCTGCACCAGCGCGTAGATGTGCCCCTTCGGGTCCTCGCGGGCGATGTGTTCCACCAGCCGCTTGCCGATGAATCCCGGGTAGCCGGTGAGGAAGTACGTTCCGGCCGTGGCCTTCTTGCGCGTCTCGCTCATGCGGCGCGCAGCATACCCGGCGCTCAGCCGCGCGCGAGCATGGCGCGCCACATCGCCTCAACCTGGGCGCGGGTGGAGGCCAGGTCCCCACTGTTGTCAATGACCCAGGTGGCGTGGGCGCGCTTGTCGTCCAGGGGGAGCTGGGCGGCCAGCCGGGCGTCAGCGGCGTCGGAGTCCAGCCCGTCGCGCGACATCAGCCGGGCCTTCTGGAGCTCCCGGGGCACCCACACCACCGCCACGGCCTCCATCCAGGCGTGCATGCCGCTTTCGATGAGCAGGGGCACGTCGTAGATGACGCGCGTCACGCCCCGTTCCTCCAGCGCCTGGAGCTTGTCCATGAAGGCCTGACGCACCAGCGGGTGGGTGATGTCGTTGAGCGCGGCGCGCTCCGCGGGGTCCCCGAAGACGCGTGCGCCCAGCTTCACCCGGTCCAGCCGGCCGTCCGAGCCCACCACGCCGGGGAAGCGCGCCGCCACCGCGGCGAGCCCGGGCGTGCCCGGCTCCACCACCTCGCGGGCAATCACGTCCGCGTCCAGCACCTCCGCGCCCAGCTCCCTCAGGATGCGCGTCACGGTGCTCTTGCCGGAGGCGATGCCTCCCGTCAGTCCGAAGACGTGCATGGGCGTGGCCCTACTTCGCGGCCTTCTGCGTGGTGAACGTCAACGACTGAACCGTCTTGCCGTCCTCGTTGAAGAAGATGGCCAGGCCCAGGCGGGGGTAGAGGAAGTAGGTGCGGAAGTCGTCCGTCAGCTTGCGCAGGTAGCAGGGCGTGGCGGGCGCGGCGCCGGAGGGGCAGGAGGGGCCGTAGCTGTTCTCCACCGTCTCCTTGTCGATGATGGGCCCGGGGAACACGTCGATGCGCTCCACCAGCTGCGTGTCCGGATCCACCTTGAACTGGGTCTGGGTGGTGCCCTTGATGGCCTCCTTGGACAGGTAGGCGATGATCTCCTTGCCGTCCTGTTTGACGGTGCGCGAGGGCTCACCGAACTTCTTGATGATGTCGTCGCGCTTCGACACGCCCGGCTCAATGCCCTGCCAGGGCTTGGCGGCGGCGGGGACGGCGAAGGTGAGGACGGCGAGGACGGTCAGGATGCGCATACGGCTCCTCCCTGCTGGAACGGGCGGGCAAGGCTCTAGCAATCCCCTATACCCGACGGAAGTTTCTGCCGGTCATTCAACCACGAGACGCCTTGCCCCGTCCGGGGGGCTCTGCTACTCCGGCTTCATGCGCGTTCCTGGCATCAGGATCCTCTCCCTTCTCGTGCTGGCCGCCGCTGGGGCGGCCGGGGGCGCCGACTTCGTAGGCCCGGACAGCTGCAAGGGTTGCCACCCCGAGGCCTACGACGCCTGGATGCAGTCGAAGCACGCCCGGGCGGAGAGTTCGCTCACCGACCAGCAGAAGAAGGACGGGCGCTGCCTGTCCTGCCACTCGCCGGAGCAGGTCACCCAGGCGACGGTGAATGTCACCTGTGAGACATGCCACGGCGGCGGGCAGTACTACTCACCCGAGTACGTGATGAAGGACTCGGAGCTGGCGCGCCTGGTGGGCCTGGTGGACCCCTCTGAGAAGCAGTGCCGCTCCTGCCACGACGCTTCCTCGCCCTCCCTCCGGCCGTTCGACTTCAAGGAGTCGCTCAAGGCCATCGACCACTGGTCCGCCGAGCGCGCCCGCCGCGCCGCGGATCCGTCGGCCAAGAAATGACGTTGTGATCAAGGTCCTCGACGCACGCTTCGTCACCACCGCCGTGGAGCCCAAGGGCTACCCGACGGACCACATGGCGGAGGTGGCCTTCGTCGGCCGCTCCAACGTGGGGAAATCCTCCATGATCAACGCGCTCACCGGCCGCAAGAAGCTGGTGCGCGTGTCCAACACGCCGGGGCGCACCCGGACGTTGAACTTCTTCGACGTGGACCTGGAGCGCGGCGGCGTGCGCCACCAGCTCCGCCTGGCCGACCTGCCGGGCTACGGCTTCGCCAAGGCCAGCAAGGCGGACAAGGCCCAGTGGGAGAAGATGATCACCACCTACCTGGAGAAGCGGCACCGCCTGGAGGCCGTGGTCAGCATCGTGGACGTGGAGGTGGGGCCCACGCCGGACGACCTCACCACGCTCGACTATCTCCAGGCGCACAACCGCCGGGTGCTGGTGGTGGCCACCAAGGTGGACCGGCTCACCAAGGCCAGGCGCAAGCCGCGGCTGGTGGAGCTCTCCAAGCTGATGGACCTGCCGCTGGAGGTCATCCTCCCTTTCTCCTCCACGGAGAAGCTGGGCGTGGATGAGGTCTGGGGCGCGCTGCTCGACACCTTCGGCAAGTCCACCCGCGTCTGAGGGCCGCCGGCATCATCCGGTAGCCGCCGCTCCCGGTGGGGTTCTGCTCCCGGGCCGGGGGGCGCTGTGGTAGGGACCGCGCCGTGTCCGAAAACGGCAAGGGAAATGGAAGCGACACGCAGCTGGCTCCCCGGGAGCTGCGTCAGCGGTTGATGAGGCTGTCCCCGCGTCAGCGGGTGGACGCCCTCCTGGATGTCGCGGAGGCCCGCGCGCTGGTGCGCTCGATGCCCGCCGAGGACCTCTACGTCACCATCCAGGAGCTGGGGCTCGCGGACTCGACGGAGCTGGTGCAGCTCGCCTCGCCCGGCCAGTTCCGCGCCTTCGTGGACCTGGCCGGCTGGCGGCGGGACGCGCTGGACTCGCACGCCGTCCTCACCTGGCTGCGCGCCGCGCGGGGCGGGGTGGAGGACACGGGGGAGTTCCTTCGCAAGCTGCACGCGCTGGACCTGGAGGTGCTCGAAATCCTCCTGCGCGAGTTCATCGAGGTGCACGACCTGGAAGAGAACCCGGACGTCAACCCGCCGGGCGTGACGATGGAGACCCCGGAGGGGCGTTACCTCGTCGAAATCAAGGTGGAGGGCGTGGAGATGTCCGCCGTCCGCTCGCTCCTCAACGACCTCATCGCGGAGAACCCCTTCGAGGCCGTGCGCCTGCTGGAGGCCGTGCGCTGGGAGATTCCCAGCGAGCTGGAGGAGACGGCGTACCAGTTCCGCCGCGGCCGACTCCAGGACATGGGCTTCCCGTCGCTGGAGGAGGCGGTGTCCCTGTTCAGCCGTGTGGACGTGGCGCCCGCGCCCATGTCCGCCGCGCGTCCAGGGCTGGCGCCCACCACGGGCCATGTGGACTACCTGGAGGCGGCCTTCCGCGGCCTGACGATGGTGGAGGCGGTGAACGCGGAGGACGAGCTGCGCGAGGTGGCCAGCGCCGCGCTGGTGGCGGACCTGGCGGACCCGGGGGATTTGGACGCCATCCGCCGCGCGAGCGAGACGGTGCGCGACTACCTGTCCCTGGCGCTCGAGCACCTGACGGGCGCGGACCCGGAGCGCGCCACGGACGTGCTGCGCGACACGCCGCTGCGGCGCATCTTCCAGACGGGCTTCTCGCTCACGCTCCAGCTCAAGTTCCGCGCGGACCGGCTGGCCAAGGCGCCGGGCGCCCTGGTGGAGGGCGTGCTGATGGTGCTTCCGGAGGAGGCGGCCGCCATCTCCGCGCTGCGCCAGAAGCGACCCCGCCGGGCGCTGCGCGTGGAAGGCGCGGAGCCGGTGCCGTTCCGCTCCCGGCGCGAGCTGGCCGCCACCGAGGCGTTGCTGGCCCGCGCGGAGGCCCAGGTGCAGGTGTTCCGCGGGGTGCTGGGTGGCACCGACGACTCGGCGCGCGAGGCCCTGGCCCGCTTCGGCGTGCCCCTGGAGACGCTGGGTCTGGAGCGCCTCCTGGCCGCGGTGGTGGCCATGGCGGTGCTGGAGGAGCGCGCGGAGGCGCGCCCCGTGCCGCTGGGGCGGGTGGTGGAGCTGGGCCAGCGCCTCTTTGAAGGCGCCCCGGGAGCGCCGCGCCTGCGCGCCTCCGCGGCCGAGCGCGCCCAGAAGGGCCTGGAGCCGGCGGTGGCGCCGGAGGCGCATGCGGAGCTGCGCCGTCTGGTGACGCTGACCCTGTCGCGGCTGTTGGAGGAGCTGGGCACGCCCTGGCTCCAGGACGGGCGGCTGGAGCCGATGGCCTCGGCGGTTCTTCCGATGGAGAGCAGCCCCGTCCCGTAGGAATTTCAGT
The DNA here is from genome assembly GCF_013116825.1 of Myxococcus xanthus. GTDB lineage: Bacteria > Myxococcota > Myxococcia > Myxococcales > Myxococcaceae > Myxococcus > Myxococcus xanthus_B. The sequence continues at coordinate 27,816 of NZ_JABFNS010000049.1, forward strand.
CCGGGGCGGCCCGCACGTCTGGCGAGGCCGCCCCGTTCTAGAAGATTCAGGGCTTTGCCCGACGGGGCCCCTGGCATGTCCTCTGCTTTCGCCCAGGCACGCGTATTGGTGCGCGACGCAACTGCCGGGAGGTGGAGTGAATGGTGCTGGGAGAGCAGGGGCAGCGCCGTGACGTGTGGGCCTTCTATGCGCTGACCGCTTTCGCGGCGGTCATGTACGCGGTGCCGGGTGAGTGGATTCCGGCGCTCGCGCCGCTGCGCCTCGCGTTGGTGACGTCGGGGCTGGCGGCGGGACTCATGGTGATACGCCGGCTGGGGCGGGCGGAGCCGCTGTACGTGGACGGCTCGCGCGGTCTGGCGCTGATCGCCTTCTCCACGCTGGCGGTCGCGTCCGTCGGCTGGTCCGTGATTCCGGAGGTGACGACCACCACGGGCATCGAACTGCTGAAGCTGACGGCCATCTACATCACCTTCGTCAACGTCATCACCACCCGCCGCCGGCTGGCGGTGGTGTGCGGGGCCATGGTGCTGGCGTCGGTGGTGACGTCCATTGGCGCCATCAACTGGTACCTGGTGGGCGAGGACCTGGTGGAAGGCTTCCGCGCGCGCTGGGTGGGCGTCTACGCGGACCCGAACCACATGGCCATGAACCTGGCGCTGGTGGTGCCGCTGGCGGTGGCCTTCGTGGCCCGCAAGGGAAGCGGCTGGCTGTGGCGTCTGGCGTGTCTGACGGCGGCCATCCTGGCGGTGGCGGCCATCGTCGTCTCGCACTCGCGCGGCGGCTTCATCGGTCTCTCCGCGGCCATGGCGCTGTGGGCCATCCGCGAGAAGCGCCGCATCCAGGCCATTGTCGTGGGCTCGCTCTTCGTGATGGGCCTGCTCGTCTTCGCGCCCCAGAGCTTCTGGGAGCGCAACGAGACGGTGGCCGAGTTCCACGAGGACGCGTCCGCCATGGGCCGTGTCTACGCGTGGCAGGTGGCCAGCCGCATCAGCCTGGACAGGCCGCTGCTGGGCGTGGGGGCGGGCGGCTTCCGCTACGCGTGGCCCATGTACGCGCCCCCCGAGGCGCGCCGGGCGTACGTGGCCCACAACATCTTCCTGGACGTCATCGGCGAGCTGGGCTGGGTGGGCTTGTTCTTCTTCATGGTGTTCACGGGCGGTGCCGCGAGCGGCGCCTTCGAGGCGTCGCGGGACAAGGAAGTGGGGTGGCTGGCGCGAGCCTTGTCCGCGTCCGTCGTGGGCTACCTCGTGTGTGACTTGTTCTCCGGCTACATCCTGTCCGCGCACTGCTACGTACTCTTCGGTCTGGCGGCGGCGGCGCACCGGGTGGCGCGCGCGTCCCAGGCAGCGGACATGCAACGGGTTCCGGCTCCGAGCGGGCCGGTGGTGGCGACGTGGGAGGGGTCCGGACATGCGGCGTGAGGAGGCGCGGATGGGGCAGGAGCCCCTCCGTCTGGTTCAGTTCACCCGGTCTTTCCACATTGGGGGGACTGAGGTGCAGGTGCTGGAGCTGTTGCGGGGACTGCCCGCGAGCTACCGGTTGCAGGTGTCCGTGCTGGATGATTCGGGGCCGCTGATTGGCGCGGTGTGGAAGCTGGGCCACGCGCCCGCGGCCTTCCCGCTCAAGGGCTCCGTGGTGCAGCCGAACACGGCGTATCAGGTGTACCGCATGGCGCGCTGGCTCAAGGCGAACCGCGTGGAGCTGGTGCACGTGCATGACTTCTACTCCACGATGGTGGCCGTGCCGGCGGCGAAGCTGGCGGGCACGAAGGTCATCGTGGGCCGGTTGGACCTGGCGCACTGGCAGGGGCGGGCGCGGCGCGCGGTGCAGTCGCGGCTGTGCCGCATGGCGGACCATGTGATTGGCAACGCGGAGGCCATCCGCCACCAGCTCATCACCGAGGAGGGCTTGCCGGCCTCTCGCGTGTCCGTCATCCACAACGGCCTGGACTTGCCGCGCTTCGAGTCCCGCAGGCGCGAAGGGCTGCGCGGGCCGCTTCCCGACACAGGCGCCGCGCCAGTGGTGGTCCACGTGGCCAACATGAATCACCCGGTGAAGCGGCAGGAGGACCTGCTGCTCGCGCTGGCCCAGCTGCGCCACTCCGGCATCACGCTGCACGCCTTCCTGGTGGGTGATGGTCCGCGCCGGCCGGGCCTGGAGAGGCTGGCCGGTGAGCTGGGCGTGTCCGATACCGTGCACTTCCTGCGGCACCGCACGGACGTGCCCGCCATCTACGCCCGGGCGACCTTCGGCGTCCTCTGCTCCTCCGCGGAGGGCATGTCCAACGCGGTGATGGAGGGCATGGCCGCGGGGCTTCCCATGGTGGTGACGCGCGTGGGGGGCAACACCGACCTGGTTCGCGATGGCGAACGTGGCCTCGTGGTGGACCCCGAGCGTCCCGCACAGCTGGCCCAGGCCTTCCGTCAGCTTCTCGCGAATCCCGAGAATGCGAGAAGCATGGGGCGTGCGGCGCGGGACTTCGTGGCGCGCGAGCTCTCCCTGGAGAAGATGGTCCGGCGCCATGACGCGCTGTATCAGCGGATTGCCCGGGGCGCGGACGCCTGAGGCATGTCAGAGCGGTGTGGATACTGCGTCTCCACCGGGCGCAATGAGGGCGGGGCCGGGGCGTAGGGACGGGGGCATCCCACCCCTTCCGGAGCCCGCACATGGTCCTGCCCTTGCTGCTCATCCTCGCCGCCGCGCCGTCCACCCAGACGTGGACTTTCAATACGGACGGTACGCCTGAAGTTCACATCGGCAATGTTGATGGCGCGGTGCGCGTAGATGCGGTAGACGGGAATGACGTGGTAATCACGGTTGTTTGGGAAGGCGCGGAGAGTTCTCGGAACGAAGTGGGCGTGGAAGTCGTCCAAGAAAAGGGTGCCATTCGGGCGCGGGTTTGTTGCGGTCCGTGTGAACAAGAAACGGGGTCCTGCCGTCGGAGGGGGCCCTCGGTGAGGTTCACGGCGAAGGTGCCACGGCGGGCGCGTTTGGATTTGGCGACGGTGGGTGGTCCGGTGACGGTGGCGGGCGTGACGGGGCGGCAGTCGCTGGCGACAGTCAATGGCCGTGTGGAAGTGAGCGGTTCCGAGGAGCGGTTGGATGTCAGCACGGTGAACGGCACCGTGGCGTTGGCACCGCGGAAGGTCGTGGCTACTTCTGTGTCCTCGGTGGGCGGGGATGTCCGGCTGAAGCTGCCGGCCCGGGCGGATGTGAAATTGGAATTCAATACTGTCGGTGGTCGTTTCAACGACAGTCCCGCGAGGTTGGGAGGCCGCGAGCAGACGTATGGCTCGGGCACCCATGCGGTGGATGTCAGCACGGTCGGCGGCTCGCTCACCGTGCAGCAATAGCTTTCGAGGCCCGTCAAGCACTGGGCCCGGGGCGCTCGCCGGTGAAACTCCAAGGCGCCGGCGAGCGCTCATTTTTTATCCGCGGATTGGCGCGGCGCGTCAACTGGGTGCGCCCGGCTTCCGGTGCTCGGCGCCGATGACGTCGCGGACCTGCTTGTAGCCGTCGCGGGCGAGCAGGGTGGCCAGGGTGGGGAGGATGTTTCCCACCATGCCCGGGCCCTCGTAGATGAAGCCCGTGTACACCTGCACCACGGACGCCCCCGCGCGGAGCTTCTCGTAGACGTCCTGGGCGGTGAAGACGCCCCCCACGCCGATGATGGGCAGCGCGCCCCCGCTGCGCAGCCAGGCGCGGCGGATGACGGCGTTGGCGGGCTCGCGGACGGGCGCGCCGGACAGGCCGCCGGCTTCCTTGGCCAGGGGATGCTCGAAGGGCCGGGCCACGGTGGTGTTGGTGGCGATGAGGCCGGCGAGCTTCTGGGCCCGCGCGACATCCACCACCTCGTCCACGGCCTCGGGGGACAGATCCGGGGCAATCTTGAGGAACAGCGGCTTGCCCGGGGCCACGGTGGCCAGGCGCTCCTGCACCGCGCCCAGGAGCTGTCCCAACTGTTCGGGCTCCTGGAGCTTGCGCAGGCCCGGCGTATTGGGGGACGAGGCGTTGACCACCACGTAGTCGCCCAGGGGCGCCAGCGCGTCCACGCAGGCCACGTAGTCATCCACCGCCTGCTCCAGCGGCGTGTCCTTGTTCTTGCCGATGTTCACCCCCAGCGGTCCCGGACGCCACGTCTGCATCCGCAGCCGCGCGGCGGCCTGGGTGGCGCCGTGGTTGTTGAAGCCCATGCGGTTGATGAGCGCGCGGTGCTCCGGCAGGCGGAACAGGCGAGGGCTGGGGTTGCCGGGCTGGGGCCTGGGCGTGAGGGTGCCAATCTCCACCGCGGAGAAGCCGCAGGCGAAGAGGCCATCCACCGCCTCCGCGTCCTTGTCCAGGCCGGCGGCCAGCGCCACGGGGTGGGCGAAGCGCAAGCCGGCCACCTCGACGGCCAGGCCGGGCGGGGCGCCCTCCAGGGCCTTCTCGCGCAGGGACTCGCACAAGTCCCGTGAGCGGCCCAGGTAGTGGAGCCCCGCCATGCCGAGCCGGTGCGCGCGCTCCGCGGAGAGCTGGAAGAGGAGCGAGCGGGTGAGTCCGTACATGGCGTGGCTCACGCGGGGATGAACGAGGCTTCCCGGGCCCAGGCGAGCGTCTGATCCACCTGCTCGGGCGTGAGGATGCCGTTCTGTTCGATGATGTCGATCTCCCGCCGCATGTCTGTCTCCAGCAGGTAGGGGCCGTCGGTGTTGATGGTGAACTTCACCTTGCGGTCCCAGAAGGTGCGGACGATGTGGCGCAGCTCCTCCACGCCCTCCACGGCCTTGGTGTGCAGGTTGGACGTGGGGCACAGCTCCAGGACGATGTCTCGCTCGCGCAGCACCTTCATCGCGTGCTCGTCGTAGGCGGCGCGGATGCCGTGGCCGATGCGGTGCGGCTGGAGCTTCTCCACCACGGCCATGACCCCCTCGGCGCCGGTGCCGCGCGTCTCGCCGGTGTGCACCGTGCACTTGAGCCCGGCGCGGCGCGCCCGTGAGAAGAGCTCTTCGTACTGGGTGACGACCTCCGGCTTCAGCTCCATGGCGTTCGTCTCCGTGCCGGCCAGGTCGATGCCGTACACGCCGCGCGTGCGGTACTTGATGGCCTTGTCCACGATGATGCTGTTGAGCCGGTGGTCGAACTCGCGGGCCAGGCAGAAGATGAGGCCCATCTTCACGCCGTACTCCAGCACCGCGCGGTCCATGCCGCGCAGCGCGGCGTGGATGATGTGGTCCAGGTCCAGCTCGGAGTTCAGGTTGCGCTTCATCGGGTTGAAGCGCAGCTCCATCTGCGTCACGCGGCTGCCGCGGTACTCCTTGCCGATGACCTCGTAGACGGAGCGCTCAATCGCGCTGGGGGACGACTGGATCTTCTCCGTCCAGGTGTGGAGGATCTTCAGGTAGTCGTCCAGGCTCCCCACCTTGCCCGGACGGGAGGTGATGAGCTCCACGAAGTCGAAGTAGTTCTTCACCGGGAGCTTGAAGCCCTGCTGGTGGGCGATGGACCAGAGGATGTGGGGCGCCACAGCGCCACCCACGTGGATATGCAGGTCGATCAGATCGCGTGCCATGGAGGCATGTATGCACAGTGCCGGGCTCGCGTAAAGACTACCGCCGGAGCAGCACGTACACCGCGCCGGTGCCCCCGTCCTGAGGCCGTGCGCTGGCGAACGCCAGCACCATCCGGCCAATCCGCTTCTCGGACAGCCAACCCTTGAGCCGCTCCTTCAGCACGGGAATCTGGTCCTTGGAGTTCAAACCGCGACCGTGCACGACGAGCATGCAGCGCATCTTCGCGCGGCGGCTGTCACCCAGGAAGCGCTCCAGCGCGTCGCGCGCCTCGCTCTGTGTCTTCCCGTGCAGGTCCAGCTGTCCCTGGATGGCGAAGTCGCCCCGGCGCAGCGCGCGCAGCAGGTTCCGGTCGATGCCGGGGCTCGCCCCTTCGATGCACTCGTCCGTGCCGGTGAAGTCGAAGTCGCCCTGGCCGGCGACCAGCTCGGAGAGCTGCGCGAGCGCCTCCGCGTTTTCATCGATGATTGCGGGCAGGCGCGGGTTGGGCGCGGGCGCTTCGCCCCGGTGGGTGAGTTGCTGCACGCCGTCCATGGCGGAGAAGAAGAGGGAGGCATCGTCCTCCTCGCGGACCTTGGGCGCCGTCGCGGCCCGGGGCGGGGGCGCCGCGGCCTTGCGCTTCGCCACCTCCGCCGCGGCCTTCTCCTTCGCCTCCTTCTTCTCCTGGTCCTTCATCACCTGGATGACGGACTTGAAGGGGTTGTTGCTGAAAGCCGCTTCCTTCTTCTTGGGGCCGTTGCGCTGCTGACTCATGGCGGAAAGTGCGTCCTCGTCGTGGTCGACTGTGAGGGATGTAATCCGGCGCTACAGCCCGCGCAGGCGCCGAATCTCTTCGTAGGCGTCGCGGATCTGCTGGAAGCGACGGGCGGCCTGCTCGGCGGCCTGACGGCCGAGGTGGGCGGATTTGTCGGGGTGGTGCTCCGCGGCGAGCTGCCGGAAGGCGCGCTTCACCTCGACGTCGGTGGCATCCGGCGTCAGGCCCAGCGCGGCGTAGTGTTCATCCCCGGCGCCCAGGTGCTGGGCGATGATGGCCTGCTCGTCCGCCTCGGAGATGCCCAGGCCCTCGGCGACGCGGCGCAGGACCTCCCGTTCGGAGCGCTGCATTCCTCCGTCGGCCAGCGCCAGCTCGTAGAGCGTGTCCAGCAGCCGGCGCCGCTCGGCCGAGGGGAGCTGGGCATGGCAGGCGCTGACGGCCGCGTCCAGGTCGGGCGGGTGGGCCAGGAAGACCTTGAGGTGGCTCCGGACGACCTCCAGGGCCTCGGGGCCGTAGCCCAGGGTCGTCTGGAAGTAGCGCCGCACCACGCGCACCTCGTCGCGGCGGACCTCGCCATCCGCGTGGGCCACCTCGACGAACACGGCGCACAAGTCACTGGCGAACTGCTCGTAGGGCTCCTCCTCGCGAGGCACGAGCGCCGCCTCCGACGTGGCGTCATGGGCGGACGCGTAGGGGGCGTGCGAGAAGCCGGACAGCGCCTCCGGGTCTTCGGGCGGCAGGGCGTTCTGGGCGTCGTAGTAGCGCCCCGCGAAGCCGCCCGCGATGAGCAGCAGGACAATGGCCCAGGGGCTGCCCACGAGCAGCCCCGCCATCAACCCCAGCATTGCTCCCAGCACTGTTCCTGCGCCCATGGCCGACGTCCCGCTCCCTTTCCTGCGGGAGAGTTTCGCATAGAGTGGCACGGGTGAACGCCCAGTTGATTGATGGCAAGGCAGTTGCGGCGCGCGTGCGAGCGGAGGTCAAGGCGGAGGTCGACCGGCTCAAGCTCGAGCATGGCCTGACGCCGGGGCTGGCCGTGGTGCGCGTGGGGGAGGACCCCGCCTCCAAGGTCTACGTCAATGGGAAGAAGAAGGCCGCGGAGGAGGTGGGCTTCCGCTCCTGGGAGCTCCACCCGGACGAGGGCATCACCCAGGCGGCGCTGCTGGAGGTCATCCACCAGCTCAACGCGGACCCGGCGGTGCACGGCATCCTGGTCCAGCTGCCGTTGCCCAGGCACATCGACCCGGACGCCATCATCTCCGCCGTGAAGCCTGAGAAGGACGTGGACGGCTTCCACCCGCTCAACGCCGGCAACCTGCTGCTGGGCCGGTCCACCACCCGGGCGTGCACGCCCTACGGGGTGATGCGGCTGCTGGAGGAGATTGGCTGCGACCCCGCGGGCAAGCGGGCGGTGGTGGTGGGGCGCAGCAACATCGTGGGCAAGCCCATGGCGCTGATGCTGCTCCAGAAGAACGCCACGGTGACCGTCTGCCACAGCAAGAGCGACCTGCACCGGGAAGTGGAGGGCGCGGACATCCTGGTCGTGGCGGTGGGCGTGGCCGAGCTGGTGAAGGGCGCGTGGATCAAGCCCGGCGCGGTGGTGATTGACGTGGGGATGAATCGCAAGCCGGACGGCAAGCTCGTGGGCGACGTGGAGTTCGCGGCTGCCGCCGAACGCGCGTCGTTCATCACCCCCGTGCCCGGTGGCGTGGGGCCCATGACCATCGCCATGCTGATGCGCAACACGCTCGACGCGGCCGTCCGCTACGGCCTGGTGCCTGTCGTCAGGTAGGCCGTGAGGGTGACGCGCTGGGGCCCCGGCCCCAGCTCCGCCTGCGCGTACTCGTGCATGGACCAGAGCAGCGGCTCCCACTGCGCGCCCAGCGCCCTGCGCGCCAGCATGACGGGCGCGCTGGAGCGGGTGGTGGCATCCACCATGGCCGCCGTGGATGGGTAGTCGATGGCGCCTTCCACCTCGTTCACCGTGACGTGGGTGAAGCCCGCGCTGGACATCTCCCGCTGACAGGTGTCGGGGGCGGACAGGGGGATGGCGCCCGGCTGTGAGGGCTTCGCGCCCATCTGCTCCCAGAGGCGCGTGTACACGGCGCGCAGCTCTTTCGAGCGCTCGAAGGGCGTCCAACTGGACACGACAGCCCGGCCGCCCGGCTTCAGGACCCGGTGAAGCTCCTGGAAGCCTCGTGCCCGGTCCGGGAAGAACATCAGGCCGAACATGGAGAAGGCGGCGTCGAAAGCGCTCGCCTCGAAGGGCAGCGCCATGCCGTCACCCTCCAGGATGTCGATGTCGAGCTTCGCCTCCGCGGTCCGGGCGCGCAGGGCGGCGATCATCTCCGGGGAGAAATCCACCGCGGTGACGCGGGCGCCGTCACGCGCGGCGAGCAGCGCGAGCGTGCCCGGCCCCGTGGCGACGTCCACGACACGCGTCCCTTGCGCGACGCCGGCCCGGAGCAGGGCATCCTTGGAGAACGTCTCGAAGGTGGGCATCAGCTCGCGCACGTACTCCGGCGCCACCAGGTTCCAGGCCTCGGGTTGGGCAAGGGGCGAGACGGCGGACATGGGGGCTCCTGGACGTGGGGGCTCGGCATGGCCCGGTTCCCGTGGAAGCCTGCATGGCGGGGCCTGAAGGCGCAATTTTGTCGCGACAGTCAGGGCCCCCACCGTTCAGCGGCGTGCGTCCGCTGTACGCGCGCCCGGGCGTTGTCCTAGCGTGTTTCGCGTCACCGTGGGGGAGGCAACACCATGCCGAGTCGCGAGGAGCAGATCGCCGGGGGAATCTACGGATTGCTGGTGGGGGATGCGTTGGGCGTGCCCTACGAGTTCCACGCACCCGAGCGGATTCCACCACCCGAGGACATCGACTTCCAGCCGCCCGAGGGCTTCCAGCGCGCGCATGGCGGGGTCCCGCCGGGGACCTGGTCCGACGATGGCGCGCATGCGCTGTGCCTGCTGGACTCGTTGCTCTTCCATGGGCGATTGGACCCGGAAGACCTGGGCCGCCGCCTGGTGAACTGGCTGGAGTGGGGCTACCTCGCGGTGGATGGCCAGGTGTTCGACGTGGGCATCCAGACACGCACGGCACTGGCCTCGGTCCACGCGGGGACGCCCGCGCTGATGGCCGGCCCCAAGGACGAACGAGACAACGGCAATGGCTCGTTGATGCGCGTGCTGCCATTGGCGCTCTGGCATTCAGGCAATGACGCGAAGCTCGCCTCGGACGCGATGACCCAGTCTCGCGTCACGCATGGACACATGCGCTCCCAGGTGTGCTGTGCGCTGTATTGCTTGTGGGCCCGCCGCATCCTCCTGGGCGCACGTGCTTCGGATGCATGGACGGACGCGGTGGAGACGTTCCGCAATCTGTATCCCGAAGGCTTCGAGGCGCGCACCGAACTGGACGCGCATGTCCTGCCGCCGGGCTGGGAGGAGATTCGAGGCACGGGCACGGGCTACGTGGTGGATTGTCTCCGCTCCGCGCGCCAGTGCGTGCTCGAGCACGGCACGTACGAGCAGGTGGTGAAGGCCGCGGTGCGCCTGGGCCGGGATACCGACACCACCGCGGCGGTGGCGGGAGGTATCGCCGGGCTCATCCACGGCGTGAATGGCATCCCCGCGCGTTGGCGTGAGTCGTTGCGCGGGGGCGAGTTGTTACATCCCATGTTGCAGAAGCTGCTCAAGTGCGTCGTGCGTTGAGTTTGACGCGGCGTCGCCCCGCACAGGTGCAGACGTTGACCCTGCGCGAGCCCGCACGTTTCGCGAATGTCGTGCCGGGCAGCGACCTGGTCTGTGTGAGCGCCGCGCCGACCTCGGAGCTCCAGGGGTCGGACGCGGGCCCGCCCATGCCCGCCCGGTGTCAGCCCGTGTGCGTGTTGCTGGCCCCTCCGGAGCAACGGATGCGGGTCACCATGACCACCCCCTGACACATGCCTCGGTTCTGCGACGCTTGTTCAATCCCTGTCGATGGAACGAGCGGGTGACGGTGTGTTTCACACCGTCATCAACGAGCCCCAAGGGCAAGTTGCATGTTTCTGTTGGAACAGTCTGCTTATTCCGACAAGTTTGGATTGCCAGGAGTGTGTAAGGGGTTAGGATGGCGACTCATCCGGGGGGGCCGGTATGGCCGGGGTGAGTCACGCAATGATTGACCAGGATGTGGGCGCGCCTGTGCTTCGGGGGCGATTCGGTCATACACGCGGGGAGAACGTGCGGACGGAGGGTACCGTGTCAACGGAGACTTCCGGCAACATGGTGCTCACACGTGGGGTCGACGCGCTGGAGGTGCGGGTGGAAGCACTGCTCGGCGAGCACCTGGAGGCCGTGCGACGGCGGGTGGACTCTCGCTTCGCCGCGCTGATGGTGGGGCAGTGGCTGGTCGCCATCGCGGTGGCGGCGGTGCTGTCGCCCTTCGCCTGGCAGGGGACGTCGCGGGTGGTGCATCCCCATCTGCAGGTGGCGGTGGTGCTGGGCGGCCTGCTGTCCGCCTTCCCGCTGGTGCTGGTTCGGCTGCGGGCCGGGGACGTCGTCACGCGGCACGTGGTGGCGGTAGCGCAGATGCTCTGGGCCGCGCTCTTCATCCACCTGACGGGTGGCCGCATCGAAACGCACTTCTATGTGTTCGGCTCGCTGGCCTTCCTGGCCTTCTACCGGGACCCGGCGGTGATGGCGACCGCCACCGTCACGGCGGTGCTGGAGCACTGCCTGCGCGGCATCTGGTGGCCGGAGTCCATCTTCGGCGTGTCGAATCCCGCGTGGTGGCGCTTCCTGGAACACTCCTTCTGGATGGTGTTCGTCAACGGGGTGCTGGTGATTGCGTGCCGCGAGACGCTGGGGGAGATGCGGCGCGTGGCGGTGCAGCAGGTGTTGCTGGAGGGTGCGTACGCGAACGAGCGCGTGGACCATGAGCATGCGCTGGCGCGCGTGCGCCGGGAGATGAGCTCCTACCGTGAGCAGGCCGCGAGGGTGGAGAAGCTGGCGGCGGTGGGGCGGATGACGGCGACGGTGAGCCACGAGCTGCGCAACCCGCTGGCCGCGGCCCGCACCGCCAACGCCGTGGTCGTCCGTCACCTGCGCAAGCTGGACGTGACGCTGGCGGACCAGCGGCTCCAGCGCTTCCTGGAGATCATCGAGCGCGAGCTGGCGGTGTGTTCACGCATCTCCTCCGAGCTGCTGGACTTCGCCCGCGAGCGTCCGCTGGAGCTGCGGCCCTGCTCGCTGCACGCGTTGATGGAGGAGGTGCTGGACGTGGTGCCGAGCCGCGAAGGCGTGCGCATCCAGAACAGCGTCCCCCTATCGCTGGAGTCGCCCTGGGTGGACCGGGAGCTGCTGCGCAAGGTGCTCATCAACCTGGTGCAGAACGCGGTGGAGGCCATGCCCGCGGGCCGTCTGGGCCGGGTGGACGTGTTCGCGGAAGGCGGCAATGGCGGCGCCTTCATCATCCGCGTGTCCGACAACGGAACGGGCATCCCGGAGGCGATGCAGGAGCGCATCTTCGAGCCGCTCTTCACGACGAAGCCCGCGGGCACGGGCCTGGGATTGTCGGTGGTGGCCAGCACGGTGCGGCAGCACGGCGGCACCCTGCGCGTGGAGAGCCGGGAAGGGGAGGGCAGCGTCTTCACCCTCTGCCTCCCGGCGGGTTGCCCCGCCGCCGAGGTCGCCCTCTAGCACCAGGACACCTCGTACTCGCCATCCAGCAGGCCCGTGGCACGCCCGCGGATGTACGTGTCGCGGGCGCCAATGGCGGCCAGCGCCGCGCGGAGCACGCCCTCGTGGTAGCTGTGCGGCATGAAGTCGCGGAACATGGTGAGGCGGCCCTGGCGCTCGCCCATCCACGCCACGTCCCGTTCGCCGTAGCTGACGGCGGTGCTGTAGCCGGACGGCAGGTTGCTGACGAGCCGGCGCGGGCAGCCACCGGACAATGCCAGGAAGCTGCGCCCCACCACGGTGCTCAGGAAGTCCTGTGCGGACCGGGCGCCAATGGTCTGCATGGCCGCCTCGAAGCCGCCCAGCCGCGGCGCCAGCAACCCCGCGGCGCTGAAGGACAGCCGCAGGAAGCTGGTGATGGGGTACAGGAAGAAGGGCACGAAGGCGCGCTCGCGCGAGGCCGCCAGGCACCGCGCCGCGGCGGCCTCCCCCGCTTCCTTCCGGACCACGTCCAGCGCCCCCAGGAAGAACATGCCCCGGGCGCGGTCCTTCTCCTCCGCGCGGCTCAGCCGCCGAGCCAGCTCCGTCAAAGGTTCAGGCGTTTCCCGCTCGACCTCAAACGCAATCATGGCCACCCCTGCGCTGGGAGGCGGCACTCGACGTGCGCGCCCCTCCGTGTGTGGCTACGAAAGTGAGGGAAACCGAGAAAGTGTGAAAGCCCGCACCGCTGCAACCCCGGGGCAGGGGGAGCGCCATTGGTGAACAGAGTGGGGGCTGCGTCAGAGGGAGCGCCGGGCTCCAGATGCCAGGCGGCGTGGCCGCGGGCGGTGTGACCTGAACATCAATTCACGGCGGTTGGCCGACGCTCCAACCGCCGCGTTTTGAACGCTCAGGCCTGGAAGGCTTCGCGAACCCCGTCGCGACGCAAGGTGAAGAGCATCCACACCGCCACCGGCACGCCAATGACGCAGCCGGGAGACAGGATGTAGAGCGCGGTGATGCCGCCCACCGTGGCAAGTCCGTAGCCCTTCAGGTTGAGCGCGCTGATGGCGCCCCAGGCGGAAAGCACCCCGCAGAGGATGCCCACCAGCAGCATCAGCGCCAGCGTGGGCGAAAGCTCCAGCGTGGACGCCTCCGCGCCCGCGGGGACGAAGGGCGAGGTCACCTTCAGCGCCGCCAGCACGAAACCGGCGATGTTGTAGATGACGTTCAGCACGCCCACGCACAGCAGGAAGAAGGCGGGCGGACGGATGATGTTGAGGACCTTGCTACGCGGGTCGCTTGGGGGCAGTTGGATTCCAGGACCACTCATGAACGGGCTCGCAGTGCGCTCACGATCATCCGCGTCGCCGGGGACTTGTTGAGCGTGTAGAAATGGATGCCAGGCACGCCGCGCGACAGCAGCTCCATGCACTGCACCGTCGCATGGGCCACGCCGAGTTGGGCCATGGCCTCCGGGTTGTCCTTCACCCGCTCGAGCTGCAACGCCAGGCGCATGGGCACGGTGGCTCCGCACAGGCGCGTGAATCGTTGAATCTGCTCGTAGTTGGTGATGGGCATGATGCCGGGGACGATGGGGACGTTGATGCCCGCGCGGCGCGCCCGCTCCACGAAGTCGAAGTAGAACGCGTTGTCGAAGAAGAGCTGCGTCACCACGAAGTCCAGGCCGGCATCCACCTTGGCCTTGAGATGACGCAGGTCGTCGTCACGGGAGGGCGTCTCCACGTGGCCCTCCGGATAGCACGCTCCCCCGAGGCAGAAGTTGAAATCCTCTTCTCGGATGAATCGCACCATCTCCGATGCGTAGCGGAAACCCCCGGGCGCGGGCTCGAAGATTGTCTGCCCCTTGGGTGGGTCTCCGCGCAGCACCAGGATGTTGTCCACCTTCGCGGCCGACAAGCGCTCCAGCACGGTGCGCAGCTCCGCCGGGGAGTGCCCCCCGCATGTCAGGTGCGCCATCGCCTCGATGCCCGCCTCCTGTTTGATGCGCAGCACCAACTCCACCGTCTTCGCCCGCGTGCTGCCTCCCGCGCCTTCCGTCACGGAGACGAACCCCGGCTGCAGGGTCGCCAGGTCTTCCAGCGCCTTGAGCAGGTTGGCCTCGCCCTCGTCCGTCCGGGGCGGGAAGAACTCGAAGGAGAAGCACGGGTCAGAAGGATTCAACCGATTACGAATCTTCATGTCTCCCCCAGTGTAGACGCTCCGCGTCGTCCTTGATCGGGCAAGTCTCGCGGCTATAGTCCGCGCCGTTTTCCACACCCCTCCAGGAGAATGAAGATGGCCCGGCAAACGCCCCTCAACGCGGCACACCGCAAGCTGGGGGCCCGGATGGTCGACTTCGCTGGCTGGGACATGCCCGTCCAGTACAGCTCCGTCATCGGCGAGCATGAGGCCGTGCGCACCGGCGTCGGCCTGTTCGACGTCTCCCACATGGGGGAGGTGGATTTCTCCGGCCCCGGCGCCCTGGACACGGTCAACGCGCTCATCTCCAACGACCTGACCCGCATCGCGGACGGGCAGGCGCTGTATGCGGGCTTGCTCGACGAGCGAGGCACCTTCGTGGACGACGTGGTCGCCTACCGCTTCAGCCCCGAGCGCATCCTCATCTGCGTCAACTCCAGCAACCGCGAGAAGGACGTCGCGTGGATGAAGGCGCACGCCAAGGGTGTGGCACCCGTGGACCGGAGCGATGACTACGCGCAGATTGCCGTGCAGGGCCCCAAGGCCACCGGCCTGGTCCAGCGCATGACGAAGACGGACCTGTCGAAGATTGGCACCTACCGCTTCGCCGAGGGCGAGGTCGCCGGGGTGAAGTGCCTCATCTCCCGCACCGGCTACACCGGCGAGGACGGCTTCGAGCTGTACAGCGCGGCCGGGGACGCGGTGGCGCTGTGGGACGCGCTGCTCACCGAAGGCCAGCAGGACGGCGTGAAGCCGTGTGGCCTGGGCGCCCGTGACAGCCTCCGCACGGAGATGAAGTACGCGCTCTACGGCAACGACATCGACGACCAGCACACCGCGCTGGAGGCCGGGCTGGGGTGGATCGTCAAGCTCGACAAGGCGGCCTTCATCGGCAAGGAAGCGCTGGTGGCGCAGAAGGCCGCGGGCGTGAAGCGCAAGCTGGTGGGCTTCGAGCTGACCGGCAGCGGCATTCCGCGCCACGGCTACGCCATCCTCAAGGACGGCGCGCCGGTGGGGGAGGTGACCAGCGGCACCATGGGCCCCACCGTGAAGAAGGCCATTGGCATCGGCTACGTGCCCACCGAGCTGTCCGCGGAGGGCTCCACCTTCGACGTGGACATCCGCGGTCGCGCGGTGCCCGCCGTGGTGGTGAAGACCCCGTTCTACAAGAAGCCCTGAAGCATTCCCGTTCCAACCAGGAGCAATGACATGGCCGACAACATCCCCGGCGACCTGAAGTACACCCGTGAGCACGAGTGGGCCCGCGTCCAGGGCACCTCGGTGGTGGTGGGCGTCACGCAGCACGCGCAGGAGTCCCTGGGCGACGTGGTCTACGTGGAGCTGCCCAAGGTGGGCTCCATGGTGACGGAGGGCAAGCAGTTCGGCGTCATCGAGTCCACCAAGGCGGTGTCGGAGCTGTACTCGCCGCTGACGGGCAAGGTGGTGAAGGTGAACGACGGGCTGTCGGACAACCCCTCCACCGTGAACACGGACCCCTACGGTGAGGGCTGGATTGTGGAAATCGAGCCCTCGGACCCCAAGCAGGTGGACGGACTCCTGGACGCCGCCGCGTACACCGCCCTGGTCCAGAACAGCTGAGAGTGAAGGGACGGGGACTGGTTGTTAGAGACGGTCCTCGACTTCTCGACGCACGACTCGCCCGCGAGCTACAAAGCCATGTCCTTGAACTGGAAGTATCAGGAGCCGTTTGCCGGCCGTCACAATGGTCCGGATGACACCGAGCTGAAGCAGCTGTTGTCCGCGCTGGGCGTGGACTCGCTCGATGCCTTCATCGACCAGGCCGTCCCGCCCGCCATCCGCGCCAAGGAGCCGCTGAAGCTCGCGACCGCGCGCGGCGAGCACGAACTGCTGGCGGCCTTGGAGTCCATCGCCGCGAAGAACCAGGTGTTCCGGTCCTTCATCGGCATGGGCTACCACGACACGCACACGCCGAACGTCATCCTCCGCAACGTCTTCCAGAACCCGGGCTGGTACACCCAGTACACGCCCTACCAGGCGGAGATTGCGCAGGGCCGGCTGGAGGCGCTGCTCAACTTCCAGACGCTGGTCATGGACCTGACGGGGCTGGAGGTGGCCAACGCCTCGCTGCTGGATGAAGGCACCGCCGCCGCCGAGGCCATGGCCATGGCCCTGGCCATGCACCAGAAGGGCGAGGAGGCCGGCGCGGCCTTCTTCGTCTCCGAAGGCTGCCACCCGCAGACGGTGGACGTGGTGCGCACCCGCGCCCAGCCGCTGGGCGTGGAGGTGGTGGTGGGTGACCACCGCACGGTGGACTTGAGCTCAAAGAAGTTCGTGGGCGCGCTGGTGCAGTACCCGACCACCGACGGCGCGGTGCATGACTACCGCGCCTTCGGCGAGCAGGTGCACGCCGCGGGCGGCCTGTTCGTGGTGGCCGCGGACCTGCTCAGCCTGACGCTGCTGACGCCGCCGGGTGAGTTCGGCGCGGACGTGGCGGTGGGCAGCGCCCAGCGCTTCGGCGTTCCCATGGGCTACGGCGGCCCGCACGCAGGCTACTTCGCCACGAAGAACGCCTACACCCGCGTCATGCCCGGCCGCATCATCGGCGTGTCCGAGGACGCGCAGGGACGCCGCGCGTTGCGCATGGCGCTCCAGACGCGTGAGCAGCACATCCGCCGCGAGAAGGCGACGAGCAACATCTGCACCGCGCAGGTGCTGCTGGCCGTCATCGCCAGCATGTACGCCGTCTACCATGGCCCCTCCGGGCTGAAGGCCATCGCCGAGCGCGTGCACGGCCTGACGGTGCTGCTGGCGCGCGGGCTGGCGAAGCTGGGCCTCAAGCTGAAGCACGACCAGTACTTCGACACGCTGCGCGTGGAGCTGACGGCGCCGCACGTGCGCGCGGTGCTGGGGGCCGCCGAGGCGGCGCGGATGAACTTCCGCCGCATTGACGAGAAGACGCTGGGCGTGTCCCTGGACGAGACGACGCGGCCCGCGGACGTGGAGGACATCCTGGCGGCCTTCGCCACCGGCACTGGCAAGTCCTCCGCGCCGGTGTTGGCGGACCTGGTGGGGATCGGCGTGGAGAGCACCGTGGCGCAGGCGCTGCGCCGCTCGAGCGCGTACCTCACGCACCCCGTCTTCAACAGCTACCACTCCGAGACGGAGATGCTGCGCTACATCCGGCGGCTCGAGGCGAAGGACCTGTCCCTCACGCACTCGATGATTCCGCTGGGCAGCTGCACCATGAAGCTCAACGCCACCGCGGAGATGATTCCGGTGACGTGGCCCCAGTTCGGTCGGCTGCACCCGTTCGCGCCCACCTCGCAGGCGGCTGGCTACAAGGTCATCTTCGAGCAACTGGAGCAGATGCTCACGCAGGTGACGGGCTTCGCGGGTTGTTCGCTCCAGCCCAACGCCGGAAGCCAGGGTGAGTACGCGGGCCTGCTCGTCATCCGCGCGTACCACCAGAGCCGCGGCCAGGGGCACCGGGACGTGTGCTTGATTCCGTCCTCCGCGCACGGCACCAACCCGGCTTCGGCGGTGATGGCCGGCTACAAGGTCGTCGTCACCCGGTGCGATGAGAACGGCAACATCGACCTGGATGACCTGCGCGCGAAGGCGGAGGCGCACAAGGACGCGCTCGCCGCGCTGATGGTGACGTACCCGTCCACCCACGGCGTGTTCGAGGAGGAGATTCGCGAAATCTGCGCCATCGTCCACGAGCGCGGCGGCCAGGTGTACATGGACGGCGCGAACCTCAACGCGCAGGTGGGCCTCACCTCGCCCGGGCTGGTGGGCGCGGACGTGTGCCACATCAATCTGCACAAGACGTTCTGCATCCCGCACGGCGGCGGCGGCCCGGGCATGGGCCCCATCTGCGTGGCCAGCCACCTGGTGAAGTTCCTGCCGGGGCACCCCGTCATCCAGACGGGCGGCTCGGAGGCCATTGGCGCCATCTCCGCGGCGCCGTGGGGCAGCGCGAGCATCCTGCTCATCTCCTGGATGTACATCGCGATGATGGGCGGCGAGGGCCTCACCCAGGCCACCAAGCTGGCCATCCTCAACGCCAACTACGTCGCTGAGCGGCTCAACGCCCACTACCCGGTGCTGTACCGGGGCAAGCGCGGCAAGGTGGCGCACGAGTGCATCGTCGACCTGCGCCCGCTCAAGAAGACGGCGGGCGTGGAGGTGGAGGACGTGGCCAAGCGGCTCATGGACTACGGCTTCCACGCGCCCACCGTGTCCTTCCCGGTGGCGGGCACGCTCATGATTGAACCGACGGAGAGCGAGTCCAAGGCGGAGCTGGACCGTTTCTGCGACGCGATGATCGCCATCCGTCAGGAGATTCGGGACATCGAGGAGGGCCGCATGCCCAAGGACAACAACGTCCTCAAGCACGCCCCGCACACCGCGCGCGTCGTCGCCGCGCCGGAGTGGAACCGTCCCTACTCGCGCGAGCAGGCCGTGTTCCCCACGCCGTGGGTCCGCGACAACAAGTTCTGGCCCTCCGTGGGCCGGCTCAACAGCGTGCTCGGTGACCGCAAGCTGGTCTGCTCGTGCCCGCCCATCGAGGACTACATGACGCCGGAGCCGAAGGCCGCCACGGCCTGACGCACCCCGCGCATCAGGTGATGCCATGGGCCGTCTCCCTTGTCGGGGAGGCGGCCTTTGTCTTTACGCGGGTGTGGCCAGCGCGGCGCGGTCCGGCTCTACGTGGACCACCACGTCCACCACCTGGGGATAGGCATCATGCAGCGTGCGCTCCACGCGGTCCGCTACCTCATGGGCCTGCGCGGTGGTGAGCTGCGGGTCCACCTCGATTTTGAGGTCCACGTAGACGCTCTCCTCCATGCCGCGGCTGCGCACGTCACTGCAGGAGCGCACGCCCGGCACCGCCAGCGTGTGCCGTTTCACCTCGTCTGGGTCCAGGCGCGCCGTGTCGGAGAGGATGCCCACCGCCTGCCGGACGATGCCGTAGGCCACCCAGGCCACGAACACCATCACGGCCAGCGCAATCAGCCCATCCGCGCGCGGGTAGCCCAGCCACACCAGCAGCAGGGAGCCCAGCACCGCGAGGGTGACGTAGACGTCGGACATCGTGTGGCTCGCGTCCGCCAGCAGCAGGGAACTCTTGTACTTGCGCCCGTAGTACCGCTCCACCCGCGTCACCACCATGTTCACCACCAGGGTGAAGGCCATGACGGCCGCCATGGTGCCCGTCACCTGCGGATGCTTGTCGTTGAGCACGGAGTCGAGCGCCATGCGCCCCAGCTCCAGCATGCCCACGCCAATCATCGCGCCAATGCCCAGCGACGCGAGCGCCTCGAACTTGCCGTGGCCGTAGGGGTGGTCCTCGTCCGCTGGGCGTGACGCCACGCCCATGGCCACCAGCCCCAGCACGTTGGAGCCGCCGTCGATGAACGAGTGCAGCCCGTCCGCCGTCACGGCCGCGGACTGGCTGAGCATTCCGAAAATCAGCTTGGCGCTGGCTACCACCCAGTTGGCCACGAGGATGCCCAGCAGCACCCTGCGGACCTTCCGGTTCCGCTCCTGCTGCGCGAGATTTCTGTCGGTGAGCGTCGTTGCTTCCACGGGGCCGCACGGTACTTCAGTACGTGCTCAGTTGGGCTGGCGGAAGAGCCGCATCTTCGGGCCGCCGCCCATCTCCATGAAAAAGCCGAACTGGAACTTCACCTTGGCGTCGTCCGACAGCAGGCCGGGCGGCGGGTTGGGGAAGGGCTGCGCGCGTTTGAAGGACGAGACTGCCTCGAAGTCGAGGAAGTCGAGCCCGCTGCTCTTCTCCACCTGGATGTCCGTCACCTGGCCGCGCTCGTCGAGCGTGATTTGCAGCAGCGTGTACCGGTCCCTCCCCGTGTAGATGCCGCCGGTGGGGTCTCTCCGGCGCAGCTGCTCGTTGGGGTTCCAGTGCATGCCCACGCTCTGCTTCACGCGGTTGAAGAAGCTGGCGTACTTCCACTCACGCGTGTTGAGGAGGGTGCCATCGCCTTCCTCCGCGTCCTGCAGGTGGTCATTGGGCGCGGCGCCCAGGACCTTGTCCATGACGGCGCGCGACGGCGTCAGCGACGCCAGCCCCGGCGCGCCCGCGCGGCCCGTGGAGCCGGCTTCCTCGCCGCCGGTGCCGGGCTGGATGTTGAGGCGCTTGGAGTTGCCCACCACCTCGTCGCTCTCGTTCTGGTTGTTCACCGTCATGCCCGGACCCGGCGACGTCGGGTCCGTCTTCATCGCCACCTCGTTCTTCTTTCGGGCGTCGGGAAGCTCGAAGGCGGGCTTCTGGCCCCCCTGGGACACGGGCCGCTCGTCGTTGCCCAGGCCGTTGTTTCCGGCCGTGCGCGGCGGCGTCTGCGCGTCCGTATTCTGACCTTCTTGATTCTGCGGTGCCGTCCGCTGGGGCATGGCGTTCCGGTAGAAGGGCGTCTGCTCCCGAGCGCGCGTCTCCTTGTCCACGCGGTTGTTGCTCTCCGCGAGGTACTTCGCGTTCGGGTCCACCTCGTCGTTGCCGGGCGCGACGTCCACCACCTGCCCCTTGGGCGTCTCGTCGGGCTTCTTCTCCTCCGGCTTCTTGTCCTGGGCCTTGGGGCGCTCCGAGGCCTGGGACTTCGTCTGGGGGGAGGCCTTGCCGCGGTTCTGCGCCCATTGGTCGGCGGTGAGCGGCCGTACGGCCACGGAGGTGGGCCGCGTCACCGGCTTGCGTGCCTTCTCGTCGCCCTGGAGTGAACTCGTCAGCAGCAGGGTTCCCACGTAGACGGCATGGAGGAGCAGGGCGAGCGCAATCGCCGCGGCGAAACGCCCCGCGGACGACCCCTGCCGCCTCCGGCGGCGCCAGCTTGTTGGAGAACCCGTGCTCACGGCGGGATGATAAACCTCCGAACGGGCGGACTAGTCCCGTCGCGTTCGCGGCTGAACAGGTGAAAGGTCGGGTCGATTCGCGGGCCGCGCACGGGTTTGAAGGATAACCCCTCCCAGCCTCAATAGATGGGGGCCACCTCGGCACCGTTGAAGTAGTGACGGAGGATGTCCTGGTAGCGCTGCCCGGCCTCCGCCCGGCCAATGGCGCCCGTCTGGCACATTCCTACGCCGTGCCCCCAGCCCCCGCCACGGAAAAGCCAGCCGGTGAGCCGGCCCTCTGCGTCCCGCTCGGCCTCCACCACCGCCATGCTGCTGTTGAGCATGCCGAACAGGCGGCGGATGTTGAGCTCGCCGCGCACCTGGGTGGCCCCCTTGTCGCCGGACACCGTCAGCACGGCCGCGCGGCCGGAGACGCCCCGGTCCGTCAACGCCAGCGCCTGGATGCGCCCCACGCCCAGCCGCTTCAGGCGGGTGTCCACCTGCTCGGCCGTGAAGCGCTTCTCCCACCGGAACTTGCTGGGCTGCGCGAAGCTGGACAGCCGGCAGGCGGCCGGGAGGTTGGCGGTCGTCAGCCAGCGCTCCAGGCTGGCGGGCAGGGGATGGGCACCCACGGGGCCGATGACGTCCGGGCGGCCACGAAGGCTGGGGTCCGGAGGCCCGCCCCACACCACGTCGTTGTCCTCGGTGTGGCCGCCGCAGACGGCGCTGTAGACGGAGTCCACCAGGCGGCCGTCCTCGCTGAAGAGGCCCTCGCCCCGGGTGGCCTCCACCGCGGTGGTGGTGCTGGCGGCCTCACCGGTGCGGCCCCGGTAGACGGCGCAGTGTTGCTCCGAGCACAGGAGGTAGGGGTCCGCCAGGTGCTTGATGCCCACCTTCGCCAGCACCTCGCCGCGCGCGGTGACGGCCTGGGCCTTGAGCGCCTCCGAGTGGGCGCGGGCGAAGATCTCCGCGGGGACCAGGCCCTTGAGCAGGTCCTCCAGGGGAACGACGTTCACCACCGCCAGTCGGCCCGAACGGTCCACGACGAGCTGGAGCGCGCCCCGGAAGGTGCGGTCCTCGAAGCCGTGGAAGTCGTAGCCCACGCCGTATTCGACCTGGCGCACGTCGAAGCCCGCGCCGTCGGGCGTCTCCGCGTCCAGCCGGTCCTGGGCCATGCCCACGACGACGCCCGCCTCGTCGCGCACCTCCAGGATGGCCTTGGAGGGCGTGCGCACCTCTTCAAAGAGCGTCGTCTGGACGCCGTGGCTGCGCAGCAGCTCCGCCTGCTTGTGGCCGGCGGCCTCGGGCGTGAGGACCTCATCCAGCAGCAGCAGCGTGCGCCGGTTGTCGATGACCTTGCCGGCGATGCCGTAGACGGAGCCCAGGACCTGGGCCCGGACCGCGAGCCCCTTCTTACGCCATGACTCCAGCGCCACCTGGAGTCCCGCGCGGTCAGCCATGCGGAACTCAGCCAGTTGCACGCGCGCGGACAGCACCGCCGGGCTCCCCTGCGTCACCCGGACCGTCCAGCGCGTGCCCGCGGCGGCGTCGAGCATCTTCTCGTCGGGCCCTCCGAAGCGCAGGCGCATCCGGCCTCGCGGAGAGAAGGTGACCTCGTTCCGGCCCTCCATCAGGCGCACGGGTACGCGAGGCTCACCCCCACGGAAGTCCAGGCGCTTGAGGTCTCCCGGCGTGGGAATCCCCTGCGCCAGCGGGTCCTCGAGCGGCGGTGACTCCGTGCCTGGTGACGGGGCCTCGTGGCCGTCGGGCGCGGTCGCAGGTGCGCTGCCGGTCGCGCCAGACGACGCGCTGGGCGTGCCCAAGGTCTCCGGTCCAGGAGCCGAAGCGTCCGCGTCGGTAGCGCCCGCTTCGCCGTCCTGTGCGGCTGGCGTGGCCTCGGATGAAGACACGACGGCCGGCCCGGTCGCGGAGGCACGAGGACTGTCCGCCGCGGGTTTCGAGGCCACGCAGGCGGAGAGCAGGACGGCGGCGAGAAGCTGTGTGACGGCGTGGCGCACGGGGGGCGACACCGTACTGTCGCACCTCCATGCTGTCACGGACCGTTCGTCGTGCGCCCGCCGGGCAGGCTGGCTGGTACGTGCCGGGACTCGAGGGGATGAATAGCGCACAGGGCTTCCGGCGTTGCCCCTGCTCATGAAAATCCGACACGGCAACTGCCTGAAGCTGACGTTCCTGGCCACGGGCCTGCTCCTGCTGAGCTCGGCGGCCTGCTCGGGCTCCGACAGTGAAGGGACGCCCGTGCCCGTTCAGGGGTCGACCCCTCGCCCCGTGCCCATGCCCACGCCCGCGTCTGGGTCGGCGGAGTCGCCCCCGCCCACTCGAACCTTCGCCACGCGTCCGCCCGTGGGCGTGCAGGCGGTGGCGGGGACTCCGGTGGCCGCGCTACCGGACCACGCGGACCACGTGAACATCGAGGACCCTTCGCCTCAACCGGCCGTCAACGCCACGGCGACGGTCGTCGCCGCGGAGGCGCCCGTCTACACCCGCGAGTGGGTGGTGAGCACGTCGGGCAACGACGCCGGGGACGGCAGCGCCGCGCAGCCGCTGCGCACGCTCAACAAGGCCATCGGCCTGGCCAGCCCGGGTGAGCTCATCCGTGTCATGCCTGGCACCTACGCGGAGCGCGTCATCATCGGTGACAACGCGAAGCCGGGCACGGCCGACGCGAAAATCACGCTCCAGGGCGAGGGCAGCCCGCGCATCGTCCTAGGCCCCGGCGAGCACGGGCTGGTGCAGGTGCGCCAGCCGCATTGGATCATCGACGGCTTCGAAATCGATATGGAGGGCCAGACGCCCTTCGCCGTCACGTTCGAGGGCGACGTGACGGGCTCGATGCTCGTCAACTCGGACCTGCACGGCGGCACGGGCGGCGGCGCGGTGACGACGTTCAACAACGCCACCGGGCCCATCATCGAGAACAACCACATCCACGACTTCGTGAAGACCACCGACAACGAGGACTCGCACGGCGTCGTGGTGCAGCCCACGTCGCGCGACGTCACCGTGCGCAACAACGACATCCACGACAACTCCGGTGACTCCGTGCAGTGCCTGGGGCCCGAGGGCTTCAGCAACCTGCCGCCCGCGGAGAACCTGCTGGTGGAGAACAACCACTTCTACGGCAACCGCGAGAACGCCGTGGACATCAAGACGTGCTACGGGGTGACCATCCGCAACAACCGGATGCACCACTTCCTCCCGACCTCCACGGCGCGGGGGGACGTCGTCGTCATCCACTACTCCGCGAGCAACGTGCTGGTGGAGGACAACGAAATCTACGACGGCGCGAAGGGCATCGCGGTGGGGGGCACCCGTGACGGCGCCATGCCCACCGGCGTCGTCATCCGCCGCAATCGCGTGTACGACATGACCGAGGCCGGAGGCGGGGAGGGCACGGGCATCCGCCTGGAGAACTCGAAGGGCACCCGGGTGGTGAACAACACCGTCACCCGCACGGCCACGGCGCTCATCATCGGCCATGGCACCGGCGGCCCCACCCAGTCCCCGGTGGTGCAGAACAACATCTTCGCGGAAGCCCCCATCGCGGTGAACATGGGCCCGATGGCTCCGGGGATGAAGATGGGCAACAACCTCTTCCCAGCGGGCGCCCAGTTCAAGAAGGACGGCAAGCCCGTGGACCTCACGGCCTACCAGTCCACCTCGGGAGACACCACCTCACGCCTCGGCTCGGCGGACCTCGGGGCGGCGTTCGCGCCGGGGCCCATGGCGCTGGACTCGGGCGCTGACATCGGCATCCCGTTCTGCGGTGGGGGGCCGGACATCGGCGCGGTGGAGGTCGGCTGCTGAACCGTCCACTCAGCCCCTGAAAAGGACAAGGCCCGATGCGGAGTGACTTCCGCACCGGGCCTTGTGTCTTTGAGGCGCCACCCGGATTCGAACCGGGGAATGAAGGTTTTGCAGACCTTTGCCTTACCACTTGGCTATGGCGCCGAGATGATGGGGTCGGCTTTATACGCAGCCCGCCACCGCGCGGTCAAGGATGCAACAGCTGCCAGCGGTGCATGCGTCCCGTTACCATGCCGTTACCAGAAGGTTCCACCCCGGGTGTGTGCGCACAGGCACCCGAAAGGACGAGGTGCTCGAAAGATGCTTCACGGCCAAGGGCTGTACCTGGAAGAGCATGACGCGTTTCGTCGCACCGTACGTGCGGTGGTGGAGAAGGAGGTTCTTCCCTTCGTGAAGGAGTGGGAGGCCCGGGAGGAGTTCCCCCGGGAGCTCTTCACCCGCTTTGGCGAGCTGGGCTTCCTCGGCCTGAAGTACCCGGTGGAGTACGGGGGCTCGGCCGCGGGGGAGCTGTATGAGGCGGTGTTGCTGGAGGAACTGGGGCGCTGTGGCTCGGGCGGTGTGTCCGCGGGGCTGGGAGCCCAGTTCACCATCTCCACGGGGCCCATCCATCAGTTCGGCACGGACGCGCAGAAGCACCGCTGGCTGGCTCCCGCCATCCGGGGCGAGAAGATTGGCGCGCTGGGCATCACCGAACCGGACGCGGGCTCGGACGTGGCGGGGCTGCGCACCACCGCCCGGCGCGAGGGCGACAGCTACATCCTCAACGGCTCCAAGACGTACATCACCAACGGCGTGCGCGCGGACTTCGTGGTGCTGGCGGTGAAGACGGATCCGTCCGCGGGTCACAAGGGCCTGTCCATGGTGGTGGTGGAGAAGGGCACGCCGGGCTTCTCCGTGGGGCGCAAGCTGGACAAGCTCGGATGGCGCGCCTCGGACACCGCGGAGCTGTTCTTCGAGGACTGCCGCGTGCCCGCGGAGAATCTGCTCGGTGTGGAAGGGCAGGGCTTCGCGCAGATCATGGGCAACTTCCAGTGGGAGCGCCTGTCGCTCGCGCTGGGGGCGGTGGGAGCCATGGAGGACATGCTGGAGACGGTGCTGGCGCACGTGAAGTCACGGCGTGCCTTCGGCCAGTCGCTCCACCAGTTCCAGGTGGTGCGCCACAAGCTGGCGGAGCTCTTCACCGCGCGCGAGTCGGCGCGTCAGCTCACCTACCACGCGCTGCGGCTGCACGTGGCCGGCGAGTGGGCGGTGGCGCAGACGTCCATGGCGAAGAAGGTGGCCACCGAGACGTGCTGCCGCGTCGCGGATGAGTGTCTCCAGCTCCATGGCGGCGCGGGCTACATGATGGAGTACGACATCCAGCGCCACTGGCGTGACGCGCGGCTGGGGCCCATCGGCGGTGGCACCAGTGAGGTGATGAACGAGATCATCGCCAAGCAGCTCGGCCTGTAGGGCGGGGGCGCGGTGCGGCACGGCGCCTCGTCTGTCACATGGAGGGCAGGCGGGGGAGCGGCGCGGGAAGAGGCCCTTGGCGCTCCGGGTTGCTCGAAGAGACCCCGCGGAGGTCACCGTGGAGCCCATCATCGTCTGTGCCGAGCTTTACATGCGTCTGGGGGACGACGAAGTGCTCGTCCTCGACTGTCGCGACGCTGCCGATTGGGAGCGTTACGAGCAGCACATCCCAGGGGCATTGCGGATGACGTCCGCGGAAATCGCCCGCGACCACCACATGCTCCCGGATGACGAGCTCATCGTCTTGTGTGGTTGCTCGCCGGACGGAAGGGACACGCGCCGTGTCTGCCGGCTGCTCCGGATGAAGGGCCGCGAGGCCGTCTGCCTCGACGGCGGACTGCTCGCGTGGGTCACAGGGGGCTTCCCCACGGAGCGGCACAGCCGGGCGCCCGTCGCCGCGATGCCCCGCTGAGCACCAGGGTGGATGCGGTGCGTCGTCAAACGGTGTTATGGAGCGGGCGACATCCTCCTCTGGAGACTGGAGAAACGCCCCCATGGCCAGGCTTCGCGCGGCCCTCATCGGTGCCACTGGACTCGCCGGACAGCAATTCATCGCCGCCCTGAAGAATCACCCCTCCATCGAGCTGACGGGGCTCGCGGCCTCGCCTCGCTCAGCGGGCAAGACGTATGCGGAGGCGCTGAAAACGGCGAGTGGCATGACGGCCTGGTTCGTCCCGGAGCCGCTGCCCGCCGATCTCGCCGGCATGAAGGTGGTGGCCGGTGACGCGCTCGAGGCCAGGGATTACGACCTGGTCTTCTCCGCCGTGGAGGCGGACGTGGCGCGCGAACTGGAGCCGCGGCTGGCGAAGGACATCCCAGTCTTCTCCGCCGCCAGCGCGTTCCGATACGAAGAAGACGTCCCGTTGCTGATTCCCCCCGTCAACGCCGCGCACGCGCCTCTCATCCGGGAGCAGCAGCGCCGGCGTGGCTGGAAGGGCTTCATCGTCCCCATCCCCAACTGCACCACCACCGGCCTGGCGGTGACGCTGGCGCCGCTGGTGGAGCGCTTCGGGGTGAAGGCGGTGCTGATGACCAGCCTCCAGGCCATGTCCGGCGCCGGCCGCTCGCCGGGCGTCATCGGCATGGACATCCTCGACAACGTCATCCCCTATATTCCCAAGGAGGAGCACAAGGTCGAGGTGGAGACGAAGAAGATTCTCGGCGCGCTGCGTCCAGCGGGTGACGGCCTCACGCCGCATGACGTTCGGGTGTCCTGCACCTGCACCCGCGTGGCGGTGATGGAGGGCCACACCGAGTCCGTCTTCGTCTCATTGGACAAGAAGGCGACTGTGGCCGAAGTGACCCAGGCCCTGCGGGAGTGGAAGGGCGCCGAGCTGGCTCGGAACCTGCCGTCCGCCGCGCCGCGCTGGATTGAAGTGCTGGACGATCCCTTCCGACCCCAGCCCCGTTTGGACCGGGACACCCATGGCGGTATGGCCACCACCGTCGGACGCATCCGCGAGGATGGCGTCCTGGAGAACGGCTTCAAGTACGTGCTGGTGTCGCACAACACCAAGATGGGTGCCGCGCGAGGCGCCATCCTCGTGGCCGAGCTGCTGTTGGCCCAGGGCTTGGTGGGCTGAGCCCCGCTCCCTGCGAAGGGGTGGCACAGATTCAGGGTGCCATCGTCAGTTCGAACCACTACTCTGCGCGCCCACGGACGCGCCTGGTTTCAACCGAGAGGAGACTTTTCAATGGCCTACGTCGTTGCCGACCCTTGCATCAAGTGCAAGTACACCGACTGTGTCGAGGTGTGCCCAGTCAACTGCTTTTACGAGGGTGCCAACTTCCTGGTCATCCACCCGGATGAGTGTATCGACTGCGGTGCTTGCGAGCCGGTGTGCCCCACCAAGGCCATTTTCCCGGAGACGGAGCTCCCGGAGCAGTGGAAGGAATACAAGGCGCTGAACGCCGACCTGTCCACCAAGTGGCCCAACATCGCGGAGAAGAAGTCCGCGCTGCCCGAGGCCGAGGAGTTCAAGTCGAAGGACGGCAAGCGCTCCCTGCTGGATCCGGCGCCGGGCTCGTAGTCCACGGACCGTTGCGTGTCCCGGAAGGCCCTTTCGCGCGACGGCGAGAGGGCCTTCTCCGTTGCGGGGAGCTACTCCGCGCGCAGGGCGCTCAGCTTCAGCCCGCGCGATTCCAGCGCGTCGCGCAGCCGGCTCAGGTCCTCGGCCGCCACGGGGCGGTGCCGGCCCAGGATGCGCAACGACACTTCGCGCGGGCCCGTGCGCTCGACCTCCACCGTGGCGTCCAGGTGCCCGCGCAGGCTCATGCTGAGCGCGGGCCGCTGGGACTTCACGAACACCTCGATGCGCTCGATGAGCGCCATCGCGGCCTCGGCGCGTGCGGCGGGGTTCACTTCCTCGGCCGGAGCGTGCGCGCCTCCCGCGCTCGCCGTCACCGCCGGGGCGTTCTCCGAGCCAATCGACTCCTGAAGGGGCCTCTTTTCATCCGGAGGCGGTGGCCCAGGAGCCGGCCGTGCTTCGGGCTGAACTGGAAGGGCGGGGCGCAGGTCCTTCGACAACTCGCGGGCGATGAGGTCGTGGAGCCGCTGTTCGGTGCGCTCCTGGCCCAGGGCCTGGGACTCGCTCCGGACGGTGCCCAGCCGCTGGACTTCGACATTCATCGCCTGCCGCTTGAGTCCCAGGCTCTCGGGGCTGGAGACAGCGCCGCGCTGGGCGGTGAGCACGGGCCCCGAGGCCCGGGCCAGCAGGGTGGGGGCGGAAGGGATCGTCCAGCAATTCAATCCAGCGCGGCGCGGCGGACGGCAGGTTCCGAGCCAGCTCGGCGCCCTTCCACTCCCCCAGGTG
>NZ_JABFNS010000004.1 GCF_013116825.1 Myxococcus xanthus
CCCCCGCCGCGGCCCGTTGCTCCCGCGAGCCGCGCTCCCGCGCCCGCGGAGAAACCGGCGGACAAGCAGCCCCCGTGGAAGTTGCTGGGCATCGCCGGTGGCGGCGCCCTGGTGCTGGCCGTGGTGGCGGTGGTGATGATGCGCGATGGCGGCTCGAACTTCGTCAACGTGGGGCCTGGGGAGCACGTCTACGTCGGCGGCCTGCGCCACGAGCCGGGGACGGAGGTACATGACCCGTCGGGCGGCCCGCTGCTCATCTCCACGGCGGTGGATGGGAAGCTGCGGCGGTTCGGAACCACGCAGCAGCGCGAGGGCATCGACGTGCGCACGCTGGCGGACGCCTCGCAGGAGCCTGGCACCACGGGCCTGCTGAGCGTGACGGGCGCGGCCCCTGGCTGTGAGGTCCACGTCGGTGGCGCGTTGTTGCCGGGTGGGACGCCGCTGTTGAAGGCACGAATCGAAGCGGGCCGGGAGCTGGAAGTCCTGGTGCGCTGCCCCAGCGGCGTCAGCAAGCTGTGGGTGATGGCCGTGCCCGGACAGCAAATCGAAGTGAAGTCGCAACCGCGAAACTGAGCGGCGCGCTGCCGGGCGCCGAGCGGCGTCCCGGACGAAGGGTGCGAAACGCATGAAGGGCTGGACCCTCTTCCCTCACCTCGTGGTTCGCACCACGGGTTTTCCCTTCGATTGGCTGGAGCGGCTGGGGTGCCCGGAGGCCGCACGGGCCGCGCGCCAGCTGGCCTCGGCGCGGCGGGAGCTGGAGGCGCTGAGCGCCCAGGGGCCTCGGGTGAAGCGGCCATCGCGCGCGGTGCTGTCGGCCCTGAAGGCTGGGCGCCCGGTGGACATCGAGGGGATGGAGTCACCCGAGCTGTTCGCTGAATGGAACGACCGTGCCCGGGCCGCGCAGGCGGCGGAGGCCACCTTTCAGGCGGCGATGAAGCAGGAGTCCCTGGCGGTGGAGGACGCGCTGAGGGCCCTGCGGCGGGAGCCGCGCTTCCTGGAGGCGGTGGCCAGCTCCAGCCCCCCCGTGGCGAGAGACCTGCTGGAGGGGCGTGACGGCGCGCGGTTGCGGCGGCAGGTGGCCAGCTACCTGCAACGCATGTGCGCGAAGAACGAGACGATGGGCTTCTTCGGCCCCATCAACTACGGCCGCGCGGACGCGGCGGCGCCGACGGGGGTGACGCTGCGTTGGTCCGGGCCGGAGGTGCTCACGGGGCGGAACACCTTCGCGGCGTCGTGGCTGGTGCAGGGGCTGGTTCGCGCCATCGCCTTCGACCCCGAGGTCGCCGCGTGGCTGGTGCTGCGCCGCAAGGCCTTCGCGGAGGTGCCTTCGCGCAAGACGCTGCCCGCGCCGGAGAGCGCGGAGGCGTTGCTGCCTCGGCTGGTGGAGGTGGTGGATGGAACGCGCACGCTCGCGGGGCTCGCCTCATCGCTGGGCGTGGCCCCGGGGCTGGCGCGCGAGGCGGCGCGGATGGGGTGTGAGAAGGGCCTGCTGACGCACCAGCTCGAGGTGCCCGCGGCCACGCATCACCCGGTGGACGACCTGGCCGAGCGCGTTGCGGGCCTGCCCTGTTCCGCGGCCCGGCGGCACGTGGAGGGCTTGAGCGCGCTGCTGGCGTTGATGGCTGGGTATGGCGCCGCGGATGCCGCGGGGAAGATGGCGCTCCAGGTGGCCTTCGCGAAGCGCGCGAATGAGCAGTGGGGCGTGGCGCCGCCATCCGAGCGAGGGCCCGCGTCGGAGTCGCACAACTTCTACCAGGACCGGTTGGCGCTCCGGGAGGAGTGCGGCGGTGACCTGCGGCTGGAGGCCGGGGGGGAGCGGGCGCGTGAGCTGGTGACGCGCCTGGAGCCCGCGCTGGCGTGGATGGGCGCGGCGGCGCGGCGGACCCGGGAGGCCGCTCGAACCACCGTGGCGGCGCTGGTGGGGGCGCGCACGGTGCCGTTCTGGAAGGTGGCGGCAGCGTACTCGGACCGGCCGGTGCCGTTGGATGGCTCGGCGGCGGAGGCGCTGGCTGGCGCAGTGGGAGACGCGTCGGCGCGCTGCGCGGACCTGGGCTCGGTGACGCCGCCGCCGCTGGACGGAGACGCGAAGGCGCTGCCGCTCGTCACGTCCATCGACCTGCTCGTGGGGGCCCGGGACGTGGACGCCTGGAGCCGAGGTGAGTACGAACTGGTGATGGGCGACGTACACGACACGGCGCTGGTGTGGGGCTGGGCGCTCCAGTTCCACGAGGCGCGCGGCAAGGTGGAGAGCGCCATGGTGCGGGCGCTCGGCGCCTTGAGCAGGCCGGTGCCCCTGGTGACGGTGTTGGCGTCGCGGCGCACGGGCCTGCTGCCGTCGGAGTTCCCGGGGCCCGTGGTGGAGCTGGGCGGCGTCAGTGCCCGCGCCTCCGCGTGGCGGCTGCCGCTGGATGACCTGTTCGTGGAGAGTGATGGAACGCGGGCGCGGCTGGTGTCGAAGCGGCTGGGCTCCGAGGTGTGTCTCTACAACGGTGAGCTGGACAGTCTGGTGCACACCGCCTTCTCCCTGCCGCGCATCCGTCCGCTGCGTGTGTCGCTGGGCGACCACACGCCTCGGTTGACCCTGGGCGGTGTCGTGGTGCAGCGCGAGCAGTGGCGGCTGTCGCAGGCGGAGCGGGAGGCGCTGCTCGCGGGCCGCGATGACTCGGCGAGACTTCGCGCGGCGGTGAGCGTGTGGAGCCAGCGCGGGATGCCGGACTGCGTCTTCGCGAAGTTCAAGGACGAGCGAAAGCCGGTGCTGGTGGACGTGCGCAGCCCGCCGCTGCTCCGCGTCTTCCTCAACCTCCTGGAGCAGAAGGAGGAGGTCCTCCTGTCGGAGATGCTGCCCTCGCCGGACCAGCTCTGGCTGCGAAGTCCCGCGGGCGGACGCCACACCGTGGAGCTGCGTTGCACGCTGATGTGGGGCGCGCAGTCCGTTGCCGGAGCGCGGGAATGAGGCTGCTCGTCCTGCCACCTCACCGCGACGTGACGCTCGTCCCGGAGGCGCCAGAAGGGTGGCAGTGCGTCGACGTGGCGCGCGACTTCTGCCGGCGCGTCTTCGCCCACGACGCGGTGGAGGCCGCCGCCGTCGCACGCGAGCGGGCTCCTGCGACCGCGCAGACGATGCGAGAGCTGCTGCTGTTGCGTGCCGCCCAGTCGGTGCATGCGCGCGCGGGCTCGAGCGTGAGCACCCGCCTGCGCGCGCTGGGGGCGGTGCTCTCCGCCGTTTCGGGGCCGCCCGACGGGGTGCACCTCCGGCTGGATGATGTGGAGCTGGAAGGCGGCACGACCGAGCGGAGCGCGGACGTCTTGCGCTCCTTGGACCAGCTCGCGTCCTATCGGGAGGACCTGACCCTCGCCGCTGCTCGCTTCACGGGTGCCGAGCGCGTGCGGCTCTGGCTCGAGCGCGACCTGCAACTGCCCGCCGCGGCCTGGCTGGCGCGGGCCTGTCCGGAGCAGGTGCCGCTTGAAGTCGCGGGGCCGTTCGCCTGGGCGCACAGGGCCGTCCTGGCTCAACTGTCCGTGTTCCAGCGCGCCACCTTCGTGGACGCGGCCCCACTGCGCTGGCGCGTGTCGCCCGGATGGGATGAGGCTGCCCCCACGTCACTCGTCTGGCTCTCCGAGGCGCTGGACGTGAGGGCCACCACTCCGGACACGGTGCGCGCACTCACGGGGGGCGCGGAGGGGTGGGCGGGGCATGTGTCGCTCGATTCGCTCCTGCGTCCGGACGTGCTGGTGGAGAGCGGCTGCAAGGTGGCCGTCGTGGGGTTCTGCGCCGTGGACGATGACGCCTGGATCGACCCGTTGGGTGCGCGCGTCTCCCGAGAGGCGCTGGCTCAGGGCACTCGCCGGCTTCGGGACGCGGGGGTCCACCTCGTGGCGGAGTGGTGGGTCGGCGCGCCCGGCGTCGGCGAAGCGGACCTCGACGCGACGCTCGCTGTGCTGGATGCGGAACCGGTGTTCGACAAGCTCGCGGGAGTGCGTCGCTTCCACTGGCCTCGGACGCCTCCCGAGAGTGGCCGCCCGCTGCTGTGGCCGGACGTGAAAGTCGGCGCGCCTCCCGACGACCGGGACCTCGCGAGGAGCCGGCCCTTCGAGCACGCCCGTTCCATTCCCAGTGCCAGTGTTCCGCAGGTGCTTGCCGGACTCGCGACGCGGCTGCTCGCGCGAGGGCCGCTGAGCCCGGGCCGGGTCGCCGCCGCGTGTCTTCCCGAGGTGTCTCCGCCCCGTGCAACGGACATGAGCGCGGCGGCCATCCAGCTCGATGCGGACTGTGCATGGGTCCAGCTCCCGGCGGGGCTGGATGGTGCTCCGAAGCCGTCGTGGTTCGCGGCGAACCTCCGCACGGGCTCGGTGCTCGCGATGGACGCGCGGCTGGCGCCGAAGCTCGCCGGCCTCGTCCGGCCCGTGGAAGTGGCCAGCGTGCTGGGGGCCGTTCCCCAGGCGCAGCGGGAGAAGCTGGTGGACACACTGGTGGCCAGGTCGGTGCTGACGAGGGTGAACGGATGAGCGAGCCCTGGACGTTGGGCGAGGTATTCGTGCTGCGGCACGCGGGCTTTCCCTTCGACTGGCTGGAGTCGCTGGGGATGCCCCAGGCGGTGCTGGACGACGTCGCCCGCTTGCTCGAGGCGGAGGACGTGCTCGTGGACGCCGTGCGCGCGGAGAAGGGTGCGTCCGGCGCGCAAGCCCTCCTCGATGCGTTGTCCCAGGGGCGTGAGCCCCGAATCGACGCACGGCTGGGGCCATCGTGTCAGCACGCCTGGGCTCGCTACCAGGAGCGTCGCGAGTCCGTTCAGGCGGGTTACACCGCGGAGCGAAAGACACTGCGACGGCAACTGAGAGAGCGGGCGGCGGATCCCGCCATCCAGGAGGCCGTGTTCCTCTCCAGCCCGGCGATGTTCGACAACGTCTGGGTGCGCTACCTGCGTGGCGGGGAGCGGCCGGACACGTCCGATGCGCGCCGGGTGGAGCGGCAGGTCTACACATACCTCCAGCGCTTCTGCGCGAAGAACGAGACCACCAGCTTCTTCGGCCCCATTTCCTACGGCGAGCGCACCACCGATGACGGCTACGACGTGCGCACGGTGCCCAGCGGGAACACGCGCCGCCGCACGTTCTTCTCCTTCTGGGCGGTGACGGAGCTGGCTCGCGCGGTGGGGCGGGAGCGCACGCTGCGCCCGCACCTGCCGCTGCGCCTCAATCCGCTCTTCACGGTGACACCGGGCCGCGCACGCTGCGAGCCGCTGAAGCTGGACGTCGCCTTGTCACCTGAGGCGGAGCGCCTGCTCTCCGTGCTGCGCGAGCATCCCACACCCACCGAGGCGGCCAGGGTGCTCGGCCTTCCGGTCGTGGACGTCGAGCGTCAGGCGTTGCCGCTCGTGAAGACCGCGTTGCTGCTCTGGGGCCTGCCGTTCCGGCCGAACGACTTCAGCACTTTCGAGAGCGTGCGGGACGCGGTGGCGGCGCTCCCCGACCTGGAGGCGCGCACACTCTGGCTGGAGCGGCTTGAGGCCCTGGCGCGTCTCAAGGCGGACTTCGAAAGTGGAGACCTGGCCCAACGGCGCGAACTGCTGCCGCGCCTGGAGGCCGCCTTCACGGAGGTCACGGGCAAGCCCGCGCGCCGCGGTGACGGACAGGTCTACGCGGACCGGCTCATCCTCTACGAGGAGGCGAGCTCGCCTTTCCGGCTGCGCTTCGGCGCGACCTTCACCGCGGAGCTGGAGGCGGCGCTGACAGGCGCGCTGGAGCTGTCGGCCGCCTACGGCGAGAAGGTGCAGCAGGGCTTCCGGGAGCAGGTCCGCGACGCGCTGGGCCCCGATGCGGGCCCCATGGACCTGCTGGACTACGCCGTGCGGCTGCGGCCGGATGGCGTCACGGGCAGCCGCTTCTCGCCGGTGCCGCCGGTGATGCTGGAGGCCGAGGCGGGCCGCGCGCGGATGCTGCCCGTGGACTTCCTGGGCACGTCCACGCCGGGCGGGCGCTATGCCTTGCCGGACGTGTGCCTCGCGGCGAAGCCGGACGGAAGCGGCTTCGAGGTGATGCTGGCGCGGGTCCACCACCACCTGCTGCTGTGGAGCTGGCTGAGCGCGTTCCAGCCCGAGCGGGAGCGGTACGCCTCGGTGGCTTCGCGTTGGCTGGAGCAGGACGCCGCGGCGCGGGGGCTCGTGGGGCTGGCCATCCGCAGGCGCAACAAGGGCTTCTACGTCTATCCGGGACGGCGGTTGGTGTACTCGGTGTCGGACGTGCTGGACGTGGACGAGGGGGCGCTGACGCCGGGGGACGTGAAGGTCCTTCCCACGCGCGAAGGCCCGGTGCTGGTGGACGGGAAGGGAGAGCGGCTGAGCCTGTACCTGCCGCTCGATGATTTCTCGTCCTATCCGCCGTTCGCGGCGCTGGCGCATTCCCAGGTGCTGCACGCACCGCTGCGGACGCAGGGAAGCCACCTGCCTCGGTTGAGCGTGGGCGGCGCGGTGTACCAGCGCGAGCGCTGGAACCTGGCGGCGGAGCGGCTGGGAAGGCCCGCGGGCTTCGAGCTCTTCCTGGCCGTGCAGCGGGAGCGGCGCGCGGGTGGGTGGCCTCGCTTCGTGTTCATGCGCAGCTCGAAGGAGCGCAAGCCGTACCTCATCGACACCGCGAGCCCCTTCGCCGTGGACCTGCTGTCACACCTGGCTCGGGACGCGGAGCGCCTGTCCGTGGAGGAGATGTACCCGGCGCCCGAGCAGCTCTGGCTGAAGGACGAGCGGGGCCGCTACACCTGCGAGCTGCGGATGCAGTTCACCCGCTGGAGCGAAGTGAAGGCCTGACGACGCCCTTTGACAACCGGGGCGCATCGGTTACCAGAATGGCCCCTTCCCCGGCCTGGAGGTGCTTCCCGCCTTGCCAGGATTTCGGTTCCTTTGAGGAGACAGTCAATGTCCGGTGAAAACGTCGTCGTTCCCCCCGTCAAGAAGCTGAAGCGGCCGGTGGAAGAGGTTCGCGCGGAGCTGCTGGCCGACGCGGACGTGAAGGAGCAGGCCCGTCTGCTCAAGGTGCCCGTCGAGGAGTACGTCGAGAAAATCATCGACTATGCCCTCAACCCGGAGAAGCCGCCCCAGCTCGAGATCGTCCCCGACGAGGAGCTGAAGGCCAAGGACCCCAACGTGCCCACCATCGAGGAGCTTCAGGGGCACCTGCAGGACATCGTCGACGGCCGCGTCGTCATCAGCCGGGCGCATCAGCGGGACGGCTTCAGCGACCAGGACGCGGATGCTCGCTACAAGGTGGCGCTGGGGTCCGACGCGGCGCAGACCGGCGCTCCCGAGAGCCGCAAGGGGACCTCCGCCAACGTTCTGCACTCCCCGGAAGGCAAGAAGCCTGGCATCGACAAGAATTGATCGGCGGAGGAACGGGGCCGGGGATCATCTCCCGGAATCCCCGCGCCTTTCCCCCGAGCTAAGC
This sequence comes from Myxococcus xanthus, assembly GCF_013116825.1. GTDB lineage: Bacteria > Myxococcota > Myxococcia > Myxococcales > Myxococcaceae > Myxococcus > Myxococcus xanthus_B. Next base: position 7,435 of record NZ_JABFNS010000004.1, read on the forward strand.
TCTTGAATTCAAAGGGGCTTCGGAGTGGCGTCCGGTTTTTTCGGGTAACAGGGAAACAAATCTGCCCATCCCCCGACAATTCTCACATCGGACGCACTTGATGGCTGCACCGCAGCCATCCTCTCAAGGGGAATGACCATGGGTGGCCTCAAGAAAATCGTTAGCAAGGTGCTGAACGTCGTCAAGCCGTTCGTGGCCGCGGTCAACCCGCTGCTGGGCGCGGCGATTGGCTTCGCCAGCGGCCTCATGCAGGGCAAGAACCCGCTCCAGGCGCTCATGGGCGCGGCGACGGACCTGATTCCGGGTGGCGGCGCCTTCAAGAACACAGTGGGCAAGTTCGCCAGCCAGTTCCTCATGGAAGGCACGGGCGGCAACAGCCTGCTGAGCGGCGCGCTGAATCTGGCCACGGGCAAGAGCAAGGTCACCGACGTGCTGGGCGACCTGATGAAGAACACGGCGAAGACGGGCCTGAGCCAGCTGGGCATGAAGAACGCGGCCGAGCTGTCCGCGCAGCGCATGTCGCAGTTCCTGGTTTCGTAATAGCATCGCCGGATGACGCCCATCCTCTACGTTCCAGAGCTGCACTTCGCTCAAGTGCAAGAGTGGCTGCAGTTCTGGGACGATGCCGTCACGCCAGAGACGCTTCCTCAGACGGGCTTCATCATTCCTGGCAAGGCGGCGGGGTTTCTCTACCGGACCGACAGCTCGCTGGCCATGATTGAAACCCTGGTGGCCGCGCCGGGGCTGTCCAAGGAAGAGCGAAGCGCCGCCGTCGACCTCGTGGTGGCCGCCATCTCTGAGGAGTCCACGAGGCTCGGGTTCCAAGTGCTGGTGGGCTACACCCAGCTGGACGCGGTGGTGAAGCGCGCCGAGCGGCACGGCTTCATCTACGTCGATGGTGGCTTTCACGTCATCGCCAAGCGCCTCAGGTGACATGACGCCTGGGGCTGACATCTTGATTCTCGGAGCCGGTGTCGTGGGCCTTTCGGCCGCGCGCCGGCTTTCTGCTTTGGGCGCGAGCGTCACGGTGCTGGACGCCGTGGAGCCGGGAGGCCGGGGCTCGCGCGCCGCCGCCGGAGTCGCCATTCCGTCCGTGCGGCTGTTCGATGACCCGGTGATGCTGGCGTTCGCCAGGGCGGGCCGCGGCACGTTGGCGGAGGACCTGGCCTCGCTTCCGGGAGGCGACCAGCTTCGCCGAGGCAACGGCATCCTCCGCGTCGTCGCGGACGCGAAGGCGCGCGATGCGCTGGCGGCGAAAGCGGCGGCGGACGCGGAGGGACTGGGCACCTGGCGGGATGCCGCGAGCCTGGTGTCGCTCGAACCCGCGCTGGAAGGCACGCCGCTGTTCGGCGCCTTCGAGACGGACCAGGGCCACCTCGTGGACACGGATGGCTACGTCGACGCGCTCCTGAAGGCCGCTGCCCACGTGGGCGTGCGGTTGCGGCTGGGCGTGGCCGCGCGCTCCGTTTCCGAATCCTCCTCGGCGGTCGAGGTCCAGACGGAAGGGGAGACGTTCCGGGCGGACCGGTTGCTCGTGTGCGCGGGACCCTGGTCGGCGGGCGTGGAGGGGTTGCCTTCGTTGCCGTTGAAGCCCTTGCGTGGGCAGATGCTGGTGGTGCACCAGCCGGGATTGCACCTGACGCGCGTCGTCTCGGGGCCCTCGTACCTGGCGCCGTGGCGCTCGGGCGAAATCGTCGTGGGGGCCACGGAGGAGGACGCGGGCTTCGTGGAGCAGGTGACGCCCGCGGGCCTGTTGCACCTCAGCGCCACCGTCGCGAAGCTGGCGCCGCGACTGCGTGACGCCCGGTTCGTCCGCGCATGGGCGGGGCTGCGTGCCGCGACGCCGGATGGCCACCCGTACATCGGCCGTCATCCCGGCACCCAGCGTACCTACGTCGCCACGGGGCTGAGTGGCCAGGGCATCCTGACCGGTGCGTATACCGGTGCCTTGCTCGCGGAGCTCGTGGCGCACGGCCAGTGCGCCGCCGCCGAGCCGTTCGCGCCCGCGCGTATCACCGCCGGTGCCCCGCTCGCGACGCGCTGAGCCGGTGCTCGGCGCTCACGGATGCGCTGATGCGCGCCGGCGGGGCATGCGCCCGGGGACGGTGCCCGCGCGCGGCGCCCCAGCGGGACGTCAGTACAGGTTCACCGGGTCGAACGGGCGGTTGAGCTTCGTCCGGGCGCGAGGCAGCACTTCGTGTACCGCCTTCGCGTCCCCCTGTGCGAGCGCGGCCTTCAGCGCCTCCGTCTGCTTCGGCCACGTCGTGCTCGCCTCCGCGCACCGCACCGCCTCCGACCAGTCCGTGCGTCCAGCCGCCACGGCCTGTCCCGCCAGGCTCTCCGCCGTCTTCAGCGGGTCCCCAATGGCGCGCGCATGCTCCTCCGCGCGAACGAACCAGTCCACGGCGACAGCGGGCTGCTGCTCGTCCAGGAACAAGCGTCCCAGCTCCGCGGCAATCACCTGCCGGTGGAACGAGTCACCCAGCGCATCGGCGTTGGCGAACGCCTCGGTGAAGTGGGCCACCGCCGCGTCACGCTCGCCAGCGGCCAGCTCCAGCCCCGCCAGCCGGTAGCGGTGGTGCTTGGCGAAGTTCACGCCCCAGCTCTCGCTGATCTTCTCGAACCGGCGCCACGTGGAGATGGCATCACCGAACTGCCGCGCCGTCTCCTGCAGATAGCTGGCATTGGAGATGAGGTTGATTTTCAGGTGCGTGGCGCTGGCGTCGTGCAGGTCCCCCACGCAGCGCATGGCCTGCTTCTCCTCCACCAGCGCCGTGTCCAGCTTGCGCTCCAGGAACCACGTCAGCGCGCAGACGTTGCGCAGCCAGCCCTCCTGGAGCGCCCGGTCCGGCGATGTGCTGCGCTCCAGCGCGGCCAGCCCCGCGGCCACCTCCGTCCGTGCGTTGGGGAGCTGTCCGAAGCGCTTCGTCAGGGTGAGCGCGCGGAACATGTGCAGCCGCGCCACCAGCCCGGGAGGAATCCGGCATGCCAGCCCTCGCCCGAATGCCTCCATCGCCGCGTCGTGCGCGCCGGTGTAGACATGGACCACGCCCATGCTGCGCGCGAACAGGGCCTTCAGCTCCTCGACGTCACCCAGGCTCGCGCGGTCAATCTCGATGGCGGGCGTGGCGAAGCCCGTGTCCAGCGTCTCCCAGGCCTGGACCACGCGAGACGCCAACGCCGCGTCCGCGTTCGCCGCCAGCACCGCCAGCCCCTGCTCGGCGGCCAGCATGGCGCCTTCGTAGTTGGTGGTGAAGAAGCAGCTCCGGATGGCGAGGATGGCGGCGGCCACCCGTGTTTCGGGCGCCTGGGCCGCGTCCACGGCGACCTGGAGATAGCGCCCCTCCAGGTCCACCGGCGCTTCCAGCGCGCGCGATGACACCGGACCGGGTGTCGGCACGCGGGGCGCACGCATCCGGTCGCACAGCGCATCCAGGTAGGCCTGCCGCCGGGACTCGAAGGACTCCGCGCCATGGGGCCGGCGCACGTTCCACCCGGTGAACAACAGGGTGCCATCCAGCCCTTCCAAGCGGCTCCACTCGGCCGCCCGCATCACCGCGCGCAGGCTCACCAGGTCACACTCACCCGCGCCATGGAGCACCAGGGGCCGGCCGCTGGCGCGCAGCGTCTCCACGATGGCCTTCGCGGCCACGTTGAGGACCCAGAACATCTGCTCCGACTCGCGGTGGAGGCGGCGCTCGGAGGGCGTCAGCGCCAGGTCGCCGAGGTCCGGCACGCCGTCGATGGCGCCGGGAAACAGCCGGTTCCATTCGGAGGGATGGGCGCGGGACAGGGTGTGGACGACCTGGGGCGCGGCGGCTTCACACGCGCGAAGGACCTTTCTCAGCCCACCGAACGCGACAGGCAGGGCCACCCCCACGTCTACTTCGATGGCGTGCGAGGGCAGCGCGGCGGGCAGCGACGACTCCACGGTGACAGCCAGCTCGCGGGGACGCGCGAAGGGGGGACTCACGGGAGGCTCCTCGGAGGGGCGCAAGGTGGGGGTGAGACACAAAATCTGTCTCACACGCATCTTCACACCCTCTCAGGAACTGAGCAATCTGGCCTGCCCGGAAAATATCAGGTGAAACGTCACTTTCCGGGCATGGCCGGATGTGTCGAGCCCAGCGACTGGAGATCCGTTCCCAGCGGAGAACGGGAACGTCAGTCATGCGTGCCGATGTGCTGATCGCCGTGGTGAGTGCAAACCCAGTGGAAGGCGCAGGAGCAGGCCACGGCGCGGGCGCGGGTGCAGCACCGGCCGCCGAAGTGCTCAGGAAGGGCCGTGGCCTCGTCGTCCTCGGGAGGCTCTGGCAGGCACCGGGGCGCCGAGCGGCCGGAATCGGCGGGCTCGTTGTCGCAGCAGCCGCGCTCCATGCAGCGGGGGCACAGGGACAGCTCGCAGTGGGCGCACCAGTCGAACACTTCACCGGCGCTTCCGCGGCGCTCACATCCTCCACAACTGTCGAACATGGACGACCTCCAGTCGCATGCCAATGAAGGTAGAGAGGGGGTCTGACAGGTGAAGCGTCCAATCCGTCACGCTCCACGCGTGAAGGCTTCCATCGGTAAACGCCCGGCGAGGGGGAATGTGGGGCAATGAACCGTCGTGAGCGGAATACGGCGCGCGGTTGGAACAAGCTGGAGGACGGGCCCGTCATACCGGGGGAAGGAGCAGAGCCCATGCGAAGGCCACGGCGGATCATCGGTGTCTTCGGTTCTGGCAAGGAGGACCACGCGGAGCGGGTCATCCCGCTGGTCCGGTGGATCGCCGAGGCGGGCTTCGACCTGCTCACGGGCGCGGGCAGCGGGGTGATGCGGACGGCGGCGGACGCCTTCGTCCAGGTGGAGTACCGGCACGGCATCTCCATTGGCATCGTCCCAGGCACGGTGGAGGGCGGCGAGTACCGGCCCCGTCCGGGCTACCCCAATCCCAACGTGGAGCTGCCCATCTACACGCATCTGCCGCTCAGCGGGGAGCAGGGGACGGATCCGCTCAGCCGCAATCACATCAACGTGCTCACGCCGCACGCCCTGGTGTCACTGCCCGGGGGCGCGGGCACGGTGGCCGAGGCGGTCCTGGCCCTGCGTTATGGCAAGCCGGTCATCCTCTACGGGCCGCCCGAGTCGTTCCGGCGCTTCCCAGCGGAGCTGGAGCGGACGGACTCCCTGGAGCGGGTGGCCGAGTTCCTCCGGGCCGCGGTGCGTGATCCGCTCCGCCTGGCCGTGCCGTAGCCGCTGGAAAACGTCTAGGATGATGCACTCGGGGGAACGGGCGGGGGCCACCCAGGCAGGGCGGGCCGCGTCGTCTCGAGTGCGCCATCATGATCAGTCCCGACCATCCGCTCGCCAGCTGGTTCCTCGTCATCGCCGGGACGCTCTTCCTGGTCGTCTTCGCCATTCCCCTGCTGCTGATGCCCCTGACGTGGGCGCGCTGGTTCGGGTGGCGGCTGCCGGAGGGGAACAATCACCTCACGGTGTACTTCGGGCGCTGCCTTGGGGCGGTGGCGCTGGCCATCATCCTCACGGCGGCCCGTTTCGTGTCGCGGCCAGGCCCCGCCATCTTCGACCTCATCGGCTGGGTGTGTGCGGGAATGGTGGTTGTCCACACCTGGGGCGCGCTGAAGAAGGCGCAGCCGGTGTCGGAGACGGTGGAGATTGGCTTCTATGCGGTGGTAGGCGTGCTGGCCATGTGGATCCGCTTCAACGCCCTGGGCTGAGCGCACGGCCATGTCTCAGGTGGACATCGACCCCATCCTCGCGACGTTGGCGCCCTACATCCCCGGCGCCGTGCTCCGGCGTCTGGAGCACACGGAGGCGCACGCGCTGCCGCTCGTGGAGCCGGTGCGAGGCGCCATCCTGCTCCTGGACATCGCGGGCTTCACGCCCATCGTCGTCAGCCTGAGCGGCGCCGGGCCCCGGGGCATCGATGCGCTCCAGCGGCTCCTGACGAGCTACTACACGGAGATGATCGACGTCGTGAAGGACCACGGCGGTGACATCTACCAGTTCGCCGGTGACTCCATCCTGGCCTGCTTCGAGGTGGAGCCGGGCGTGGACGCCAGCGGCGCGGTGCAGCGCGCGGCCCGGTGTGCGCTGGACGTCCAGCAGCGGCTGTCCCGCTTCGCGCGGTTGGAGCTGCTGGGTCAGCGCTTCAGCGTGTCGTCGCGCATCGGCATCGGGTTCGGCGAAGCCCACCGGGTGGTGCTGGGCGCCACGGGCATGTGGATGCACCCCGCGCTCATCGGCCAGCCGCTGGCGCAGGCGGTGGCGGCGGAGAAGCGGGCCACCGTGGGGGAGGTGCTGCTCAGCCCGGAGGCGTGGGCCCTGCTGCCGGAGCCGACCCGTCAAGGCGAGGCCCGCGGCAACGCGTACCGCCTGGCGCCCACCGTGCCGTTGCGCGTGCCTCCAGCGCCCGGCTTCGTGTTGCCCGCCGGGCAGGAGATGGTGGCCCGGTGCTCGCTGCTGCTGCACCCGGTGCTCTTCACGAAAATCACGACGGCGCACCAGGAGTTCAGCGGCGACTTCCGCGACGTCACCTGCTTCTTCCTCCGCTTCGACAGCCAGCGCGCGTCCTCGCGGCCGGAGGACTTCACCCGCGACCTGAACGCCTTCTACGAATACGTCCAGCGGGAGAGCGCGCACCACGGCGGCGTGTTGCTGATGACGGACTTCACCGACAAGGGGAACGTCCTCTACGTCATCTTCGGCGCGCCCACGGCCTTGCAGAGCAAGGAGGTGCTGGCGTGCCGGCTCGCGTGCAAGTTGATGCGGGAGCGGGAGTCCTTCCCCTTCGTCTCATCGCTGCAGATTGGCATCGCCACCGGTCCGGCCTACTTCGGTGACATGGGCTCGCCCTGGCGCAAGGGGTACTCCGCGCTCGGCGAAGTCGTGAACATGGCCGCCCGCCTGATGACGCACGGGCAGGGCAGCGGCATCCACATCGACGCGCAGACGGAGCGCAAGCTGCACCAGGGCGGCTTCGACACCGAGTTCGTGGAGGACGCGCGGCTCAAGGGCGTGTCACGCGCGGTGCCTGTCTACCGGCTGGCGGCGGAGGTGCGCCGCAGCCTGTTCCTCAAGGGCAAGGGCGACATCGTCGGCCGGCAGCGCGAGGTGGAGGCGCTGCGCCAGGCCGTCGACGAATCGCTGGAGGGCCACGGCCGCATCTGCGTGGTGTCGGGCGAAGCGGGCATCGGCAAGTCGCGGCTGGGCGCGAAGGTGGTGGAGGTGGCGGAGGCGCGGGGGGCCCACAGCCTCTACGGCATCTGCTACTCGTACGAGATGTTCACGCCCTTCTTCCCGTGGAAGGAGGTGCTGGTCCAACTCTTCGGACTGCACGAAGGCGACGACGCGGAGACGCAGCTGTCCCAGCTGCGCCAGGGCTTCGCGGGCCTGGAGGACACGGGGCCGGAATGGATACCCGTGCTCGCGGGCATCCTGGGGGTGCCCGTTGAAGAGTCACCGCTCACGCGCGACCTGGACGCCCGGCGGAAGAACCAGAAGCTCTTCCAGATCATCCTCCAGCTCCTGGAGAAGGTGTCGCGCCAGACGCCGGTGCTGCTCTTCTTCGAGGACCTGCACTGGGCCGACAACATCTCCGTCGACCTCATCGAGTACGTCGCCGCAAGGCTGTCCCCGCTGCGGGTGACGCTGCTGGTGACGATGCGGCCGGGCGCGCACCTCAAGAGCCTCAAGGGGCTGCCCGGGCTGCGATGGTTGGACTTGGCCAGCCTGGATGACGAGGACACGCGGGCGCTGCTGCGGCTGCACCTGCGCATGGAGACGCCAGACACGGCGCTGGAGGACCTGCTGCTGGCCAAGGTGCAGGGCAACCCGTTCTTCACCGAGTCCATCGTCCAGGGCATGGTGGAGAAGGGCTACCTGGGGCCGGTGGCACCGGGCGCGGAGCGGTTGGAGCTCAAGCGCAGCCTGCAGGGGCTGGAGCTGCCGGACTCCATCCAGGACGTGGTGCTGGCGCGCATCGACCTGCTCACGGAGACGGAGAAGCTGGTGGTGCGCGTGGCCTCCGTGGTGGGCCGCATCTTCACGCTGGAGGCGGTGGCCGCGCTGGCGCCCGGCTCGGTGTCCCCGGAGCGGATTCGCGAGGCCATCGACACGCTGACGCGGCTGGGGCTCATCCTCCTGGAGTTGGAGGAGCCCTTCACCTGCATCTTCAAGCACATCGTCATCCGCGACGTGGCGTACACCACGCTGCTGGTGTCCGCGCGCGAGGACCTGCACCGGCGCATGGCGCGCTTCATCGAGGCCCGCGCCGGGGAGAACCCCGTCAAGTCGGCGGGCATCCTGGCCTACCACTCGCTGGCTGGAAACGACGAGGTGAAGGGCCTGGAGTACACGTTGATGGCGGCGCGCAGCGCGCGCGAGCAGTACGCCAACGACGACGCCGTCCACCACTACAACCGGGCCATGGAGATCCTGGGTGGCACCGTGGCGTTGGACCCGGAGGAGGTCCTGCTCAAGACGCACGTCGTGATGAAGGAGCTGGCGGAGACCCTGCTCAACGCGGGCAACTACGCGGGCGCCATCCTCATGTTCGAGCAGTGCCTGGCGGACGAGGAGCAGGTGCCGCGCCGCGCGGAGATTCACCTGGGCCTGGGCCGGGCCCACCAGGAGAAGGGCGAGTCGAAGCGCGCCATCCAGGAGTTGGAGACGGCGCTGGAGCTCATGGGGCGCACGATGCCGCGGAGCATGGCGGCGCTGGTGCTGCGCTCGGTGCTGGCCATGGGGCTGCACCTGCTCTACGGCCTGTTCCCCTGGCTGGTGCGGCCACTGGGCGCGCGGCTGCCGCTGTACCTGAAGCAGCTGTCCACGCTCATCTCGCTCATCAAGATCTACTACTTCGCGGACATCGGGAAGCTCACCTGGGCCACGCTGGTGGCCACGACGATGGCGGAGCGCTCGCGCAGCGAGTACGGCCTGAGCCTGGCGACCAGCTATTACGGCTCACTGCTGTTCGGCTCGGGGATGGTGAGGCGCTCGGGGCACTGGTGCCAGCGCGCGCTGGAGCATGCGCGGCGCTCACGGGATACGGCGGCGGAGGGCGTGGCGTTGAGCCGGCTGGCCACGCAGTCCATCTTCACCAACGAGCAGGCCCGCGCCACCGAGTACGGCGAGCAGGCGGTGTCGCTGCTGCGGCAGGTGGGGGACATGTGGGAGGTGCAGACGGGCCTGATGATGCTGGCCACCAGCCAGTTCCTGGCCTCGCGCTTCCAGGATGCGGAGCGGGCGTACCTCGAGATGGGGCGCGTGGGCGTGGAGCTCAACGCGCTGATGCACCAGGGCTGGTCCCACGCGTGGGTCCCCATGTGCCGCTACCTGCGGGGTGATGGAGATGTGGGGGAGCTGTGCGCGGAGCTGGAGGAAGGCCTGCGCATCAGCATCGACGTCCAGGACCTGGCCAACCAGTGCGCCAGCCTCAATCACCTGGTCAACGTGGCGGTGAGAGAGCACCAGGTGGAGGAGGCCGCGCTGATGGCGGTGCGCGCCGACGAGGCGCTGTGGCGCTACCACGTGCTGGTGCCCTTCCTCCAGATTGGCCTCGTGGACGCGGCGGAGGGCGCGCTCTTCGCGCTGGAGCAGGGCGCTGTCTCCGTGCCGCGCGAGCAACTGTGGGCTCTCTACCGCCGCTGCGCGCTCAAGGCGAGGGCGTTGGGGGTGCTCTATCCCTACCTGCGCGGCCCGGCCATGCGGGTGATGGCGCGTGCGAAGGCGCTCAATCGGGGCGCGAAGGCCGCGGAGCCGCTGTTCGACCGCGCGCTCGAGGTGCTGGAGGCCACGCCCAACCGCTGGGAGACGGGCGTGGCCTACCTGGACGCGGCGGCGGCGTTGCCTCACCGGCGCAAGGCGTTGCTCGCCCGTGCGCGTGGAATCTTCGTCGCCATCGACGCGCAGGCGGAGCTGCGGCGGGTGGAGCGGCTGGAGTCCGGTCCTCGGGATACGGCGCCGATGCTGGCGGCGGCGCTCACGTGAGCCGCTGCGGCTGAAGGCCCAACTGGGCCATCTGCTGCGTGTCCCAGTACTCCAGCGCGTCCTGCCCGGCGATGTAGCGCCGGGCCGTGTTCTTCACCGGGTTGCGGATGCTCACGATTTCGGGCCCGGAGAAGAGGATGGTCTGCTTGTACCGGGGCATGTCGCTCATCGTGAGCTTGGACCAGTAGTGGCGGGCGATGTTGGGCAGGCTGCCGAGCTGCGCGCAGAGCCGGTGGAAGTGCTCCACCACCTCGGACGTGTCCAGGTTCTTGGGACGGTGGCAGAGCGTGTAGCCGTCGTAGTCGCGGCTCAAGGTGCCTGGCAGCAGGCGGTTCTCTGCCTGGAGCTCGCGGAAGAAGGGCGTCTCCGGATAGGGGCAGACGATGCCCAGGAACGTGACGGAGAAGTACTGGAGGTCGGAGAGGTACTCGGGGAGCTTCTCCAGGTACGCGTTGGTGTCTCCGTCCGAGCCCACGATGAGGCCGAAGGACAACAGGATGCCGGCGGAGAAGACGCGGCGGATGACGGCGTCCACTTCGCTCAGCTTGTTCTGCCCCTTGTTCATGGCCTTGATGGAGTCGGGGTTGAGGGACTCCAGCCCGGTGTAGACGTAGCGGCAGCCCGCCTTGGCCATCAGCTTGACCAGCGACTCGTCCTTGAGGACGTTGAAGGTGAGGGCGCAGCCCCACGTCTTCTTGAGCGGGATGAGGGCTTCGCACAGCTCGCGCAGGTACTTCGGTGAGCCACCGAGGTTGTTGTCGAGGAACACGAAGGCGTCATCCATCAGCCCCATGAAGTTGGGGTTCCACTGCATGCGCTGCTGGATTTCGTCGATGACGTGGGCGACGGGGCGATAGCGGTAGCGCTCGTTGCCGGTGAGGACGCAGAAGTTGCAGGAGAAGGGGCAGCCGCGTGAGGCCTCGATGCCGGGCAGGCGCAGCTTGTTGTGGGTGAAGTCGATGAGGTCGTAGCGGTAGGGCCGGATGGCGGCGGGGCCCAGCGGCGGGCGCTGGTAGCGCGGCTGGAGCTGGCCCTTCTCGAAGTCCTCGATGAGCGCGGGAACGTTGGCCTCGGGCTCGCCGGTGATGACGGCGTCGAAGTACTGCTGGGCGTCGTCCGGGAAGTAGCTGGCGTGGCGGCCGCCGGCGACGGTCGTCATGCCTCGCTGGCGGAAGAGGGTGGAGAGCACCTTGGTGTGCTCGTAGAAGGAGTGCAGATAGGAGAAGAAGACGAGGTCCCAATGGCGGTCCATCGGGATGTCGCGCTCCTTCTCGTTGAAGATCTCCACCTCCGCGTGCGGCGGGCACAGGCCGGCGATGAGCTCCGGCACGGAGGACTGCATGATGGAGGGCTCTTTGAGGCGCAGCCGGGTGGGGTGCGTGTACGTGGCGATGACGGCAATCCGCATGCGATGACGTGGCTCCAAGACGAGGCGGCGTGGCCACGGTGCGGCAAGGAGCACTTGTCACATGGTTCGGCTCCCCCCGGCCTGGCCGTGAAAGCAGAATCCCCCCGTTTCAAGCTTCACGCAAAATGACAGCGGCTCGATGTTGGGGACCGGCGACGCGGGTGATGCAGGAACGTCCACTCCACACCCCGCAACACGCGCTCAAGCGGAAGGGTGAGACGGAACCATCGCAAGTTCCAGACTGTCGTGTTTCGCGCGCGCTTCATCGTGCATTCGGCTTCGTCACACCGTGTGCATGGAGTTTCAATGAGTGGGTCATTATCTAGTCAGGGTCCGCTTGCGCCCCCCGGCGCGCACCGGCTTTCCCCGCCCCCCATCCGCCGAGCGCCCTCCCATGACTGTCAGCACCTGGAACATCGACGCTTCCCACTCGTCCGTCCTCTTCGTCGCGCGCCACATGGTGGTGGCGCGAGTCCACGGTCGCTTCGAGCGATTCTCTGGAATCCTCCGGGTGAATCCCGAGCAGCCCACTCAGGGTGAAGTCGAGATGTCCGTGGAAACGGCGAGCATCTACACGGGCTCGGCAGACCGGGACGCGCACCTGCGTTCACCGGATTTCCTCGACGCCGACGCGGCGCCCAAGCTCACCTTTCGCAGTACCAGGATTGAACCTGCGGGCGGTGCCAGCTTCCGGCTCCTGGGCGACCTCACCATCCGCAACGTCACGCAGCCGGTGGCCTTCGACGCCCGGCACATCGGCACGTCGAAGGACCCGTGGGGCAACTCGCGGCTCCTCTACTCGGCGCGCGCCACCGTCAACCGCACCGATTACGGCATCCGCTGGAACAAGACGCTCGACAATGGCGGCTGGCTCGTCAGCGAGAAGATCGATCTCGAGCTCGACATCCAGGCCATTCCCGCCACGGCTTGAGTCGGCCTCAGGGCGCCGGTAGGAAGTCCGCGTACACGGCGGCGTGGTCCGACCCGCCATAGCCGCCCCGTGGGTCCCTCGCCGCGCGGAACGAGCCGGGCACATACGAGCCCCCGCCGCGCGCCAGGTACAGGTGGTCAATGGCCTGGTGGTCGCCGTGGTAGGTGTACGTCCACGTCTCGCTGGCCGGCCGGTCGCTGGAGACGCGCAGCAGCGCGCTGTCGCGCTCCAGCGCGGTGATGGGCTCGGAGCCCGGTACGTCGTTGAGGTCTCCCCCGAGGATGACCAGCGCGTCTGGAGCCGCCTGGGCCGCGCCCGCGACGATGTCCCGCGTCGCCACGGCCTCGGCGAAGCGGCGCCCGGCGTCGTCGTTGGACTTGGAGCGGAAGTGCGCGGAGAAGACGATGACCTTCTTCCCCTCCACGTCCAGGTGGACCTCCAGCAACTCGCGGGAGAACCGGGTGGCGGAGCCATCCGGGCGCCACAGCGTGCGTTCCCGATGCCCGCGGACGTCGGTGATGGGGTGAACGGAGAGGACGGCCACGTCCACGGACGCCGCGGCGCCCGTCTCGCCCAGCTCCGAATAGCCGAAGCGGGGGAGCCGTGACGTGAGCGCGTCGAGCGAGTCCTGGGTTTCCACCTCCGCCAACAGCACCACGTCGGCGTTCAGTCGCGAAATGGCGGACGCGAGCCGGTCCGCCTGGAGACCGAACTCGGAGGGCGTGGGCAGCGCCTCGTAGTTGCCGCCGCCGCACTCACCGGAGTCGCACACCGTGTCAAAGAGCCGCTGCACGTTGAAGGCCGCGATGCGCACGCTGCCTTCGAGCGCGGTGTCGGGGGGTTGCTGCGGTCCACAGGCCGCCCCGACACACGGTTCCTCCGGCCCCGGTGGTGTTTCACGCCCCTCGCAGGCGGACAGCGACAAGAGGGCGGCCAGCAGGGCCGCGGCGCGGAGGCGCTTGCGGTCCCTCGACGCAGGAGGAGGGGGGCGTGACATGGGGCCGTGAGACTACCCCATCGCGCTCATGGCGCGGGCAGGCAGGCGGGGCGCAGCGTCGCTAGGAGGCGTCCTAATCTCACGCGCATTGGTTCCTGCTGAGCGTTACGGCATGAGAACGCACGGCGGTGGGTTTCGAGATTACCGTACGGACAGTTTGTGCGGAGGGGAGTGCGCGGCATGGTGATCGAGATTCTGATTGGCGCAGCGGTGATGACGCTCATCACCGTGATCTTCACTGGGCCCGGCATGTGGAGCTCCACCTGGGGCTACCGGCAGAAGGAGGGGCAGGACGCGTCGAGGTCCTCGGGCGAGAAGAACAAGACGCCGTAGTCTCCCGCGCCCGGCGTCACTGGCAGATGCCGGGGCAGTCCTTTGCTCCCGAGCCAGGCGAGCAGGCATCCAGCGGGTCGTCCACGCACCGTGTCCCTGTCGACACACAATCGCCGTGGAACCCGCCGCAGCATTCGACGTAGCCCCGAGGTACGTCGCACGGCGTCGCGAAGCTCCGGCACGTGGCGTCGCCCGAGGCAGGCCGCGCGAACACCCGCACCTGGGCGCAGGCATCGCCGTCATCGTCGGAGGTTCCGCCGCAGGCCATGAGGAGCAGCGGGGCCACGACCGCGAGCGCGGCCTTCATGTGTCGGTTCATGTCCGCTTTCTGGCCAGGGCGGGCCCGCGCGTCCAGTCCCCCCGCACCCAAGGTGTCAGGAGGATGAAACGCGAGGCGCGTGTCAATCGACGAGCAGCCGCTTCACGGGTGCGGGGTCCACGGCGACCATCAGCGGCCGGGTGAAGTTGCTGAACGACACCAGTGCCTGACCGGGGGCCAACCGTGACACCCGGTTCCAGAGGCTCTCGTCGATGCTGCCCGCGGTTTTCTGCATGCGCGAGACGACGGAGCTGTCGGCGATCTTGTGGATGACGAAGTTGTTGATGAGGCCCAGCACCTCGTTGGGCAGGTGCTGTGGAAGCTGGGTGACGAAGACGAGCCCCATCCAGCGCTTGCGGCCTCGCTTGGCGATTTTCGCCACCTGCTCGAAGAGCACGGGCATCTGGGCAATGCGGTTCGCGGAGAGGAACTCATGGGCCTCTTCGATGATGATGAGGACCGGCGTGACCGATTGGTCCTTCGCGTTGGCCCGCTCGTAGCGTCGCTCCTGCGCTTCCTGGAGGCCTCGCAGGATGTCGGCGATGACCAGGTTGTTGAGCTGCGGTGAGTCCGTGTCCGACAGGTCGATGACGGAGACGCGCCCGGGTGTGAGCATGGACTCATAGTCCACGCCTTGTTCGCTACCCACGTCGAAGATGCCCAGGCGCCGCAGCCGGTGGAGTTTGCTGGCCAGGGCCTTCCAGCTGATTTCGTGTCGGCTGCTCTGGGCCATGACGCGCGCCATGACCCGGCCGAAGTTGCTCTTGAACTCGGTGCGCAGCATCAGCCCGCGTGATGGCGCCTTGGCGGTGACGTCCGGGTCGGCCTCCGCGTCGTCGTTCTCCTCGAGAAGGGACGCCTGCTTCCGGGGGGTGGCGCGTGACTTGCCGCGCGTCTCCGATTTGCCTTCGTCACTGAGGCTGTAGATGTACGCGCTGACCACGTCCAGCACGTGGTCGATGGTCATGTGCGGAAAGCCCGTGGACAATTCGTCCACGTCGAGGACCTGGCGGCGCTCTTCTTCCGTCTGCGGGTAGATGTTGAAGTCTTCGAGCAAGAGCTTGGTGACGTCGTAGGCCTTGAGGAACCGCTCCTGCTGTGCGTCCGACATGTCGAGAATCTCCGCGAGCGCGTACGGAGACAGGCTGGAGAACTTGAGCGAGAACGCGTGCTTGTTCCGGTGTCGCGGATTGCGGCTGTCGCGCCCGGTGAGGTGGTGGATGTGCAGGTCCTTGACGCCCTGCGGACGCTGGCCTCGCCGTTTGAGCGCCTCGAGCATGGCGGCATGGTCGGTGGGCTGGTCCACGTGCGTGTATTCACCCTCCACGTCGAAGACGATGGTCGCGATGCCATCCGCTTGGGCTCGGTGGATGAGCGTGGCCACCGTGGTGGACTTGCCGCCGCCCGTCGTTCCGATGATGCCCGTGTGGCGTGGGAGGATGGATTTGTCCCGGGGATTGAGCCGGGCCTCCATCTTTTCGTACCCGACCACCAGCCCCAGGCACATGTCGCCGCCCACGCCCAGCACGCGAGCGCTCTCCGCCTCGTCGAGCAGGAAGACGGGGCTCTGCGGCCGGGGCCGGAAGCGGGGGGGCTTCAGCGTGCCTTCGACTTCCTCTCCGACAATCTCAATCTCCGCGCGCCCGTGATAGTCGAAGGTGTACGCCAGCTTCTTGCCGTGGGTGACCACGCCAATGGCCATGGTGGAGTTGGCGGGCACCGCGTTCGGCTCCGCGAAGGGGCCCCGCACGACGACGCCCAGGTAGGCGCGGTTGTCCTCCCTCGACCGCACCCGGACCAGCGTCTGGGACGCGAGCAGGTGCAAATCCTCACGCGTGAGCAGCACGGTGATGAGGTTGTCCTGGCTGGAGGTGACGTCGAAGTGGGTGAATCCCACCGCCGCTGCCAGCTCTGGATCCACCTGGGGACCGGTCTGGGCCTGGTTCCTGAGCTCGTCGAGCTCGTTCAGCGTCTTGGTTGGCGTCGGTCGAACGACCGCGCCGTCAGGCTCCCGTGGAGGCACGGGCCCAGGGGCCTTGCCATTCATGACGGGGGCTGCCGCCGTGGGGACGGCGCGGTGCTGGCCATTCTTCCCGGGCGGCGGCCCGCCAACGCCCACGCCCGGCATGGGGGGGACGGGGCGTGTGGGACCGTTGGTGGGCCTCGCCACGCGGTGGCCGGGCGGTGGATCGCCCCAATTGCCTGGATCCTCCGACACGTCACCAGACCGGGTCGCAGCCTGTCCTGCTGCGGCGGGTTGCCCCCGGAAAATCCCGGCCCCCGGCGCGCGTTGCCCCCTGCCGTCGTCAGCCATGTTCATGGTCCCCCTGGCCTAATGGCGCTTGGTGTGCTCGTTGAAGAACTCGAGGTTGGCTCCTGCCTGGGCATAGGCGTCATGCACGAGGCCCATGAACCCATCCTCACCGAAGGCGCTCCGACACGACGCTTCCGCGACATCGAGCAGCATGGGGAACCCCCGATCGGGCCGGAGGATGCTGTCCGCCATGGCGACTCGCGCCGCGAGGTGGACGTGGTCGCGATGCGCATAGAATGAGCGGGGAGGGGTTCGCTCAGATGCGCGAAACACACCGGAGATGACTTCGGGGCAGCATTCCTGCACGAACCTCGCCGCGAAGTTCTGGCTGCGGTCCCCGTACTTCCATTGCTCGATGACCCGCTTCCCATAGCGCTCGAGCGTTTCGAAGATGACGTACTCGCCAGCCTGGAGCGCATGACCAATGGTCAGGATGCCCCGCTCCTCGAGCGTGCTCGGGACGAACACGAACTTCTTCTGCTGGAGGATGAGGCGCCTGAGCACCTGGATGGATTCACGCAGGAGGCCCATGTAGCCCGAGCCTGTTATCAGTTCATAAGCGCACGGATTGCCATGCCCGATACGCCACTCCGCTTCGGACTTGTCCACGAGCACGGCCCGTTCGGCGTAGGTCTTGATGCCGCGACGCGCCAGTTTGGAAAGCGACCTCTCGCGAGGACTGGCCGACCTGTCCATCCGCTGGTCGATGCACGCGAGCGCCTCTTGAACTGGGTTCGAACGCTGGTCCGACATCTCCTTCCGGAACAGTCGCTGAGAAAATGTTCCGCTCGTCCCTCCGTAACCCACAGCGGCGATTCCAATCTGGGTGATTCCAATTGGCAGGCTCTCGTGGCTCGTCGAGATGCTGTTGACGGCCTCCACCTTCCCAGAGAAGAGCAGGCTCTGATGGACCGTGGCCAATTCCTCGGGCGTGGCCCGGTAGACGCCAGCCTCTTTGGCACCACCGCGAGCGTTCGCGGAGATTTTCGGGAGGACTTGTTGCCGGATGATCTTCTTCACGGCGCCCTCCTTGTCCACGGCACTGGCGATCTCCTTTCGGAACCGTGCCATGACGCTCTCCAGGTCGAGCCCCTGCGACCATGTGTCGAGGTTGAGCGTCGTCCGCAGATCCTCTCCAAACGCGTCGAAGAAGTCGTCGTCACCGACGAGGTCCGCTCCGTCTTCGGCGTGAAAACCACCCGCCATGCCTAGCTCCTGTCTTCGCCAAGAAATTCGATGATGGAGAATCGCTGGGCGCGCTCCTGTCGCATGAGCGCGTGGGCATAGCCCCTGGCCTTGTCTTCAGGGAGACCGAAACGGCTGGCCACATGCAGGACGCCGTCTTCTCCCGGGGTGATACGGAGCATCCGCCGCACGAGCTCTGCTGGCGCGAGGAGCTCGAGCGCGAGCCGGTCGGCACGCCGTTCGGCCTCCGCAATGGCTCCGGAGGCAAGGTGCCCGGAGGGGGTCCTATCCATGAGCTTGACCTGGACGCCCAGTGGGACCTGCCCGAATACCGAGGTCAGCCTCTCCTCCATGCTTGCGTTTCGCTTTCCGTCGAGGACGGGGAGGATTCCTTCTCCGAAGTAGCGCAGGGCTCGCTCGCGGGGAATCATGTGGTCGAGCACGAAGTGCGCGACCTCATGTGCCACGGTGAAGCGCTGTTCATCCTCCGAGTCACCCGTGTCGTGGAAGAGCAGGGCGCTCCCTTTCCAGGCGACCATGCACCCGTAGATGTCCCGGTGGGTGTCGGAGATGGGATGCGGGACCTTCCGCTTCGATGTCCAGTCCGCCACGTGCGCTGTCGTGAGCCTGGGGATGGGCACCGTCTCCACGGACAGCTGGTAGGGGGCCTCTACGGCCAGGTCGCGCGGATAGGAAGCGCACTCCTGGAGCCCGCTGATGGCCATGGCCTCATCCAGCCAACGACCCATCATGGGGTATCCTCATCGTCACGAACGCGGTCCCTGGCCGCGATTTGGATGCGACGGGCGCCCGTCACCGCCTCACCTTCGTTATCGGATGTCAGGGCGTCGATGACCTCGACGTGTCGGAGCACTCGGACCAGGACCCGCTCGTTGACCGCGAAGCGCTGAGCCACCGCGATGGTCTGCCTGGCAAAAGAAGCGCCAACGGGACGTCGGCAGAGGGATAGCCAGTGAAGCGCTTCCAGCGAGCAACCCAGTTCGTTCGCGAGGTCCGTGGTGGTGATGCCTTCAATCGCGCGGTAACGCTCGAACGCATGGCCAAGCATCCAGGCTTTCTCTGTGCTCCGCCTGGCCGCAGTCTCAAGCCAATCAGGATTCGTCACCGAAAACCTCCCTTCCAAAGCGCACCAGCCACTTCAAGATGCGGTCACGGTTGCGCTTCACTTCGCGCTGGATGTCGACTGCGGGGAGCGCGCCCAGGCCGAGCACCTCGGCGAACCGCTGGGTCGACCGTTCTCCCTGGAGCATGAGCCCGAGGAACGCGCGGTCCACCTGGGACAGGTCGGATTGTTCGATGCGTTCCACGACGCGCTTCACCTCCGCGGATTGCTCCAGACACTCTTTCGGAGACCTCCCCATCAGTTCGAAAAGGAGGCCGAACTTTTCTTCACGCGCCTGGCGCCTCGTCGCCGAGCGCTGCCAGTCAGTGACCGTGTTCTTCGCGGACTGCGCCAGGTAGGAGAACAGGCGACCTCGCTGCGGGTCAAAGCGCTCGGGGGCTTCGAGGTAGTCGAGCAGCACGTCGATGGCGGCGTCACGAGCCATTTCGTGGGTGCATCCCCGGGCGTACTTCACGGCTGCGATGAGGGGGTCGACGAAGACCGCAAACGCGTCCACGTTCGCCACCGACTCTCGCTGGAGGATGCGCGCATGCAACGCGACGTCCTCGTCTCGTGTTGGAATTCCCATCCTGACTCCTCATCGGAAGTTTCCGTGGACGCGCTCAATACGTGCGCGCATGTGCTCCTTCGGAGCCGCACTGGTGAGTTCGACGGAAACATGCATCTGCGCCACCCAAATGGTTCCTGGCAGGCGCGCCGCGTGTCTGTACCTCCCGGGTGGTATGTCCATGGACGGTAATGCAGACAGTGGCGTCAATGCACCTGGGCTCCGTTCAGGCGTTCTGGCGCGCGTTGCCCATACCACCCGGGTGGTAAAGACAGACCCATCCCTCCAATGCACGCTTGGGGGCGGATGCTGGCGTTGTCCGATGCAACCCAGGGCGGCTCGGGGGGACGTTCCGGGAGCGCGGCCGACGCGGGGAGCGCCGTCAGGCGCGGCAGCGCGTTCCTTCGGGAGACGGGGCAGGGGGCTGCCCGGTTCCGGACGCGGGTGCTGCCGGGGCGAGGTGCTGGCGCCGGGCGGCCTGGAGCAGGAGGCCGCCCGGCGTTCGGGGTGAGGTGGAGGTGCGATCCATCCCCACCTTGGAGGCGCGGCTCAGCAGCCCAGGTTGCCGCCAGGGCTCACGCCGAGCATGTTGGTGAAGCGCTCATAGTTGTTGATGCGGCTCTGCACCTGGTCCGGGTTGCCACCGTTGCACTCCAGCGAGCCATTGATGGTGCGGATGGTCTCACCGAAGCCGTGGCCGTCGACCATGGCGCGGTGCGCGGACATGGTCCCGGCGCCGGCCTGCGTGGTCCAGAACCAGAACGCGGAGCGCCACGCGGCGTTGGCGTCCTGGGCCAGCAGGTCCGGGTTGGTGTGAAGCGGCAGCCCCAGCGCGGCGCCGGCGGCGCAGTAGTTGCCGTTCCAGGACAACTGGATGGGCCCGCGTCCGTAGTACTTCTTGCCCGCGACGCAGTAGCAGCCCGGCGGCCCCCATGTGCCGCAGTAGTCACCGCGATTGATTTCCTCCACGTACACGTAGTGGCCCGTCTCATGGGCCGTGTTGGCGAAGAAGGCCGCCACCTCGCGCTTGCGCGTCTCCAGCGAGCCCGTGTTGGCGAAGGCCGGGAAGGTGTTCGCGGCGGCGATGAGGCTGCTGTACGTGTAGAAGGGGTTCCGGTTCGGGAACATGGCGTTGAACGTGGACTCGCTCAGGAGGGCGGCCAGCCCCGTGCCGGGGGTGCCACCGCCCCCGTCGATGCGGTCGAGCGTCCAGCGCTGGTTCGTGCGCTGCTCGTAGGGGTACTGCACCAGCTCCGTGCCGTTGGCCGTGTTGCCCCAGTACACGTCAATGGCCATGTCCGTGTGACGCGCGCGGATGCTGAACTCGCTGCCCACTTCCTTCACGAAGCGGAACTGCTGGTTCGCTCCGCCGCCATAACCCCATTGGTGGACCCGCGCGTTCGCCGCGGTGCTCGCCTCCTTGATGTCGAGCGCCTTGTTGCTGTTCACGTTGATGATGCTGAAGTAGCCCCCGGACGTGGGCGTGACGCGGAAGCGCTGCGCATTCGTTCCGTTACAATCCCATTGCTGCACCTTGGCGCCGTCCGCCGTGCTCGACGAGGCGACGTCGATGCACTTGTTCGTCATCACCGACCGGATGACGTAGGTGCCTTCGGTGATGGTGTCGACGATGGCGGCGCCTTCCACCTGGCCCACCGGTTCGAGGGCGGCGGGCACTGGCTCGGCGCCGCCACAGCCTCCCAGGGCGCTCAGGCCCCCACAGATTCCCAGCAGGGCCAGACTGCGTGACACGAACGTGCCGGACATGCTTGTGCTCCTTGCGGTCGAGGGTTTCTCGGGCACGCCACGCCTGGGGCGGGCGGAGGCCTCGGCTCCGGGGGCCGGAGCCGCAAGGACTGTACGGCAGTCGGTAAAACAGGAATAAGCAGATGGTGCCGCCGGGCGCGAAGCGTTGACCAGCGGACGCGCCGCGGCGGCTCAGGCTTGCTGTTGCGCCGCGGGGATACCCTGGGGCAGCAGCGCGTCCGGGAGCTCGTCTTCCACGCCGCGCACGCGCGGGGAGGACGCGGTCAGCATGACGCAGCCCGCGAGCAGGAGGCCCAGGACGACGTAGAGCAGGGCGATGCCCCGGCCCGGGCCGGTACCCAGCACCTGGCCGAAGGTGTTGGCGAGGGCGCCGTCCGGCGCCATCCAGGGGTCGAAGACCTTGTCCGTCAACGGGCCCGCGAGCAGTGCGGCGATGGGTGGGGCGACCAGCGCGAGCATCCGGCGCGTGGCGAACACCCGTCCCTGGATGGCGGGAGGCACCTTGCTCTGCCAGATGGCCTGCGAGCAGCCCATGGCCACCGGCGCGGTGAACATGAACACGAAGGCGGCGCAGGCGACGACGAACACGCTGGCGGGGAGCGCCGCGGCCAGCAAGGCCACGCCCGCGACGAGCTCCGCGCCCAGCACGCCCTGGATGCGCCGCTTCGGGCCGCCCCAGACGCCCATGGTGATTCCACCCGCCACCATGCCGACGCCGGAGCAGGACACCACCAGGCCCAGCGTCGTCGGGTCCGTGAAGCTCAACACCAGCGGGGTGATGAGCACCGTCACCAGCACGGTGATCAGGTTGACGGCGGAGCTGAAGCCCAGCAGTCCGAGCAGGCCGGGGCGCTCGCGGATGAAGCGCCAGCCCAGCGCGATGTCCGTCCACAGCGACTTGCTGGCCTCGGTCCGCGCGGCGCCTGGTTCGGGCTGGGGGATGCGCACGCTCAGCAGCGTGGCCACCGCGAAGAGGAAGGTCGCCAGGTCGATGAGCAGCACGCCTTGCAAGCCCATGCGCACCACCAGCACGCCCGCCATCGCGGGGCCCAGGAGCTGGCCCGCGCTCATGGCCAGTTCCACCATGCCGTTGGCCCGGCCCAGGTTCTGCTTGGAGACCAGCAGGGGCGTGGACGTGGAGAAGGCGAGGACGCGGAAGGTGCTGAAGGCGGCGCTCATCGCCAGCGGGGGATAGAAGTGCCAGTTTTGAAGGGGCCAGAGCCCGGCGCGGTCCGCCGCGACAAGGCACCACATCAACCCGATGGCCATCATCGCGCCCAGGTCCGCCAGCAACATCACCCGCTGACGGTTGCTGCGGTCCACCATGGAGCCCGCGACGGGCGCGAGCAGCACCATCGGGAGGAACCCGAAGAACGACGCCAGCGAGTACTCCGTGACGGAGTCGCTGTTCTGGTAGACGTAGACACCCACCGAGAACTGGGTGAGCCCCGTCCCCAGCGACGAGATGAGCTGACCCAGCCAGATGAGACCGAAGACCCGGGCAGGGCTCGTGACGACGTTCCTGCTTGAGAATGCCATGCCGTCAGCGGGCCTTCCGCGGGCGTGCGCCGCTCGGTGTCAGATGCATGGCTAGAGTCTTCGTGAGCACGGCCAGGACGTCTACCTGGATACCGCGTTCTTTTTATCAGGAACCGCTATCGCTGTAATAATCGTTTTTATCGTTTATATGGACAAGAAGGCAACGGCGGTGGCACAAGCTGCGCTGTATCAAGGGGGCGGGCTCAAGCGAGGTACGAGCGTGCTTCCTCTTCCGGGCGAAGCGGCATGCTGTCTCGGGGAGTCTTGGCCGGAAGATGTTTGCCGGGGGGTTCTCCGTGCTCAGCCGGATGTCGTGGCCGCGTGTCAGCCCGGGCCGTGTCCAGCGCAGGAGAAGACATGACCGAGCACATCGAGCCGCGAGCTCACCGTTTCCCCACCCTGGTGGACGTGTTGTGTCAACGCGCCGAGTCTCAAGGCGACGCGCTGTTGTATCGCTTCCTGGAGACAGGAGACGTGGACGGCCCGGTGGAGGAGTGGACCTACCGGCGGCTGGATTCACGGGCGCGGTCGCTGGGGGCTCGGCTGCGTGCCTTGGGCGCGCAGGGGGAGCGGGCGCTGCTGCTCTACCCGCCCGGCCTGGAGTTCGTCGCGGGATTCATGGGTTGTCTGTATGGCGGCGTCATCGCCGTGCCGTGTTACCCGCCGGACCCCACGCGCTTGGAGCGCACGCTGCCGCGCCTTCGCGCCATCGCCCGGGACTGTGGCGCGCGCTACGTGCTGACGACGAGCACCATCCAGGAGATGGCGGAGTTCCTCACGCCGCAGGCTCCCGAGCTGGGTGAATTGCAGTGGATTGCCAGTGACGCGGTGCCGGAAGCCGAGGCCGCGGACTGGAAGCGCCCGGACCTGACGTCCGACTCGCTGGCCTTCTTGCAATACACGTCGGGCTCCACGGGCAACCCGAAGGGCGTCAAGGTCAGCCACGCCAACATCCTCCACAACGAGTCGTTGATTACGCGTGACTTCGGGTTGCAGGCGGAGCGCTCGGTGGGCGTGGGCTGGTTGCCCATGTTCCATGACATGGGGCTCATCGGAAAGGTGTTGCAGCCGCTCTACCTGGGCTTCCCGTGCGTGCTGATGTCGCCCATTGCGTTCCTTCAGCGGCCCTTGCGCTGGCTGGAGGCTGTCTCCCACTTCAAGGGGACGGTCAGCGGTGGACCCAACTTCGCTTATGACCTGTGCGCGCGAAAGGCCCGCGCCGAAGACGTGGCCCGTCTGGATTTGAGCCACTGGGACCTGGCCTTCAACGGCGCGGAGCCCGTGCGGCGCGAGACGATGGAGCGCTTCGCGGAGACGTTCGCGCCCGCTGGCTTCCGGCGCGAGGCCTTCTATCCCTGCTATGGCCTGGCCGAGGCGACGCTCATCGTCAGCGGCGGCGTGAAGGGAACGCCGTGTGTGCAGGAGCGCTACGACACCGCCTCGCTGGAGCTGGGGCGCGCGAAGCCCGCGTCCGACGCGGCGGAGGGGCCCGCGGCGCGCACGCTGGTGTCCTCCGGTCAGGGCGCGCCGGACCAGCGGCTGCTCATCGTGGACCCGGAGACGCGGGTGCCTCGGGCCTCGAACGAGGTGGGTGAGGTCTGGGTCGCCGGCCCCAGCGTGGCGGGTGGGTATTGGGATCGTCCGGAGGAGACGGCGCATGCCTTCGGCGCGCGGCTCGCCAACGGCGAGGGGCCCTTCCTCCGCACCGGTGACCTGGCCTTCCTGTCGCCGGAGGGCGAGCTCTTCATCACCGGCCGCCTCAAGGATCTACTCATCGTCCGGGGCCGGAACCTGTATCCGCAGGACCTGGAGATGACCGCGGAGCGCGCGCACCGCGCGGTGCGCCCCGGCTGCAGCGCCGCCTTCTCCGTGGACGTGGAGGGGGAGGAGCGGCTGGTGGTGGTCTCCGAGGTCGACGTGCGCGAAGGCTTCGACGGCGCGGCGGTGGTGGGCGCCCTGCGCCGCGCGCTGGCCGATGAGCACCAGGTGCATGCGCACACGGTGGTGCTGCTCCAGGCCCGGAGCATTCCGAAGACGTCGAGCGGGAAGATTCAGCGCCGCGCCTGTCGTGATGGCTTCCTGGCGGGCTCGCTGGAGGTGGTGGAGGTGTCGGGCGAGGAGGCCGCTCCGGCGCCGGAGACCGTGCCTTCCACGCCGTCCGCGCCCCTGCGCGAGCGCCTGGCCCTGGCGTCCGAGGAGGCCCGCCCGGCGCTGCTGGTGGACTTCCTCCGCGTGGAGGCCGCGCGGGTGCTGCGCACGGCGCCCGCGTCCCTGGCGCCGGAGACCTCGTTGGCCAGCCTGGGACTCGACTCGCTGATGGCGCTGGAGCTGCACGGGCGGCTGGAAGAGGAACTCGGTGTGTCGCTGCCCGTGGCCTTCCTCTGGCAGCACCCGACGCTGGGGGCCGCCGCCGCGCACCTGGTGGGCGCGTGGAAGGGCACCGCCGCGCCCGCCGCGCCTCCGCTGAAGGCCGGCGCGCTGGAGGGCGAGCTGCCGCTGTCTCCCGGTCAGCAGCGCCTGTGGTTCCTGGACCGGCTGGTGCCGGAGAGCGCGCTGTACAACGTCCACTTCCAGCTCCGGCTCTCCGGGGCGCTGGACGTGCCCGCGCTGGAGCGTGCGCTGCAGGGGCTCCTGTCGCGTCACGCGGTGCTGCGCGCGGCCTTCCCCGAAGTGGAGGGCCAGCCGCGCCAGCTCCTGCCGCCCCTGCGCCCGCTGGACGTGGCCCGCGAGGACCTACGCGCGCTGTCACCCGCCGAGCGTGACGCGCGGCTGAATCAGCTGGCGCGGGCCCAGGGCGAGGCGCCCTTCAATCTGTCGGAGGGCCTGCTGGTGCGTGCGGCGCTGGTGGCGATGGAGGACCAGGAGCACGTGCTCCTGATGACCCAGCACCACATCGTCACCGATGGCTGGTCCATTGGCGTCCTGGCCCGGGAGCTGGCCGCGCTGTACCGCGCGGAGGTGGCTGGCGCCGCCGCGTCGCTGGGCGCGCCCGCCTTGCAGTACGTGGACTACGCACGTTGGCAGCGCGGGCTGGGCGGCGCGCTGGACGGGCAGCGTGCCTACTGGGCGCGGAAGCTGGAGAACCTGCCGCGCCTGGAGTTGCCCACGGACTTCCCGCGTCCCCGGGAGCCGGGCTTCCGCGGCGCGCTCCACCGCTTCGCGCTGCCGGCCGAGCTGGTGGATTCGCTCAAGGCGGTGGGCCGGAGCGAGGGCTGCACCTTCTTCGTCACGCTCGCGGCGGCCTGGGCGGCGCTGCTGCACCGCTACAGCGGTCAGGACGACTTCGGCCTGGGCACCATCTTCGCGCAGCGCGACCGGGCCGAGCTGCGTGACGTGGTGGGGTTCTTCGCCAGCACGCTGGTGCTCCGCGCGGACGTGTCTGGCGCGCCTCGTTTCCGGGAGCTGCTGGGCCGCATGCGCCACACGTTCCACGAGGCCCTGGCCCACGCGGACCTGCCCTTCGAGGAAGTGGTGGGCGCGTCGCGCGCCGTCCGCGGCGGCGACAACCCGCTGTTCCAGGCGAACCTGGTGTTGGAGAGCCTGCCGCCGGTGGACCTGGACGTGCCGGGCATGCAGTGGCGCCCGGTGCTGCCCGTGCCGGACGGCGCCGTGGAGGGCACGGCGAAGTTCGACCTGCAGCTCGCCGTCGTGGAGACGCCGCGAGGGCTGGAGGGCGCGCTGGAGTACCGCTCGGACCTCTTCTCTGCGGAGGCGATGGCGCGGCTCGCGGGACACCTGGAGTCATTGCTGAGGGGCATCGTCGCTGCTCCGGACGCGCGTGTGGAGGACCTGCCGCTGCTCGACGAGGCGGAGCGCCGTTCGCTGCTGGAGCGCTGGAACGACTTCACGGCGCCGCTCTCCCAGGACCCTTCGCACTGCATCCACGCGCAGTTCCGTGAGCAGGCCGCCCGCACGCCCGACGCGGTGGCGGTGGTCGCCGAGGACGGGACGCTCACCTACGCGGAGCTGGCGCGCCGTGCGTCCGCGCTGGCCTTGCACCTGCGAGGCCTGGGCGTGGGCCCCGAGGTGCGCGTGGGCCTGTGCGCCGAGCGCTCGGTGGAGATGGTGGCGGGGATGCTCGGCATCCTCGAGGCGGGCGGCGCCTACGTGCCCCTGGACCCGGACTATCCCCGGGAGCGGCTCACGTACATGCTGGAGGACTCGGGCGCGCGCGTGCTCGTCACGCAGTCCCATCTGGCGGGGACGCTGCCCGTGGCCGGCCTGAACACCGTGCTGCTGGATACGGCGGAGCCCTACGCGGCGACGCCGGCGTCACCGCTGGCCCTGGGGACCACGCCTGACAACGCGGCGTATGTCATCTACACGTCGGGCTCCACGGGGCGGCCCAAGGGCGTGGTGGTGCCGCACGGGGGCGTGGCCAACTTCTTCGCCGCCATGGACGTGCGCGTGGGCAACTCGCCCGCGGGCGCCTGGTTGGCCGTCACCAGCATCTCCTTCGACATCTCCGTCCTGGAGTTGCTGTGGACGCTCACCCGCGGCTTCAAGGTGGTGGTGCAAGGGGAGGGGGCCTCACTCAAGGCGCCCGCTCGCGCGGCGGGGGCCCGGAAGCGCCCCATGGACTTCAGCCTGTTCTACTTCGCGGATGACGCGGAGGTGTCGCGCGGGGAGAGCAGCTACCGGCTGTTGCTGGAGGGCGCGAAGTTCGCGGACACCCACGGCTTCGCTGCGGTGTGGACGCCGGAGCGCCACTTCCACGCGTTCGGCGGCCTGTACCCCAATCCCTCCGTGGTGGGCGCGGCTGTCGCCACCGTGACGAAGCGCGTGGCCATCCGCGCGGGCAGCGTGGTGCTGCCACTCCACCATCCCGTGCGCGTGGCGGAGGAGTGGTCCCTGGTGGACAACCTGTCCGGCGGGCGCGTGGGCATCTCCGTCGCTTCCGGCTGGCACGCCAACGACTTCGTCTTCGCGCCGGAGAAGTACGAGAAGCGTCGCGAGCTGATGATGGAAGGCATCGACACCGTGCGCCGGCTGTGGCGCGGGGAGACGGTGCGCTTCCCGGGCGGCGGCGGCGCGCAGGTGGATGTGAAGCTGCGCCCCCGCCCCGTGCAGGCGGAGCTGCCCGTGTGGCTCACCGCCGCGGGAAACCCGGAGACGTTCATCACCGCGGGCCGGCTGGGGTGCAACATCCTCACGCACCTGCTGGGGCAGACGTGGGAGGACCTGGAGAAGAAGCTGTCCCTCTACCGTCAGGCCTGGCGCGACGCGGGCCACGCGGGCGAGGGCCACGTCACCCTCATGCTGCACACCTTCATCGGCGAGGACATGGCGAAGGTGCGCGAGGTGGTGGAGCAGCCCTTCCGCAACTACCTCAAGAGCTCGGCCGACCTGATGCGGGGCCTGGGGAGCACGCTGGGCATCGACATGGACTCGGCCACGGAGGCGGACCTGGACCGGCTCGCCGGCCATGCCTTCGACCGCTACTTCGAGACGAGCGGCCTGTTCGGCACGCCGCGCTCGGTGCGCGAGCGCGTCGGGCAGCTCCAGGCCCTGGGCGTGGACGAGGTGGGCTGCCTCATCGACTTCGGCATTCCCGCCGACACGGTGCTGGCCAGCCTGCCGCTGCTGGACGAGGTGCGGCAGCGCTGCGTGCGGGACAGCCGCCGGGCGGGCACGGCGAAGACGATTCCCGAGCAGCTCCGCGAGCACGCCGTGACGCACCTGCAGTGCACGCCCTCTTTGGCGCGCGCGCTGCTGTCCGAGCCCGAGTCCGTCGAGGCGCTGGGCGGCCTGCAGCGGCTGATGGTGGGCGGCGAGGCCCTTCCGGGCGCGTTGGCCGCGTCGCTGCGCAAGGCGCTGCCGGAGTCCGCCGAGCTGCTCAACATGTACGGCCCCACGGAGACGACCATCTGGTCCTCCACGGCGCGCGTGGCCCCGGAGGAGACGGCGCCCGTCGTCTCCATCGGCACGCCGCTGCTGCGCACGTGCTTGTACGTCCTCGACGCACGGCTGCAACCGACGCCGGTGGGCGTGGCGGGTGAGCTGTACATCGGCGGCGCGGGCGTGGTGCGTGGCTACCTGGGCCGGCCCGAGCTGACGGCGGAGCGCTTCATTCCGGATGCGTGGGCCCGTGAGCCCGGGGCCCGGCTGTACCGCACGGGGGACCGCGCACGGTGGCGGCCCGACGGCACCATGGAGTTCCTCGGCCGCGTGGACCACCAGCTCAAGGTGCGTGGCTTCCGCATCGAGGCAGGGGAAATCGAGGCGGCGCTCACCGCTCAGCCCTCGGTGCGCGAGGCGGTGGTGGTGGCGCGCGAGGATGTGCCCGGCGACGTGCGGCTCGTGGCCTACGTGGTGCCCGCGCAGGGCGCCACGGTGGAGGCGTCCGCGCTGCGCGACGCCCTGGCCCAGCGGCTGCCGGAGCACATGGTTCCGTCGCTCGTCATGGAGCTGCCAGCGCTCCCGCTGACGCCCAATGGCAAGGTGGACCGCAAGGCCCTTCCCGCGCCGAACGTGGTGCGCTCCGCGAAAGCGGCCTTCGTGGCGCCGCAGGGGCAACTGGAGGAGCAGATTGCCCAGGTGTGGCGCAGCGTGCTCCGTGTGGAGCAGGTGGGCGTGCACGACAACTTCTTCGACCTGGGCGGCCACTCGCTCCTGATGGTGCAGGTGCACACCCAGCTCAAGTCGGTGCTGGGGCAGGACCTGCCCCTGTTGAAGCTGCTGGAGCACCCCACCATCAGCACCCTGGCGCGTTTCGCGCGGCAGGGGCCCGCGGCGGCGCAGTCCCAGGTGGAAGCCGCGCAGGACCGGGCCAAGCGGCAGCTGGAGAGCCTCAAGCGTCAGCGCCAGCGCGCCAGGAAGTAACGACGCGGGGGCGCGCGCGGGCTACGCGCGCGTTTCGCTCAGCGCCTGCCGGATGGCGCGTGCCACCGGCGAGGCGTCGTCCTCCGGGCCCTGAACCGCGAAGGGGGCGCGGGACAGGAGCGGCGGCTGGGCCATGAAGCGCGGCCGGGTTCCCTGGTGCGGCTGGGCGGCATGGACCAGGAAGGGGTGGCACAGGTACACGGTGCCGGCCTCTCCCGTGGCGAGCGCGAGCGGCCGGTGGGCTGACACGTCCAACTTCCCGGCGAGCTCCATGAACGTCAACCCCGCGTCTCCCGCAGGAGCCAACACGCGGGCGACGTCCTGGTGGGAGCCCACGCGGATGCGGGTGGGGGCGTCGTGCTCGCCCACGTCGGAGCAGAGGAAGAGCATCAGCAGGGCGCGGCCTTTCGACGCCACGTTCACCCGCCAGGAGAAGAACGAGCTCGGGTCGTCACCTGGGAAGCTGGCATCGACGTGCCAGCCGTCGTCTCCAGGCGCGTCCGGGCTGGGAAAGCGCACGGGGAAGGTGCCCAGGCTGCCTCGAGGGAGCCAGCGTCCGGGGCCCACCAACTGGTCGAACGCGCCTCGCAGCCGGGGCGTGTTCGCCGCCAGCCGGAAGGGCTCCTGCGCATAGTCCCCGAGCCGGATGACCGGCTGCTTCCAGGTGGCCGGATTGTCCGGGGCACACCCCGTGTCGCGCCAGAGCAGCTCGCGGCACGCGTCCGCCAACTCGCGGGGAAACGCCTGGTCCAGCCGGACGAATCCACGCTCGATGAACTGCTCCACTTCGCCTGGGGAAAGCTCCATTCGGGTTGCCTCCTCGTCATCCGGGACCAGCCGCCCGCAGCGCGGCGCTGTATTGGTTTATCATAAGAACTCATACGTCCGGTGATTGCTTCGCGGCGCGGAGCTCGGGCTGCCCATCAGGTGGAGCCGGCTGGCGTGTCCAGGACACATCCAGGCCCTTGCGTTTGCTGGTGGAATCCCTTGGGCATCGGCCCTGGGGGGGCGCTGGGCAACTGATAGGCTTAATGTATATGGGTTCTGCGATTTCCCCGGAATGGAGGTGGCGCGCACTCTGTCCGGTGGGCGTGCCATGGCTGGGGGGTGTTTTGTTCGCAATTAGTTCTGCTGAGGCAGCCTATGTAATCGTTTTTGGGTTTATTGATTTTCGAGTCAAGCATGTGTCGTTGAAGTCTTGGTGATTGAGAGACATGGGCTGCTCCGTTTGGAGTGTCCGGTTCTCGTGAAAGTGCACGAAACGGCTTCGTTCTGACGGGCTTGCGCCAAGGTTATGGATTTGGCATTGATCCGTTCTTCCTTGTATCGGGTCTATCGAGGGGGAGGCGGACCGCGTCCGTCGTCATCTCGTTCGCCGAGGAAATGCCCGGCTTTCGAGCGTGCCAGTTAGAGGTCCGAGTGTCGCCACAAAATGGGTTGTCGAAGGCGGGTTTGGCCGAGGTGCGGGCTCGTTTGACCGCGGTCCTTGCTCAGCGATTGGGAATCGAGGCTCACGCTCTGGATGTTCGAGAGCGTTTCAGTCTGTATGGGCTTGATTCGCTGAAGGCCACCGGCTTCATCGCGGAGGTGGGAGCGATGCTGGGGCGTTCACTGTCACCCACGCTCGCCTGGGAATATCCCACGTTGGATGGGTTGGCCCGTTACCTCGCGGGTGAGCAGGATGGAGCGTCGTCTCATTCCCTGGCACGTATTGCCCGGGCCCATGAGCCCGTTGCCATTATTGGATTGGCCTGTCGTTATCCCCAGGCGGCGGATCCAGAGGCCTTCTGGCGTCTCCTCGTGGGTGGGACGGATGCCATTACGGAAGTGCCGCCGGACCGGTGGGACGTCAACCGCCTTTATGACCGAGACCCCGCGGCGCCCGGGAAGGTGATTTCCCGCTGGGGCGGCTATCTGGACCGCGTGGATGGCTTTGACCCGCTCTTCTTCGGCATCTCACCGAAGGAGGCGCTCCACATGGACCCGCAGCAGCGGCTCATGCTGGAGCTGAGCTGGGAGGCGCTGGAGGACGCGGGCATCGCCGCGGACCGGCTGCAGGGCTCACCCACGGCGGTCTGCTTCGGCGCCGCGTGGATGGACTACGAGATGACGCTGCAGCGCTTCGGCATGAAGCGCATCTCCTCGTACACGTCCACGGGCTACCACCACAGCGTCCTGGCCAACCGGGTCTCCTACGTCCTGGGGCTGCGGGGGCCGAGCTTCTCCATCGACTCGGCCTGCTCGTCCTCGCTCACGGCGGTGCACCTGGCCTGTGAGAGCCTGCGCAGGGGCGAGTCGACGCTGGCCCTGGTGGGTGGTGTGAATCTCACCATCGCCCCCGAGAGCACGGTGTCCCTGTCCAAGCTGGGGGCCCTCTCTCCAGACGGGCGCTGCTACACGTTCGATGCCCGCGCCAACGGCTTCGTGCGCGGCGAGGGCGCGGGGGTGGCGGTGCTCAAGCCGCTCTCCCTGGCGCTCGCGGATGGCGACGCCATCTACTGTGTCATCCGCGGCAGCGCCATCAACAACAACGGTGGCAGCAACGGCCTCACCGCGCCCAACCCGAAGGCGCAGGCGGAGGTCATCCGCCAGGCCTGCGCCAGCGCGGGGGTCGAGCCGGCGGAGGTGCAGTACGTCGAGGCGCATGGCACGGGCACGCAGCTGGGAGACCCGCTGGAGGCGCAGGCCCTGGGCGAGGTGCTCGGCGCGGGGCGGCCCGAGGGCAAGCCCCTGCTCATCGGCTCCTGCAAGACGAACATCGGACACCTGGAGGCCGCGGCGGGCATCACCGGGCTCATCAAGACCGCGCTGTGCATCAAGCACCGCGCGCTTCCAGCCAGCCTCCACTACGAGAAGCCCAATCCGCTCATCCCCTTCGAGGCGCTGGGCCTGGCGGTCCACCACACCCTGGGAGATTGGCCGGAGCCCGACCGGAAGCTCATCGCGGGCGTCAGTTCCTTCGGCTTCGGGGGCGCGAACTGCCACGTCGTGATGGAAGAGGCGCGTCTCCCCGAGGCTCGGCTCCTCCACCTGTCGGGTGAGACCATGGAGGCGCTTCGGGGCGCCGCGCGGGGGCTGCTCGACCGCGTGACGGCCCGGGAGCACCTGCCGCTGGCGGAGCTGCTCCGCGCGGCCGAAGCGGACACAGGCACGCATGCGCACCGCCTGACGGTGACGGTCCGGACCCGGAAGGACCTTCGTGCGGGCCTGGAGAGCTTCCTGGCGGGCGTGCCGCGCCCGGGCGTGTCCGTGGGGACGGTGGCGGCGGACGCGGTCCGCAAGCCGGTATTCGTCTATTCGGGGCACGGCTGCCAGTGGCCTCGCATGGGCCTGCCGTTGCTGGACACCGAGCCGGTGTTCCGGGCGACGCTGCTGCGCTGCGATGCGCTCATCCGCCAGTACGAAGGTTGGTCGCTGCTGGAAGTGCTGGCCGCTGACGACGCGGCGGCGCGGCTGAGCCGGCTCGACATCGGGCTGCCCGCGATTGTGTCGGTGGAGATGGCCCTGACGGACCTCTGGCGCTCGTGGGGCATCGAGCCCGGCGCCGTGGTGGGGCACAGCATCGGCGAGGTGTCGGCGGCGTATGCGGCGGGAGCCCTGGACCTCGAGGACGCCATCCGGGTCGTCTGCGCCGAGAGCCGGCTGATGCACACGCAGGCGGGCAAGGGCAGCCTGGCGGTCGTGGGCGTCTCGTGGGCGGAGGCCGCTGAGCTGCTCGTGGGCTACGAGGGGCGGTTGTTCCGCGCCATCGACTCGGGCGCGGGTTCGACGGTGTTGTCGGGAGATGTGGACGCACTGGCCGAGGTGCTCGCGTCACTGCAACAGCGCGGAGTCTTCTGCCGGCAGGTGGACATCGACGTCCCGGTGCACAGCCCCCGCATGGACGTGCTGGCGGACGCGTTGACCGAGGAGCTTCGGGACATCCGGCCCCGCCCGACGCGGGTTCCCCTGATTTCGTCCATCACCGGCGCGGAGATCGACGGCGCGAGCGCGGACGCGTCCCACTGGGTGAGGAACATCGCGTGGCCCACGCTCTTCACCGGCGCGCTCTCCCACACCCTCCAGGAGGGCTACGACACGTTCCTGGAGGTCAGTCCGCATGCGATTCTGCGGCACCCCATCGACGCGACGCTGAAGCACCTGGGGCGGCAGGGCCGCGTGGTGCCCTCCCTGCGGCGGCAGGAGGATGAGCGCGCCACGCTGTTGGATTCGTTGGGCGTGCTCTACGCGGCGGGACAG
Source organism: Myxococcus xanthus (assembly GCF_013116825.1). Taxonomy (GTDB): domain Bacteria; phylum Myxococcota; class Myxococcia; order Myxococcales; family Myxococcaceae; genus Myxococcus; species Myxococcus xanthus_B. The sequence goes on from NZ_JABFNS010000004.1 coordinate 40,973, forward strand.
CCGGTCCGGTGGGACGCGCTCGCCGCGCGTGGGGTGGACCATGATGGGGAGACGGTGCGCCTGCTGCCCCTGTCGGCGCGGAGCCCGGAGGCGCTCAAGGCGCTGGCCGCGGACTGGCGCGACTTCCTGGGTGCGGAGCCGGGCGCGCCGCTCGATGACGTCCTCTACACCGCGAGCGTGCGCCGCGGCCACTTGTCCCATCGCTTGTCGGTGGTGGGCGGCTCGCGACGGGAGCTGGCGGAGGCGCTGGACGCCGTCACGCGGGGGGAGCTCCCGCCGGGGGTGAGTGAGGGACGGGTGAGTCCCGAGGGGCGGGCCAAGGTGGCCTTCGTCTTCCCGGGACAGGGCTCCCAGTGGGTGGGCATGGGGCGTGAGCTCCTGCGTGAGGAGCCGGTGTTCCGGTCCGCCATCGAGGCGTGCGAGCAGGCCATGCGGCCGTACGTGGACTGGTCGCTCACGGCGGAGCTGCTGGCGGACGAGCAGCACTCGCGCCTGCAGGACATCGACGTGGTGCAGCCGGTGCTCTTCGCCATGCAGGTGGCGTTGGCGGCGCTGTGGCGCTCATGGGGCATCGCGCCGGACGCGGTGGTGGGGCACAGCATGGGCGAGGTGGCCGCGGCGCACGTCGCGGGCGCGCTCACCCTGGAGGACGCGGCGCGCATCATCTGCCTGCGCAGCCAGCTCCTGCGCCGCAAGAGCGGGCAGGGGGCCATGGCGGTGGTGGAGCTGGGGTTGGCGCAGGCCAGCGAGGCGCTGGCCGGCTACGAGACGCGGCTCTCCGTCGCGGTCAGCAACAGCGCGCGCTCCACGGTGCTCTCGGGTGACACCGACGCATTGGAGTCGCTGCTGCCGAAGCTCGAAAGCCAGGGTGTCTTCTGCCGCCGGGTGAAGGTCAACGTCGCCTCTCACAGTCCGCAGATGGACGCGCTGAAGGACGACCTCCTGCGGGTGCTCGACGGTGTCGCGCCTCGGGGGGCGCCCGTGCCCATCTACTCCACGGTGACGGGTCAGACGAGCGACGGCGCGGACTTCCACCCGGCCTACTGGGTCCGCAACCTGCGCGAGCCGGTGCTGTTCCACGGTGCTGTCGAGCAGCTCCTGGCGGATGGCTTCACGGTGCTGGTCGAGGTGAGCCCGCACCCGGTGTTGCTCGCGCCCATCGAGGAGACGCTGCGCGAGTCGAAGCAGGGCGCCATCGCGCTCGCGTCCTCGCGGCGACAGACGCCCGAGCGCCGCTGCCTGCTGGAGTCCCTGGCGGCGCTGTACGCCTGGGGTTGCGCGGTGGACTGGAAGGCGCTGCACCCGGTGAAGGGCCGTGTCGTCGCGCTCCCACGGTACCCGTGGCAGCGGGAGCGCTTCTGGCTCCCGGATGAGGCGGAGGTGGATGCGCGGCCGGAGGGCGTGGTCCTCGCGGACCGGAAGGGGCATCCCCTCATCGGTGGTTCGCTCTCTTCGTCCGTCCAGCCCGGGACTCACTTCTGGGAGCGGACCGTGAGCACGGCGGCGTTCCCGTATCTGGCCGACCACTGCGTGTGGGGAGACGTTGTCTTCCCAGGCGCCGGCTACGTGGAGATGGCGCTGAGCGCCGGCGCGGAGGTGCTGGGCGAGACGGGGCTCGTGCTCGAGGACCTCTCCTTCAATGAGATGCTCGCGCTGGAGCCGGGCCAGTCGAGGCGCATGCAGGTGGTGCTGTCCGAGGAGGAGCCGGGCCGCGCCACCTTCCAGATTGCCAGCCGCGCGGAGGGCGAGACGTCCTGGCGCAAGCACGCGGCGGGGGCGGTGCGGCGGGAGGCCCGTGCGGGCGCGGTCGTAGAAGCACCCGAGGCGCTCCGGGCGCGCGTCCCGGTGGCGGTCTCCGCTGAAGCGCACTACCAGCGCCGGCAGGCGCAAGGCCTCATGTACGGCCCGACGTTCCAGGGGCTGCGGGGCATCTGGCGCAGTGAGCAGGAGGCGCTGGGACGCCTGGAGGTCTCCGACACGGTGGCCTTGGAGGCGGGGGCGTACCGGCTCCACCCCGCGCTGCTGGATGCGGGACTGCAGGTGGCGGTGGAGCTCCTTGCCCCGCTGACCGCGACGTCCGCTCCAGCGACGCATGTTCCGGTGGGAATCGGGCGGATTCGTTTCTTCCAGCGTCCCGGGCGCGCGGCCTGGGCGCGAGCGAAGGTCCGTGGGGAAGGGGCCGCGAGCGAGCGAGAGCGCACCTTCGACTTCTGGTTGCTGGATGAGCAGGGACAGGTGCTGCTGGAGCTCGAAGCGCTGCGCCTGTTCCGCCTGGATGCGGGCGCCTCCGCCCGCAAGGAGCTGGGCGCGTGGCTCTACCAGGTGGACTGGGAGGAGCGTCCGCTGCCGGCGGAGCTGGCGTGGCCCGAGCGCACGCCGGGAACCTGGTTGATTCTCCAGGACGGCGGCGGGGTGGGGCAGCAGCTGTCCGCGCAGCTCCGGACACGCAGCGAGACGTGCGTGCTCGTCGCTCCCGGTGAAGCGTACCGGCTGACCGGGCCGCGGAGTGCCGAGGTGGACCCCCGGGATCCGGAGCACTGGCGCCGGTTGCTCACGGACCTGCTGGGCGCGGGCGTTCCGCCTTGCCGCGGCGTGGTGCACCTGTGGAGCCTGGACATGGCCTCGACGGAGGCGCTGACGCCACAGGCGCTGGAGGACTCGCGGCGGCTGGGGACCACCAGCGTGCTGCACCTGGTGCAGGCGCTTTCGGGGGCGGGCTGGCGGGATGCGCCCCGGCTCTGGCTGGCCACGCGTGGGGCCCGCTCCGCTGGCAAGGCGGCAGAGCGTGTCGCGGTGGCGCAGGCCCCGCTCCTGGGGCTGGGGCAGGTGCTGGCGGTGGAGCAACCGGAGCTGCGTTGCACCCGCGTGGACCTGGAAGGCGGCGCGGACGTCGCGGCGGATGCGCTGCTGCGGGAGCTGTCATCGACCTCGTTCGAGGACCAGACCGCGTGGCGGGGTGGCACGCGACGGGCGGCGCGGCTGGCTCGGGCGGCGGATGCGTTGTCCGCCCGGGAACCGGTGACGCCGCTGCGCGAGGATGGCACCTACCTCATCACGGGGGGCCTCGGTGGCCTGGGGCTGGAACTCGCGCGCTGGCTCGTTTCCGAGGGCGCCCGTCACCTGCTGCTGATGGGCCGCCGCGCTCCCTCGGCGGAGGCGGAGCAGGCGCTGGCGGCGCTTCGTGAGGCCGGCGCTCGGGTGGAGTCCTTCCAGGGCGACGTCGCGCGGCCGGAGGACGTGACGCGCGCGTTGGCCCGGGTGGAGGACGCGATGCCCCCGCTGCGTGGCGTGTTCCACGCCGCGGGGCTCCTCGAGGACGGACTGTTGCTCAACCTCACCGAGGCGCGCTTCGCCTCGGTGTCGGCACCGAAGGTCCTGGGAAGTTGGAACCTGCACGCGCAGACGCGACACCTGCCGCTGGAGCACTTCGTGCTGTTCTCCAGCGTGGCCGCTTCGCTGGGCACGCCGGGACAGTCGAACTACGCGTCGGCGAATGCCTTCATGGACGCGCTGGCCCATGCCCGCCGGGCGGAGGGGTTGCCCGCGCTGAGCATCAACTGGGGCACCTGGACGCAGGTGGGCCTCGCGGCGGCGCAGTCCATCCGCGGTGAGCGCCTGGAGGCACGCGGCCTGGGAGGCATGGCGCCGGACAAGGCGCTGGCGGTGCTTGGCATGCTGCTGGGACAGGCGCGGCCGCAGCTCAGCGTCATGGCCTTCGAGCCGCGCCAGTGGCTGGGCTTCTATCTGGCCGCGGCGCAGTCTCCGTACTTCACGAAGCTGGTGCAGGAGCCGTCCAGCCAGCCCGCTGTGAGCGCGGGCAAGAGCCGGATTCGAGAGCAGCTCGAAGCGGCCCGCGCGTCCGAGCGCCGCGGCCTGCTGGATACGCACCTGCGCGAGCTGATTGGCGGGGTGCTGCGGATGGCGCCCGCGCGCATCGAACCACGGACACCGTTGGTGACCTTCGGGCTCGACTCGCTGATGAGCATGGAGATTCGAAACCGCCTGGAGGCGGCGCTCGGGCTGAAGCTCAGCGCGACGGTGGTGTGGACCTATCCGACGGTGGCCGCGCTGGCGCCGTTCCTGGCGGAGAAGCTGGCGCTCCCGCTGGAGGACTCCCGCCCCGAGCCCGCGCTGGAGGTGGCACCGGCGAAGGCCCCCCAGGCGGATGTGACGGCCAGCGAGATTGACGACCTGTCGGAAGAAGAAGTCGAGCGGCTGTTCGCTCAGAGGATGGCGCAAGGCTCATGACGACGTTCGCGGAGAAGATTGCGCAGTACTCCCCCAAGCGGCTCGCGCTGCTGGCGATGGACCTCAAGTCGCGGCTCGACGCGGTGGAGGGCAGCCGGTCGGAGCCCGTGGCCATCATCGGCATGGGCTGCCGCTTCCCGGGAGGAGGGAATGACCCGGCGTCGTACTGGAACCTCCTGTGCAACGGCGTGGATGCCGTCACCGAGGTGCCCTCCTCGCGGTGGACCCGCGAGGACATGGCGCGGATGGACCCCGAGGCCCAGGAGAAGCTGGGTGCGAAGTGGGGCGCCTTCATCGACGCGGTGGACCAGTTCGACGCGGACTTCTTCGGCATCTCTCCGCACGAAGCGCACCGGATGGACCCACAGCAGCGCATCCTCCTGGAAGTGGCGTGGGAGGCGCTGGAGAACGCGGGCCAGGACATGTCCCGGCTGGCGGGGAGCCGCACGGGCGTGTTCGTGGGCGTGTACAGCGATGACTACGCGCTGTTGCAGGTGGGGAATCCGGCGGCGCGCGACTCCAGCAGCGTGACGGGCGCCATCAACTGCGTGGTGCCGGGGCGGCTGTCGTACCTCCTGGACTTCCAGGGACCCAGCCTGTCCGTGGACACCGCGTGTTCGTCATCCCTGGTGGCGCTGCATCTGGCCGCGCAGAGCCTCCGGCAGCAAGAGTGCACCATGGCGCTGGCGTGCGGCGTCAACCTCATCCTGTCGCCGCTGTCGTCGAGCCGCGTGTCCCGTGCACAGGCGCTCGCGCCGGATGGACGTTGCAAGACCTTCGATTCCCGCGCCAACGGCTTCGTGCGGGGTGAGGGCTGCGGCGTGGTCGTCCTCAAGCGGCTGTCGGATGCGCTGGCGGCGGGGGACACCGTCCTCGCGCTCATCCGGGGCTCCGCCGTCAACCAGGACGGAAAGTCGGCGGGGTTGACGGCGCCCAACGTGCTCGCGCAGAAGGCGCTCATCCGCCAGGCGCTCCAGAGCGCGAACCTGGAGCCCGCCGACATCGACTGCGTCGAGGCCCATGGCACCGGGACGTCGCTGGGCGACCCCATCGAGATGGAGGCGCTCCACGAGGTGTACGCCCAGGGGCGCACCGCGGCGCAGTCGCTGGTGGTGGGCGCGGCGAAGACGAACATCGGCCACCTGGAGTCGGCCGCTGGCATCGCCGGCATCATCAAGTTGGTCCTGTCGATGCAGCACGGGGCCGTCCCGCCGCTCGCGCACTTCCAGCGGCTCAACCCGCGCATCGACTTCGGAGGGGAGGCCCTCACCGTCCCCACGAAGCTGCACCCCTGGCCCGCGCGGGAGGCGCGCAAGCGCCGGGGCGCGGTCAGCTCGTTTGGCATCAGCGGCACGAATGCCCATGTGATTCTCGAAGAGGCCCCCGTGGCCACGGCGGCGCCCGCCGCGCCTTCTCGTGGGGCGTACCTGCTGCCGCTGTCCGCGCGCTCACCCTCCGCGCTTCGGGCACTGGCCCGGAAGTACGCGGACGTCCTCACGGCGTCCCCGGAGGTGTCGCTCCGGGATGTCTGCTTCACCGCGGCGCTGCGGCGGACCCATCACGAGTACCGGATGGCGGTCGCGGGGGACTCGGTGGAGGCGGTGGCGCGGCAGCTTCGTGAGTTCGCCTTGGAGGGACCTGCTCCGGCGGCGACGGATACGGACCACCGGCGCAAGGCGGTCTTCGTGTTCCCGGGGCAGGGCTCGCAGTGGGCTGGCATGGGGCGGCAGCTCCTCGAACAGGAGCCTGTCTTCCGTGAGGCCGTGGAGCGCATCGACGCGGCCATGCGGCCTCACGTCACGTGGCGTCTGGTTGACGTGCTGCGCGCACCCGTCGAGGACTCCCGGCTCCAGGACATCGACGTGGTTCAGCCGGTGTTGTTCGCCATGGCGGTGGCGTTGTCCGCGCTCTGGCGCTCCTGGGGTGTCGAGCCGGACGCGGTGGTGGGGCACAGCATGGGCGAGGTGGCCGCGGCGCACGTCGCGGGCGCAATCTCCCTGGAGGACGCGGCGAGCATCATCTGCCTGCGCAGCCAGCTCCTGCGGCGCATCAGCGGCCAGGGGGCCATGCTCGCGACGGAGCTGACCCTGGAGGACGCGCGCAAGACGCTGGCGGGCCGCGAGGACCGCGTGGCCATCGCGGTCAGCAACAGTCCGACCTCCACGGTGCTGTCAGGAGAGAATGCCGCGCTCGAATCGATTCGCGCCGAGCTGGAGTCGCGCAACGTCTTCTGCCGCTGGGTGAAGGTCGACGTGGCCTCGCACAGTCCGCAGGTGGACCCGCTGCGTGACGAACTGCTCTCCGTGCTGTCGGCGGTGCGGCCCGGACGCTCCGCCGTGCCCATTCTCTCCACGGTGACCGGCGCCTCCTGTGATGGCTCCGGCTTCGATGCCGCCTACTGGGTCCGCAATCTGCGCGACCCGGTGCTCTTCTCCTCGTCGGTGCTGCAACTCGCCGAGGCTGGGCACTCTGTCTTCCTGGAGATGAGCCCGCACCCGATTCTGCTACCCGCCGTGGAGCGATGCCTTCAGCACGCGGGCCGCGAGGGCGTGACGCTTCCATCCCTGCGCCGCGAGGAGGCAGAGCGGACCGTGCTGTTGGAGTCCGTGGGCGCGCTGTACCGCGCGGGATTCCCCGTGCAGTGGAGGCGCTTCTTCCCGGAGGGTGGGGCGCCGCTCCCGCTGCCCACCTATCCCTGGCAGCACAAGCGGTACTGGCTGGACGCGGTGGCCACGCCCGTGGCCGCGATGGTCGAGCCGGTGACGTCTCTCAAGGGGCGGCCGGTGAGCGTGGCTCACGGCGTCGATGGCCAGGTCTTCGAGCTGGAGCTGGGGAACACCTCGCTGCCGTGGCTTGGTGCTCACCGGTTGGGTGGCGTCGCGGTCGTTCCTGCCTCGGCGCTGGTGGAGCTCGGCCTGAGCGCCTCCGCCGATGCGTTGGGCTCCGGGGGCCGGGTGCTGTCCGGCGTCGAGTTCGAGCGGGCGCTGGTGCTGCCGGAGACCCAACGGCGGCTCGTGCAGGTCCACCTCTCTTCCGCGGCAGGAGGCAGGCACGAGTTCCACATCCACAGTCGCGCGGTGGGCGGAGCCTCGTCCGAGGCGGGGTGGGTGCGCCATTGCCGGGGCCATGTCCAGGTGCTCAGTGCATCGACAGGCGCGTTGACGTCCATTGACGCGGTCCGTGCGCGCTGTGTGGAGCATGTCCCGGGCGCGGCGGTCTACGGCGAGCTGGAGCGCTGCAACGTCCAGTACGACGAGCCGCTGCGGACACTGGGCGAGGCGTGGCGGCGGCCGGGGGAGGCGCTGGGCCGGGTGGTGTTGGGCGCGGAGCGACTTCAGGAGGCGCCCCAGTATCAGCTTCATCCCGCGTTGCTGGACGCCGGGCTCCAGACACTGGCGCTCGCGCTGGCGGCCGAGCCGGGGCAGGCGGCGCTCTTCATGCCCCTGGGGCTCGAATCCTTCGAGTGCGTCCCTGGCAGCGCGGACGTCCGGTGGGCTCACGTATCCATTTCGCCCGCGTCTCGTCCTGAGGAGCGGCTGGGCACACTGTCCCTGCTGGACGTGGAGGGGCGCCCGGTCGCGGTGGCGCGCGGTGTCCGGTTGCGGCACGTGGCGCCGGAGCGGCTGCTCGAGGTGTTGGGCGAGGTCCGCGCGCGGGACTGGTTCCACGATGTGTCGTGGGAGCCTCGGCCGGCGGGGACACCTCGGTCAGCTCCCACGGATTGGCTTGTGTTCACGGACCGGGGTGGTTGGGGCGCGGCATTCGCCGAGGAGCTGCAACGTCAGGGCGCTCCTCTTGTCATGGTGACCGCGGGGGACGCCTTCCAGCGCCAGGGAACGCGGAGCTTCGTGGTGGACCCGCAGCGGCCGGAGGACATGGCGCGCTTGCTGCGAGAGCTTCCAGCGCTCGCGCCTGGGCACGAAGGCCGGGCGCTCTTCCTGTGGGGCCTCGACGAGACGTTGGATGGGCAGACGGCAGTTCCCGCGTCCACGGTGGCGGCGCTGCACCTGGTGAAGGCCCTCATGGAGGTGCCCGGGCGTGCTCGGCTCTGGGTGGTGACGCGGGGCGCGCAGGTCACGGGCGTGGGAACCGAACGTGTGTCGCTGGCCCAGTCTCCCCTGTGGGGCATGGGCCGGAGCGTCTCGCTGGAGCAGCCGGGCGTTTGGGGTGGCCTCATCGACCTGTCGCCGACTCGGGCGCAGGATGAAGTCACCTCGGTGCTGCGGGAAGTCTCCGCGTTTGGAACGGATGGAGAGGACCAGCTCGCCCTCCGCGATGGGCGCTCGCTGGTCCCCCGGCTCACACGGGGAAGGTCAGGGACAGCCGAGGAGGCACTGCGCCTGCGCTCGGATGCGGCGTACCTCGTCTCGGGCGGATTGGGCGGGCTGGGGCTGAAGGTGGCGCGGTGGCTGGTGGAGCGGGGCGCGCGGCACCTGGTGCTGCTGGGCCGCAGTGGGGTCTCCGGTGCGGACGATGCGGCGTCGGTGCGGCGCCGCGAGGAGCTCGAGTCAATCCGGGCGCTCGGGGCGACTGTCACGCCCATGGCCGCGGACGTGGCGGACCGCGAGCGGATGGCGGCGCTCCTGCGCGACCTGGCGGCGACGCTGCCTCCGTTGCGCGGCGTGATTCATGCCGCCGCGCTCATCACGGAGTGCCGGCTGGAGGACCTGGATGTCGTCGCCACGACGGCGATGATGCGTCCGAAGGTGCTCGGGAGCTGGGTGCTGCACGACCTGACGCGCGGCCTATCGCTCGACTTCTTCGTGATGTTCTCGTCGACGTCCACGCTGTGGGGCGCCTCTGGCCTGGCGCACTACGCGGCGGGCAACCAGTTCCTGGAAGCGCTGGCGCACCACCGCCGGACCGAAGGGCTGCCCGCGACCACCATTCACTGGGGGACGTGGGACGAGATAGGCGGAGAGCGCGCCGACAACGCGCGGGGCTACGCCCGCTTCGGGCTGAACCCCATGGCCTCGGAGCGCGCGCTCGACGCGATGGGACAGGTGCTGCGGTCGGGCGTGAGCCACAAGACGGTCGCCTCCGTGGACTGGTCCGTGCTCAAGCCCATCTGGGAGGCGCGGCGTCGCCGGCCCTTCCTGTTGAACATGGGCGCGGCGTCCCCGGCCACGAACGGTGGTGCCACCTCGCGGGCACGGTTGCTCTCGGAGTTGAAGGCGCTCCCTGCTGAGCGCCGGTTCGACACGCTCGTGCAGCGCATCCAGGGCGAGGTGGGGCGCATCCTCGGCTTCGCTCCCACCGATTTGCCCCCCGCGGACCGCGGCTTCTTCCAGATGGGGATGACGTCCCAGATGTCCGTGGAGCTGCGCAACGTGTTGCAGCGCGGACTCGAGAAGGAGCTGCCCGCGAGCCTCGCGTTCGACCACCCCACCGTCCTGGCGCTGGCGAAGCGTCTGGCGGGGAGCGTCACCGCGGTGGACATCCCGTTGCCCACGGTGGCGGCGGCTCCGGTGCAGAAGTCATCCCCGGTGCCTTCGGACCTCGGCGACCTGTCGGAGCGGCTGGCGCAAGTCACGGAGCTGTCGGACGACGAAGTCGAGCGGTTGATTGCCCTGAAGCTGAGCTGAATCGGACGGCTGCGATGAGCAAGGAATTCTACGAGAAGATTTCGAGCCTCTCTCCCAAGAGGCTCGCGTTGCTGGCGCTCGACCTGCACGCGGAGAGCGAAGCCCTCAAGCGCGCGCGCTCGGAGCCCATCGCCATCGTCGGTGCGTCCTGCCGCGTTCCCGGAGGCGTGCGGACACCCGAGGCCTTCTGGCGCCTGCTGAGCCAGGGGGTGGACGCCATCACCGAGGTACCACGCGAGCGGTGGGACGTGGAGGCGCTCTTCGACCCCGACCCGAGCAAGCGGGGCCGCACCTATGCTCGCTGGGGCGGCTTCATCGACGGCGTGGACCAGTTCGACGCCGCGTTCTTCGGCGTCTCGCCCCGGGAAGCCTCGCGCATGGATCCGCAGCAGCGGATGCTGCTGGAGGTCGCGTGGGAGGCGCTGGAGCGCGCGGGGCAACCACCGGACCAGCTCGCGGGAAGCAAGTCCGGTGTCTTCCTGGGCATCATCGGCAGCGACTACGCGCAGCTCCAGGCGCGGCAGCTCGGGGATGCTCCGGACATCTATCACCTGACGGGGACCTCGCTGAACGCGGCGGCGGGCCGCCTGGCGTACACGCTGGGCCTCCAGGGGCCGTGCATGTCCATCGACACGGCGTGCTCGTCGTCGCTGGTGGGGCTCCACGTCGCCTGCCAGAGCCTGCGCAACCGTGAGTGCGACCTGGCGCTGTCCGCGGGCGTCAACCTCATGCTGATGCCGGACCCGACCGTTGCCCTCTCCAGTAGCCGAGGGCTGGCGCCGGACGGACGGTGCAAGACCTTCGATGCCGCCGCCAATGGCTTCGTGCGCGCGGAGGGCTGCGTCGTCCTGGTGCTCAAGCGGCTCTCGGACGCGCTGGCCAACGGCGATGAGATTCTGTCGCTCGTCGTGGGCTCGGCGGTGAACCAGGACGGCGCCAGCAGTGGGCTGATGGTGCCCAACGGGCCGGCGCAGGAGCGGGTCATCGAGCAGGCGCTGGCGAGCGCGGGGCTGAAGCCCTCGCAGGTCTCCTTCGTCGAGGCGCACGGAACGGGCACGTCGCTAGGGGACCCCATCGAGCTGCAAGCGCTGGCGCGGGTGCTGGGCTCGGGACGGCGCTCGGATACGCCGCTGTACGTCGGCTCGGTGAAGACGAACGTCGGGCACCTTGAAGCGACGGCGGGTCTCACGGGCATCCTGAAGACGGCCCTCTCACTGCGCCACGAGGCGATTCCTCCAAACCTGCACTTCCACCGCCTCAACCCGGACATCGTCCTGGACGGGGCGCCCGTCGTCGTTCCCACGGCGCTCCAGCCGTGGCCCCGAGCGGACCAGCCTCGCATCGCTGGCGTGAGCGCGTTTGGCATCAGCGGTACCAATGCCCACGTCATCTTGCAGGAGCCGCCGGTGCAGTCATCACGGCCTGCCGCCCCTGCTCGTGGCGCGGAGTTGCTCGTACTGTCGGCGCGCAGTCCGGAGGCGCTCCAGGGCATGGCCGGGAGCCACGCGCACTGGCTCGCCGCGCATCCGGAGGTGTCACTCCGCGATGTCTGCGCCACGGCGGCCCTGTCGCGCTCCCACCATGAGCATCGCCTCGCGCTCGCGGGCCACACGCACGCTGAACTCGAGGAGAAGCTGGGGGCGTACGCGCGCGGAGAGCCCGTGCCGGGCGCGGCCACGGGGCGTGCATCGGGGCAGACCCGGCGCCGGGTCGTCTTCGTGTTCCCGGGTCAGGGCTCGCAGTGGCTGGGCATGGGCCGGAAGCTGTTGGCCGAGGAGACGGCGTTCCGCGAGGCCCTGGAGCGCTGCGACGCGGCCATCCAGGCGTGCGCGGGCTTCAGCGTCCTGGCGGAGCTGGCCGCTGAAGAGGGCAAGGGCCGCCTCCATGAAATCGACGTCATCCAGCCCGTTCTCTTCGCCATGGAAGTGGCGCTGGCGGAGCTGTGGCGCGCTTGGGGCATCGAGCCCGACGCCGTGGTGGGGCACAGCATGGGCGAGGTGGCCGCGGCGCACGTGGCCGGAGCGCTGAGCCTGGAGGACGCGGCGAAGGTCATCTGCCGCCGGAGCCGGCTGCTCCGAGGTGTGAGCGGGCAGGGCTCCATGCTGCTGGTGGACCTGACGTTGGAAGAGGCGAAGCAGGCCCTTCACGGTTGGGAGTCGCAGGTCTCGGTCGCGGTGAGCAACAGCGTGCGCTCCACGGTGCTGTCGGGCGCTCCTGGGGCCCTGGAGGACATCGCCCAGCGGCTCAAGCAGCGGGACGTCTTCTGCCGCTTCGTGAAGGTGGACGTGGCCTCGCACAGCCCTCAAATGGACCCGCTGCGGCCTGAGCTGCTCGCGGCGCTCCAGGACCTCGCGCCGCGCGCGTCCCGTGTGCCCATCTGCTCGACGGTGACGGGACGGATGACGGATGGCGCGGAGTTCCGTGCCGGCTACTGGGCGGACAACCTGCGCGAGCCGGTGTTGTTCTCGAAGGCCATCGAGGAGCTCGTGGTCGACGGCCATGACATCTTCATCGAGCTGAGCCCGCATCCCATCCTCTTGCCCGCGGTGGAGCAACACCTGCGGCACCTCGGACGAGAGGGGATGGTGCTGCCCTCGCTCCGACGTGACGAAGACGAGCGCGGGGCGATGTTGTCGTCCCTGGGCGCGCTCTACGCCGTGGGGCACGAGGTGGACCTCGTGCGCCAGCACCCCGTGCGGGGCCGGCTCGCGGCGCTGCCCACATACCCGTGGCAGCACGAGCGCTTCTGGATTGAATCGTCGACGCGGGCCCGTCGTGCCCGGGACGCGGGCCACCACCCGTTGCTGGGCACGCACCTGTCCCTGGCGGGACAGGACGGCGCGCACCTGTGGCAGACGGAGCTGTACGCGGACAGCCCTGCGTATCTGTCGGACCACGTCGTCCATGGGGAGGTCGTGCTCCCCGGCACCGGGTACCTGGAGATGGCGCTCGCGGGGGCCTCCGAGGCCTTCGGGCCGGCGCGGCTCGCGCTGGAGGACGTCATCTTCCAGGAGATGATGGTGCTCCCTCGGGAAGAGGCGCTGTCGGTCCAGATGCGCGTCACCCCGGAGGCGGATGGCACCCGCCGCTTCCAGGTCTTCAGCCGTCCGGTGGACGGCGTCGGGGCTTGGACACTGCACGCAGAAGGGCGACTGAGTGAGAGCGCGAGCGCGGAGCCGTTCGCGCTCGACGAGGCGCGGGCGCGGTGCCCCGAGCTTCTGGAAGGCGAGAAGCACTACCAACTCATGCTGGAGCGGGGCGTCGACTTCGGTCCCAGCTTCCGCCTGGTGAAGGAGATGTGGAAGGGGGAGGGCGAGGCGGTGGCGCGCCTGGAGTTGTCACCTTCCGTCGCGGCGGAGATGACGGCACATCAGCTCCATCCGGCGCTGCTGGATGCCTGCTTGCAAGCCATCAACGGCGCGGGGCTGGGGGACCGCAGGGGAGAGACGTTCGTCCCGGTGGCAGTGGACTCGCTGCGCATGCACGGGCGGCCCGGACGTGCGCTGTGGAGTCACGCTCGTGTCCGGCCGGGCACGGGCAGTGGCCCGAGCTCGATTGAAGCCGATGTGACGTTGCTGGACGCGGAGGGCAACGTCCTGATGGAGGCCCGCGGCCTGATGGCGCGCCGTCTGGATGCGGTGCGGCGCCGGTCCGCGGATGAAATCGACCAGTGGATGTACCGGGTGGACTGGCAGGAAGCGCCGCGTGAGGCGCCCACGGCCGCCTCGGAGTCCACGCCCGGCACCTGGCTGGTGCTCGCGGACCGTGCGGGTTTCAGCGGGAAGCTGCGCGCCGCCCTGAGCGAGCGTGGGGAGCGTTGCATCCTCGTCTCCCACGGCGAGGAGACCCGCCTCGTGGAGCCCGGCCACTACGTGGTGGACCCCTCACGCGCGGAGGGCTTCACGCGGATTCTCGACGCGGAGTTCGGCGCCGGGCGTCCCGCGTGCCGTGGTGTCGTGCACCTCTTCAGCCTGGACGTGCCCGGGCTCGAGGCTGGCACGGATGCACTGCTGAAGGCGCGCACGCTTGGCGCGGCGAGCGCGCTCCACCTCTCGCAGGCCCTGGTCGCGTCGGGCTTCCGGGACATGCCTCGGGTGTGGTTGGTGACGGAAGGTGTCCAGGCCGTCAATCCGGGTGAGCAGGTGGCCCATGTCGAGCAGGCGCCACTCTGGGGCTTGGGACGCGTGCTCACGCTGGAGCATCCCGAACTCCGGTGCTGCAGCGTGGACCTGGGGGCTCGCGATGAGGTCCAGGCTCGAGTGCTGGCCGACGAGCTCCTCGCGTCGAGTCCGGAAGAGCAGGTCGCGCTCCGGGGCTCCGCGCGGTTCGTGGCGCGGCTGTCGCGCATGGAGCGCAGCACGGCGGCGCCGGCGGAGCTGCGAGCCGATGCCACGTACCTGATCACCGGTGGCTTGGGTGGCCTGGGCCTGAAGCTCGCGGAGTGGCTGGTGGACCGGGGGGCCCGCCACCTGGCCTTGCTGGGGCGCAAGGGCGCGTCCACGGAGGCGCAGCCGGTGCTGGATGCGCTGCGTGCCGGCGGCGTCGAAGTCCGGGTGTTCAAGGCGGACGTTGCGGCGCGCCCGGACCTGGAGCGGGTGCTGGGGGAGGTGGCGGCGGAGATGCCTCCACTCCGGGGTGTCTTCCACGCCGCGGCGGTCCTTGATGACGGCGTGCTGGCGAACCTCACCGCCGAGCGTCTGCGCACGGTGATGGAGCCCAAGGTCCACGGCGCCTGGCATCTGCACACGCTGACGGCATCGGCGCCGTTGGAGCACTTCGTGTTGTTCGCCGCGGCGGGTTCGCTGCTGGGCTCGCCGGGGCAAGGCAACTACGCGGCGGCCAACGTCTTCCTCGATGCGTTGGCGGCGTACCGGCGTGGCCTCGGCCTGCCAGCGCTGAGCGTTGACTGGGGGGCCTGGGCCGGTGTGGGGCTGGCCGCGGCGGCCGAGGCGCGCGGGGAACGCATCACCCAGCGCGGCGTGGACTCCATGCCACCGTCGCAAGCGCTGGAGGCGTTGAGCCGCATCCTGAGCAGCCCTCTGTCGCGCGTGGTGGTGATGCGTTTCGACCTGCGGCAGTGGAGCGAATTCTACCTGACGGCGGCGCGCTCGCCCTTCCTGTCACGGCTGGCGCGTGAGCAGGCCAGCGCCGCGAAGACTCCCGCTGTTCGCGGTGCTTTCGTGGAGACGCTCCAGGCCGCGGAGGTGCTGAAGCGAGCGTCATTGCTGGAGGCGCACCTGTGCGAACAGGCCGGCCATGTGCTCCGGCTGGCGCCTTCGCGAATCGACCCACAGGAGCCTCTGGGCAGCATGGGGTTGGATTCCCTGATGGGGCTGGAGATTCGCAACCGGCTCGAAGCCAGCCTGGGCCTGAGGCTCCCCGCGACGCTGGTCTGGCGGCACCCGACGGTGGCGGCGCTCGTCGTTCACCTGGCTGAACAACTGCAACTTCCCATCACGACCCAGGCGGAGCCGCCGCGGGATGAAGCCGCCGCGCTCGAAGCCGCGATCGTCAACAACGTCAAGCAACTCTCGGACGACGAAGCCGAGGCGCTGCTCGCGGAGAAGCTCGCCGCGCTGGCCGATTGAAGAGATTCCGACATGGCAAATCGCACTGACGAGTCGAACGAGCTGTCTCCCGCCAAGCGCATGTTGGTCGCGCTGGAGAAGATGCAGTCGCGGCTGAATGCCGTGGAGGGCGCCGCGAAGGAGCCCATCGCCATCGTGGGCATGGCGTGCCGCTTCCCGAAGGCGGATGACGTGGAGGCGTACTGGCGTCTGCTCGAAGGGGGCGTTGACGCCGTGCGGGAGATTCCGCTCGACCGTTGGCCTCGGGAGGACGTCTCCGGCCTCTCGGAAGGCGCGATGCGCTGGGGCGGCTATCTGGACGCGGTCGACGGTTTCGACCCGGGCTTCTTCGGCATCTCCCCCCGCGAGGCCGTGCGGATGGACCCCCAGCAGCGCCTGCTGCTGGAGGTGGCGTGGGAGGCGCTCGAGGACGCGGGCCTGGACGTCGACAAGCTGTCGGGCAGCCGCAGCGGCGTCTTCATCGGCGCCTGCAATGACGACTACCACTGCATGCAGGTGGAGCAGCCGGAGACAGGTGACGCGTTCAGCGCCACGGGCGTTGCCGCCAGTGTCCTCTCCGGCCGCCTGTCCTATCTCTTCAATTTTCAGGGTCCGAGCCTGGTGGTGGACACGGCGTGCTCATCCTCGCTCGTGTCGCTCCACCTGGCTTGCCAGAGCCTGCGGGCGCGCGAGTGCAACATGGCGCTCGCTGGTGGCGTGAACCTGATTCTCTCGCCGCAGTCCGTGCAGCTCGTGGCCAAGCTCCAGGCGCTCGCGCCGGACGGCCGGAGC
Source organism: Myxococcus xanthus (assembly GCF_013116825.1). Classification (GTDB taxonomy): domain Bacteria; phylum Myxococcota; class Myxococcia; order Myxococcales; family Myxococcaceae; genus Myxococcus; species Myxococcus xanthus_B. The sequence continues at coordinate 57,165 of NZ_JABFNS010000004.1, forward strand.
AAGGCGTTCGACGCCTCCGCCAACGGCTTCACGCGGGGCGAGGGCTGCGGCATCGTCGTGCTGAAGCGACTGTCGGATGCGCTCGCGGACGGCGACCACATCCTGGCGACGATTCGCGGCTCGGCCATCAACCAGGATGGCAAGTCGACCGGGCTCACCACGCCCAACGTGCTCTCGCAGCAGGCGCTCATCCGCCAGGCGTTGGACAGCGCGGGGCTGAAGCCAGAGCAGGTGAGCTACGTGGAGGCGCACGGCACCGGGACGCCCATCGGTGACCCCATCGAGGTGGAGGCGCTGCGTGAGACGTACGGCGCGCCTCGCGCGGATGGTGGCGTGTGCGGCATCGGTTCAGTGAAGACGAACCTGGGACACCTGGAGTCCGCGGCGGGCGTGGCGGGCATCATGAAGGTCGTCCTCGCGATGCGTCACCAGCGCATCCCGGCGCACCTGCATCTCAAGCAGGTGAACCCGCGCATCCAGATGGAGGGCAGCGCGCTCACCATCCCCACGCGGCTCACCCCGTGGGAGACGGCCGCCGGACAGCCCCGCCGCGCGGGAGTCAGCTCGTTCGGCATCAGCGGCACCAACGCCCACGTCATCCTCGAAGAGGCGCCCGCTCCGGCGGCGAAGGAGGCGCAGCCACAGCGGCCGGAGCTGTTGCCCCTGTCCGCGCGCAGCCGTGAAGCCCTCCAGTCCCTCGCGGAGCGTCATGCGGAGCGCCTGGGCCGGGGTGGGGCGGCGAGCCTCGCTGACGTCTGCTACACGGCGGCGTCCCACCGCACGCATCACACGCACCGGCTCACGGTGCTGGCGGACGGCCCCGCGCGCACAGCGGAGCGGCTCCGGGCCTTCGCGCGTGGCGAGCTGCCCGAGGGCACCTGGACGGGCCGCAAGGCGTTCGGCGCGCGCCGGAAGGTGGTCTTCGTCTACCCGGGGCAGGGCGCGCAGCGGGCTGGCATGGGCCGGGCATTGATGGAGCAGGAGCCGGTGTTCCGGGACGCGCTCGTCCAGGTGGACCTGGCGCTGCGGCCCCACCTGGGCTGGAGCGTGCTCGACGAAATCGCCGCGGACGAGCAGCGCTCGCGCCTGGCGGAGATCGACATCAACCAGCCGGTGCTCTTCGCCGTCGAGGTGGCGCTGACAGCCCTGTGGCGCTCGTGGGGCATCGAGCCCGACGCGGTGATGGGGCACAGCATGGGGGAGGTCGTCGCCGCGCACGTCGCTGGCGCGCTGAGCCTGGAGGATGCCTGCCTCATCATCTGTCACCGCAGCAAGCTGATGCGGAGCCTGGGGGGCCGAGGCGCGACCATGGCGCTGGTCGAGCTGTCGGTGGAGGAGGCAGAGGAGGCCATCCGTCCCTGGAGCGGCAAGCTCTGGCTGGGCGGACTGAATGGCCCCCGGTCACAGGTGCTGTCCGGGGAGCCGGAAGCGGTCCAGGAGGCAGTCGCGGCGCTGGGGCAGCGCGGTGTCTTCACCCGCTGGGTGAAGATGGACGTGCCGTCGCATACGCCGTTGGTGGAGGTCATCAGCCGCGAGCTGGAGGGCCGCGTGGCGCGCATCTCCCCGCGTGCCGCGCAGGTGCCCGTCTGCTCCACCGTGACGGGTGAGTTCCTGGATGGCGCGACGCTGGACGCCGCCCACTGGGGCAACAACCTCCGCCTCCCGGTGCGCTTCGAGGCCGCGACACGGCGGCTCCTGGCGAGCGAGCACTCCGTGTTCATCGAGGTGAGTCCGCACCCCGTGCTGCTCCCGGCCGTCGAGCAGACCCTGGGCGCCGCGGACGCGGAGGGCGTGGTGCTGGCGTCCCTGCGGCGTGGAGCGGACGAACGGCACACGATGCTGTCCTCGCTGGGCGCCCTCTACGCGACGGGCCACCGCGTCGCGTGGAGCCGGCTGTACCCGAGCAAGGGCCGGCTCGTGCCGCTGCCCACGTACCCCTGGCAGCGCGAGCGCTTCTGGATGGAGCCCGTGTCCCGTGAGGCGCGGACGTCGAGGTCCAACTCTGGGCATCCGCTCATCGGTGAGCGCATCGACCTGTCCGCGCAGGGAGATGTCTCCCGGCTGTGGCAGGTGCAACTGGGCCCGAAGCACTTCCCGCTGCTGTCGGAGCATCGCGTCCAGGGTGTGCCCGCCTTGCCCGCGGCGGCCATGGCCGACATGGCGCTGAGCGCGGCCAGACAGACGCTGGGGGCGCCCGTATCCCTGGAGGAGGTGAGCTTCAGCGCGCTCATGGCGTTCCCGGAGGACGAGGAACGGGTGCTCCAGCTGTGGCTCTCCACGGAGCGTTCAGGTCCGCACGCGTTCCGGCTCTTCAGCGCGCCCGTGCTGCGGGAGACGCCGTCGGATGAGTTGAACTGGACGCTCCACGCGGAAGGCACCCTCCGCCAGGGCGACTCGGCCATCGCGGAGCCCGGCGGACTGGAGGCGTTGCGTGCGCGGCTGAGTACCCCGGTGTCGGTGGAGGCGCACTACCAGGGCCTTCGCGACATCGGCCTGGACTATGGCCCCAGCTACCGTGTCGTTACGGAGCTCTACCGCGCGGACGGTGAGGCGCTGGGCCGTGTGCAGCTCGCGGGCGAGCGGACGGCGGAGGACGCCCGGTACAGCCTGCACCCCGCGTTGCTCGATGGTTGCTTCCAGGTCCTGGCGGCGGCGCTGGGCGGCGTGGACGGCGAAGGCGGCGTGTATGTCCCTTCGTCCTTCTCCCGGCTTCGCGCCCTGGCTCCGGCGCAGGCCGCGCTTTGGAGTCACGTCCGCATCGTCAATGGGGCCGCTTCGGGGGCGAGCGCCATCGAGTGCGACGTCACCCTCCTGGATGACCAGGGCCGGGTGGTGGCCGAGGTGCGACGGCTGGTCTGCAAGAAGGTCTCCGCGGGCAGCCAGCCCGGCGATGAAGTGGACCGCTGGATGTACTCCGTCCAGTGGCAGCCGCAGCCTCGCGTGGCTCGGGAGGACGCCGTGGCTGGGCGGGGGGCGGGCCGGTGGCTCGTCTTCGCGGATGCGCGTGGCGTCGGACACTCCTTGGCCAAGGAGCTCGCGGAGCGCGCCGAGGTCAGCGTCGTGGTGGAGGCGGGGGCCGCCTACGCGCGGCTCTCCGAAGACCACTACCGCGTCAACCCGTCGCGCCTGGAGGACTTCCAGGCGCTCCTCCGAGACGCCTTCAGCGAGCAGTCACCGTGCAAGGGCATGGTGCATCTGTACGGGCTCGACGTGGCGTCCAGCGTGGCGGAGCCGGAGACCTTCGAGCAGGCCGTGACGCTGAGCGGGACCAGCGTCGTGTCCCTGCTCCAGGCGTGGGCCCAGCGGGGCTGGCGCGACGCACCGCGCCTGTGGCTGGTGACGTCGGGTCTGCACGTCCTCGTCCGGGATTCGGCGCTGGGTGCACCGGCGGCCGCGCCTCTCGCGGGCCTCGCGGCGGTCATCACCCATGAGCACCCGGAGCTGCGCTGCGCCCATGTGGACCTGAGCGCGCAGCCGTCCCCTGAGGAAGTCACGTCGCTGGCCGCGGAGCTCCTCGCGGACAGCGCGGAGGACCGGATTGCGCTGCGCGGAAGTCAGCGCCACGTCGCGCGGTTGGGGCGGGGTGTCGCTGGTGGGGATACGACGGAGCCCCGTGAGCTCTCGGCGGAGGGGACGTACCTCATCACCGGCGGCTTGGGCGGGCTCGGGTTGGAAGTGGCGAAGTGGCTCATCCAGCGGGGCGCCCGGCACCTGGCGCTCACCGGCCGGAGCGCGCCCACCGACGAGGCGAACCAGGCGCTGGGCGAACTCCGGGCGAGCGGCGCCGAGGTGCGCGTCTACGCGGCGGACGTCACCCGCGCCGACGACGTGACGCGTCTGCTGGCTTCGATGGATGCGGCGCTGCCGCCGCTGCGCGGCATCGTCCACGCGGCGGGTGTCATCGCCGATGGTGTGCTCGCGCAGCTCGACGCGGAGCGGCTCCGCACGGTGCTGGCGCCGAAGGTCCAGGGCGCGTGGAACCTGCATGCGCAGACGCTGGGCCGTCCGTTGGACTTCTTCGTGATGTTCTCTTCCGCAGCGTCGATGCTCGGCTCGCCGGGACAGGGCAACTACGCGGCGGCCAACGCCTTCATGGATGTGCTCGCGCACCATCGGCGTGCGGCGGGACTCCCCGCGTTGAGCGTCAACTGGGGCCCCTGGGCCGAAGTGGGTCTGGCCGCGGTGGCGACGAACCGGGGTGACCGCCTGGCCCTGCGCGGCGTGGGCAACATGCCGCCAGCGCAAGCCCTGGATGCGCTGGGGCGCCTGCTGGCGAAGGAGGCCGCGCAGGTGGCCGTGGTGCCGTTGGACCTGCGGCAGTGGCGCGAGTTCTACCTGAGCGCGGCGCAGTCGCCCTTCCTCTCCGCGCTGATGCAGGAGCGGGTGAGCACGCCGGCTTCGCGCAAGGGGACCGCGCGAGAGATGCTCGCGGCGGCGGAGGCTTCCCAGCGGCGGGGATTGCTGGAGGGCTATCTGCGCGAACAGCTGGGACGCATCCTCCGCATGGAGCCGGCGCGCATCGACCCCGAGCAGCCGTTTGGCGACCTCGGAATGGACAGCCTGACCGGCCTGGAGCTGCGCAACCGGCTCGAGTCCGGGCTGAAGCTTACGCTGTCCGCGACGCTGGCCTATGCCTATCCCACGGTACAGACGCTGACGGCGCACCTGTTCGGCAAGCTGGAGCCCGTCCTCGACGCCGAGTCGCGCGTCACGGTGCGTCCGGTGGCGAAGGGGGCGCAGGCTGTTCCGGCGGTAGGGACGACGGCGCAGGGCCCCGAGCTGCTCGCCATCGTCGGCATGGGCTGCCGCTTCCCGGGCGGCGCGAATGACCCGGCGGCGTACTGGCGGCTGCTGAGTGAGGGCGTGGACGCAGTCCGCGAGGTGCCCGGCGACCGCTGGAAGAGCAGCACGGACGCGGCGGAGCACAAGGGCACGCGCTGGGGTGGCTTCCTGGACCGGGTGGATGGCTTCGACCCGGAGTTCTTCGGGATCGCGCCACGCGAGGCCGTGGCAATGGACCCGCAGCAGCGCTTGCTGCTCGAGGTCGCGTGGGAGGCGCTGGAAGACGCGGGCCTGCCGAAGGCGCGCCTGTCGGGCACTCGGACGGGCGTCTTCGTCGGCGTCTGCGGCAATGACTACGCGATGCTCCAGGCGGAGCGGGACGTGGAGGGCGATGTCTACTCCGTCATCGGCTGCTCCAACAGCGTGATCGCCGGGCGGCTCTCGTACCTGCTGGACCTGCGGGGGCCGGCCATGTCGGTGGACACGGCTTGTTCGTCCTCGCTGGTGGCCTTGCACCTGGCCGGCCAGAGTCTGCGCAACCGCGAGTGCGACGCGGCGCTCGTGGGCGGCGTCAACCTGCTCCTGTCGCAGCGGCCCAGCTCCTGGCTCTCCAAGCTGACGGCGCTGTCTCCGGATGGGCGCTGCCGGACCTTCGACTCGCGGGCGAATGGCTTCGTCCGGGGGGAGGGCTGCGGCGTCGTGGTGCTGAAGCGGCTCTCCGATGCGCTGGCCAGCGGAGACAACGTCCTGGGCGTGATTCGCGCATCGGCGGTGAACCAGGATGGCGGCTCCACCGGCCTGACGACGCCCAACGTCCTGTCGCAGCAGGCCCTGATTCGCGAGGCACTGACAGCGGCCCAGGTGTCGCCCAAGGACATTGGCTACATCGAAGCCCACGGCACCGGCACGCCGCTCGGCGACCCGATAGAGGTGGAGGCCCTTCGGGAGACGTATGGCCACCGGCGCGAGGATGACTCGCGCTGCTTCCTCGGCTCCGCGAAGACGAACATCGGTCATCTGGAGGCAGCGGCCGGCATGGCGGGCCTCATCAAGGTGCTCCTCGCGCTCCGGCACGAGGCCATTCCGAAGCACCTGCACTTCAAGGCGCTCAACCCTCGCATCTCCATCGAGGACACGCCCTTCGCCATCCCGACGCAGCAACAGCCGTGGCCCGTCTCGCAGCGGCGCCGTTACGCGGCGGTGAGCTCCTTCGGCATCAGCGGGACGAACGCGCACGTGATTGTCGAAGAGGCCCCCGCGTCTTCGCCCGTGCCCGAGGCCCCCCAGACCGCCGCGCGGCTGCTCACGCTGTCCGCGAGGAGCGAGGGCGCGCTGCGAGCCCTGGTTCGCTCGTACCACGCACTCCTGGCTCAACCTGGGGACGTGGCGCCGCGGCTCGAAGACCTGGCCTACACCGCGGCGTTGCGGCGCAATCCCCACGAACACCGGCTGGCGGTGGCCGGTCATACGGCGGCGGAGTGGGGCGAGCAGCTCCTGGCGTTCCTCGAAGGCGGGGCACCGCCGTACCTGACGACGGGCGTCGCGGAGGGGCGCCGGGAACAGGTGGTGTTCGTCTTCGGAGGCCAGGGCTCCCAGTGGCAGGGCATGGGGCGTGACCTCTTCGCGAGCAACGGAGACTTCGCCGCCGCGTTGCGTGACGTGGACGCGGCGCTGGCTCCGCACACCCGGAACTCCATCATCGACGCGCTGATGGCGGACGGCCCCGAGTCCCGTCTGGAGGAGACGGAGGTGGCCCAGCCCGCCATCTTCGCCATCCAGGTCGCGCTCGCCGCCGCATGGCGCGCACTGGGCGTCGTCCCGTCCGCGGTCGTGGGGCACAGCGTGGGCGAGGTGGCCGCGGCGCATGTGGCTGGAGCGCTGAGCCTGTCCGAGGCCGCTCGGTTGGTGGCGCACCGCAGCCGCATCATGCAGAAGGCGACGGGGCAGGGCCGCATGGCCTCCGTCGAACTGTCTCCCGACGAGGCTCAGCGCGAGCTGGCGCCCTACGCGGGCCGACTGTCGGTGGGTGCCATCAATGACGCTCGGAGCGTCGTCTTGTCGGGTGAGCCGGCGGCGCTCGGAGCGGTGCTCGAAGCACTGAGGGCGCGAGGTGTCGCCACGAGGGACCTGGGCGTCAACTACGCCTTCCACAGCCACCAGATGGCGCCGCTCCAGGCCGAACTGACCCAGGTCCTGGGCCACATCGAAACGCGGCCGACGTCCGTCCCGATGTTCTCCACGGTGAGTGGCGAGGCCATCGACGGCACGGCGCTCGACGCGGCGTACTGGGCGCGCAACGTCGGAGAGCCCGTGCGGTTCTCAGCGGCGGTGGAGGCGCTGCTGGAGCAAGGGCACCGGCTCTTCGTCGAGCTGGGGCCTCAGCCCGCGCTCGGCCGGTACGTGACGCAGGCGCTGGGACGCCGTGAGCTGGAAGGCGCGGTGGTGCCGTCGCTGCGCAAGGGGCGGGCTGGCCAGGCGGTGATGCTGGGAGCGCTGGGCGGGCTCCACGTGAAGGGCTACCTCGTGGAGTGGAGTCGGCTCTTCCCGGATGGCGGCCGTCTCGCGCCGCTGCCGCTCTACCCGTGGCAGCGCTCGCGGTACTGGATTGACGATGCCCCCGTGAAGGCGCTGACCCGGGCCCCCGTGGCCCGAAGCGCGGACACGTCGAGTGTCCAAAGACCGGGTGGCTGGGTCTACGACATCACCTGGCACGCGCGTGAGCGGGGGGCGCCTTCGCCGCGTGCGCCCAGGGGAGAGGGAGCCTGGCTCGTCTTCGGGAACCGTGAGGGCGTTGGTGCCGCGCTGGCGGCCCATCTGGAAGCCCTGGGCGAACCGTGCTGGCTGGTCGTCCCCGGTGAGGCCGCGGCCGTCGATGGCCAGAAGGTGCGGTCCATCCACCCGGACAACGCGGAGCACTACGCGCAATTGCTCCAGGACGTGGGCCCGGTGAAGGCCGTGGTGCACCTGTGGGGCGCGGACACCGTGTCCGGCGCGGAGCCCACGCTCGCGGAGGTGGAGTCCGCGCAGCAACGAGGCGTCCACGCGGCGTTGCGGCTGGTGCAGGCGCTGGTGAAGTCACCGTCCGCGAGCGGCGCCCGGTTGTGGCTGTGCACGCGGGGGACCCAGCCGGTGGGCAACGTCACGAGCGGCTCGCCCGCACAGGCGCCGCTGTGGGGCCTGGGCCGTGTCCTGGCGCTGGAGCACCCGGAGGTCTGGGGCGGCCTGCTGGACCTGGACCCCGCCGCGCCAGAGGGCGAGGTGGAGGCGCTGTGGCGCGAGCTGTCCGGTGCGGATGGCGAGGACCAGGCGGCGCTCCGCGATGGCACCCGTCACGTGGCTCGGCTGGTTCCCTCGGAGCCTGCCGTTGGCGATGCCCGCCTCACGCTCCGCGCGGATGCGACGTACCTCGTCACGGGTGGCCTGGGCGGATTGGGACTCCACGTGGCACGCTGGCTCGTCTCCCAGGGCGCGCGGCACCTCGTGCTGCTGGGCCGGAAGGGACTGCCGAGCCGCGACGCGTGGGCCGCCATTCCTCGCGACAGTGATGTGGGCCGGCAGGTCTCCGCCATCGAGGCCATGGAAGCGGAGGGCGCCGTCGTCCACGCCCTCAGCGCGGATGTGGCGGATGCGGCGCGCATGTCGGAGGTCATCGACGCCGTCCAGCGGGGACCGGCTCCGCTGAAGGGCGTCATTCACGCCGCGGGAGTCTCCACGCAGGTATCGCTGGAGGCCATGGACGAGGCGGCGCTCGCCTCCATCCTGCGCCCGAAGGTGGCGGGTGGCTGGGTGTTGCACCAGCTCACGCAGGGGCTGGACCTGGACTTCACCGTCTACTTCTCGTCGGGCTCGGCCGTGTGGGGCTCGGCGCAGATGGGGCATTACGCCGCGGGCAACCAGTTCCTCGACGCGCTGGCGCACCACCGCCGCGCGCGGGGCCAGCATGCGCTGAGCATCAACTGGGGGCCGTGGGCGGCCGAAGGCATGGTCGCCGAGGAAGGACTGCGCTGGTTCGAGCGCATCGGCGTGCGCGGTGTCACCGTGGAGGGCGGGCTCCAACTGCTCGGAGCGCTGCTCGCCATGGACGTGACGCAGCGGAGTGTGGCGCAGATTGACTGGAGCCTCTTCAAGTCCGTGTACGAGTCGCGGGCGCCCCGGCCGCTCCTCGAGGGGCTCGGTGCTCCCTCGACGCCCACGCCGGTGGAACCGGTGGACGGAAGCGAGGCGCTGGCGCAGTTGCGCAACGCCACGCCCGCGCGGCGCAAGGAGCTGGTGACGTCGTGGGTGCGTGAGGAGGTGTCCCGAGTGCTGGGCTTCGCCTCCAGCGCGGCGGTGAAGCTGGAGCAGGGCTTCTTCGACACGGGCATGGACTCCATCACCGCCGTGGAGCTTCGTCGGCGGCTGGTGGCGCGCTTCGGTGTCCAGGTCCCATCCACCATCGCCTTCGACCGTCCGACCGTCCTGGCCCTCTCCACGTATCTGCTGAAGGACGTGCTCCGGCTGGAGGTGGAGGCGAAGGAGGAGGTAAGCCGCGTCGTCAGCAACGCGACGGAGCCCATTGCCATCATCGGCATCGGTTGCCGTGTCCCACAGGCCTCCGGCCCGGACGCCTTCTGGAAGTTGCTGGAGGGCGGCGTGGACGCCATCCGCGAGGTCCCCGCCTCACGCTGGAAGGTGGACGACTACTACGACGCGCGGCCGGGCGTCCCTGGCAAGACGTACACGCGCTGGGGCGGCTTCCTGGACGACGCCGACCAGTTCGATGCCCAGTTCTTCGGGATTGCGCCTCGCGAGGCCTCGAACATGGACCCTCAGCAGCGCCTGCTGTTGGAGGTCGCCTGGGAGTCGTTGGAGCACGCGGGACTCGCGCCCGCGCGGCTCGCCAACACCAAGACGGGGGTGTTCGTCGGCATCGGCAGCAACGAGTACGCGATGCTCAACGGCGTGGGGAGCGCGTCGGCGGCGGGTGACGCCTATATCGCCACCGGCAACGACGCGAGCTTCGCCGCGGGCCGGCTGGCCTACCTGCTCCGCTTCCAGGGGCCGGCGATGAGCCTCAACACGGCGTGCTCGTCGTCACTGGTGGCCGTGCACCTCGCCTGCCAGGCCCTGCGTGGTGGCGAGGCCAACCTGGCGCTGGCGGGTGGCGTCAACATGACGCTCGCGCCGCACTCCACCATCTACCTGGCGCAACTCCGGGCCCTGTCTGCGGACGGCCGGTGCAAGACGTTCGACGAATCCGCCGACGGCTACGTGCGCAGCGAAGGCTGCGGCATGGTCGTCCTCAAGCGCCTGTCGGACGCGAAGCGGGATGGCGATGACATCCTCGCCGTCATCCGTGGCTCGGCCGTCAATCACGATGGTCCGAGCAGCGCGCTCACCGTTCCGAACGGGGATGCGCAGCAGCAGGTCCTCCGCGCCGCCCTGGCCAACGCGAACGTCGCGCCCTCGGACGTGGACTACATCGAGGCGCACGGCACGGGCACGTCGCTCGGCGACCCCATCGAGGTCCGCGCCGTGGCCAACGTGCTCGGCGAGGGACGCACGCCCGAGCAGCGGCTGCTGATGGGCTCGGTGAAGACCAGCATTGGCCACCTGGAGGCCGCGGCGGGCATCGCCGGGCTCATCAAGGTCGTCCTGGCGCACCGGCACGGCGTGATTCCTCCGCACCTGCACCTCAAGAAGCTCAACTCGCACATCGAGCTGAACGGCTTCCCGCTGGACATCCCGACGCAAGTCACCGCCTGGCCGGAGCGGGCGCGTCCACGAATCGCCGGCATCAGCGCCTTCGGTTTGAGCGGCACCAACGCGCACATCCTCGTGGAGGAGGCGCCTCGGCCGGTGCCCACCAAGGCGCAGGCCGAGCGCGGCGCGCAGGTGCTCGCGTTGTCTGCGAAGACGAAGGGGGCGCTCGCGCAGCTCGCGGTCCGAGTCGGGGAGTACATCGCCCAGCGGCCGGAGCTGTCGCTCGCGGATGTCGCCCACGCGGCGAACACCCAGCGCACGTCGTTCTCTCACCGCATGGCGCTCGTGGTGGAGACGGCGGAGCAGGCCCGGGAGCGGCTGCAGGCTTTCGCCCGAGGGGAGGAAGTGCCCCGGCTGGCCCAGCACCGATTCGAGGGGGAGGCGCCCAAGGTCGTCTTCGTCTTCACGGGACAGGGCGCGCAGTACGCGGGCATGGGCCGTGAGTTGTACGAAACGGAGCCTGTCTTCCGAGCGGCCCTGGACCGGTGCAATGCCCTGCTCGATGGCGAGTGGAGCGACTCGCTCCTCTCCGTGATGCACGGAGCGGACGCGCGAATCGATGACACCGGGTACACGCAGCCGGCGCTCTTCGCGCTGGAGTACGCCCTGGCGGAGCTGTGGCGCTCCTGGGGCGTCGAGCCCTGGGCGGTGCTGGGGCACAGCGTGGGTGAGTACGTGGCCGCGTGTGTGGCGGGGGTGCTGGAGCTTGAAGACGCGCTCCGGCTCATCACCAGGCGCGCGCGGCTCATGCAGGAGCTGCCGCGCAATGGGGAGATGGTGTCCATCACGGCGAGCGAGGCGGTCGTCGCGCAAGCGCTGACTCCGTACGCGGACCGGGTGTCGATCGCCGCGGTCAACGGGCCCGCGGACACCGTCATCGCGGGCGAGCGTGAGGCCGTGGAGGTCCTCTCCTCCGTGTTCCAGTCGCAGGGCCTCAAGGTCCGGCGGCTCACCGTGTCGCACGCGTTCCACTCGCCGCTGATGGAGCCGATGCTGGATGCGTTCGAGAAGGCGGCGGGACACCTCACCTTCCGGGCGCCTCGCATCCATCTGGCGTCCAACGTCACGGGGCAGGTGCTCGAGGAGGGCACGGTGCTCGACGCCGGGTACTTCCGCCGCCACGTCCGAGAGGCCGTGCGTTTCCACGACGGACTCAAGGCGCTGCGAGCATTGGGGGGAACCGTCTTCGTCGAGGTCGGCCCGCATCCGACGCTCATGGGCATGGCGCTGAAGGGCCTTGGGGACGACGCGGGCACCTGGCTGCCGTCGCTGCGCAAGGGGCAGCCCGAGCAGGCGCAGGTGCTCTCCAGCCTGGCCGCGCTCTACACCCAGGGCGTGGAGGTGGATTGGAGCGCACTGAATGGCGAGCGCCACCGCGCCCGTGTCGCGCTGCCCGTCTACCCGTGGCAGCACCAGCGACACTGGCTGGAGGCTCCCAAGACGCCCCGCACGGCCTCCACGCTCACCACCGCGCAGGCGCTCGTCGGTCAGCGCGTGCGCTCGCCCTTGAGCAAGTCGCTGGTCTTCGAGGGGCGCTACAGCGCGCAGTCGCTGCCGTTCCTGGAGGACCACCGGCTCTACGGCACCATCGTCGTGCCCGGCTCGTGCCACATCGCGCGCATCATCGCGACGGCGGCGCAGTCGTTCGGCGCGGGGCCGTACACCATCGAGAAGTGCGTCTTCTCGCAGCCCATCGTGCTCGCCGACGACGAGGAGCAGCTCGTCCAGCTCGTGCTCGCGCCCAAGGGACAGGGCCGGTACGACTTCGAGCTCTACAGCCTCTCCGCCACCGCCGACGAGGAGACCGAGGGATGGCTGCTGAATGGCACGGGAACGCTGGTGGTGGGAGACGGCCCCGCACGTCCCGCGCCTCTCTCGCGGAGGGACATCGAGGCCCGCTGCGCGCGTCAGCTCGATGGAGGGCTCTACGAGCGCAACTGGGACATCGGCTTCAACCTGGGGCACGCGTTCCGCTGGATTGAGCGCATCCACAGCGGGGGCCGCGAGGCGCTGTGTCAGATGCGCCTGCCCACGGACCTGGATGACCGGAGCCTGTACGTCCACCCGGGGCTGGTCGACTCGTTCCTGCAGGCGATGGGAACGGACCTCATCCGTGAGGACGCGATGCTGAGCACCGTCTACGTCCCCATCTCCGTGGAGCGCTTCCGCTTCCACGCGCAGCCGACCGGCTCCGTCTGGGCCTACGCCGTGCGACGGGACGCGGAGGAGGCGGTGGGTGAGGTCATCACCGGCGACGTCTGGGTGGTCGACGCGGATGGTCAGGTGCTCATCGAGATTGAGGGGCTGAAGCACAAGCGAGCGCCGCGAGAGGCCCTGATGGCGGTGCTGCGCCACGGCCAGCGGGACTCCCTCTACGAGCTGGGCTGGAAGCCGCAGCCCGCGCCCGAGGCGGCGCCCGGAGCCGGCCGCTGGATTGTGTTCGCCGACACCTCGGGCACCGCGGAGGCGCTCGCGGAGCGCATCCTGAAGCAGGGCGGCCGCCCGGTGCTGGTCCATCCGGGGGCGGCGTTCGTCCGTCATGGTGAAGGACGCTTCACGCTGGATGCCCAGCGGCCCGAGGACTACGCGCGGCTGCTCCAGGAGGCGGTGCTTCCCGGCGAGTCCCTGGGCGGCATCGTCCACCTCTGGGCGCTGCGTGGGCCCGGTGGCGAGGATGTGGATGCCCTGCGAGAGGCGCACCAACTGGGAGCGGGCAGCGCGCTGTCCTTGGCCCAGGCGCTGGCGAACTCCGCCTTCACCGCGCGCATCTGGTGGGTGACGCGGGGCGCTCGCGCGCTCGATACGCGTCCCACGCCGCTGGCGATGGAGCAGGTCCCTCTTTGGGGGCTGGGCGCCGTCTTCTCGCAGGAGCACCCCGAGCTGGCTGGCGCGCTCATCGACCTGGAGCCCTCTGGACCGGGTGACGCGGCCGCCGCCATCTGGCGCGAGCTGGGCGCCACCGACGGTGAGCGGCAGGTGGTGATTCGCGAAGGGCAGCGGCACGTGGCCCGCCTTCGCGCGTCGCGGGACGTGGCGCGGGCGGAGTTGCCGCGCCTGAACCCCGAGGCGAGCTACCTGCTCACGGGCGGTCTTGGCGGCCTGGGCCTCGCGCTGGCCGGGTGGATGGTGGAGCAGGGCGCCAGGAACCTGGTGCTCATCGGGCGCGGCGGCCCCAGGCCGGAAGCGCAAGAGGCCATCCGCGCGCTGGAGACGGCGGGCGCGAGGGTGCTCGTGCTCCAGGCGGACGTGTCGAAGCAGGAGGACGTCCGTCGCACCCTGGATGAAGCGGAGAAGCTGGCGCCTCTGCGCGGCGTGGTCCACGCGGCGGGCGTGCTGGATGACGGCGTCCTCCTGCAACAAGACTGGAAGCGGTTCTCCCGGGTGCTCGCGCCCAAGGTGGACGGGGCGTGGCACCTGCACACGTTGACGCAGGACAAGCCGATCGACTTCTTCGTCCTGTACTCGTCGGCGTCGTCCCTGCTGGGCGCGCCGGGGCAAGGGAGCTACGCGGCGGCCAATGCCTTCCTGGACGCGCTGGCGCATCACCGGCGTGCCCTGGGACTTCCGGCGCTGAGCATCAATTGGGGACCCTGGGCCGAGGTGGGCATGGCCGCGGAGCTCGCGTCCCGTTACCAGGCGCAAGGCGTGGAGGCCTTCACACCGGCCGAGGCGCTGGAGGCCTTCGGCAAGGCCTTCAGCCGTGCGCAGCCGCAACTCACCCTGCTGCAGGTGCAGTGGTCGCGCTACCTGGCGCAGTTCCCACGGGGGGCGGCGCCCACGCTGCTCGCCGACGTGGCAGGGCAGGTGCGTGCCGAGCCCGACGCGGACGGCCCATCGGCTTCGGAGTTGCGGCGCCGGCTCGACACCGCGGAACCCCGCCAGCGCATGGCGCTGCTGCTGGAGCACGTCCTAGACGCGGCGGTGAAGGTGCTCGGCCTGGACGCATCCACGCCGCTGGAGCCACGGCAGCGGCTGTTCGAAGTGGGCATGGATTCGTTGATGGCGCTGGAGCTGCGCAACCGGCTGCAGAAGACGGTCGGTGCGTCGCTGCCTTCGACGCTCGTCTTCGACTACCCGACGGCGGAGGCCATCGCGACCTACCTGCTGGGCGAAGTGTTCGGCCAGGAGCCGCAGCCGGCCGAGGAAGGACAGGGAGCGGCTCAGGACACGGCGCTTCTCGATCGAATCATGGAGCTTTCGCCGGATGAGCTTGCCGCCTCGCTCGAAGCGAAGCTCGCCGCACTGATGGAAGAAGGAACATGAGCAACTCGCCAAAGTCAGCTGAGCCCTCCGCGTTGCAGCGCGCCGCGTTGCTCGTGGAGAAGATGCAAGCCCGCCTCGATGCGGTGGAGCGCGCCCGGACGGAGCCCATCGCCGTCATCGGCATGGGTTGCCGTTTCCCCGGTGGCGCCGTCGATGGACCGTCGTACTGGCGGATCCTTCGAGACGGCGTGGATGCGCTGCGCGAGGTGCCCGAGTCCCGTTGGGACGTGCAGGGCTACTTCAACGCGACGCGCGGGATGCCGGGGAAGATGTACGGCACCCGCGGTGGCTTCCTGGATGACGTGGAGCACTTCGACGCCGAGTTCTTCGGCATCGCGCCGCGCGAGGCGGCGAGCCTGGACCCGCAGCAGCGCATCGCCCTGGAGGTGGCGTGGGAGGCCCTGGAGAACGCGGGCGTGGCGCCTGGTCAGCTCATGGGCAGCAAGACGGGCGTCTTCATGGGCGTGATGTCCAGCGACTACATGGCGCGCCTGCTCAAGGAGGACGACGCGACCCGCTTCGACGGGTACATGGCGACGGGCAACGGCTACAGCTTCGTCCCGGGGCGAATCTCCTACGTGCTGGGCCTGCAGGGGCCGTGCATGCCGGTCGACACGGCGTGCTCGTCGTCACTGGTGTCGCTCCACCTGGCCTGCGAGAGCCTCCGGCGCGGCGAGTCCAATCTCGCGCTCGCGGGCGGCGTCAACCTCATCCTGTCCCCTGAGACGACGATTTGCCTTTGCAGCATGCAGGCGCTCGCGAGCGACGGCCGCTGCAAGACCTTCGACGCGGCGGCCGACGGGTACGTGCGCGGAGAGGGCTGCGGCATCCTCGTGCTCAAGCGCCTGTCGGACGCGCAGCGCGATGGCGACGACATCCTCGCGTTGATTCGTGGCTCCGCCGTCAATCATGACGGGGCCAGCGGCGGACTGACGGTGCCCAACGGACCATCGCAGCAAGCCGTCGTGTCGAAGGCGCTGGAGAACGCGCGCGTGCCGCCGGCCCTCGTGGGCTACATCGAAGCCCACGGAACGGGCACGCCGCTGGGCGACCCCATTGAACTCCGGGCGCTGGGGGCCGTGCTGGGCAAGGGACGTCCGGAGGACCGGCCCTTCTTCATCGGCTCGGTGAAGACGAACATCGGCCACCTGGAGCCAGCGGCCGGAATCGCCGGCGTCATCAAGACGATTCTGTCGCTCCAGCACCGGGAGATACCGCCGCACCTGCACTTCCACACGCCCAATCCCCACGTGGAATGGGACCGCATCCCCGCGCGTGTCCCCGTCGAGCGAATCCCCTGGCCGGCCCACGAGGGGCGGCGCATCGCGGGGGTGAGCTCCTTCGGGCTGAGTGGCATCAACGCGCACGTGGTGCTGGAGGAAGCCCCCGCGCCCGCGGCCACGCCCGCCGCTTCCGAGGTCGATACCGCACAGCTCGTCGTCCTGTCCGCCAAGACGGCGCCAGCGCTGGCCGACCTGGCCCGGACGTGGAGCACGTTCCTGAAGCGCGAGGACGTGGGCGCGCTCGCGGACCTCAGCTACACGGCGGCCCTGTGCCGCACGCACCATGACCACCGGCTCGCGCTCGCGGCGAAGTCCCCACAGGAGCTGGTCGCGCAGCTCGAAGCGTTCGCCGCCGGAGAGAGCCACCCCGGTCTGTCCGTGGGGCGCCGGAGCAACAGCCAGAAGGTGGTCTTCGTGTTCCCCGGCCAGGGCTCGCAGTGGCTCGGCATGGGACGGCAGCTGTATGCCCAGGACACGACCTTCCGTGAGGGCATCGACCGGTGCCACGATGCGCTGGGCCGCTACACGGACTGGTCACTGCGCGAGCTGTTGACGAACCCCGGTCAGCAGCCGCGCTGGAATGACATCGACGTCATCCAACCGACGCTGTTCGCCTTGCAGGTGTCGCTCGCGGCGGTGTGGCGTTCACTGGGCCTGGAGCCGCACGCGGTGGTGGGGCACAGCATGGGCGAGGTCGCCGCGGCCCACGTCGCGGGGGCGCTGTCGCTGGACGACGCCGCGCGCATCATCTGCGAGCGCAGCAAGCTGCTCCGGCGGGTCAGCGGCCAGGGCGCCATGGCGGTGGTGGACCTCTCGCGCGAACAGGCCGAGGCGGAGATTCGGGGCGCGGAGGACCGGATCGCCATCGCCGTCAGCAACGGCCCGAAGGCCACGGTGCTCTCGGGAGACCCGGCGGCGCTGAAGGAGGTGTTGGAGCGCCTGGAGAAGCGTGAGGTCTTCTGCCGTTGGGTGAAGGTGGACGTGGCGTCCCACAGCCCTCAGATGGATCCGCTTCGGCAGGACCTGCTGGAGCGGATGGCTGGCATCCGTCCCACGGGAAGCACGGTGCCGCTCTACTCGACGGTGACGGGCGCCCCCATCGATGGCCGGGAGCTGAGCGCCGCGTATTGGGTGCGCAACCTGCGGCAGCCCGTGCTGTTCGCGGACGCGGTGCAGCGTCTCATCCAGGACGGGAACGTCCTGTTCATCGAACTGAGCCCGCATCCCATCCTGGTGCCCTTCGTGGACGCGATGCTGCGGGAAGGCGACGCCTCCGGCCGGGGTCTGGTCGTCCCGAGCCTCCTCCGGGAACAGGAGGAGTGGCCGTCGCTGCTCGCGTCACTGGGCGCGCTGGCCACCCGCGTGGACCGCGTGGACTGGCTCCGGCTGCATCCGGACAAGCGGCGGCGAGTCGCACTGCCGGCGTATCCCTGGCAGCGGGAGCGGCACTGGCTGGAGCTGAGACCCACGCGTGCAGCGCGAGGCCGCTTCGTGCGCTCGGGGGGCCATCCGCTCCTGGGCACTTCGTTCACGACCTCCGTACAGCAGGAGACCCGCTTCTGGGAATCCACGCTGAGCGCGACTGAGCCCGCGTTTCTCGCGGACCATCGCGTGGCGGGCTCGGTGGTGGTGCCGGGAGCGGCCTATCTGGAGATGGCGCTGTCCGCGGCGCATGCGATGTCGGGAGGCGCCGCGCACGAACTGGTCGACACCTCCTTCAAGGAGGGGCTGCTCCTGCCCGAGGGCCAGGAGCGCACCGTCCAACTGGCGCTGCACGGCGAGCAGGGCCGCACCCTTACGTTTCAGCTTTCGAGCCAGAAGGCGGACGCGACGGGGTGGATGACGCACGTCGTGGGCCGGCTCCGCCTCTTGGAAGCAGGTCACGCGGGGCAGGCGGCCGACTCGTTGGAGGCCATCCGCGAGCGCTGCCCCGACGTCCTGACCCAGGCGGCGCATTACGAGATGCTGGCGCGCAACGGCGTGGCCTACGGGCCCGCGTTCCAGGGCGTGCAGCAGGTCTGGCGAGGGCGAGGGGAGGCGCTCGGCCACCTCCGCCTGCCGGAGTCATTGGGCGCGCGGGCCTCGGCGTATCGAATCCACCCCGCGTTGCTCGACGCCTGCTTCCAGTTGGTGTCCGCAGCGGTGCCTCCGGAGGACGTGCCGCAGGACGCGGGGCCCGCCGTCCCGGTGGCACTCGAGAACCTGCGGCTCCACGCACCGCCCCCAACGGAGGGCTTCTGCCACGTCCGGATGCGGACACCTGAGGGCACACGCCGGGGCGTCTACGAGTTCGACCTCGTGCTGCGCGATGCGTCTGGCAAGCTGTTGCTGGAGGCGCTGGGGCTGCGGGTCCAGCAGTTGGATGCTCCCGTGGCGGATGCAGAGGGCAGGGACCTCTACTTCGCCCAGGCGTGGCGCCATGTCCCCGCCGTCGAGCAGCTCCCCGCACAGGGAGCCGAGGCGGCCGGACGTTGGTTGCTAATCTCGGATGGCAGCGAGCTGGCGGACACGGTGGAGTCACAACTCCGCGCGCGTCAGGGCGAAGTCACCCGTATCGACCTGGGTGGCTCCATGCCGGGCCGCCGCACCGTGGACGTGTCGTCGCCGATGGCCTTCGATGAGGTGCTGGCGGAGACGTTCGGCAAGGGGGCCGCTGCGCGCGGCGTGATTCACGTGACGGGCCTGGGACCGGGCGACGTGGACCCGTTGATGGGCTGCGGCGGCGTGCTGCACCTCGCACAGGGGCTCTCCCGAATGGGACTGTCGAGTCCGCCACGTCTGTGGATGGTCACGAAGGGTGTCCACCATGGTTCAGACAGCCGCTCCGCTTCGGACGTCGTGCAGGCGCCGTTGTGGGGCCTGGGGCGCACGCTCGCGCAGGAGCACGCCGAGCTGAAGTCCACACGGGTGGACGTGTCCGCGCTCATGCCCATCGAGGACGCCACCGGCGCGCTGGTGCGCGAGCTGCTCGTGGCGGACGCGGAGGAGGAAATCTCCCTCCGGCCTGATGGGCGACACGTCGGCCGCATCGTACGTGGCACACCCGGAAGGGCCTCCCATGAGGCCGTCGTCCCCACCGAGGGCCAGTCCTTCCGGGTCGAGCGTGACGCTCAGGGGCGCCAGGAGTACCGGTCCGCGGCCCGCCGTCCGCCGGGGCCTGGAGAGGTCGAACTCGAAGTCGAAGTGGCGGCGCGTCCGGGGCTCGGCGGGGCGTCGAGCCCGGAGCGCTGGGACGAAGCAGGTGCCACCGCATGCAGTGGGCGCATCGTGGCGGTGGGAGAGGGCGTGAAGGACGTCGCCGTGGGCGAGGAGCGCATCGCGCTGGTGTCGTCGGGCCTCGGGTCACATCTGTGCGTGCCCGTGGGGCACACCGCGCCGCGTCCGCCCTCGTCGTCGCATGAAGAGGCCGCGGCGCTGGTAGCGACTGTGCTGCCTGTCTGGTACGGCCTGTTCCACCTGGGACGCGTGGAGAAGCGAGACCGTGTATGGGTCCTCGGGGCTTCGAGCGGACTCGGGCGAACGGCCATCCAGCTGGCACGGCGCATGGGGGCGGAGGTCTTCGCCGAAGCCACGACGGATGAGCAGCGGGCCTCTTTGCTGGAGCTCGGCGCCGCCCACGTCGTGGACCCCTCCGACGCCTCATTCGCCACGGGGCTGCTGGATGCGACGGGAGGCCGAGGGCTGGACCTGGCCATCATCGCGCCGGGCGCTGTCGGCCTCAATCCGAGCCTCGCCGTGCTGGCGGAGGGGGCTCGCGTCATCGACCTGCGAGGGACGTCCGAAGCGCCTTCGGCCGGAGATGCGAACGTCGCGTGGTGCGTGGTCGACGTGCACACCTTCGCGAGCCGAAAGCCTGATCGGTTCGCCCGGCTGTGGCGCGAGGTGAAGGACGCCTCCGAGGCCGGGGGCCTGCCCTCCATCGTGAAGGAGGTGAGCACGCTCACCCTGAAACATCCCGGGGCACGCGTGGTGGTGCCGGCCACGGGGGCTCGGCGACTCCGGGCGGCCGGGACGTACCTGGTGACGGGCGGCCTGGGCGGACTGGGCTTCGCGGTGGCGAAGTGGATGGTGGAGCAGGGCGCACGGCACCTCGTCCTCCTTGGGCGTGATGCCACGTTGACGCCAGCGCAACAGGCGGACGTGGCCACGCTCGAAGCGGAGGGCGCGCGCGTGCGGGTGATGGCGGCGGATGTGTCCGACCGGGCTCAGCTGGGCCGCGTAGTCGCGGAGATCGCCGAAGGTGGAGCACCGCTGCGAGGCGTCATCCACGCGGCGGGTGTGCTGGATGACGGCGTCCTGCTGCAGCAGACAGTGGAGCGCTTCCGCCGGGTGATGGCGCCGAAGGTCCTCGGGGGCTGGAACCTGCATGTCCTCACGCGCGACCTGCCGCTCGACTTCTTCGTGCTGTACTCGTCGGCGGCCTCCCTGTTCGGCGCACCCGGGCAGGGAAACTACGTGGCGGCCAATGCC
Source organism: Myxococcus xanthus (assembly GCF_013116825.1). GTDB lineage: Bacteria > Myxococcota > Myxococcia > Myxococcales > Myxococcaceae > Myxococcus > Myxococcus xanthus_B. The sequence continues at coordinate 77,705 of NZ_JABFNS010000004.1, forward strand.
TTCCTCGATGCGCTGGCCCATCACCGCCGGGTGCTGGGGCTGCCGGGCCTGAGCATCAACTGGGGACCCTTCTCCGAGGTCGGTCTGGCCGCCGCGCAGTCCAACCGGGGAGAGCGCCTGGCTCAGCGGGGCTCCGACAGTCTGACGCCCGCGGAAGGCAACGCCATCCTGGGGCGGCTGTTGGATGGTGACGTGACGCAGATGGCGGTCATGCCGCTCGACGTCCGCAAGTGGGTGGAGTTCTATCCGCGAGCGAAGTCCACGCCTTGGCTGTCGGAGCTCGTCCCGGCCAGCGCGGGGGAGGGCGCGCAGGCCGCGCGGGATGTGGCGTTGCTTGAAGCCCTGCGGACGGCGACACCTCGGGACGCGCGGGTGGCGCTGGAGAAGTTCGTTCGCGAGCAGCTGGGCCGGGTGCTCCGGCTCGACTCCGCGCGCATCGACGCCGAAGCGCCGCTCCAAGGCTTCGGACTCGACTCGCTGATGGGGCTCGAGCTGCGCAACCGGTTGGCGTCGGGACTGGGGCTGTCGCTCCCGGCGTCACTGATTTGGAAGCACCCGACGTTGGATGCGCTCTGTGCGCATCTCCAGAGTGAAGTCATGGACCGCGCCCTGGCCGAGACGCTCGCAATCCAGGCAGAGGCGGTCGAAACCAACGACAACGAGGTCTTCGTCCTATGAGTGTACGGGAGCTGTTGGGCACCCTCGCGGCCAGGGGCGTTCGCCTGCGCGTCGACGGTGACAAGCTGGTGGTGGAGGCGGGCAAGGCCGTCCTCACGCCGGAGGTGCGGACCGAGCTGGCGGCGAACAAGGCCGACATCCTCGCGTTCCTGCGCAAGCACACCGCGCACGACGAGGTGGGCAGCGGCCCTGAGCGGCCCGTCACGAGGCCCCAGGTCATCCCGCTGTCCAGCGGGCAGGAGCGGCTGTGGTTCCTGGATCGGCTGTCACCGGGCACCGCGCAGTACAACGTCCACCTGGGGCTGCGGGTACACGGCGCGCTGGACACCGTGGCGCTGCGCCGGAGCCTGGATGAGCTGGTCCGCCGGCACGAGGTCCTTCGGACGTCCTTCCCGGAGGTGGACGGAAGTCCAAGGCAGGTCATCGCGTCACCTGACGTGGGCGCGGCGCTGAGCGTCGTGGAGGCGCGGGGGCTGTCGGAGGCGCAACGCGACGAGGAGGTCCAACGGCGCTCGGAGGCCCTGGCCCAGCAGCCTTTCGACCTGGCCCAGGGTCCCCTGTTCCGCGTGACGCTGGTGTCCCTGGACGCCGACGACTCCGCGCTCTTCGTGACGAAGCACCACATCATCACGGATGGCTGGTCGCTCGGCGTCTTCGTCCGGGAGCTGTCGGCGCTCTACGCGTCGTTCGCACGGGGGCAGGCCGCGGCCTTGCCACCCGTGTCCATGCAGTTCGCCGAGTCGTCCCTGCGTGAGCAGGCATGGCTGGCGGGGGCCTCTGGCGCCCGGGAGCGGGCCTTCTGGAAGGAGAAGCTCCAGGGACTGCCGCCGCTTCAGCTCCCCGTGGACCGTGGTGTCTCCAGCGCCACCAGCCACCGAGGCGCGACCGTGCCCGTGGCCCTCTCGCCCGGGTTGAGCGAGGCGCTGCGCGAGCTCGGCCGACGTGAAGGGTGCAGCCTCTTCATGGTGCTCTACGCCGCGTTCGCCGCGCTCCTGCACCGCTACTCGGGGCAGCTCGATTTCGGTGTGGGGACGGTGACCGCGAACCGGGGGAGCGTGCCGCCGGACCTCATCGGCTTCATCGCCAACACGCTCGTGCTCCGGAGTGACGTGTCCGGGGACCCGACCTTTTCGCAGTGGCTGGCCCGGGCGCGCAAGACGGTGCTCGACGCCCAGGACCATCAGGCGCTCCCCTTCAGCGAAGTGGTGAAGGCGGTCGGCGCCTCGCGTGAGGGCGGGCTCAACCCGCTGGTGCGTGCCTGCTTCACGCTGGAGAACATCCCCGCGCCCACGCTGGACCTGCCCGGGACGCGCTGGTCGTTCCTGGGCGGTGCACCCGACGGTAGCGTGGAAGGCGTCGCCAAGTTCGAGCTGTCCCTCATCCTGGCCTCCGGCGAACAGGGCCTGGCTGGCATGCTCGAATACTCGCGCGAGCTCTTCGATGCCTCGACGGCGGAGCGGATGGTGGGCCACCTCCAGGTGTTGTTGGAGGCCGTCGTCGCGAAACCAGAGACGCCCCTGTCAAAGCTGCCCGTGCTGTCGGCGGAAGAGCGGACGCGGCTGCTCACTGCCTGGAACGGCCCGGTGCTCGGCGTGCCGGCGCTGTGCATGCATGAGCTCATCCAGGCCCAGGTGGAGCGGACGCCGAACGCCGTGGCCGTGGTGAGCGGAACGCGGACGCTGACCTACGCTGAGCTCAACCGCCGGGCGAACCAACTGGCCCATCACCTGCGGCGGCTGGGCGTGCGGCCCGAGGCGCGCGTGGGGCTCTGCGTCGAGCGGACGGAGGAACTCGTCATCGGCCTGCTGGCCATCCTCAAGGCCGGCGGTGCCTACGTGCCACTGGACCCCGCCTATCCGAAGGAGCGGCTGGCGCTCATCCTCGAGGACGCGCAGGTGCCCGTGCTGCTCACGCAGCAGCGGCTGCTCCCGGAGCTTCCCACCACCGAGGCACGCGTGGTGTGCCTGGACGCGGATGCCGCCGCCCTCGGCGCCGAGCCGGAGGTGAACTCCGGGCGTGTCACGACGCCCGATTCGCTCGCGTATCTCATCTACACCTCGGGCTCCACCGGCAAGCCCAAGGGCGTGATGATTGACCACCGGAACGCCGTGGCCTTCTTGCAGTGGGCCCAGAGTGTCTTCTCGCCGGAGTCGCTGGCGGGGACGCTGGCGTCGACGTCCATCTGCTTCGACCTGTCCGTCTTCGAGATCTTCACGCCCCTTTGCTGCGGGGCGAAGGTCATCGTCGCGAAGAACGCGCTGGAGTTGCCCGAGCTGCCCGCGGCGAAGGAGGTGACGCTCATCAACACCGTGCCCTCGGCCATGGGCGCGCTGCTGCGAGGGGGCGGGGTGCCGACGTCGGTCACCACCGTCAATCTGGCGGGCGAGGCGCTGGCGGGAGCACTGGTCGACTCCATCTACGCCCTGGGCCACGTGAGCGATGTCTTCAACCTCTACGGCCCGAGCGAGACGACGACCTATTCCACGTTCACCCGTGTGAACCGGGGCGAGACGCCGACCATCGGCCGGCCCGTTGGAAACACCCAGGTCTACGTGCTGGATGCGAACCGCGAGCCTATGCCCGTGGGGGTGCCGGGCGAGGTCTTCATCGGCGGGCATGGTGTCGCCCGGGGCTACCTGGGCCGGACGGAGCTGACGGCGGAGCGGTTCGTCACGTCTCCCTTCGCCGGGGACGCGGGCGCGCACCTGTACCGGACAGGGGACCTGGCGCGGTGGCTGCCGGACGGGCAACTCGAATACCTGGGCCGGATGGACCACCAGGTGAAGCTCCGCGGCTTCCGCATCGAGCTGGGTGAGATTGGCGCGGCGCTGCAGGAGCACCCAGGCATCCGCGACGCGGTCGTCGTCGTGCGAGAGGGCCCGGGCGCGGACAAGCAGTTGGTGGCGTATGTGGTGGGCCGCGACGGGAAGGCCCCTGAGCCGGGTGAGTTGCGCGATTACCTCAAGTCCCGGCTGCCCGAGTACATGGTGCCCTTCGTGTTCGTGAGCCTGGATGCCTTGCCGCTCACGCCGAACGGGAAGGTGGACCGCGCGGCGCTCCCCGCGCCGGAGCGTGTGGGCTCCGGGACGGCGAAGGCCCACGTCGCGCCGAGAACGCCAGGGGAAGCCACGCTGGCGGACATCTGGCGTCAGGTGCTCGGGGTGGAGCAGGTGGGCGTGCACGACCACTTCTTCGAGCTCGGAGGCCACTCGCTGCTGCTCTACCGGGTGCTCGTCCTCGCGCGGGCCGCGTCAGGCGCGGACATCCCGCTGAGGGCCCTGTTGCAGTCGCCGACGCTGGAAGAGATGGCGCGCGCCATCGAGGCCGCGAAGGCGGGCTCGCTGCCGGTCCACGACGTGGTGGCGGAGTTGGAGGCGGACGCCGTGCTGGATGCGGGGCTGCTGCCGGGAACGGCGCTTCCGCCCACCTCCGGACCCGCGCGCGCCGTGCTGCTGACGGGCGCCACGGGCTTCCTCGGCGCCTTCCTGCTCGAGGAGCTCTGCCGGAAGACGCAGGCGCGCATCCACTGCCTGGTCCGCTCCAAGTCGGAGCAGGAGGGGATGCAGCGGATTCGCAAGAACCTGGAGAGCTACTCGCTGTGGCGCGACGACCTGGCGTCGCGAATCGTCCCTGTCCGAGGGGACATCGGCCAGCCCCTGCTGGGCCTGTCGGAAGCGGAGTTCCAGCGGCTGTCGGAGGAAGTGGACGCCGTCTACCACAACGGTGCGCTCGTCAATTTCATCTATCCCTATGAGTCGATGCGCGCCGCGAACGTGCTCGGTACGCGGGAGATTCTCCGCCTTTGCATGCGCACGCGCATCAAGCCGCTGCACTATGTCTCCACGGTGTCGGTGCTGCCCGTGGGGCGCCAGCTTCCCTTCCGCGAGGATGAGCCGTTGGAGCCGGCCTCCCGACTGGTGGGGGGCTACGCCCAGAGCAAGTGGGTGGCGGAGAAGCTGGTGCGTGAGGCCTCGCGGCGAGGGCTCCCGGTGACGATCCACCGGCCCGGACGGGTGACGGGCCACAGCCGGACGGGCGCTTGGAACACGGACGACCTGGTGTGCCGGACGCTCAAGGGCTGCGTCCAACTGGGGAGCGCGCCCAGCGTGGACGCGCTGCTGGACGTGACGCCCGTGGACTACGTGAGCAGCGCCATCGTGGACCTGTCCCTGCGTCCCGAGTCCATTGGCCAGACGTTCCACCTGGTCAACCCGAAGTTCGTGCGAGCGGACGAGATGTGGATCCACATGCGAGCCTTTGGCTACGGGCTGCGTATCCTCCCCTATGACGAATGGCTCGCGGAGCTTGGCCTCGCGGCGCCGTCTGATAGTGAGCTGGGGGACCTGCTCATGTTCCTCCAGCAGGTGCCGCCCGAGGACCGGGGCGTGGGCGGGCCGCGAATGGTGGTCTGCGACAGCGGGCACACGCTGAAGGCACTGGGAGGCACGGGGACGATGTGTCCGTCCGTGGACGCCACGTTGATTACGACGTACCTCTCCTCCCTGGTGCAGCGAGGCTTCCTGGCCGCGCCCGCTGGGCGGTGAAGGCCCGGGCATCGACCCGCCAGGTCGGTGCCCACCGGCTTCAAAGACAGACGCAGGAGTGCTGCCCAATCCTCGTCGGGCGGAAACGGTAGACTGAGGCGCAATGCCGCTCCCGCATCCGTGCGGGGCGGTCCCCCTCATTTCACCGGAGCCACACCATGCAATGGAGAGCTTTGCCCTGTGTCCTCGCCCTGTGCCTGGGGGCCTGCTCGGAGCCTGAGCCCGAGGCCCCTCGGCCCTTGAAAGTCGTCCTCTTCCCCTACATTCCAGATGCTGCGGGAGACGGCTTCGCCAGCCTCAAGCAGCGGCTGGAGGCGGATTTCGAGCAGGAGCATTCGGACATCGACCTGGACATCGTGTTCGACGCGAACCTGGACCTCTATGACCTGGATGAAGGAGGCACGCTGAACCAGCTCCTTGGCCCGGGAGCAGGGGCCGCGCAGGTGGTGGAGATCGACACGCTCATCATGGGTGACCTCGTATCGAAGGGCTGGGTGCAGCCCGTCGCCCTGGCGGCGGGGGCCGCGCATCCGGCGGCGGAAGAAGCCGTCTCCATCGCGGGCCAGAGCTATGGGGTGCCGACCTACCTGTGCAGCTACGTCGTCTACTCGAACAGCCCCCACCTGTCGTCGGCCACGGATGGCGATTCCCTGGTCCAGATCCTCACGGATGTGGCGCCGGGGATGCGCCCGTTGGCGGCCAACTACAGCGGAAGCTGGACGCTGCCCTCGTCCTACTTGGACGCGTGGGCCGACACGAATCCCACGGGCGGGTTGTCCCAGGCGTTGTCGCTGCCGCTGGACGCGTCTGCGCTGGCTTCGTTCGAGGACGTGGTGAAGAGCTGTGAGCTGGAGGCAGGCGTCAACCCATGCCTCGACGGCACCTACGCGGATGGTTCCCTGGCGGAAGAGGCGTTCGCCTTGGGGCAGGCCAACGGCTTCATGGGCTACACGGAGCGCCTGTTCTTCGTCCGGAAGGCCAACCCGGGCATGGCGCTGCCAGAAGTCATCTCCGTTCCGCTGGGCACGGGCTCCGCGCCCGCGGTGTTCGTGGATGCGCTGGTGGTCAGCGCGCAGTGCACGGGGACGTGTGCCGAGGACGCCCGCGCCTTCACCGACTTCATGAAGGCCCCGGACGTGCGCAGCCTCATCGCCTTCAGCGGGGACGCGCCGCAGGGCACGACGCCGCGCTATCTGCTGCAGGCCACCCAGGCTTTCTATCAGCAGGAGCCCGCGCGTTCTGACCCGATGTACCAGAAGTATGTGCAGTTCCTGAGCGGGGCTCGGCCCTATCCCAATCAGGGCTTCCCGCAGAACCGGAAGACGCTCCAGTCGGCGCTGATGGACGCGCTGCAGTAGAAAGACGTGCGGGTGTCGCCATGCGTCACGGCCTTCTGCGTTACAGTTTGCGTTCCCCATCAGGAGGTCGTGACATGACGGTTGCTGGCAAGCGCCCCAACTTCCTCATCATCACCACGGACGAGGAGCGATTTCCGCCTCCGTACGAGAATGAAGAGGCCCGTCGGTTTCGTATCGAAAATGACCAGGTTGGCCAGGAGCTCCGAAAGCATGGCATCGAGTTCCTCCGGCACCACACGGCCTCCACGGCCTGCGCGCCCAGCCGCACCACGCTCTACACGGGGCAATATCCGTCGCTTCATGGCGTGAGTCAGACGCCCGGCATCGGGAAGTCGTCGTTCGATCCGGACATGTACTGGTTGGCGCCCAATACCGTTCCCACGTTGGGGGAGTATTTCCGGAAGGGCGGCTATCAGACGCACTACCGGGGCAAGTGGCACATCTCCGACGAGGACATCCTGGTGCCGGGGACGCAGACGGCCCTCATGAGCAATGACGTGAGCGGCGACGCCTACCCCGAACGCATCGCCTTGTACGAGCAGGCCGGGCGTCTGGAGAAGTTCGGCTTCTCCGGTTGGATTGGCCCCGAGCCCCATGGCGCGTCACAAGCGAACGACGCCACGGTCCGCGACCCAGGCTTCGCCGATCAGGTCTGCCGGTTGCTGAGCGATCTGGAGCATCAGGCCGCGAAGGGTGACGCGGCGCCGTGGCTCGTCGTGAGCTCCTTCGTCAATCCGCACGACATCGTCTTCTCGGGCCTGCCCTGGTTCACCGAGTTCAGCAACCTTCAGCAAGCGGGGAAGCTGCCGGACGTGGCGCCTTCGCCGACGGCGGGCGAGTCGCTCGAAAGCAAGCCGCGCTGTCAGAAGGACTACGTCTACACGTATCCGCGCATGTACCTGCCGCAGCGCGACACCGCGTCGTACCGGCAGTTCTATTACTTCCTCATGGCGGAGGTGAGTAAACACATCCAGCGGGTCTACGAACATCTCAAGAAGACTTCCTTCTTCGAGAACACCATCGTCGTCCTCACGTCCGACCATGGTGAGATGCTCGGGGCTCACGGCGGCATGATGCAGAAGTGGTACAACGCCTATCAGGAGACGCTGCACGTGCCGTGCGTCATCTCCAATCCAGGGCTGTTTCCAGAGCCCCGGAAGACGGAGGTGGTGACGTCGCATGTGGACCTGGTGCCGACGCTGTTGGGGCTCGCCGGAATCGACGCGGATGCGGCCCGGCGAGAGCTGGCGCGGGACCACTCGGAGGCGCGGCAGCTGGTGGGCAGGGACCTCTCCGGTCTGGTGCTGGGCCGGGAGGCCGAGCGGCATGAGCCCATCTATTTCATGACCGACGACAACGTCGAGTCAGGGCTCCAGATGACCAACAACCTCACCGGCCAGGCGTTCGCGGGCGTCATCCAGCCCAAGCACATCGAGACGGTGGTCACTCGCCTCCCTGAACTCACGGGAGACACGCTCTGGAAGTACAGCTGCTATTCGGACAACCCGCGCTTCTTCGCGGGCGCGGCGGGGAACACGGACGAGGTCGCCACGGCGCGGTTCATTCCTCGTGAGTACGAATGCTACGACCTCACGGAGGACCCGCTGGAGACCCGGAACCGGTGCAGCGCGGTGGCGGCGCAGCCTCTGCCGCAAGACATCCGTGACGCGCTCGACAAGGTCCTGAAGGAGCAGCGGGAGAAGAAGCGGCTGCTGCCCCAGAGCCTGAATCGGAACGCGGCGCCGAAGGGGCCGCTGCGGGACTGAGGTCACGTCGTTCGACGGCGCGGAGCCCTTCGCACATGGCGCAGGCCGGCGTGACGCCGGACCTGCGCCACGTCGAAGGGGGCCCATGCCGTCCATGACCTGCCGTGTTGTCACGAATCAGCAAGAGCTGGATGACGCGCTTCGCGTCCGTTGGGTTGTTTTTGGAGGCGAGCTGCGGTTGATGGCCGGACGGGAGCTCCCGACACAGCGTGAGGTGAATGGCTTCGACAAATTGTCGAGCACCGTCCACCTGGTCGTCTACGTGGAGCACGAGCCCTTGGCGACCGTGCGGATACTGCTGCCGAATCCCGAGGTGGCATCCGCGACCGGCGGCGTGCTGGGCCTCAAGATGAAGCATCGATCGGACCTGACGGGTCTGGTTGAACCGGGACAGGTTGTGGCGGAAGCAGCGCGCTTCTGCGTGCACCGGCAGTGGCGGCACTCCGATGCGGTGGTGCTGCTGCAGGCGGCCTTCTACGCGGAGAGCTGGTGGCGCGGCGTCACACACCGGCTTGCCGCGGCGCATCTGGAGACGGACTCGGAGGTGGATGCGCGGCTCATCCAGCAGGCCATTGCCCACCACAGCTGGCTGAGCTCCACTGAAGGGTGAGGACTTCCGAAGGCTCCGTGACACCTGCCGTGTCGAGCACGCCCTTCTACACGTCCGAGGAGCGGGCACGCGCCCTGGAAGGGTAGTGGGACACGGTGCGGTTGCCTCGGTCGCCCGCGCTCGTTGCTTGGCGAATGGGCGGGCGGTTCATCTCCGAGCTGCTCTATGACATGGGCTTTTGTCGCTTCACGTCGCCCCTCATCGCCGCTTTGGATGAGATTCCCTCCAGTACGCTGGAGCGGTTCGCCGCGCAGATACCCGAGGAGAGCACGTACCTCTCGAGAGGTAGAGACATCTCCCCTTGACCGGACCATCCTTCCTCATCAGCGGGTACTTCAGAAGGGAGGATGGCCATGCCGTGTGCTTCAAATAGGTCGCAGGAGCCGCGCGGCTTGGTACAGGAAGTCGACCCGGTTGTCGCAGTTCAGAGCCTTGTAGATGTTGCGCACGTGAGTTTTCGCCGTGTGAAGAGTGATGTTGAACTCCTTGGCAATCAACTCTGGGCTCCAGTTCCTGAGGAGCCCCCACGCGATTTGCATCTCCCTCGCACTCAAATACTGAGCAAGCTCTTCTGGAAGCGGAATGGACTTGGGAACTTCGTGAAGAAGCATCGCCCACTGCCTCGGCCCATCCGATTCGGGAAGCTCGATGAAGATCACCACCAGATTCTCATCGTCGCGCGGGAAGATCAGTCGGTGCTCCCGCGGCCTCATGAGGATGTCTACCTGGGACAACGTCTTGATGTGCTCAAGCAGCGGCTTGGGAAGTCCCGCCCGAGTCCGTTCGTCTTTGGAGAACCACTTCTCCAGCAACGCAGTCGCGCGCTCGGAGCGACGCGTCTCGAACGCGGGGGGCGCTACGACGAGGAACTGGAAGCCCTGACGTCGACTCATGGCGTCCAGGAGGCGATCGCCCGTCAGCGGGCTGTCCATGTGACGGCTTTTGTAGATCGCGGCCACAAAGCTGGGGGAGAGGAGCTGCAATGCCGCTTGGGCCTTCCGAGAGAAGGGGCGTCGCCGGTCCCGGTACATGGTGAAGCCGCAGTACATGCCATGCTGGACCGTCATGAGCGTGGCCAAGACCTGCTCCAGTTTCAGACCCAGCTCACAGCTGCGCAGGTAGAGCGGGCTCTTCTCCAGTTCCTTTCGAGGCAGCATCTCCGAGTCCCGGAGCACCGTGTCGCGTTGGCGTACGACGGATTTGAGCACGAAGTCATCGGGTTGCAGCTCGGCATACCGGGCCAGCAGCGCGTTGGGTGCGCCTGCCTCCTCGACCCACTCGTATGTCGATGGTCGCCCTCTGCTGACGATGCACAGACCCGTGTAATCGGCGGGGACGAGCTTGGTCAGCAGCCTTCTCGCTTGTCCCAGCATGTCTGGCAGGTGCAGCGAACCATTGAGTGCGACGGCGACATCGCGCATGAGCATGCGCTCACGCGAGCTAAAGTGAATTGACGCGACCATTCATCCCCCGGCCAGTAGATGCTCCGATGGACAGCATAGACGTTCAGGTCCTGAATAGGCCCCTGGTCACTGTCTGTCAGTACCTCCGGAGAGGTAGACGCTCCCCCTTGTGCCCGTGTTGGCCTGTCGCTATTCGAAGGGGCGCATGGCCAGATCCTCCGCTGCCTTGATGAAGGGGCGCAGCGGCTCTGCGTGCTCGCCAGCGATAACTGGACGGAGGCTGCGAGGGCTTCGTGTCTCTTCGCGCGGAAGATGAACGCGCGGTTCATCTCCAAGCTCAACTACGGCGCGGACTTCCGCCGGGCCACCTCGTCGCTCATCGCCATGCTCGACGAGGTCCCAGCCAGTACATCTCCCCTGCGTGTTTCGACGCGCTCGAACTCCGCGTCAGCCTCGCCGGATAGGCGAGGCCCCTCCGCGTCAGATCTCATGAAGCCAGTACTACCACCCTGGAGGTATGTGCGGCTCCGCGACAAATCTGTACCGTCTTTTAAATGGTCAGGATTCTTCATTCAGCGGATTGGCAGATGGGGCTCCGAGCCCGTCATGTGGCTCATGTCGCGGAGGACGTGCGGAAGGCGAGACTGGAGGCCGCGAGCAACGTCATCAGCGCGGCCAACCGGTCGAAGGTAGATGCCGTCGTCCTGGCGGGTGACATCTTCGAGCACAATATCGTCGAGGACCGTGTCGTCCATGCGGTCATCAAGGTGCTCGCGGGCTCTCTCGCGCCCGTGTACGTCCTGCCCGGCAACCACGATGCGCTGACGCCGGATGCCGTTTTCCGCCGGGCCTCCTGGAATCAGCGCCCGGATCACATCACCGTGCTGGATGGGAATGCGGCGGTGCCCATCCCGCACACCGATGCCGTGTTGCTCCCCGCGCCACTCCGCCAGAAGAAGGGTATGAAGGACCCCACCGCCGGCTGGGAGATGGCGTCCGGCCTGGACGCGATTCGCATCGGCGTGGCTCATGGCTCCCTGCGCATCGAAGGAAAGCACGCCGCGGACGACTTCCCCATCGCACTGGACGCGGCGGTCCGCGCTGGCCTCGACTACCTAGCCTTGGGGCACTGGCATGGGCAGTACGTCCATGACGTTCGTACGGCCTACTCGGGAGCCCACGAGACGACGAAGTTCGGTGAGGTGGGCTCGGGGCAGGCGCTGCTGGTGGAACTCTCGTCGCGGGGCGCCGTGCCCCGGCTGGAGCCGATTGCAACAGGGGCGCTGACCTGGAGGACGGTGGAGCTGGACCTGAGCCAGGGCCACGAGCCGGAGGTAGCTCGGGCTCGGGAGCTCGTGGCGCAGCTGGCGCGCCCCGAAAGGGCGCTGCTGCGCATTCACACCACGGGATTCTCTTCCGAGGACGCCTCATCAGGGTTGGATGCGTTCCGTGAGGAGCTTCAGGGGGGAGGGCTTCTTCATGTCTGCATCGAGCGCGAGGACGTACCACGCGCGAAGGCAGAGGGGCGCCTCGCGGACATCGCAGGTTCGAGCAGTCTGATCTCCTCGTTACTGGATGGGCTGAACAAACCGGCCGCAGTTGGACCAGGTGCCACGCCGGAGCCCGTCAGGACCGCGGCCAGACAGTTGCTGTCAGAGCTGGTGATGGAGGTGTGGAAATGATTTTGCGCAGGCTTTGCGTCCAGCACTTTCGCTGCTTCCGGAGCCCGGTGGATCTGCAAGGGCTGGGAACGGGCATCCATGTCATCCATGCGCCCAATGAGACGGGTAAGTCGAGCCTCATCCTGGCCGTCGCAAGGGCGCTGTTCGACCGCCACTCCACGAAGGACCGAGAGATGAACCTGCTTCGTCCCTGGCAGACCAAGCTCTCTCCGCGAGTGAAGCTGGAGTTCGAGACGGCGGGGAAGCGCTACCGGCTTGAGAAGGCTTTCCTGGACGACGCCAGTAGCGTCCTGGATGAGTGGACGGGGAGTCGGTTCGAGCGGCTCGCTGAATCGCAAGAGGCGGATGCGTTGCTCCGAGGCTTCCTTGTCTCCAGCGTGCCCGGAAACGGCGTGACGAAGGTGGGCAACTGGGGCTTGGCCCGGTTGCTCTGGCTGAATCAGTCGGAAGAGCGCTACGACCTGCCCGGCCTCGATACACCGCTCAAGGCCCGCCTCCTGGAGACGGTTGGAGTCGCCGCCCTGAGCAACGAGGAACAGTCCCTCCTGAAGGCAATGGAGGGGGCCTATCGCCGGTTCTTCACGCCCAAGACGGGAAAGCTCGTCACCGGAAGCGACCTCGATCGTGAGGGTGCTCGCATGCGGGAGTTGCGCGAGGAGGCAGCTCGGCTGACTCAGCGGTTGGCGGAGATCGAGCAGCTTGCCAGCGAGAGCATGGACCTCGGCCAGAAGCAGCTCTCCCTGGCGGAGGAACGGAGGACCTATGAGCAGCGGCTCGCTAGCTTGCACGAGCGCATCGCGGAGGAGGAGAAGCTGGAGCAGCAGGCGGCGCTCCGGGAGAAGGACGTCGAGCGTCAACGAAAAGAGTGGCAGTCGCTGGACCAGAAGCAGCGAGAGCTTCTCGCGCTCCAGCAGAAGGTGGTCCAGCAGGAGGACCTGCTGGCTCGCAACGAGCCCGCCTTGCAGGAGGCCCAGGGTCTCGTCCGGCGCGCCGAGGACGGGGCTCGCGAAGCACGCGAGCGACACAAGGCTCAGCAGGGGGAAATGGAACTGGCGGAGCAGCGCGTGGAACGAGGACGACTCCTCGAAGATGCGCGCGCTTCCCTGGCGGAGCAGCGGAAGCTGGACGGGCTCGTCAAGCAGGGGACGCGGGTGGAGACGTCGGTGGAGAATGCCCGACGCAAGACTGCGGGACTGAAGGCGCTTCCAGATGCAGAGGTGAAGCGCGCCGAGGAGGTGCAGCGCAAGCTGACTCAGGCCCTGGACAGGCTGGACGCACAGGGGGTCGAGGTCTCCTTCACGGCCGAGGGCCCGCAGCGCATCGAGTGGGAGGCCCAGGGACACACCACACCGCACAAGCTCACCAGCGAGGAGCAGAAGGTCTTTTCGGGGGTGCGCGCTGGTGCACTGCGCATCAAGGGAGTGGGCGAAGTCCGCGTGCGTACCGCGGCCGAGGAGATTGGCAAGCTCGAAGCGGAGGTCGAGAAGCACCGGAAGGATCTGGCGCGCCGCCTCCATGAGCACGGAGTCGATGATGTGGTGGGCCTGCGCGCGGCCTGGGCGTCCCAGCAGGCCGCGCTTCAGGAGCTGTCGAAGTACGAGGAGGCACGGAGCCAGTTCTTGGAGGACAACAAAGTCGAGAGCGTCGAGGTGCTCAGGGAACAGCAGCGTGAGCAGGCACGGAAGACGGGGGCACTAAGTGCCCAGCTCAATCTTTCGCGGGAGGAGCTACAGACCCACCCATTTCCCGAACTAAAGGCGCTGACGGAGGAACTCAAGGCCCGCAGGCAGGAGGTGAAGGCCCGGGACAAGGCGCGGGAGGAGGCGGAAGGGGCTCTCCGGAAGGCAGAGCAGCACCTGAAGGTCGTCACTCAGGGGCGCAATTCCGCGCAGGCTGCGGCCCAGGCGCTGGGCTTGGAGCTGAAGACCCAGCTCAACACCCTGGGCTTGTCGCTCGAAGGGCTGGGCGCGGAGGTAGAGCGGGGGGAGGCGGAGCTGAACCGTCTGGAGAACATGGTCAAGGGGCTCCGAGCGCAACTTCCCAGGCTGGAGGCACGCGCCACGGTCGAACGGAAGAAGCTGCAGGACACATTGGAGCGGATTGGAGACGAGGAGAAGAAGAACCAGGAGAAGCGCATCCGGGCGCAGGCGTTGCTCGAGCAGGCGGCTGCGGACGGTCTGTACTCGCGGCTCTGCGAGGCGGAGGAGAAGCTGGCGCTGGCGGAAGCCGCGTTCCAGCGACTGGAGACACGGGCCCGGGCCGCGGAGAGCCTCCGCGCCATGTCCCAGGCCTGGCAGGACCAGGTGACCCAGACGTTCCTGGCGCCCATCGAGCAGGAGATCCACTCCCGCCTTGCGTATATCCGTGGAGGAGGGCGGTCCGAGCAAATCTTGCTGGACGCGGAGTTCAGCGAGGCACGGTTGCAGACGGCGGGGGGCCCCTGGCCGCTGGAGGGCTTCTCGTGGGGGATGCGGGAGCAGACCCTGTTCACTTTGAGGCTGGCGCTCGGGGAACTGCTGGCCAGAAAAGGGCCGCGGCCGGAGCCACAGCTCGTCGTCCTCGACGACGCACTGGTGAACACGGACGCGGCCCGGCACCAGCGCGCCCTAGAGGTCATCGAGAGCGCAGGGGACACGTTGCAGATTCTCATCCTCACTGCCTTCCCGGAGCGCTACCGGACTCTCCGGGGCGTGAAGGAGTTCGACCTGAGGGCCCTGGCTCAGGCGTCCTTGCCGTCTTCCTGACCCGAAAGCAAGTCATTCAACCCCGCTCGCCCGTGCTGACCTGTCGCTAGTCGAAGGCGCGCACGGCCAGCTCCTTCGCCATCTCGACGAAGAGGCGCAGCGGCTCGGAGCGCTGCGCACGGCTGGGGTAGAAGAGAAAGAAGCTAGGGCCCTCGTCGAAGCCCTCGGCCACGACATCCACGAAACAACGAGGCCTACGAGCGGGTGCTCAAGAGAGATGTCCGCTACCGCTTCGTCATCGACATTGCGAGCCTGAAGGCCTGACACGCGCGTCCGCTGCCAGTTCTCCCCCCGACGTTCCGTGAACCACTCCGCGACACCGAACGCGCCATGCCCTGGCTGCGCTCGAAGGCACACCGCATCCCCATCTCCTTTCCCGCTCGGCGGAACTCAGCGGCCAGGCGGCACCCGGGGTGTCGTCCGGGCAGGCCATGGCCGCCATGCAGGAACGGGCCGCGCAGGTGTTGCCACCGGGCACGAGCAACGTGGTGCCACTCATTCTGGCCAAGGGCGCTGGAGCGGCGGCACGCAACAGCCTGGCCACGGCCGTCCTCGGCGACATGTTGGTTGTCCACCGTGGTCATCCGGGTCTTCATCCCCAGCCTGTACGTGCTCACGCAGAAGCTGCGCGGTGAAAATCCAGGTGCCAGCGAGATGACGAGGATGAGGAGCAGTCCTCGGAGCATGCGCATCCATGACGCGTGCCTTCCCACGACGTCACCGCGGTTGCTCGCCGCGTCGGGGCGGTCGAGCAGCGCGTCGGATTCTTCAGCGTGCCTTCAAGGCCTATCGCCGCATCGGCGTGTAGTCGCGGGCGATGGCGGTGCGTACTTCTCTTCGTAGACGCGGGACGCTGCGTCCCGAAGCCAGGAGAATGAAGATGTCGAACATTCAAGGGAAGGTCGTCGTCATCACGGGGGCCAGCAGCGGGCTGGGCGAGGAGACCGCCCGCCACCTCGCTTCCCGTGGCGCGAAGGTGTTCCTCGGCGCGCGGCGAACGGACAGGCTCGCCGCCGTTGTGGCGGACATCGAGCGGGGAGGGGGCCAGGCGAGTGCCCGTGCGGTGGATGTCACGAAGCGAGCCGAGGTCACGGCGTTCATCCAGGCCGCGGTCGACAGGTTCGGACGCATCGACGTCCTGGTGAACAATGCGGGCCTGATGTCGCTCGCGCCGGTGGCGAAGACGCTGGTGGACGAGTGGGACCGGATGGTCGACACCAACATCAAGGGTGTCCTCTACGGCATCGCCGCGGCGCTCCCGGTGTTCCAGCGGCAGAACAGCGGCCACTTCATCAACATCTCCTCAGTGGCGGGGCACAAGGTCAGCATGGGGGCCGCGGTGTACGCCGGCACCAAGTTCGCTGTGCGCGCCATCTCTGAAGGTCTGCGACAGGAGGTGGGTGGTTCCATCCGCACGACCATCATCTCCCCGGGGGCGGTGCAGTCGGAGCTGCCGATGGGGAGCTCGGACCCGGAGACCGCCGCCAGCGTGAAGGAGATGTACCAGCAGTTGGCGATTCCCGCGGACTCCGTCGCGAGGGCCATCGCCTTCGCCATCGAGCAACCCGCCGACGTGGACATCAACGAGGTACTGCTGCGTCCCACGAAGCAGGTGCTGTGAGTCCTCACACCAGAATCGAAAAGGTGATGAGCAGAAGGGGCCGGGTGGACTGCCACGCTAGCGGCGCCAGGGGTCGCGGGCGCCGTCAGCGGAGCCCAGGGGCGTGGTGCGGAGTTCAGAGGGGGGCTCGCGGCCCTGCTTCCGGTACTCATGCACGAGCGCCTCGATGATGTCCGGTGGTTGGATGGCGCGACCCGCCTCACGCGCGATGAGCGCGGCCGTCAGCACCACGTTGCGAATCTGCCCTCCGGCCAGGTCCGCCGTCGCCGCCAGTCGGTTCAACTCCTTGGCGGGGAGTTCGTGCGCCATGCCCAGATGCGTGGTCCAGAGCGCGCGCCGCTCGGAGGGGCCGGGCAGGGTGAAGTCGATGATGGCATCGAGGCGGCGCGTAAAGGCTGAATCGAACCGGCTCTTGCTGTTGCTGGTCAGGATGGCCACGCCGTCGAAGGCCTCGATTCGCTGGAGCAGGTAGTTCGTCTGTGCGTTGGCGAAGCGGTCGTTCGAGTCCTTCACGTCGGTGCGCTTGGCGAAGAGCGAATCCGCTTCATCGAAGAGCAGCACCAGGTCGGCATGCTCGGCCCGCGCGAAGAGCTGCGAGAGGTTCTTCTCCGTCTCGCCGATGTACTTGCTCGTCACGGACGCCAGGTCCACGCGGTAGAGCGGCAGTCCGAGTTTCGTGGCCAGCCATCCCGCGGCGAGCGTCTTGCCCGTGCCCGACGCCCCCATGAAGAGTGCCCGGACACCCGCGCGATAGCGCACTGTCGCGGAGGGGCCCAGGCCGTGGACCAGATCGTCCCGCGCGCGGCACCGCGCCAGGAGGAGCTCCAGTTCTCGTTTCACCTGGGGCACGAGGACGATGGCGTCGTCGTGGATGGCGTCCATCAAGGGCTCCGCGAGCGTGCTCATGCCCTCGGATTCCGCCTCCCAGGCCGCCGCGAGCACGTCTTGCAACTCGGGCGCCTGCCGCCCGTCCAGCTCCGCCTTCTGCCGGGCCAGCCGGCCAAGCTGGGCAATCCGCCCTGCGCCCTGACGGTGCCGTCGGGCCAGCTCCTCGGCGAGGTCCGGTGCGCCCAGTGAGGACTCCCACAGCGCCCGCCGTTCCTCGCTGGGAGGTCGCGGAACGGACCAGCGCAACACCGCGCGGTCCGCCGCGTCGAGCGTGCCCTCGGGGCCGGTGATGGCTAGCACGGGGCCGTCGTAGTACGGCACGTTGGGAATCACCTTCCGTTCGCCGGGCGCGAGGTCGTGGACATGAATGGGAAGCAGTCCTCGCTGAATCAGGAAGGGCCCCAATCCCCGCTGTAGCTCTGCTCCGAGGAAGAGAGGGGCTCGTCCGAGCGTCATGGCGACCGCCGCCGCCACGGTGCGGGTCTCAGAAACCGACGTGCCGCGCAGCACGAGCGTCGACCGAGGCGAGCCTGCGAGAAAGCGCGCATGCCGGTGCACGCCATCCATGAGGGAGGGAGGCAGCGGTACATCCATGAGGTGGGCCGAGCCGAGCGTTGCCCCAGGCCAGGTGACGTCGTGCTCGGACAGCGCCAGGAGGAGCGGCAGCGGCATGGCCAGCGTCTGCTCGCACAGCGGCAGGTCCTCCCGGAGGCGCGTCAGCAGTCCACTGCCCAGGGCCGCTCCGGCGGTGAGGAGGCGCAGGGCCTCCTGGTCTCCGGAAGCAGCCGGCGCCAGCGCGCTGGAAACCAGTCCCAACGTTGGCCGGGAGGCCCCCACGGGTGTTTGAAGGTACGCGACGGCACGGCCCACCATCGGGTCCTCCTCGACGGCGGCGACCAGGGCCACTGCCAGGAGCTCCACCAGGGAGAGCCCGAGCGCTTCGCCAAGCATGACGAGTCCGGCATCCTCGGAGCCCGGACGTGTGCGGCGCTCCCGTGCGCGAGCGACCCAGTCCCGCCCCGTTGCATCCAGGTGCTGTCGCAGGAAGCGCAGCTCGATGGCCTCTCCATCCCCCGCGCCCTCTTGGGTGAGGGCCAACGCCGCGAGGACCGTGGTGCGAAGGGGCAGGGAGGGCGTCGTCATGCTCCGGTCTCATCGTCTTGATAGTGGTATTGGATGACGCGGGCGAGCCAGGGAACCCAGCCCGGGTTGATGTCGAGCCCCGCGCGGCGGATGCGGATATCCACCTGCGAGGCCGCGAAGACGACGTCCAGATGCGTGCGGGTCGCGACGAGGCGGCCAGGACGGAGGACGAGCTCTCTCAGCCCCATGTGTGCCAGCCGCCGCGTGACTCGGCCCACCGCGAGGAGGGCCGCGCGCGACATGAGGGTGGCGTCATCCCAGGGGAGCCGATGCGCCAGGGGCGTCGTGAGGCATCGGTCGAAGGGTGGGGGCAGCGCTGCCCCGTGAGACGTCGAGGCGAGCGGTAACCGGGCCCGTGCATCGAAGGCAACGCAGCGTCCCGTGGATTCGCGGACGAGACGGAACGGTGCCCGCGCACCGGCGCCTGCCTGAAAGCGCGCGGGGAGGACGAAGGGGCTGGGCTCGGGCAACGGCTCCGCCGCGGCCTCCTGGAGCACGCGGAACAATGGGTCCGTTGAAGGAACACCCAGGCGCTCGGCGACGTGACGGAGGAATCGCTCCGGGATTCCAAGTTCGGCGAGGGCCGGGTGGCCCGCCAGGAACTCCTCGAGGCCCAGCGCGTTCAGCACGGGCAAGAGGAAGAGCAGGCCCCCTGCGGTTGTGGGGAGCGCTTCCTCCGTTGCGGAGTGCAGGGGAGTGTCCTGATGCGCGGTTCCGGTGTCTCCGGGCGCCTCGTGGGTGCCTGCGGCCGCGGGGCGTGCCACCTGCCGCGGAGCCGCGGTCGCGCCCGCCGGGGACGTGGGTGTGGCTTCCAGGTACGTCGTCACGCCGTTGGAAGAAGGCTCGCCGGCTGGTGCCTGCGGCGATGGTTGCGGCGACGCGGCGATGCTCGGAACCACGCCTGTGGCGGCGGGGACAATCCGTGCGTCCTGCCTCAGCGGGGAGTGTCGGGGCGGTTCCCGTGGCGTGGGCAGGTGGGCCGAAGGGGAATCCTGGAGCGCCCCCAGCACCCGCCATGCCCGCGCTGGGAGATTGGGCGCGGCTACCCGGGATGGCACGCGCGTGCAGAGCGCCACCGAGGCCAGCCACAAGGCACGGGCGTCGCCGGCTCCCCAGGTTCGTGCCCAGCGCGCGAGCGTAGTTCGGAGCGGTTCGGCGACCTGCTCCACCGAGCCCACGTCGTCCAGGGGCAGCCGCGGCGCCGGGCGGGACGGCAGGTGTCCCCACCAGGCTCGGGCGAGCGCGGGTCCATCCTGCCATCGCAGCGCGCCCAACAGGGGGGCCAGTGCGCCGAGCGCGTGCAGCTCGGAGACGAGCGTCACCGCGCCGGCATGGCCCGGTCCCGTCCGCAATGCGCTGGCGAGCGCGAGGCGGAGCGCGTCATCTCGGGGCATCCCCGGGTGCAGGCCAGGAACGGCCAACCGCCAGAACCAGGCGTCCAGGGGCAGCCCCTGGGAAAGCCGGGTAGCCAGCAGCACGAACGGCTCCAGTTCATCCCGGAAGTAGACCGCCTGCGCGGTGGCTGCGGACTGCGACCTCGCATGCACCGCGAGCCGCGCCAGCTCGCGCACGCGTTGCTCCACGACGAGCGAGAGCGTGGCCGGGCTGCGGTCCGCGTGAATCGTCCCGAGCGACAGCTGGCGGATGACCAGCACCCGGCCCCCGGGAGCATCCGGAAGGGATGCGGTGCGCAGCGCATCCTCCAGGAGGACCGCCCCTCTCCGGACGAGCGCGGTGCTGGCCGCCGCGAGCTTCACCTGGCGCACCCGCCGTTCCGCGCTCACCGGAGCAGTGTCCGCCGCGGCGTCGGGAGCAGGCCGCCTCGCTGCTCGGGCTCGGAGAACTTCGCCACCGTCTTCTCCGCGAGGTTCACGCTGGCCGCGCTCGTGGAGAAGACGCGCGCGCGGGCCGTGCCGGTGCCCAGGTCCTCCACCACGGCCTGGACCGTGTGAACGCCGGATGCGAGCAGCACATGGGTGCCCACTCGGACGCGCGATGGGTCCACTTGCAGGTCCAGCACCGTGCCCACCCTGGCGGGGGCCGGCTTCGGCAGGTGCCCGGCGACGATTTCTCCCACGGGGGCGTGGCTCGCGAGCAGCAGCGCCGAGCGCACCAGGTCGTTCATCAGCGCCACGGCCTCGGTGCGTGACGGGTTCATCTGCGCGAAGAGCCAGTCCACCAGCTCCTGAAGCTGGCGCCGGCTCGTGACCTCCAGCGTGTTCCACTGGGGCAGCCGGGCCAGGTCCCTCAGGTCCCACGGCGCGTCATACTCGCTGAGCATCGACGCCCACTCCATCCGGACGCGTGGTGGCACCTCGCCGAAGAGGAAGTAGAGGTACGTGGCCACCTTGGCGGTGTTTTCCAACTCGCGGGCCGCGGCTTGTGCGACATCCGGCCGCCCGTGCGCGGTGTCCATCAGGTCGCCGAACGAGGTGATGGGCAACGCCAGCTTCACCAGCTCCGCCCAGCCGCGGTGGACGAGGCTGGCCAGCTCCAGCGTCGCGGTGACGACCCTGGCCTGTGAGACAATCTGGCTCTGCGCGGTGAAGACACGGCTCACGCCTTCACCCGAGCGGCTGGGCGCGCGGGTGATCTGGGGGAGGGCGGGGGGCACGCGCACCGTGGCGCGCTGCCGAGCCCCTTCCAGGGTCCGGTGGACGAGGTCCAGCCGGTCCAGGCGCTGGAACAGCAAGGGCCCCTGCGCGAACCAGTCCAGCGGGGCGTCGCGCAGGAGCTGGATGAGGGCCCAGAGCTCTGGAGGCGCGGCGCGTGTCTCCGCGAGCGCCGCGGGCAGCTCCGACTCGTAGATGCCGGTGTCCAACGCGCGGACGGGCGTGGCGCAGTCCATGACCTGCTCTCTGGGCCGGTGGTAGACGAGGAAGCGAACGTGCTCGCGCAGCACCAGGGCGCGTCGTTCGTTGATGCGTTGCAGCCGGGTCTGCTCCTCGGCCAGGAGCGCGCGAGCCACCATGACGTCCTGGCGGGACTCGGAGACTTCCGTGCCAATCACTGTCAGGCGCGCGCCTCCCCGTGTCTCATGGGCCTGGAGCACGCTCACCAGGCGCCCGCCTTCCTCCAGGGCCTCCCGGTATTGCATGACGCGGTCCTCGAGGTTCCGCAGCACGGCCAGCACGTCTTCGAGCTGGGCCACGGACATGGAGAAGTAGGTGGCCTCTTCCGCTCGCGTGGGCACCTTGGGCGCCACGTAATGGGTGAACACCTGGTTCCAATCCTCCGCCGTCAGCGCACGCAGCTCGCTCAACGGAATGTCGATGCGTGGCTCCGGGGTGGGGATGGGCGGTGGCTGTCCGTCCACCGGCACACGTGACCGACGCCACGGGGGGACCTTCACGTTGGGGACCTGCACGGCCTCGAGGTTGAACTCCATGCCGGAGAGCAGCGTGAACAGCTTCCCGAGCACCTCTCGCTTGATGGCCATCGCCGAGTGGAGCGTGCCGATGACGGGCGATACCTTGAGGAGCCGGTCCCGGAGGTTGGATTGATCCAGGTAGCGGACCGTGGACCAGCTCACCTTGCGCTTCGTGTTCAGGACCCCGATGAACTTCTCCACGTCCGTCAATGTGGCGACACGCGTCTCTGCCTGCGCGACGTCCGTGAGGACGGGGGACGCCGTCATCACGGCGGAGCTGGTGCTCCCCAGCATGAGCTGGCGGACGCGATGGATCTCCGACTGGACCTGAAGGAAGGCCGCGTCCACGGCCTCATCGACTCGCTGGATTCGATTGGACAGGTCGCGCATCAGTCCGCGCAGTCCCTGGGTTCGCTGGGTGGTGTGGAGGGGCGAGCGCACCGGCCGATGCCACAGGAGGTTCTCACGTGCCCTGACAATCACATCCAGTTGGTCGCCGCGGCGGATGGCCGCGGGCGCGGAGCGTGCCACCTCGGTGCCGAGCGTCTTCCAGGGCGTCCAGGTGGTGCCATCGAATCGGGCGTACCGGATGCGTCCGTTGACCGCTCGGGACAGGACATCCAGCACGCCCTTGCCCGGCGCGGACAGCGCGGCGGTGAGCGAATGGCTGCTGCCCAGGTCCTTCCACTCGCTCCACACCAGACCGTTGAAGCGCCGGTGCAGCAGGGAGCTGCCCGTGAGCGCGACCAGATCCACGGTGCCGTCATCCGGTGAGGCGCAGGCCTTGAGCCAGCGGACCTCCCGTCCCAGCGAGTGGTTCGTCCAGACCGCCGCGCCGTGCGTGGGGTCGGGGGAGACGGTGACCTGCTGGATGTTGCGCTGGGCGTCCAGGAGGAAGGCCATGAGCTGGCCACGCGACACCACCGCCGAGATGGGCTCACCCTTGAACGCCAGTGGCGTCTCCAAGGGTCTCGGCCGGATGACGCGGGAGGCGGTGACGGTCATCCACCAGAGCGAGAGGACCTGCCCTCGAAGGGCCTGATAGAAGACGTCCGTGCGGCCCTCGGAGGGAGACACCGCGGCGGCATCTCCCATGACGCCGCTCGCCAGCACGCGCGGGCTGCTCCAGGGCTGATTGCTGACCCGGGTATCCAGGTAGGTGTTGTGCAGGTTGCCCTGGTCGTCCCGGAAGTAGACGTCCAGCCGCCCGCGCGGCCACATCGCCGCGACGGGCACCGAGCGTGACCTGACCCTGCCCTGCAGCACGGGCGTCACCTTGCTCCACGCCCGGCCGTCGAAGGTCCGGTAGCCCAGCGTCCAGAACGGTCCCCGGAACAACACATGCGCCCGGTCCTCGGTGGAGATGACCACGGGCGCGGAGGTGAGCTGTCCCGCGAACTCCAACCGGGGCGTCGGGTCTCCCTGCGGCCGAGGCAGCAAATCGGAGCGCGCATCGACGGCCAACTCCCAGGACGGCTCGAAGTGGTTCTGGAGGTAGGCCTCGGCCGTGGGCACCGTCTCACCCGAGGTTCCGTAGTCCTCTTCGGTGGGGTTCGTCGGGTCGGCGGCGGGGATGTAGCGCGCCTCGTCCGGGTCTGCTTCCGGGTCCACCAGGGGGTAGTGCTTGCCGGTGGCGCCGTACAGGGTGTCCTTGAGGGTGCTCATCCGGGCGCGTACGACGATGCGCCGCTTCAGCCAGCCACCCAGGCGCTGAAGTCCTTCTTCGATGGCGGCGAGGAAGGCGGGGTCCAGCGGTGCGTCATGCAGCAACCCCGGCTCATAGACGGCGCCGGGCACGGGGACGAGGATGCGAACGCGCTCCTCGCGTGTGATGTCCAGCGGCTCCAGGGCCGCGCTGGCCATCGCCACCGTGTCGAGCTGCTCCAGTGGAATGGGGACCGCCTCCAGCTCGAACCGGTCGGGGAAGAAGCGCCGCGTCCAGGCGCGGTAGTCCACGGCGTCCGGTGGCAGCACACCCACGGGCGGCAGGCGACGGAAGTAGAGGATGGCCTTGTCCTGGGCGAGCCGCTCCGGGGGAACCTCTGCCAGGTGGTCATTGAACTGGAGGATGCGCGCCTGCCACAGCACGGGCGAGCCGCGGGACTTCAGCAACGGCGTGCGCGCGCGTGGCAGTCCACCCGCCCGCGCCACCGCATGCCGGTCGACGAACAACGCCTCCGGACCGTCCGGACCCTCCTTGAAGCCCAGCAGCCCCAGCGGAACGCCCGCGTGCTCCCAGGGGGCGAGCAGTCCACTCCGGCGGCGGCGTTCCCGCTCGAAGAGGCTGTACACCAGCCGGCTGCGCCAGCGCAGGGAGTAGTCCTGCGGCATGTCCCAGCCCTCGGGCCAGCCCCAGAGCACCAGCGCCGCGCCCTCCGTCCGCACCGCGTCCTCGAATGAATAGGACTCCGGGTCCACCTCGCAGGCGTCCGTCTGCGAGGCGGGTGGCGTCAGCACGGACGTGGTGGGGACCAGCACCAGCACCGCGGCTCTGGGAAACGGCAGCGGGTCCACGGGGGGCTCCTCGTTGGCGAGTGCCTCCAGGGAGAACGTGGAAGGGTCCCGGTGTCCTGGGAAGAGGGGAATCGCTCCCAGCGGGGCGCGGAGCTGCCGGCGGACGATGACGTCCTCGCCTGTCACGGCGATGCCGTTGCCGGGCCGGACATGGATGAAGGTCTGCGGGCCCACCCGCTCCAGATGAACCTCCAGGCCGGCGACGATGCCCGGCGTGAGGTGCTGGCCCAGGAGCGCGAGCCTGCCGGCGCGATGTTCCTGTTCCAGCGCGAGCGCGTCCGCCGACACGGCGCGTCCCGTAAAGAAGTGGGCCCTCCTCCGCCACTCGGCGTCCACGCCGAAGGGCGCCATGCGTGGCTCCACGCGGAGCACATGTTCGTTGGCCAGTGGATCCGCAATCGGCTTGGTGATCATCTCTCAGCTCCGCAGCGCCAGGAACGCCTCGTCGAGCGACACGCCTTCATCCAGCAGCTTCTTCAGCTCCGTCACGAACGTGGCGTAGGCCGCGGCGGTGAGCGTCATCACGTAGGCCCCGATGTCCGGCATCCGGTAGGACGCAGCCAGGGTGGCCAGCGGCACGTTCAGGAGGCTGGGTGTCGCCTCGAGCCTCGCCAGCCCCTGCTTGACGGTGGCAGGGAAGCGGTTGAGCGCGGCCATGTATTCCTTGTGCTGGAGGCGCTCCAGCCGCAGCGTGGCGGAGGCCAGGCCCGCGAACTGCCACCGCGTGGTTCCGTGGGCGAGCGTGTTGAGCACGGGAACGAGCTGGCCAATGGCCATGGCGGTGCCGCGCTGGGGCAGGGTGGAGAACTCGTCATAGAGCTCCGCCTGCCGGAGCTTCTTCACGAGCTCCTCGAAGTGCTGCTCGCCGTCGTGGTCCTCCGGCTCAGGCAGCGGCTGGCCCGCCGCGGAGTGGCGGTGCGGCAGGCTGCGCCGGCAGGCATACCAGAGGGTCCTCGAGCTGGAGAGCAGCTCGCTCCACGCCGCCTCCACCAGGTCTGTCACGGGCGCTTCTGGCACGGGCTGGACCTGCCAGCGGCGCGTGAGGTCCAGCAGGGCATGCGCGGGCAGTCGCCGCGCCACCTGTCCCACCGCCGCCGCCCGCAGCTTGAGCGGCGCGGCGCGCAGCACCTCGCGGAGGCCCTCCAGGCGCTGCGCCATTCCATGGCGCGCCACGGGCACCATCACCAGGATTGACACCGACTCCAGGGCCTCGCCCGTCTGCGTGAGGTCGATGGGGGGCAGTTGCAGGGACTCGTCGAGGATGGCGCCGAGCTCGTCCTCGGCCACCACCGTCAGCTCGACGTCCACTTCGGGCGGGAAGTAGAACTCCGTGAGGCTGCCCGCCTCAATGGCCGCCGCGGGCAGGGTCCCCGCGGCGGGCAGCGTGAAGAAGTGCTCGCTCGCGAGGAACCGCTCGCTCTGACCCGCCGCGCGACGCGCCTGGAGCACCTCCTTCAGGTGTTGCTGATATTGAAGCGCGTGGGCTTCACGCAGCTCCCGTGAGGCAATGCCGAAGCCCACCACGCTGCGTTGTTCGGCGCCCACCTCTCGCCGCACCAGGAAGGTGTCCAGCCAGCGGAGGGTGCCTCGGTCCAAGGCCAGCATCGCCAGCGGCAGCGCGTCCACGGGGAGGTTCCGCATCCCCGCACCGGCGAAGACTTCATGGGCCGCGCGGCCGCGGCGCGTCTCGAAGGTGCCGCCGCCCACCGGGTCTGGGTAGGGGATGAGCGTCAGCGCCACCGCCTCGATGATGTCGCCGTCCTGCGTGGTCCGCGCGGCGCCCAGCGACGTGGGGTACGAGGCCACCGGGTTCGCCGTGTACTCCACGGGGCGCAGCACCAGCACGTACAACCCAGAGCGGCTCCGCGCCAGCTCGCGCGGCACGGGGGCGAGTCCGAAGGCCGCGTCCAGCCGTTGAATCTCCGGGATGTCGTCCAGGCGGATGCCCGTCAAGTCACGAGGCACGACCACCAATTCGCCGCCGGGTGTCAGCCCATGGCCCAGGCGGACGGTGAGCGTCGTCCGGTCCTGGCTGGGCGTGACGGTCAGCCCGTTCATCACCCCGGTGCCATTGGCGCGTGAGAGGTCGGCCTGCCGCGTGAGGAAGTAGTTCTGCTCCCGGGTGAGGTCCTTCGCGGTGAGGAAGCGCCCGTCGAAGAAGAAGGAGCGCACGCGCCGGTCGTCGTGCACCATTGCCCGGGCGGTCTCCAGCGCTTGTGCCGTCTCCCAGGTGAGCTTCTCCCGGGCGGGTCCACTGGTTGGGTTGAACACGGTTATCCCCCTTCGAGAGAGTCGGGCCTAGAAGACGCCCATCCACCGGGCGAGCGCGGCGGTCGAGAGGCTGAAGGGCCTCAGGTCATTGTCGACGTAGACATTCCCCTGCCGCGTGGGCCGCACCTCCGTGCCGCGCACGTCCTCCACGTTCGTTGCGCCGATGACGACGCGCGCGAGGAAGACCCACGCGGGATCCCTCATCTTCAGGTCGGGCTGGGTCGGGTCCGTCAGCAGCGAGGCCGGGATGAAGGTGTCGCTCCACAGCTTCGCCAGCTCCTGTTCGCGGCTGCCTCGCCAGGCGCTGAAGATGGCCTGCCGAAGCTTGATGCGCCGCTGCACCGGGTCTGGCTCGTCCACGGGGTCCGGGAAGGGGTTCTTGGGGACCTCCGGAGGGGGATACGCCGTGGAGCGCGGCACCAGTCGCAGCTCGTAGCCGTCGCGAATGCGCGAGGCGACCACGGCGTCCATCGCGTCGAAGGGCCCCGCCGCGAAGGCAGGCGTCTTGCCGCGCTCGCACTGGAGGAAACGCAGGAAGAGGTCCGCCACCACTCCGGTGGGCGGAAACCCCGCGGCATCGGGGCTCAGCCGGTACTCGGCGGGCGTGAAGACGCCGAAGTCGGCCATCTCCAGCGGCTCCTGCCAGTACCAGCGGTCCAGCTTGAGACACGCGTCCGTGGGCACTTCCACCAACCGGCCGAAGGGGTCCAACGCGAGCCCGGCGGACACGCGGAGCTCCTCATGCTCCGGCTCGGTGCCCTCGTGGTGACTCACCTTGAGCCCGGCCACCGTCCCGACGCCGTGGAGGTACGCCAGGGCCCGGGTGAGCCGGCCTCGGTGATAGGTCTGCTCGGCGGTGAAGTCTCCCGCGTCCAGGAGCACGCCGGTGTCGTAGTGGAGCCGGTCTCGCGTCTCCGCGTCGAGCAAGGCGTCATTCGGGGGCGACATGGTCATCAACCTCCTTCCAATCTGGGGTCCAGGCTCGACGGACGCTCGATGACGTCCGCGAGCCCCAGCACGCTGTGGCCCACTCGCACCGAGGTGGGGGCGGGGGCGGGTCCGACGTAGGTGTCCACGCCCACCAGCGACGCGACGCCGACGAGCAGCGGACGGCTCGCGGTGATGACGGAGACCTGCACGTGCGCGGGGGCCTCCTGCTCCGCCACCTTCCGGATGAGGCCCAGGGTCCGCGTGTCCGTGCCCTGGTGCACCAGCACCGTGAGCCGGTGTGCCAGCCGCTCCAGGAGCTGCTCCACCGCCTCCGCCTCCGCCCGGCTCTGCAGCG
Source organism: Myxococcus xanthus (assembly GCF_013116825.1). GTDB lineage: Bacteria > Myxococcota > Myxococcia > Myxococcales > Myxococcaceae > Myxococcus > Myxococcus xanthus_B. Next base: position 105,582 of record NZ_JABFNS010000004.1, read on the forward strand.
TTTCGTCCCCGAAGACGGCCAGGAACTCCTTGCGCGTCTCATCCCCGAGGAAGAGCGTGTCGCCCACGTAGGAGTTCCCGCTCCGGGCCAGGCCCGGCAGCAACGGGTCCTCCGCGTCCGCGAGGTCCGCGCCGAGGATGGTCGCCAGCGTGCGCCGAAGCCGGAAGTCCTCCACCACCACCACGGCGCCTCGGTTCACCGCGCCGTCGGTGACGAGGTCCAGCGCCAGGCGCAGGCCCTCGACGCAGCCGCGCCGCCGGGCGAGCGCGGGCGCGGACCGGAGCATCGCGCGCCGCTGGCTTTCACCCACCACGGGGTCGAAGGAGAGGCCTACCCAGCTCGCGAGCCACTCCAGCGAATCACCAGGCACGTGCCCCGGGTCGGTGAGCACGTGCGCATGGGCGATGCGGTCCTCGATGGGCGTCAGCACCCCCTCGACGATGCCGAGGAAGCGCTCCAGGAAGTCCGCGGGAGTCGCCCGGCCGGCGGTGTCCGCGTCCTCGCCGAAGAGCTCCTCGCGGTAGAGGGACGGCAGGTAGTTGTCCACGTAGGAGAAGCGCGATGCATACGCGCGCAGCGCTCCCACTTCGGGCGTCCGGCGGCCGTCGCCGAACAGCTCCACCCGCACCCACAGGTACCGTCCGGAGAGCGCACGCACCTTCGCGTGGGCGCGCTGGATGAGGACGGTGAACAGGCCACTCTCGCCCGGGGCCGGCGGCGCGGGCAGCATCCCCGGTTGGAACGGCACCTCCGACGGCAGCGGTACCCAGCTCCCGTGTGGGACGTCTGGATGCACAGGGGCTTCCGGGATGAGGCCCAGGCGATGCTCGTGCCAGCGCGGCGAGGCGCTCGGCGGAGCCAGGGGCTCGTCGGTGGCGGCGAGCCAGACGCGCACCCCGGTGCGTGGGGGCAGCAGCGCCTCCACGTACAGGCGGTGCCACACCGTGCGCCCGTCACCCGAATCGAAGGGCCGGTTCGGCGGGTTGGCGGCGCGGCCCCGCTCCGCGCACCGGGGCAGCGACAGGGCCTGAAGCGGCACTGGCGCCATGTGGGCCAACCCCGGGGTGACGGCGTGGTGCGGAGGCTGCGCCCCCTGGAGGAAGGGGCCCCCGTCATGGCCGGGCAGTGGAAAGTAGTCTCCCTGGGGAATCGCCTCTGAAACACCAGTTGGGAGCGCGTAGGCCACCGCCTCCACCTTGCCGTCATCGAGCAGCGACAGCACCGCGGCGCGGCCGTCCGGAAGGATGGCGAGACTGAAGGGCCGCAGCACGCCCGGGAGCGCGACGGGCGCGGAGAAGCGGCCCGTGTAGAAGCGCAGCCGCGCGTGCGCCGCGTCTGGGGGCACCCCCGCGAGCGCCGGGTCCATGACCCAGCTCAGCACCGCCAGCCGTCCCTCGGCGTCACATGCGAGCGCCACCGGCACTTCGCCAGGCCACGCGAGCGTCTCCAGCACCCGGGTCCGAGGCGGGTCCGGGTTCTCTTCCATGGGGCGGAACAAACCAGCGCCGGAGGGAATGGACAGGATGTCCGGGAGCGGCTGCCCGTCCACGCGGCCGAGCACGGCGGGAGGTGCGTTGGGCGCGAAGGAAGGCGGACCGCTCAGGACGTAGGCGCCACCCCGCGGGTCCGCGGCGATGCGGTGCGCGGGAATCCCCTCGGCCGGGAACACCACGGCGGACCACACCTTGCGCAGGTGGAGCGCCACCACGCGCTGGGCCACCGCGAGGTAGAGGACACCGCCAGCTCCAGGCGACAGGTCCGTCACCGCGCCGGACAACCCCACCTGCGCGGGCTCGAATCGGAGCGTGGTGCCAGCGCCTCCGCCCGCCGCCCGCACCTGCCCGGCCACGTCGTCCCACCAAACCCACGTGCCGAAGGCGTCCACCGCGCCCGGTACGCGAGCGAGCCTGGGCTCCAGCACCGCGAGGTCGAGCGCTTCATCGAAGGTGCGACTCTCTCCCAGGCTCCCCAGCCGGAGCGTCCTGCGCTTCGCGTCGTAGAGACACACCTCGCCCGCGGAGACCGAGCTCTCCGTGACCCAGTCCGGCGCGTCCGCCAGCATGTAGAACCGGAGGCGGTTGGCGTCCATCAGCAGACCTCGGGGACCATGGGCACCGCCACGCCCGCCTGCGAGGAGTCCATGCCGCCGCTTCCCTCATCACCGATGCCGTGGAGCATCGTCGGCACCTCCCCGTCGGCATTCACCGCCACCTTGAGCAGCTCCGGGAGCTGCCAGTCCGCGATGGACAGCTCCACCGGCGTCGTCGCGGTGCTGCCCTTGAGCTGGAGCCAGCTCGGGTTGACTGGACCCTCGGCCTGCCGGACGGACGGGGCAGGGGGCTCCACCGTGAAGCGCGCCACGTCGGCCGTGGCTCCGGCGCGGCGAGGGTCTCTCAGCACGCGCGTCACCGTTCCCCAGGCGAAGAGGCTCACCCCGGCGATGCTGGCCACCCCGGGGACCTGCGCCACCGCCACATAGAGCTCCCGGTCCTGGACGTCCCGGCCCAGCGGCCAGCCCTCTCCGGTGGGACCTCCCGCCGGCAGCGGGAAGATGAAGCGGCGCACGGCCTGCCGCACCGCCTGCACCACCGTCTCCCTGCCAAAGCCCTCGCGCACGGTGATGCCCACGCCGAGCCCCAGTGGGACGTACTCGCAGCCAACCACGTAGAGCTCGGTGGTGAGCGGCCGGCGCGCATCCAGGTAGGCATGGACGGCTTCCAGCAATGGCCGGTCCGCCCGCGGGTAGGGCGGCTCGAGCCGCGTGGCCGTGGGCAACACCATGACGGAGACGACACCGGGGACACCGTCCCGCCGTCGCCTTGGCTCGAAGCGGGGCAGCACCTCCACACGCCCCAACTGCACGCCGGGGGTGCTCGCCGCGAGCCGCCGGTAGTCCTCCTCCGTCACGGCCCGGTCCACGTGGCGCAGCAGCGCGGGGATGCGGCGCTCGGCCTCCGCCAGCGTCTCCGCGTCCCGGCCACCCAGCGTGGGCTCCGGCTGTTGCACCCGCAGCCCCGGCGCGGGGCTTCCATCGACCCGGAAGGCGCTGATGTCCTTCAGGCTGCCAGGCGGGAGGTTTCCCGCGGCGCCGCCGCCGCTGCGCATCCGGGCCACCAGCACCTGGGCACCCGCGGGAGGCACGCGCCCTCGCACGCCGTCTCCACAGCGGGCGGTGCCTGCCTCGGAGTCCAGGGCGTAGACGGGCTCGTCGCGCCGGGCCAGCGCGAGGTCCTCGATGAGCCGCCACTCGCGGTAGCCCGCCCCTGGCTCTTCGATGAAGAGCTGGAACGTCGCGCGCTCCACGGAGCCGGAGGGCAGGCGAAACTCCTGCTCCGCGTTGCCGTCGCTCTGTCCAATCAGGCGTCCGCCGGTCGTCTCGCGCTGGTCCACTTCGACCGCGTTGATGTCCACCCAGCCCAGCGCGAAGCGCTCCGGCCTTCCGCTGGGACGCAGGCGCAGCCAGGTCACCAATCGCGCCGCCACTCTCGGGTCGTCCAGGCGCGGCGGCCGGTCGCCCAGGCCGGCGCGCGCGTCCGCCCTCACGTCATTGACCGGCGCGCCCAGGTCGGATGGCAACAGCAGCCGCACGACGCCCCGGCGGGACAGCTCCTGCGTCGAGTCCGCCACGACGGTGAGCCGGTGGTACACCGGCAACCCGTCCGCGGCGGGCGTGCCCGTCACTTCCCAGACGTGCGGCAGCCGGCCGCGCGCTCCGAGCAGCTCGGACAGGGCGGGGACCTCCATGACGGGGGAGATGCCCACGCTCAGGACGCGAGGCCCCTGTCCGTTCCCCTTCGTCAGGTCCTCCCGGAGGGCCACCACGTGCTCCGCCTTGGGGGCGAGCAGCGCGAGCCACAGGCTCCCGTCCACCGTCTCCGTCACCAGGTCCAGCCCGCGCGGGTCAGCGGCGCCGAGCGGGAACACGGGCGTCGTCGCGTAGAAGCCGTGCTGGGCCTTGGGGTCCAGGCCGTAGACCTGCGCGAGCCGGGGCAGCATCGACGCGTGCTGCTGACGCTCCGTCTCCGTGAGCGGGCGCTTTCGGTACGCCTCGGCGGTGAGGTGCACCACGGTCAGCTCATCCAGCGTCTCGAAGGGCACGGGCTTGCGCAACGAGGCGAAGGCCCGCAGCGACACGGAAGGCTGGAGCACCTCGGTGTCGAAGTGGACGCTCACCACGCCGGTGGCGGCCTCGGCGGGGCGCAGGCTCGCGCCCAGCAGCCGAAGGAAGGCCAGTCGCTGGCGCTCGGGGATGAGGTTGGCGCGGTAGAGGATGGAGTCCGCCAGCCAGGCAAAGAGCTCCAGCAGGGTGCGCCCCGGGTCGCCCACGCGGGCATGGGTCCACTCCGGGGTATGGCCCGGGATGCGGGAGAGCAGCTCCTCGACGAGGTCCGGGAAGCTCCTGTCGTCGAGTCGGGGAGGAATGATGGGCATCTAGCCTCCGAGGTCCATGGCGAGCCCGAGCTGCTGCACGTCACCCGTGCGGCGCAGGCGGTAGACGATTTCCACGCGGACCTGGGTGGGCAGGTCCGCCAGCTCCAGTACGTCCACGCGGATGAGTTCCAGGCGCGGCTCCCACTCGGTGAGCGCGCGCTGCACCAGCTCCTGGATGCGCCGGCGGGTGGACACGGTGTTGGGCTGCCCCACCATCCGCTCCAGCCCGGCGCCGAAGCCCTGCCGCATGAGCTGCTCGCCGGGGCGCGTGCGGAGGATGACCTCGATGGACTGACGCACGCTGGCTTCCAGCGAAGGAAACGCCAGCTCGCCGCGTTCGTCCGGCACGAGCCGCAGCGGAAAGCCCACGGGAGGGCGCCTGTCGGGAGGCTTCAGGCTCATGGCGCGGTCAGTCCTCGAACCGCTCGCGCAGCGAGGCGGGAATGGGGATGCAGATCTTGATGAGGGCAATCCAGAAGAAGACGATGTTCAGCATCGACAGGAAGAGGTTGAGGACGATGAAGGCGCAGAGGGTGATGATGGGAATGTTGAACCCACAGAGCCACCCGATGCCCTGACCCGCGGGGGGGCTGGCTGAGCCTTCGAGGAAGTCCTTCGGCGAGTTCTTGTTCAGCAGCTCGTTCATCCCCGGCGGCACCTGGAAGGTGACGTTGGGCTTGAAGGCGCTCAGGTCCTTGAGCGACGGAAGGGGGATGAGGACGGGAGGCCGTTTTCCGCGCTCATGCCAGGCGGCGATGGTGAAGGGGGCGCTCTCCTCGCTCCAGACGATGGCGGGTGGGCAGCCATCCTCGCGGCGGACCCGGACGAAGGCCCTGGCCACATAGCGCGAGCCACGCCGTTCGAAGCGCCGCTCGGGAGGGATGAGGTCCCGCATCCGTGGCGCGGTGGCGGCCTTCGCCGCCTGGAGGAGCTGGGCCGCCTCCGAGGCATTGGGATGCGTCCACGAACGAGGCAACGCCACCGTGCCCGTCTTCCCCTGGACGAGGACGTCCGCCAGCCCGGAGAGCGCCGTGCCCGCGGGCCGCTTCTGGCCATTGCCATAGTCGAGCTGCACCCGGTTCATCGCCGTCATGAGCGCGGGCACCTTGAAGGCGTCGAACACCGCGACCAGTCCACGCAGGAAGTCGATGAACAGGGCGAGCTTGTCGTGCTTCGCCTGCGGCAATCTGCGCTGGGCCACGTCCTGGTAGGTGACCGACAGGCCTTCGAGCCCTGTCCAGTCCACCGTCTTTCCCGCCGCGAAGTAGGGGGACAGCAGGCTCCGCACCTGCGCGTCGTCGAACGCGGGCGCTGTGCTGGATGCGCCCTCCGGTGCTTCACTGCTCGCCACCTGGAGCAGTCCGTACAGCACGGTGCGCTTCGCCGCGGCGCACGCGTCGGGCGGCGCGATGAAGAGCGATGTCACGGTTTCCTGGTCCCGGCTGGTGGCCCGCATGAGGCGCAGCAGCTCGCGGCGGACGTCCGCGGGGCCGGGGCCCTGGGGCCCTTCGCGCCGTCCAGGGTCGGGGTCGCGCTCCTGTTCCTCACCGTCGAGCACGACCCAGCCGGCGACCTTGCCGTCCCGCCGAACCCAGGCCTCGCGCGTATTGCCCGCGCCCACACGTCGGATGACGAGCCCCGCGCTGTCGATTCGGGTCGCCTCGACCCGAGGCTCACCGAACACGTCGCAGCAGGCCTCCAGCAAGGCCACGTTGAACACCCCGTGAACGGGCTGGAGCAGCTTGAGCCCCTGGGGGTTGAGCGCTCCATCGGAGATGAGGGTGTCCGCCAGCGCCTTGCGGCCTTCCTCGGACCTGAGCTCTCCGAAGATGGCTTGAACGAACTCCTGGTCCTGCCGCTCGACGAACGCGGGGGCGCCGCGCTGGGCCGCCAGCGGGGCTCCGGTGGCTCCGTCGAAAACGAGCCCGCGCAGCTTGACGGGGTGGCTCACCATACGTTGCCCGCCCCTGGCGTGTACGTCACGCCCATCACCGAGTTGGTCTGCAGCGTGTCGCACTTCACGACGCCCGAGAAGGACGACATCGCCGCGTTGACCGTGACCTGACCGGCGCTCACCTCCACCTGACTGGCGGTGACGGACACCGTGGTCGCGGCCCGGACGGTGACGCCCTGCTGGGCGAGCGTGACGGTGTTGCCCGCTGCCTCCAGCGTGAGCTCGCCTCCGCTGGCCTGCTTCAGCGTGGCGCTCACGCCACCGGGGACTTCCAGGGTGATTTGCGCGGTGCCCTCGCTCGCTTCGACGATGGCGATGCGGCTGCCATTCCGGGCCTTGATGACGTAGCGGTCCACGCGATTTCCACCGGGCGTCTCCGGCGGACGGGCGCGTCCGTTCCACAGGCCCCCCACGACCAGCGGCTGGCGCGGGTCTCCTCCGGCGAAGACCACGGCCACCTCGTCATCCTTGTCCGGGAGGAAGAGCGCGCCCCAGCCACTGCCGGAGAACGGCACGGCGACCCGCGCCCACAAGGCCACGTCCGCATCGGCCAGGCCCTCGGGCGCGGTGAGCAGGCGGACCTTGACGCGCGCCAGGTGCTCGGGGTCCTCCACGGACACGACCTTCGCCAGATAGGTGCCGAGCATGGCGCCCAGCAGGCGGCGCTCCTGAGCGTGTGCGGTGTCGGTCATGGCTCTCCCAGGAAGGCGCACTCGGCCTCGAAGTCCGTCTCGTAGCCGTGGAGGGTGTCGTAGCGGTGGCTGGCGCGGACCACGTAGTAGGTGTTGTCGAAGCGAGCGCTCATGCCGCTGAGCCTCACGTGCGTCCCCACGCGGAGCGCGGGGGTTCCCTCCGCGGTGGCGTCGACGCGGACGAAGCGCCGGGCGCGCGCATCGAAGGCGGCCCTGGCGATGGCGGTGGCCTCGTCGCTGGTGGACACGGGCAGGGAGCCGAGGTGCTCTGTCCGAGGGCCCAGCGTCTGCTGGAGCAGCTCCGCGCCGGTACGACCCTCGCCCGGGCCGGGACGCGAGCCGGCGCTCTGGCCGGAGACCGCGGCCCCCTGGATGGCGTTCCACCCGGTGCAGGTGACTTGGGTGGCCTGATGCGCCAGGTCCGCCGTGACGCGCACCCGGCGGAGCTCGGAGTAGAGGGTCAGCTCCAGGGTGCCCCGGCGCACCGCGCTCCGTGTGGAGACGTGGAGCTCGTCACCCGTCACCTGCAGGTCCGCATCCCGCGTGGCCAGCAATCGGCGCACGAAGGCCAGGTCGCTTTCGTTCCACTGGACCTGGAGGCCCAGGGACTCTCGAAGGCCTGTGATGACGGGCGTCAGGCCCAGGTCCCGGGCGAGCTTCTCCGCCAGCTCGGCCAGCTTGAGGTCGCTGTGGACGTGCGTGCGCCGCGCGAGCCTTGCTCTCTGCAGTGCGTCCTCGGCGAGCACGACGAACTCCGGCGCGGAGTCGTGCGAGAACACGGCTTCGATGGCGGTGATGACGCCGCGAAAAATTTCCTGAGGGGCGCTCTCGGGACCGGTGTAGATGCCGATGGGGGCTCCGAGCCTGAGCAGTTGCTCGTCCTCGAAGACCTGCTCGGCCACGGTGTCGGCGTAGCGGGCGACTGCCTCGAAGCGCAGCTCGAGCGAGCACAGCCCGCCTTCGGCTTCCTCGACCCGCATGCTGCTGACCAGACCGGTGACGCGTGCGTCGGCCTTGCCGAAGATGCGCACCGTGGGGCGGTGATGTTCTGGCTGTGACGTGGCGTCAGTCATGGAGAACGGGGAGCGGACTCAGTCGGCGAGGAGGCGGGCCTTGCGTTGCATGAGGAGCCGGATGGCGCGGGCAATCGATGTCGGATCCACCGGAGGCGGCGTGAGCGCTGGCCCCGTGGCCGGACGCTGGCTCGCGTCTGGCGTGGAACCCGAGACGACGGACCCCTGGACCTCGTCGAAGACGATGGACATGGCTCAATCTCCCTCGAAGCGGAGGCGGCCCCTGGGGGGCAGGGTCGCGCCGAAGCGGGGCCTGGTGACTCGGGCACGTCCTCCGAGCTCGAAGAGGCCGTCTCCGGTGGTTTCGTAGGTGTAGGTGTCCACGTGCCCGGTGGAGCGCACGGTCTCCAGTCGGATGGAGGTGCGTGGAGGACCGGCGCGCAGTCCCACGAACGCGCCTGCTGTAGCTGAGAGGCCCGCGGAGGCTTGCGCGCCAGACCAGGCATTTGCGGTCCAGCCCGAGGCGGATGCCCCCGTGGTCGCGGGGAAGTTGGCTCCAGCGGAGAAGGACGCTCCCGCGGAGAAGATCGGGCTCGATGCGGACGCACCCACGCCGAATGAGGCTGAGCCTCCCGCGACTGCCCCCGCGGTGAAGGTGGCGCTGCCTCCGAACGAGGCGCCCGCTGAGAAGGCTCCGCCGGCTGAGAAGCCTCCACCCGCTGAGATGCCACCGCCGGCCGAGAAGCCCCCACCGGCGGCGAACACGCCACTCGCGCCGATTCCACCGCCAAGGCCGAGTCCTGCGCCCGCGCTGAACCCACCTCCAACGCCGAACCCAGCACCCACTCCGATTCCACCTCCCACGCCCGCGCTCAGGGCTCCGCCTGTTGCGAACGCGGTGGGCGGGGCCAGCGGGACGGACGGGTCGACGGTCATCACGTCCTGGCTGGGGAAGCGCGGATTGTCTTCACTGTTCTGCTCCGCGACGGCGCGCGAGATGGGCTGGTCGCGCGCAGCGGCCATCTGCCGCGAACTTTCGCCTTCAGCTCCCCTGGAGAAGACGCGTTGCTGCCGCGTCATGCCCACCGAGACGGTCGAACGCAGGGGGATGCCATCGGATGCGAAGAAGTCGATGGTCTCCCGATAGGTGTCCACCAGACCGGTGAATTCGAAGGCGCCCCACCGGAAGGTGACGTCCGGAGGAATCTGGCTCTTGGCGCCCATGAACTGCGCAATGCGTATCGTGTGGTCGCAGACGTTGGCGCCCGTGCCGGTGGTGTCGAACACCAGCTCCAGGGTGAGCTTCGCGCTGCTCTCCGAGACGAACTGCTGGTTCTCCTGGCCCTGGGCGTTCTGGAGCTTGTTGGTGACGGTGTACTGGAGAGAGCTCGGGTTGAAGTGCACCAGCACCTCTTCGCCGTTGCTCTCGTTGATGAAGCTCGCGCTCTCGGGAGTCGTGTCTGGCATGGCGCGCTAGTCCTCGAGGGACAGTCCTTCGTGCACGAGGTGCAGCTCTTCGATACCGACATCCGTGGCGCGAGCGTTGAAGTCGGCCGCCTTGAACTTCACCGGCATGGCGCGCTCCAGCTTGTAGGTGAGCACCGTCTGGGTCCCTCCGTCCTCCGACGGGGCCTTGAGGCGGATTCGCACGGTGCACCGGTACCCGTAGTCGCCGCCCGTCACCCGCATGAACCAGCGAGCCAGCCGCTCGCCCGACGAGAGGCCTCGCTTGAGCACCACGGTGCCAAAGCTCACCGGCCCGGCGCGCTGCACGGCGCCCAGGTTGTGGCCGCCCACGCGAATGGCCTTGGGCTCCATGGTGGCTTCCAGACCCGTGCACTCGGAGAAGGCTCCGTCCACGGGAGCCTCTTCCGGGCCACTGCCCGACAGCGGCTCGGGCTGGAAGGTGAGCTCGAAGCGGAAGGTGTGCAGTGGCCAGAGGTCTCCGCTCATGCGGCTTCCTCCTGCTGGAGCGACACGTCACCCTCCAACGCGGAGAGAAGGACCTGCACCCGTTCGATGGCCGCCGCGGGAGCCAATTCCACCAGCGCGATGAGCCGCCCGTTATCGAGGTCGTCCTGCGTCATGGTCGTCCGGTCACACCGCACTGAGAACGCCTCGCGCGGCGTCGCTCCTCGCAGAGCGCCCTCCGCGAAGAACCGGCCGAGCACGGACTCCATCCGGTAGCGCAGCGCCAACCAGGTGTCCTGGTTGGAAGGTGAAAACGTCAGGTCCGAGCCGAGTTGCCTCGCCGCTCGCAGCACCGAGGAGATGAGCCGGCTCACCGGAGCCTGACGGTGGCTGTCCCTCTGGCTGGACGTCACGTCGGACAACACCTGCATCCCGCGGGGCGTGGGTCCCAGCAACGTGACGCGCTCGCCCAGTGCGCGCAGCGGCGAACCCGGCTCGCGCGGCTCCTGGTCCAGGCGTGTTGGGATTGGGAAGACCTCTCGTACCTCCACGAGCCCCAGTCCCAGGGCGCTTCGGAAGGTGCCGCGAAGCAGTGCGTTGCGTGCCAGCACCCCCGTCAGCGCCCCGTCAGGGGCCGCCAACCGCTCCGGAAGTCCCTCCGAGGACGCGGTCCTCAGCCACGGATAGGCGAGCTGGATGAACGCGCTCTGAAATGGGGTGAGCACTCCGCTGGAATGGAGGAACGCGCCCAGTTCCTGCGTCGCGGCGCGCTTGCCCGCGGGAGTATCGAAGACCAGGCTTGTCGAGGGCAGCGGCAGCGCCGCGACCAGGTGCGTCTCCCGCAGGTGCCTGTCGCGGAGGAGCTCGGCCACTACAGCGAGGAACGCCGCCCAGTCCAGGTAGGCGGTGAGTCCGCAGCGCGGCGCTGCGCGCTCCGGCGTCTTCCACTCGGACCCGGTGGCCGCGCCATGCGTGGCGCACTCCACGAACCCCGGGGCACCCGCGGGTGGCAGGCGAGGGATGGGGAGTGGCTCGGGCGCATCCGCCACCAGCTCCGGCAGGTCTGGAAGGCAGAGGAAGGACACATCCTGCAGGCCGAACAGGTGGGCCGCGCCGTGCCACGTCGTGCGGTCCGCGGCGGAGGCGGGGTGCTCCATGCCGGGAGGCGCCGGCACTCTGCTGCCCGGCAGCAGCAGGTTCAGCCGCCTGAGCCGCGTGGCGCGCTCCGCCCCTCGGGTGAGCGGGTCCGCCATGCGCACCACGTAGCACTTGCGCCCGCCCTGGACGAAGAATGCCTGCACCGCCGCGCCCAGGGCGGTGAACTCGTCGGGAGCGGTTCCGGCGCGGCCTCGCCAGTCGAAGATGCGCTCGAAGGCGGCGAAGCTCTCGAAGGGCAGGGGGACGTCGGTGAGCGGGGCCTGCGGGTCGGTGGGGTCCACGCGGAGCGTGGGGGCGGTCATCCACCCTTGCTCGAACAGGTAGCGCGACAGCGCGGCGGGTACGGACGCGCCCGGCCGACGGCGGACGAAGCCCACGAAGAGGGCAACGTCCATCCGCTCGGGCGCGGTGGGCGCCACGCGTTCTGTGACTTCGAAGGTCAGTCGCCGCATGGCCCGGGAGCTCCCCCTGATGCTCCGCTCAGTCCACGTCCGGGAAGCCCATCCGCACCGTTTCCGCGGCGAGGACGAGCTCTTCCATGGCCACGTCTCCGCCACCCTTGGCGGCCAGCGTGGGGCCGGTGAACTTCATGGGCGTGACGTTCACCAGCTTCCAGGACTGCACGGGGTTGCGCGCCTCGTCGAGCAAGCGGATGGTGACGGCGGCCTTGCGTCCCAGCGGACCGTTGCGGCGGACGTCCTCCACCCATGTCCAGATGGCCCGCGAGTCGACGACGCCACGCTTGAGGGTGACGTCGCCCGTCTTGAAGGCGCCGGGCACCTTGCGCACGTGGTTCTCCGGGTCGCTGCCCTCGCGGTACTCGGAGAGGGTGACTTCGGTGCTGAGTCCGGACACGTCGGAGAACCCACCGAAGGACGTGCCGTCGAAGCTGATTTCGAAATTGAAGGCGCCGTAGGGCGTGGGGCGGGTAGGCATGGCGGCGAGTCCTTTGCGTTAGGTCCGGGCATCCGCCGTCTTCTGGCCGATGCGGAAGATGACGAACTCAGCGGGCTTCACCACCGCCACGCCGATGAGGCAGACGAGCCGGCCGTTATCGAGGTCGTTCTGGTCCATGGTGGTGCGGTCACACCGGACGAAGAACGCCTGCTTCGGGTCCGTCCCCAACAGCGCGCCGGTGCGCCACTGGTTCTCCAAGAAGCTGCCAATCGTCTCGCGGATGTTGGCCCACAGTCGCTCGCCATTGGGCTCGAACACGGCCCACTGCGTGCCTTCGTCCACGGAGCGCTCCAGGAAGTTGAAGTAGCGCCGCACGTTCACGTACTTCCATTCCGGGTCGGAGCTGACGGTGCGAGCGCCCCACACGCGGTAGCCGCGTCCCGGGAAGAAGCGCAGGCAATTGATGCCCTGTGGGTTGAGCGTCTCCTGCTGCGCGAAGTGGATGTCCTGCTCGAAGCGCAGCGCGCCACGGACCACTTCATTCGCGGGCGCCTTGAACACGCCGCGCTCGATGTCGCTGCGGGCGTAGATGCCGCACAGGAAGGCGGACGGCGGCAGCGCGATTTCACGAGGGACATCGGCAGCCTCGGACCCGGCCAGCGGGTTGGCGACGACGACCCAGGGGTAGTAGAGCGCGGCCTTGGTCGAGTCCACCTGCGCGCGAAGTGCCAGCGCGTCCTGCGGCCCGTATCCGCGCGGCGTGTCCAGCACCGCGATGCGATAGGCACGGCGTCGCTCCGCGGCGCTGATGAGCCCGAGCCTCACGGCCTGCGCCGACGCATACGCCGAGGAGCCCGGCGCGGCGATGATGGAGATGTCTTCCACGCCGCCCAGCCGCTCGAACGCGTCTTCGTACGAGGCTGCGCTCGGCTCGCTCCCGTCGGAACCACCGGTGAGCGTGAAGGGGCCCGCTGCCAGCGCCGTGCGCAGGGCGAACGCGGACACGCCGGTGCCCGCCTCGAACGCGTACATCCGCTCCATCTGCTCGGAGAGCGTGGCGGGCGAAGGGGTGAGCACGTGGCCCAGGTAACGGGGATGGGCGCGGTCCACGCCCAGCCCTTCATACAACCGCTCCTGCCCGTCACCGTCCTGCGTGGTGACGGTGAGCGTGACGAACTGGCTGTCCCCGGGCAGTTGCTGGAACTGCGACGCGGTGTCGTTCGGCAGCGGCAACGTGTCACTGCCGTTGGACCAGGTGCCGTTCGCCTGCTTCAACCACCAGGTCACCCCCGCCGTGCCGTCCGTCCCGGGCTCCGAGGTGGCCGCGTCCAGGCCCAGCGCGCTGGAGCTCACCGAGGCCACCTCCAACGAATGGCTGGCACCGGGGAGCGGGTGGCTGATGACGAGCTTGTTGTCATCGACGGATGCCGTGGCGTTGGCACCCAGGAGTACCTGGATGTCCGCGAGGGACACCGCGCCCAGGTCGCTCACGTTGCTCTGCGGGTCCGCCGCGTTGTCGACCGTCTGTGCAGCGAGCTTGAGCTGCGGGTTGGCCGAGACCTGGATGATGGCTCCGGTACCGCGGGCATCGGTGCCCAGGAGGAGACGGCCGACGGGCGCGGCGTCATCCGCGCCGCTGAGCCGGGCGTACCCCCCCCGAAGCTGCCGGTTGAGCGTGTCCACGACCTCTGCGGGCGTCAACGGCGTATCGGTGGGCAGGGTGAGGGTCTGCGCCTGTCCGCCGAGGGTGACGGTGAGCGTCTGGTTGGCTTCGAGGAACGTCGTCGAAGGGTCGAGCTCCGCCGCCGCCGCGGCTTCGGCATTGCGCCCGGAGAAGGTGAGGGTGACGTCGGTGTTCCCGTCGAACGTCAGCGTGAGCGTGGTGCCATCGGGGACGTTGAAGGGCGGGGGCAGGGTGCCCACGACGCGTGCGGCCGAGGCGGCGGTCTGATTCAGCCGGACCAGGCTGCCCGTGGGCGCGCGCCGCATGGCGCCGACCGTGGCGGGCGCGAGCACCTCCCGGACGCTGATGCTCCCGTTGCCCGCACGGCCGGGGAACCTCGCGGTGAAGCGTGCGCGCAGGTTCGCGTCCGCGTTGGGGATGACGTCCGCGCCAGCGGTGGCATTGGCCGGCGTCCCCGAGAAGGCGCGAGCCACGTAGAGGCGGGAGCCGCCCTCGTTGAAGTAGGCGCGGACCGAGTGCGCCAGGTAGTTGGTCGTCTCCTGGGTGCCGGTGAGGTCCAGGTCCGCGAGGCCGCCAAAGAGCCGGACGAATTCGGGGAAGCTCGTCACCAGCGACGGGGTGCCGGAAACAGGGCCCTTGCGTGCCGGGCCCGCGAAGCCGCTGGTGCTGGTGCTGACGCCCTCGATGGACCTGGCTCGGAAACTCGTCTCTTCGACGTAGACACCGGGTGCGAGATATTCAGGCACGCGAGCCCCCACTTTCTCGTTACGTGGCGCGCGGTCGCGCCGTCATTGGTCTGCGTTTAGAGCTCGACCCAATCGAGCTTGATGGTGGTGGTGACCTCTTCGCCGGCGGCGACGTCGAGGGTGCTGCTCAAGGGGTGGAAGTCCTGGGAGAGTGCGTCGGGGTCCGGAGGCTGCGGCAATGCCGACCAGGCAGCGGCCAGGCTGAAGGTGAAGTGGACGGGGGCTTCGGGATTGCCCCAGTCCGCGATGGGAATGCCGGGCACGAGGATGAGCGCGTCACCCCGCTCGTTCGACAGGCCCCAGCGCGTGATTTCCGGGTCGGCCAGCGCGAGCGACACCAGCGCGCCGGGCAGGGACGTGTCGTGGGCGTCCACGACACGGAGCCGCACCACGGCACTGCGCGCGGACGGGCGCATCAGCGGCGACGGGTAGAGCGTGACGTCGACGGGGCGGAAGACGGAATCTGGCGGGAGCGGCTGGCCCGTGGGCGGAGCCGTCGCGTCTCGTGGCAATTCGAGCGTGAAGCTCCGGGCAAGATAGTGGCGTGTGGGGTCGCTCGCCACCAGGGTGAAGGCGGCTGCGGCGGGAAGCGGGTCCGGCAGCTCGAAGCTCGCCGCGTAGTCGGAGAAGCCCGGCGCGTCCGTCACCACGTGCAGCCCGCGGACGTTGCGAGCGAAGCGGAGGCCTTGCCCCGCGACGGTGATGGGCTCCGTGAGAGGGCGTTGTGTCTCCGCGTCGAGGAAGCGGATGGCGGCCAGGGCGCGGCTCTCGGTGCGTTCAAGAATCATCGCCTGGGCACCTCGTCCGTGAAGTCGAAGCGCCGCGCGACGACGGGCCGTCCAGCGGGTTTGCCCTGCACGTCGATGCAGACGACGCGGGCGACGTACGTGACGGAAGGGCGATAGGGGCGTCGCAAGGCGTCCCACATCCGCAAGATGTCTTCTTGAGGGATTTCCGCCGGGACGATTTGCACCAGCTCGTCCGGGCGCCAGACGCCCACGGGGGACAGGTCAGAGGCGCTCAACGCGTTGTGCGTGTGAAGCTGCAACATGACCCAGGCCATGATGCGGTGCTCGTCGTCGACGTTTTCAGCCCAGACCGTGAGCAGGTAATGCAGGTCCAGCGCGAGCGGCGGAGGCGCTTCCGCGCGTGGCTCATTGCGGAGGTGTTCGTTGACGGCGACGCGGTAGAGAAAGAGGGTGACGCCTGGGACTTCGACTGGAGGGGTGTTTGTCTCGCTTCCAGCCATCTTTCCGCTTGGGACGAGCTCGAAACGGCACGTGGGCAGGCCTTCGGGCTCGTGAGACAACTCGTAGGCGTGTCTCAGATATGAGACCAGCGAATCGCCTACCGAATAGATGGCGGAAAAGCCGGCCACGTTGGTCCCCCCAAGTGCACCGCGTGTATGTTCTAAAGGTGAATGAGATTCGCCTTCGAGTGTGGATATGGTGTCGAGATATCCACCTTGAGTCAAGTCACCTCATGCGGTGGGTGAATTGCTTGGGACCTGTTGAGACGGTGGGAGATGCCTATCGAGGTGCCTGAAGCCGGGCGAGCAGCGCGCGGACGATGTCTTCGGCGTTCGCGTCAAGCCCGTCGAGCAGGGCCTTCCATTCCTCAGGCGGTTCATCGCCACGCTGTTCCAGGGCGGAGAGCAGCGGTTGGACGCGTGCGGTCAGGTCCGGGAGTTCAACGCCACGGGCGCCGAGGTCCTGCTGCAGCGAGCCGAGGAGCTGTAACAATTCGGCGGGTGTCTCAGGGCCTCGTGTGGCTGCGCCGTGCACGCTGCCTGGCACGGAGCGCAGCGCGTGCTCCATCAGGTTTCCGAGCCAGGTGGCCATCGCTGGGGCATCGAAGTTCTCGGGAGCGCTGGGCGGGATGCCCGTATCGCTGGGCTGGGAGCGCGGCGGGGTGGCGTCCTCCGCATCGAAGCGGGCGCCGGTGCGGTCGCACCCGGTCCACTGCACGCCGTCCACGATGGCGCCTCGGAAGTCCGCGTGGCGGAAGCTTCCGCCTGACACGTTGGCACCCGTCAGGTCGGCGCCGCGAAAGTCCGCCTCGTCCAGCCGCACGTCCACGAGTGACGCGCCCGTGAGGTCCGCGCCTCGTAGCTCCACGCCGACGCCTTCCGCGCCGTCGAGCACGGCTTCGCGGAGGATGGCGCGTGAGAACGATGTCTCCGAGAGCCTAGCCTTTCGCAGGTCGGCTTGGGACAGGTCCGTGCCGCGCGCGGAGCTGTCCTCGATGCGGGTCTCGGAGAGCCGAGCCCGTCGCAGGTCGGCGCCGTCGAGCCGGCACAGCCGGAGCGTCGCACCTTCCAGCACGGCTTCCTCGAGAACCGCGCGCTCCAGTGAACAGGCGGTGAGCCGCACGCCACGGAGGCTGGCGCCGCGCAGGCTGGCCTGGCCCAGCTCGAGAGTGTCTCCGTGCAGGCCATCAAGCTGGGCGCCCACGAGGTCGGCACCGTGGAGCTGAAGGTCACGCGCGCGTGCCTTTCGCTGCTGAAGGGCCTGCAGGGTGTCGCGCGCGCTGGAGGTCATGCCTGCCTCCGACCCATGAGGCCGAGCGCATGGAACTTCTCATGGAGCCGGACGATGAGCGCCGCGGCGCCATCATCGCCAGGGGCGGCGGTGTCGAACGCTTCGACGAAGACACTGGCGACCTCGTGCGCTTCCTCCGGTGTCAGCGAGGGGGGAACGAGCCGTTGAGCGACGGGGCGGCTCTCATATTCGTCTCTCAGTCGAGTCGTCTCATGGGCCAGGGCCTTGCTGAGGAGGGGCGCCAAGGCGCTGGCGGCCTTCTCCCGGGACTCGTGCTTGGGGCGCCAGAACGACCAGTCGAAGAGCATTCCTTGCAGGGCCTCGACGAGGTGCTCCCATTCGTAGCTCCGGACCTTGACGGGCCCTGGCAGGGCCGCAACGAGCCAGATTGCGAACCAGCTTGCGAAACTCCGAGTGAGCTCCTCGGTTGTCATCGTCGGAGGACTTGGGCGCGTGAGCACGTTGTCACCCGCGACCAACTTCGGGTCGAACGGTCGCATGACATCGCTGCTCATCGCCTCAAACAGGTCGAGCGGCGTGAGTGTGTCATCGACGTCTACTTCTTGCCCTCGGTACCCCGGAGCCTTTCCGAGCGACCTTCGGACCTCTGCCACGAGTGGCGTTGGGCCTTCGAACTGCAGGCGAGCACTCTGATCTCGATATTCGACCTCGAGCCAGACGGCGATTTCCTTCTTGAAGCGCGCGAACGGCGATGAGAGCGGGGTCATCAATCGGTAACGGAACATTGCTCAATTTCCAGGCGTGCTTGTGGTAGTGGGCATCGGGAGACCGGCTCGGGCCCTCGTCCGCTGGACAACACCTAGCACGTAGAAGAAATGCTCCGGGTCTTGACGATAGAGTTGCGCCATTTCCATTGGATCGTTGAAGCGCTCAAGGCCCATCGTGACGACCTCGGTCGCCGGGCTGTCGTAGACCTTCCCAACGTACTTGTCGATGAACCCGCCCTCGTAGGCATGTTCGTAGGGTTTGTAGGATTCGATGCCGGTGAGCGTACGCAACGGTTTCGTCTCGATGGGTTGCCCCGGTTGGACGAACCGCCGGGCGCGGGCTTCGACGAAGGACTTGGATGCGGAAGAGATCTCGGGTTCGACGTGCTCGATGCGGTGGGAGAGTTCGTGGTGCATCTTCGTTGATGAAGGTTTGTCTCCGACGTTGATGTATCGCGCGGCATGAAAATACTCCGCACGGTTGTCGTCAGCCCTGGGCCCCTTGGTCAAGAAGAATCCTTCTGGCGGCGCATTGCCCGTCATTCGGTAATGATCGGCAATGTCTGCGCGAACCTCCGCCTCTGTTCGGCGATGGGCATGGATGGCCTTCAGGCCCTCTGGTGTTATGGCCGGAGCATCTGCAATCGCCGCTGCATGCGGGGTCGCTTCTCCCAGGAGGGCATTGCGCAATTCGCTCATGATCTCCGCGGCCTTCGCCTTGTTCGCGGAGGAGCGACTCTCCATTGACGTCAGCAGCCAGTCTCGGGCGTTCTCGTACCGGTTGTACTCATGAGAGAGGTCTGCTTGTTGGGCCTCGATACGTTCGATTTCTGCCTTGTTCGCCACGTAGTCCTTCCGGAGGTCTCCGAGGTCTTTCTGCATGATCGGATCGTTGGAGATCTCCTGCATTCGAGTGTTGAACTCTGCCAACGCGGCGGTGTCGCCCGGATAGACTTTATGGACCAATTCGTCCAGTCGGCTCCGCATTCCCTTGGAGATGCTCTCCATGAAGTCGATGCCGTTCTTGATGAATTCGAGGTGAGGCGCGCTCGCGGACGGAGCGTCGATGTTGCCAGACCAGCCCACCGTCTGACGTGCTCGCCCATCTGGATTGAACTCAATGTCGTCAAAAGTGTCGGGCTTGTCCTTGGGCTTCGTGCCGGTGGTGCTGGACGCGGCTGCCTGGCCGTCCAACTCCGCTTCTGCGTTGGCGCGCGGATTCTTACCAACAAGGGATTCGGGACTTAGGGCGGGCTCTGTCTCGGACTTCGAGTGAAGCGTTGTGCTGGGGTCCGACTGGGCTTCAGGGCGCGGAGGAGTCGCGGTGCTCGCAACGTCTGCCTCGGGCCGTGGGGGTGATGCGACGTCGGTCTCCACCTCGGGGCGTGGGGGCGTGGCGACGTCTGTTTCCGCAGTGGGACGTGCCGTCGTGACGTCGGCCTCGGCTTCGGGGCGGGGACTTACGGTCGTCACGGCCTCGCTCTCCGCTGGAGGCCGAGGAGCGATGGACTCGCGGAAAGCGCGGGCCCGTGAGCCGGGCACGACACCTGCGCCGCGAGCCATCCACCGTTGCTGAACGCGCTTGATGCGAGGGACTTCGCCGAATCCGCCGGTGACGACGGACATCAGTACGGACATCCCCAGCGCACTCCAGGAGAACTCACCCGTGATGAGCTGGGTGGCGACTTCGAGCACTGCATCCGCGGCGATGTTGGCCACGAACTGAAGGGCCACGCTCTTGACGGCGTTCTGGATGAGGGCACCCGCGCCCGCGCCGAACACCCCGCCAATCGCACCCATCAGCGCGGCCTTGCCGACGCCCGCCATGAGTCGCTCGCCCGATGCCCAGTTGTTGAGGACCTGGATGGCGGCCGACGTCGCCGCGCCGACAATGGCACCGCCCACGATGGTGCCAATGGTCGCGGCTGCCGCTCCGGCGCCCAGCGCGCTCGCCGCCGCGCCTACCGCGCCGATGACCGCCGGGCCCACGACCAGTGCCACCACGATGACAATGGCGATGATGAGCACCACCGCCAGCACGCCCTTCCAGGCGGGCTGTTCCTTCGACGCCGCCTCTTGGGCCTGGATGGGAATGTCGCAGTTGAGCTGCGCCTTGGAGTCGCGGAGGCTCTGTTCCAGCGCGTCCGCGGAGTCCACCAGTGCGCTCTCGACATGGGTGAGAATCGTCGTGCAGGTCGTCTGGAAGCCGGTGGCCACGGTCTCCAGGCCGGTGGCTCCGTCTGAAGCCACCTGTTGTGCTTGTGTGGTGAACGCGTCGCGCTGCTGGCCGAAGCTCGTGGTCGCTCCTGCGGCCAATGCGCCCATGGATGCCGTGAAGGAATCAACCAGGCCCGCTGTCGCTTCCTCGGAGGACTGGCCCAGCCGCAGCATGGCCTCTAGCCCTTGGTTCCCCACGCCGTCCACGCGCTCCAGGGCGCCGGCGGCTCCCTGCTCCACCTGGGAGACGAGGCCATCCAGCCCGCCTTCGAGCCCGCCCATGGCTTGCCCGAGGATGCGCTCCAGGTGTTCGCCCTCCGGAGCGGACTGCGTGGCGAACAGGTCGCGCACGCCCGTGAGCGCCTGCACCAGGGTGTCGATGGCGCCCGTCACGGCGTTCTGGATGGACGTCGCCGAGGCGAAGGCCGCCAACTCGATGAGGACCTGTTGCAGGTAGCCCGTGTCATTCACGGACTGGCGCTGGTCGTGCTCGTGGCGGTCCAGCCGGGCCAACTCGGCGATGAATGCCGAGTCGACGGAGGCCATCAGCGAGTCGCGCGTGGTCTCCGCCTGCGTCAGGGCTTGTGTCCGGCTGCTTTCGAGCGCGGCGACGAGTTGCTCGTACTGCGTGTCGAGCGTCTCGCGGGCACGGCGGGCCGCGGCGATGACGCCGCAGCGGTCCAACTGGCGCCCCTTCATCGCCTCGCCGGCCTGCTTCGTGGCCGTGTCCACCAGGCTCTTGCGATAGCCCTTGGCCGTCTCGCGCGCGGCCTTCATCTGGGCCTCGGCGCGGCGGTCGGTCAGGTAGCCCGCGAAGAAGCTGTCCTTCTTGTTGATCTTGCAGCCTTTATATTTCTCCGCGTACTCCTCGCCGAGTTGGACGCACTCATCGCCCACTGTCGGGCCGAGTGCTTCGTGGGCAATGCGGGCTTGGGCGTAGAGGGAGTTGACGCTGTCCAGCGTGGTGGACTCCTGCTCGTCAACGAGCATCAGGCTGGAGTCGTAGACGGCCCGGAGCGACTCGATCGCACTGTCGGTCTCCGAGTGGATGGTGGAGACGGTGGTGGAATGCTCGGACAGGACTTGCTGGCGGGCTCCCTCGGCCTGGACGGTGGCGGCGACGCGCGCCTGCTCCACGCTGGCGCTGATGGCCGCCTTCTGTTCCTCCATGGAGGCGGAGATCGCGCTCTTGTACGTCTCGGCGAGCGCGCCGATGCGGGCTGGAACGTCATCCAGCGTCAGGAGAACCGCGTCCTCGATTCGATTGGCCGCCTGAAGGAAGAACGCGTCCGCGCGTGAGTTCGCGTCAACACGTCGCGCGTCGTCCGCCGACGTCGCAGCTGGCGCCGGGACGAACTGCACGCCGCCTCGGAGCGAAATGGCCCCGGCCCCGGCGTTGGCGAGCGAGGCGGACGCACTGCCATGCGCCGCTACGGCATCCCACCGCTGGACTTCGGTCGTGGCGATGGCTTCGTCCAGTGGCGCACCAGCGGCCTCATTCGCGGCGTCTTCCGCTGGGGCTTCTCCGTTGCCCCCAACTGCCTCCGAGGACTGTGCGGCCGCGGCGTCGCCCGTGGGGGCTCCTTCCGCGGAAGCGCCCGAGGCTTCGGGGGCAGAAGCGTTGCTGTCCAGCGTGGACTGCGCGGGCGCGGCGGCTTCCGTGGAGGAGGGCGCCTGCTCGGAGATGGCTTCCTCGATGGGGCAGTTGTCCTGCTCCTCGGCATCGGGACTGACGCTGGAGGCGGCTTCCTGCGACTCAGTGGACGCTGGCTCGGGAGGATCTTGTTCTGGCCTCACCGCCGGCTCTTCAATGGCCTCCGTGTAGCAGGTTGCGTTCTGGGGGCCGCCGCCCGCGCAGGTCTGTGCGCCCTCGGCGCCGCCGGGAGGGGCGGCCGTGTCGCTCGTGGGCTCAGTTGGACCGGAAGTCAGTGCATCCGTCGCGGGGCCCGCCGCGGCGCCAAGCGCGCTGCCAGCGGCCCCCGAGCCGCTGTCAGTGGACTGTCCATCCTGGGCCGAGCGGCCTTCGGTCGATTCGCGCGAACCGCCGGTGGAGGTGCCACCGCCACCTCGCGGCCTGGGCATTCGGGAGGGTGCCGCAGGCGGTTCGAAGAGGCGGTGGACGTTGGCTGCGAGGAAGGGCTGGACGGGCGCTGCGCCCGGAGACGTTACCGTCACCGGAGGACCGGAGGGGCCCACCGCGCGGTCGAGGATGGGCTCGGCGGTTTCGCCTCGGACCACGGCGTCAGCGGCCTCATCGGCCTGGCGCTCGTAGGGGTCTCCTGGGTGGCCGACGCCGTCATGGAGTTGTACGCCGGAGCGCTGCTGAACAGCATGCGCCGCTTCGTGTGCTGCCAGTCTCAGGTCAGGTGGGCCACGAAAGGCGATGCGATTGCCCATCGTAAACGCATGGGCCCCCATCCGGTCGCTCGCGAGCGCGGCCTCACCGCCCACACGGGCTGTGACGTTCGACAGGTCATGGCGGCCGAACGCCTGCTGAAGTTGTGCGAAGTGGGGAAGGGGAGCGCTGGCATCCTTCACACCTGCATGGGCCTCGCGCCGGATGGTCGCGGGCCGTGACTCCACGGTGCCTCCGGCTGCCTGTGGCTGCACCGCGTCCTTCTCCCCGCACGCCGCGCACGGGCCACCTCCGGATTCACATGCCCCGCACTTCGCCTGGACCGGAGGCCCGAGGGGGGACCCCAATCCACCTTGCATGTAACGCGGGACGCTCGATGCCGAGTTGGGGCGGGCGCGTGCGCCAGGGCCGCTCTCGCCGGACCGCCCGCGCAGGAAGGCGGGAACACCGGGGGCGGACCGCTCCGACGGCGCGCTCTCAGGACGTCTGGATGAATCCGAAGGCCGGGTCGACTCACTCCGGCGTACCGACTTTGACGTCGCTCGGCTCACGGATGCGCGCCCCCTGATGATTCATACCGGAGGAGTTCACGTGTTCACTGTCAGTGTCAATGGGCGGCACTGTGGTGAACTGAAGCCGACTGTGAGAGCCCGGCGGGGCCGGAGATTTCGCCGGCGCGAATCCCAATCCGACCTGGGAGGTTTGGAATTGACGCAGCCGGAGCAAGCTAAGGCGCGGGTGGGACGTGTTCAAGCAGACGCGGTTTGGAGCATGTCTCAGGAAGGCCGAGCCGGCGGCGTGGACGCGCATTGAGGCACACGCCCCCGTTGTCGTTACGGCTCGTCGAGCGCGTCTAGCTGAACCTGGGCAAGCTCGCGGTAGAACGGGACGACTTCAACATTGAGCAGTTCCAGGAAGGGCGCGCGTGCGGCGTCAAGGTCGCCTGCCTCCTGGTGCTTGATTGCTTCGGTGATGGCACGCGACAGGCGCCGCGAGCCCACCCGGATACGCTTCGCAATCTCTTTGAGCAGCGCGGCGGCGCTCACATCGTCCTGGAGTGCCTGGGTGACTTCCTGTGGCGCTATGGCTACTTCGGAAGCGGTATTGGTCAGGAGCGCGCGGTTTTCATCCGTGAGAACGAGCGGTTCTCCAAGGTCGGTAACGCGGCGGTTCAACTCCCTGATTTCGTGCCAAGTGCGGTGTTCCGACATCGAAAGCCCCTATCGACTTCTACGGCTGCAAAGGGTCAAGTCCCGAATCGTGAGTAGGAGGGGGGCGGGGGAGGACTCGGAGGCATCAAGCAGCGGCGGGGGCAGGGGATTTCAGCAGGAACATGTCGAGGTAGCGGCGGTCATCCCAGACGCCGGTGACCTCAATCGCGACTACGTATACTTGGCTCGCCTGGACAGCGCCGAGGTGGTCCTCCGATGCGGGCTACTCCGGATCAAGCGCCCAGGTTCCGTTTTCCCAGTGCCTCAGGGGCATGATTGCGTCGAGGGCGCCGATGCCTCCTTCCATCGCCGCAGCCTCCAACACGGCCTTGGCTTCCGCCGTCCGGTAGCGGAGCAAGAACCCAGCCGCCATGGCTCGAACATCCGTACGAGGATGCTTCAGCAGCACGGCGAGGGCCTCTCGCCCAGTATCCCCCTGCGCGCGTAGCGCCTGAAGCGCGGCGGTGTACTGCTTGGCGTGCTTGTTCCCCGTCCTGGAATCTCCTCGATGAATGGCATCAGTCTGGGCCGCGACATTCCGAGCGAACTGCTCGACCAGTTCTTCCAACTTCATCACCAGACCTACGGGAACGTCACGCCGGAGAGCGTGATGGCACGCAGCCCGCCCGAGCCCCACAGCTTCAGGGTGAACGGCCCCTGCGCAGCATCCGGCGTCGCTTCCGCTTCCACCACGACGCGCCCGAACGGATAGCGCGAGATGGGAGCCTTTTGCCAGACGGTCAGGATCTTCAGGGACGTGCCCGGCTTGCTCACCAGCGATGCACCTTCCGCGGTCCAGGGGTTCGCGGCGTCCGGGTTCTCGAACTCCACCGCTACGGCCACGCGAACAGGGGCGCGATAACTCCAAGCCCGGTGTGCCCAGAGTGCGTTGCCTGGATGCTGACGAACCTCTTCGTTGACGCGGAGGAACTTCGCGGCGACGCCCTCCTCGTCTTGGATGACACCGTTGGCCAGGAGGCCCGCGATGCCGCTCGGTTCCCGCTGTTCCGCCCTCATCCGCGCGTTCTCCTCGTGGCACTGCTGGGTCTCCGCTCGGGCCTCCTTCGCCTCCTGCTGGTAGGACTCCGCCGTGCGCGCCTGTCGCCACACCTCGACGATGCGCTCTCCGCGCGCGGGGTGGGCGACGAGGACGAAGGCCGCACCGAGGGGGACCGAGCCATCCTGGAAGCGCACCGTCAGCAGTAGGCGTTCGCCGGGTAGGAGCTGCTCCGAGGGCACCAGCCGGAGCGTGCTTCGCCCGAGGTCCACGAGCGAAAAGCGCTCTTCGCCTTCGAGCACGACCTTCGCCGGATCCAGGGCGGAGTCGAACTCGAAGGACGTGGACATGCGTGGGCTTATCTGAACCTCGGGGGGCGGCACCGCCGAGGATGGCTCCGCCGAGATTTCGACGCGGCGCACCCCAAGGCCCGAGACCGTGGGAGACGGTTGGGCGGGCGCGGCTCCAGATGCGAGCACGAGCACCACGAAAAAGGCGATGGGCGACGCGGGCACGGTCGGTCCTCACTCGAAGCTGCGCACGGCCTTCAAATCCAGGCTGGAGTAGACGGTGGCCGTGCCGGGGGCTCGGGTGGGCTCCATCTTCAGGAGTCCGATGCGGCCGTCCTCCGGTTCAACGAACTGCACGCAGACGGGGATGCGCTCATTCTTGGGAGTACGCGCCTCGGTGAGTCGTCCGTAGACCCGCTCTGGACCGACGAGGAGCTGCCCGGAGAACAGGGTTCCCGGCGGCATGCGTCCCCAAGCGACTCCCATGCGGACCGTGGTCGTGCCCTCACGGACCTTGATGTTTCTGCCACCTTTGCCAGGGCTCAGGTCGAACGTGGTTGAAGGCCGCGCGAGGCCGGGGGCGAAAAGGCCGAGCTGTTCCATGGCCTCAACGGCCCCGGGAGGACAGTCCTCGGGAGGCGGCGTCGGGCGCACCTGGGAACCAGGGCACGCCATCGAAAGGCAGGCCGCGACACCCAGGCCAATCGCCTTGCCAACGGCTGTGCCCCGGAGGCGCTGCGGCTCGGGCTGGGGGAGCATGCCGGTGTCCTTCTTCATCTTCACGGAGGCCTTCTCCTTGGAATACGTCGCGGGAACGGCGACGGCCGCAAGGGTGGATGCTCCATCGAGCGAGCCTGCGGCCTCGTCAGCTTCCAGTGGCCTCCAGGGTGCCGCCACTTCCTGACCGGGACTCCAGGACGTGGGAACGAACGCGGAACCGCCGGGGAGCGAGCCCACGGTGACATGGGCATGGGGCGCCATCCCGTGACGTGCGGCAGGAGGGGAGGAGGGCATCAGTCCGCGCGCGAGCACCATCCCGCCCACAATCAAGACCACCAGGAGCGCCATCCAGGCCGCTACGCGCAGGGCATTGGAATGGCTGGCATGTGCCGCGGGCGGCGGCTCGAACGGGATGGCCACCGCGTTTGCATCGGGTTCGTACGCGTCCCCAGCTTGTGGCGGACGAGGCCCTCGACGAGGCCGGGCCTTGCGCCGCTTCAGCCACTGCGCCAGCTCGTCTTCGACCGCTTGCGGCGCCTCCGCGAGCGTGGTGGCGGTGTCCGCGCCATGGGCGTCACAGAGCTTCACGTCCCAGGCTTCGTCCGCCTGGGCCAGCAGGGACTCCAGCTCCGCGCACAGCGCGTCGGCGTCGGGGTGCCGCTCCTCGGGCGTCTTGGCCAGCAGGCGCATGCACACGTCGCCGAGGGCCCCGGGGACGCGCGGGTTGAGCGCCTGGGGCGGTCTGGGGGCGCGGTTGAGCACGGCCTCCACGCCTTCGGCCTCGTCCGGCAGGAAGGGCTGCCTGCCCGTCAGGAGCCAATAGAGCACGACGCCCAGCGCGTACATGTCATCCGAGGGGCGGGGCTGGTAGGAGCGGCCACGCTCGTCGCCGTGCTCCTGCTGGAAGCGCCAGGCCTCGGGCGCGCGGTACTCCAGGGTGCCCGGCGGGAGCACGCCGCCGGTGATGCTGGGGGCGCTCTCGTACCCGCCCGCGCCGAAGTCCACCACCACCGCCTCGCCGTCCGAGTCGCGCACGACGACGTTGCTCTCCTTCAAGTCCCGGTGCACCACCTTCGCCCGGTGCGCGGCGCCCAGCCCGCGCGCCACACCGAGCACCTTGTGCACCACCTCACGGGCCGAGGGGTTCTCCTCCGTGGCCCACACGTCCAGGCGGCGCCCCTCCACGTAGTCCATGACGATGAAGAAGGACTGGGGCGCCTCGTCCGGCCACTGGCCGTGTCCACGGATGCGCACCAGGTTGGCGTGCTTGAGCCGCAGGAGGATGGCCACCTCGCGCTCCGCCCACTCGGCCAGCCCCCAGAGCGGGATGAGCTTGAGCGCGGAGCTCCGCTCTCCACGCCGGGCGCGGTACACGGCGCCGAAGCCCCCGGCCCCCAGCCGCTCCTCCACCAGGTATCCGCCAATGTCCGTGCCCGGGGGCACGACGGGATGCAGACGCGGGCTCACGAGTCCTCTCCTTCGGCGGGGCGTACGGGCTCGGCGTTCCTGGACATGCGCTCAACGGGCAATGGAACTCGTGAGGGCTCCCCCCGCGAAGCAACGTGGGAGGGGCATAGACCTTGGACGGATACCATGGTTGAACCTGTTGAGGTATATGCTCGGAGTGCCGTCCCCGCGGCATTCTCCTCTTTTCCCAGGTCTCTTCATGTACGCGAAGCTCTCCCAGCGGATTGGAACCCAGGTCCGCGCTGCCCGGCATCGAGCGGGCCTGTCGCAGGCCCAGGTGGCCGAGGCCATCCACGTGCCGACGCTGGTGCTCAGTCGCCTGGAGCGCGGCAGGTTGTTGCCCAGCCTCCCCACGTTGGTGGACCTGTGCGGCGTCCTTCGTGTCTCCGTGGACCTCCTCCTGAGCGGCGAGGGTCTGGCGTTTCCCGCGCCCGAGGGGGCCGGCCAGTAGGTGGGGCGGCGCCGTGTGACAGGGGGCTCGTCGCGCATCGACACGGCCGCCAAGATGCGGCAGGAAGGGCGTTCCCGAGTCGCGGGCCTCCTGCCCGCGGCAGACGGGGTCCTCGGTGTTCCTGGTACCTCGACGCATGAACGAAGAACTGGCGACCCGCATTGGAAGTGCCGCCCGAGAGGCCCGGACGCAGCTCGGGCTCACGCAGGCGGAAGTGGCCGAGAAGCTGGGCCTGGCGCACATGGTCTACAGCCGCCTGGAGCGCGGGAAGATGCTGCCCAGCGTGCAGACGCTGCTGCGGATGTGCGCGGTGCTGCGCATCGGCTCGGACGAGCTGCTGGGGCTCGCGGACGCGGAGGAGGGGAAGGGGGCGCGAGGCCCGGGCGGAGCGCCCAGGCTGCGGCAGCTCACCGGCCTCGCACGAAAGATGGACGAGGAGCAACTCGACGCCCTCGTGAAGGTGGCCCAGGTGCTGCTGCGTTGACGCTGCGCCCGGCCGCCCGCGCTCACTTCGCGTTCGGCGTGAGCGTCGCTTCGTCGGCGTCCAGTCCCTCGGGGAAGATGCCCGCTTCGTCGAGCTCCACCCGGTCGCGCAGGACGGACGCGTCCGACAGCATCCGCGCCAGCTCCTCAGCCGCCTCCTTCCGTCCGAAGGGCTGGGACTGTGCCGCGAGCGCCGCCCGCAGGGCATCGCGCAGCTCGGCGGCCGAGGTGTAGCGCTCGGAGGGCTTGCGCTGGAGGGCCTTGTGGATGATGGCCTTGAGCGTGTCCGGCAGGCCCGCCATCGCGTCCTCCACGTCCTCGGGGCGGTAGCGGCTGACGAGCGCGATCATCTGCGTGAGGGGCACGGAGGGCGCCTCCTCCGTCTTCACGTCCAGGGCGGCGATGGGGGCCTGCGCGTCCTCCAGGTCGAAGAGGTGCTTGCACGTCAGCATCTCCATGAGGACCAGGCCCAGGGAGAAGATATCGGACCGGCGATCCATGGGCTTGCGGTGCAGGTACTCGGGCGAGGCGTACGCCACGTCGCCCTTGAGCAGGAGGCACGGGGTCTCCTCCCGGCCCACCATGAGCGAGTAGGCGGCGCCGAAGTCCGTCACCTTCACCTCGCCGCTCCGGGCCACGCGGATGTTCCGGGGGGCGACGTCGCGGTGGATTGGAGCGCCTCCACGGCGAGGTGACGCGCCGCATCCGCGGCGTCGACGCCTTCCCGGACCGCGCCAGCGCCCTGCTCCTCATCATCGCCGTCGCACTTGTAGTCACCGGCGTTTGGGATGACCGCCGCTACCTCGACATGTCCCTGATGAAATCAATCCCTGACACCGCCGCTGCATGATGCCGCCAAGGAGCCTTCCTCCCCCGAGCCCCCTCCGAACCAACTACACAGGATTCGGGACTTGACCCTCGCCGCACCGTGCGGCCCTCGCGCACTTCCTATTGGAAACTCGCCGTTACTGGGCCGGGCTCTTCCACTGCTACGACGTCGACGGGCTGCCTCGAACCAACAACGCCCTGGAGCAGCTCTTCGGCAGTGCTCGCTGCCACGAGCGCCGGTCTTCAGGACGGCGGCGTGGCAGCGAGAGTCTGGTGGTGCGCGGGCAGGTACGCATCGTTGCCGCAGCCGCCACCCGACTGGCCCCTGTGCAGGGCCACGAACTCGCACCGACGGATACGGCCTACTGGATCAAGCTGCGCACTACCCTCCGCGAGCGCAGACGCCCCGCCTCATGGGCCGACACTTTCGCCAGGACCCCGCCGCCTACCTCCGCGCACTCGAAGAGCAGCTCAGGAGCATTTTGCCGGCGTAGCCTTTTTTAGCTATGCCACCTTGCCCGGGGATGTTGAAGGTGTCAGGACGCATGCGGCGCTCCCGGCTTCCAGCCAGCCATTTCAAGGGGACAGATCCAGAAGCTCAAGCTGGCGCTCTGCGACCGATTGCCCCCCGGGAGTCAGGGTCACCGAAGACCCTGGTAGCCAGGGGGATCCTTGCTATTGAGGCTGTTTCGTTCTGATTCCTTTGCAGTTCTTCCATCAGCAGGATGAAGCACCTGAAGGCGGCACGTCCACTTAGAATCCTAACGAAACCCCATGGCCAAGACTCCCGAACCGCGCAGATTCAACCAGACCAGTCGTATCACGGCGCGCCTGCGTGACTTGGTGCGCAGCTATCCGAAAGGACTCGGGCTCGTGAAGGAGTTTCTCCAAAACGCCGACGACGCCAGTGCTTCCTATCTGCACGTGACCTATGACCGCAGGCAGCACCCAGGCCATTTGGATAAGCCTGAGCAGGAGGTTGTGCTTGGCCCAGCGTTGTTGTTCACCAATGACAGCGTCTTCACCCCGCGTGATCTGGAGAACATCCAGCACATCGATGATGGCGGCAAGCTGCACGAGGCGCGGAGCACCGGGCGCTTCGGTCAGGGATTCAATTCCAGCTATAGCGTTTCTGATCATCCGACGCTGCTCACTGACGACTGGGTGGTGTGGTTTGACCCGCACGGGCGTGCTCACGGGCGTGATCGCAACGCATGGGCTTGGTCCCTCACGGAGGCCACGGAGGCATGGCCTGATTGGGTCGAGACCTTCAGGCCCGCCGGAGTGCTCCCTGGCGCCATGCGATTCAACGGCACGGTCTTTCGCCTTCCTCTTCGACGTAAAGAGGACGCTGGCCATAGCGAGATCATGCCGGAGGCGTTCACGGAAGGTGACTTCGAGGATATCTTGGAGGAAGTGCAGAAGGCGGGGCCGACGCTGCTGATATTCCTTCGCTCGGTCCAGTCGCTACGGGTTGACGAGATCGCACCGGATGGAACTCGTCGGATCCGCTACGAACTCCTGACTGCCAATGCCACTGACGTGGATGCCGCGCGGAGACCGCTCCGAGAGGCCGTGCGTGGCGACCCTAAGGAACTATTAGAGCAGTGGCTGGCTTCCGCGAAATCACTTCCCGTTGCCTCCTTCATTCATGCGTTCCACGTATTCGACGATGGAAAGCGAACCGATTGCTCCTGGGGCGTGGTTACCGGCCTGTTCCGTGGACCTGACAACGACCTTCTGAGAAGCGCCCAGGGTATCTGCGCCCATGGTGAGAAGGCCCTGCCCTGGGCAGGCGCAGGTGCTTCCCTGGACGCAGGGAAGAAGACAGGCGGGCTGGCCTGCTTCCTTCCGCTTCCTGAGCCCACACGCTGGCCGGTCATGCTGCACGGCTGGTTCGACGTGGATTCAGCGCGTCGAGGTATCACCCGACAAGCCGGAACGGGGGAAATCTCACGGCTTCGCACCCAGTGGAACCAGGCGCTTCTGCGGCACGGCGTTGGTCCGGTCTGGGGGGCCCTAGTGGCCATGCTCACTCGCGACGATGGCGCGATGGCCGACCCATATAGACTGTGGCCTCGACCCTCAGAATGCAGGGACGAGCACGACAGTGCGCTGGTCGAGGGCTTCTATTCGGAAATTGGAGCGCTTCGGGTGTTCCCGTGCGTGGGGCCAGACGGAGTGGTGTGGCGCTCATTGGATGGCATGGGAGAGCGGTTCTGGACCCTGAATGACGTTTGGCACCATGCACTCCGTGCTCCGCTGCTGGCTAACGAGAACACGCTCGTTGAGCCGCCGCTCCCAGCGTTCGCGGTGGACGCTCTCAAAGGACGCGCCAGGGTACTTTCTTCCGAACACGTTCGAAATGCCCTCCAACGCCTGAACACCTCTGGTGACATTCATTGCGAACTGAGCGCAGCTCCTCACCCGGCCTTGCGCCGACCGGAGTGGGTTGCAGCGCTCGCGCGCTTTTGCGCCCAGGACGGCTTGGACAAGCTTACGGAGCTTCCGCTGGCCCTGCTTGCTGATGGGATGCTGCACACATTTTCTCGGTGTGGCCCACTCTATCTTGTTACCGACGCGGAGCGCTCGCTACTCAAGGGCATCACCCATCGACTGCTTGACCCCACGTTTCAGGCGGGGGTGGAGCTTACTAGCCCTGTCCCGGCGCTGAGTCTGAGGCAGACAGGTCTCGCGGGAATGGTAGAAATTCTGCGGGAGAGCCTTACCACCCTCTTCAGTGACGAAGTGTGGTGGATTCGGCTGTTCGAGCACTTGGAGCAACTGCCATTATCCGAGGTACGGGAAAACAAGAAGGCGCTTCAGACGCTCGCCTTGGTTCCCGATCAAGCTGGGCGGCTGCACCCAATAGGCTCCATCGAAACGCCGCTGCTCATGGATGAAATTCCACATTCGTTGCGTCAAGCACTTTTTCAGCTTGGCGTGCCCATAGTGTCCGGCTCGGAGGAGCTCATCGCCTCAATCCAGCGCTTCGCGGATAGGCATAAGGGTTTCGTCTGGTCCGTGACTCCAGGAACCATCATTGACCAGTTGGCGGAGCACGCCAGGACGCCAAGGCTTCATCAGGATGCCTTCTTTGATCGGGCCGTATTGGATCCTCTCCTTGATTTCTTGAGCTCTCCCGGCTGGCTGCGTGAGAACGATGCGCGCGCGGATGCACTGCGCGGGCTGCCCATCCTCCCCACGTCGGATGGTGCCATCGTGTCCGCTGCTGAGACACAGGACTTGTATGTGCCCGGCGGCTTCGAGCCTCCCCATGGGCTCGATGTACGCCACAGGCTCTTAACTCCCGGTCCGCAGGGGCGCTGGCTTTCCCTGTTCAAGGCGCTGCGTGTCCCCGAACAAGATGGGCATTCCTTCGTGGTGAGGGGACTCCTGCCTGCTTTCCGTGGTGCCTCTAACCAAGCCCGGATGGACATGCTGCGCTGGCTGCGAGACCATCTTCGGGCGATTGGAGAGACCCTCGTTTCGGAGAAAAGGAGCAGCCTTGTTGCGGAGTTGATCAATGCGGAGCTCCTCCCTCTGTCGGGAGCTGGCTTTGGGGCGCCAGCTTACATGTACCGGCCAGATGTTGAGGAAGTCCGAAGGGTGCTCGGCAATGTTGCGAAGATTCCAGACATGGAGCGTCTCGGTGACGACCCGAAGTCTTGGAATGGGCTCTTCGCGGACCTCCGGCTGCATTCGATACCACGAGAGAGCCATTTGCTGGATGCTCTTCAATTGTGTGTTGAAGAAGCCGACGTTAATGGTGTCGAGGCCGTCCGTGAGCGACTGGACACGTTGCGAGGGTACATTGCCCGTCATTGGGATAGTCTTAGTGAGCCCAAGAAGAGCGGCTCTCAGAGGTTTGTGGACTCACTGGCCGGCATGGCTTGGCTGCCTGCCTCGAGGCCCTCGCGGGAGGAGGTTGCGGCTGCTGTTCTCTGGCAGGACCGCCTGTACAAGGCCAGTGAACTAGCGGCGCCCAAACTCCTCCATCTGGTCGCTTCCGTGTTTCCTGTGCTCGATGGTGAGGCGCTCCCATATGAGATGGCCAAGGCACTCGGCTTGCGGACGCAAGTTCCATTCGCCGAGATGGTCCGGCACTTCGAGATGGTTAAGGCCATCAACCAGAGCGCAGCTGGGGAAAAGGTTCGAACGGCGTGTCGGACAGCCTTTGTCGAGTTCGTGCTGCGAGTTGCGGAGTTGTCAGACACGGAGGTCGCGGCCGGGGCTGGCGTGCTGGCGTCATTGCGAGCGGCCGCGTGCATATGGCTGCGCGGCGGCTGGTGGCGCCCCCGACGCGTGTTCCTGGAGTCGCTTCCGTTCGCTTCGGATTGGTGCGTTTCAATCCTAGAAGACCAGGAATTGGCAAGGCTGCCGCTGATTACTAAGGGACTCACCCGGCTCGGAGTGCGTGCACGGCCTGAGTCGTTGGACTGGGTGGAAATGTTGGGTGAGCTGCGTGAGCGTATCGGCGAACGTGCTCTCTCCGACGACGAGGTTGCTCGGGTTCAAGCCGCTTTGCAGCAATTGCGCGTTCAGGATCGGGAGTGGCTCCAGTCGCAGCCGATCAGCATTCCCACCATTGAACGCAGACTCATGCTGGCCCGTGAAACCCTCCTTCCGGATGATCCACGTGTGAAGCGCATGACCCCTCTTTGCCACTTGCCATTGGTGGAAGAGGTCGAGGTGTCGCTGGACATTGCTGAAAAAGCAGGCTCCTGCTCACTTCGCAGTGCGCTTGTCGATGAACTCGCAGAGGAGCCAATCCCCTCTACCGATGCAGAGCTGATCGTATGGGGCACACAGCTTACTCAGAGGGTGCGTTCCTCTGAGTTCCATGCTGCCCTGCGCAGGCTGGCGTGGCATGAGGCAACGGAGCGGGGTGGCGATTCAAGGGCGGCGGCGAACGACGAGCGGCTGATGTTGGCGAGACGGCTCACCCTCCGTATTGCACGCGACCTGCGGGTGAAGTGCCGGCTTCACGGCACCGGCGAGAGCGTCTTTGAGCAGCAGGCTAGCAGCTTCTGGGACCACGACGCGGCGCTCCTCTGGCTCCGCAAGGCTGGGAAGCGGAAGATGGGCGACGAGTTGGCCCGGACGCTTGCAACGGAGTGCGGCCTAGAAGCACTCAGAGTGAGTCGACTCTTGGAGGAGGAGCCGTCGCAGATGGCTGGCATGCTCGACGAAGATGGAATTGCCGTCATTCCCGTTGGAGCACCAAGCGCGGCGATCCCGGCGTGGCTTGCACCCGACCCTCTCATTGATTTCCAGGAGGCAACGGACACTTTACGAGGCGAAGAGTATCTTGAGGATGAGGTTCTGAAGGTTGCCGAAGCTTCAGCGAGTGAGGGGTTCGACAATGCGAGGTCGCTCCCTCGCCGTCCAAATTCGGGCATGGGTGGCGGTCGAGCAGGTCCGCAATCGTACTTGGGGACGTGGGGTGGGGATGCTCCTCCCAGAGCGGATACTTTCTCGACCGATGGTGTCCCAGACGCTCCGACTCGTCCCGGGTTTGGGAGCAGCCATCCCTGGTCTCCCAATGCGTCTCGCCCCGCGCAAGGTCGATCCCACCGCCTCCGCAGCTACGTTCATCGCGATGAGCAGAATGATTACGATACCCGATCTTTCGACTCCGAGAGGGTTCAGCTCATCGAACGCTTGGCGATGCAGCGAGTAATCGAATGGGAAAGGGCCCAGGGGCGTACCGCAGCCGAGGTCGTGGATAATCTCCAGGGCTATGACCTCCATTCCTCCGGCGAACGGGATTCGCGGTTCATTGAGGTCAAGGGGATCGATGGGCCCTGGACCGCTCGCGGGGTTGAGGTGACTCGTTCGGAGTTCCGGAAGGCCGTTGAAGCGGGAGAAGCTTGGTGGTTGTACGTAGTGGAGCACGTTGGAGATCCGGCACAAACCAGGGTCCATGTCCTTTCTAATCCCTTCCTTAAAGCCATAGAGTACCGCTTCGACCATGGATGGCACATGGCCGCTGCGGCCCACGAGTCGCAGCCGGAGGGGCCGATGGATGGGGAAAAGGTGGTGCTATCAGGGGGGGCGGAGGCAACGGTTTTGGAGGTCGAGGCTCATGGACAGCTATGGAAAGTGACTCTCGTGTTTCCCGATGGGCATGAGGAGGTACGTCCCTGGGATCCCGCCTGGAGGCAAGGCTGACATGGCGCAGATGTTCCCCTCGTTGACCGATTTGGAACTCAAGGAACTGGCGAAGAAGTCGTCGGCGGAGATCGACGTATACCGAGCCTTCCGCGATCAGACGCCAGCGGAGTGGTTAGTGCTCCATGGACTTAGCTTGATCTCCCGTACACCAGGCGCTCCGCCGAGAGACGCGGAGGCAGACTTCGTCGTCTTCGAGCCTAAACGGGGCTTCGTGGTAGTCGAGGTCAAGGGTGGCGGTGTGTCCAGGGATGCGCGGGGACGATGGTCATCTACAGGCAGGAATGGGACTTACAAAATCAAGGACCCCGTCCAGCAGGCGAAAGCCAATAAGCACCAAGTTCTGGATAGCCTCAAGAGTGCAAAGACATGGGGGCCCTCAGGCGCCCCAATGCTGCTGATGGGGCACGCGGCGCTCTTCCCCGATACGTTCACCACGAGTTCCTTCGTTGCACCGGATCGGCCCCAGGAGATCCTTGGTGCTGGTTCGGACGTGAAGCGCCTTCAAGCATGGGTAGACGGCGTCTTCCGCTACTGGGCGACGAACAACGCATCCTGGAAGCCACTTGGGCAGCTCGGAATGGGCGTGGTCCGAGCGGTCTTTTGTTCCCAGGTGACTGTCCAGGCGTCGCTATCGTTGGCCATCGAGCGGGAGCAGCGGCGCCAAGTCGAATTAACGCAACGTCAGGCGCTAACGCTCCAGAATCTGCGCTACCGCAGACGCGCAGCTATCGCCGGGGCCGCGGGTACGGGTAAGACGCTCATTGCGCTTCAGCACGCCCGGGCGATTGCTGCTCAGGGGCGGAGGACGTTGCTTGTCTGCTACTCCCGCGCATTGGCGGACTTCTTGGGTCGCGAGGCGGGCGGCGTCGCCAATCTGGAGGTCATGGATTTCCACCAGCTCTGCGATAGGCGTGTGAAGCACGTGAAGCGGACCAAAGGGATCGACCTGTTGGCGATGGCCAAGGAAAAACTCCCGATGGGTGATGAATACAACGTTCAACTGCCCTATGCGCTTGCTCTTTCTACGGAGCATGATCCGCAAAGGTATCAAGCGATTCTGGTAGACGAAGGTCAGGACTTCGGCGACGAGTACTGGCTCCCCGTGGAACTGCTGCTTGCAAGCCAAGAGGACACTCAGCTCTACGTCTTTTACGACCCTAATCAAGCCATCTACAAGCTTGCGAAGGATCTATCCAATCTTGGTCTTGGTCCGCCACTGCTTCTCACGGAGAACTGCCGTAATACCCGCCCCGTTCATGAAGCGGCCTATCGCTATTACCAAGGCGACGACGTGGCGCCACCCGAGGTGGAGGGGGAGCCCATTACCCAACTCTCCGCCGACGGGCTGAAGGCCCAAGCGAAGTGCATCCAGACTATCGTGAGCAATCTGCTTCAACAGGGGGGGCTGAAGCCTGACGAAATCGTCGTATTGGTGGCCGGTGAGCGCAAAGATGGTCACTTCCGCGCGCTGCATGATTGCGGTGATCCTGGTGGGGCATGCTGGAGCTTCGAAGTCCTCTGGCGGCCTGGATGCGTGCTGGTGGACACGGCGCGCCGCTTTAAGGGCTTAGAGGCTACTGCGGTGATCCTATGGTGCGCCGAGGAGGTGGACGCCACCATTGAGAGAGAACTGCTGTACGTGGCATTTACACGCGCTCGGAACCGTCTATGGGTTGTCGGCACCGCTGCGAGGATAGCGAAGGTTCTGCGAGGGGGGTGACGGGTATCGCGAGAAGGCTCTCTCGGAAATGCCATCTGCTACCAGAGCCTACAGTCCATTCGAACCCGAGTATAGCCGTGCAGCTCTTTCATG
The DNA here is from genome assembly GCF_013116825.1 of Myxococcus xanthus. Taxonomy (GTDB): domain Bacteria; phylum Myxococcota; class Myxococcia; order Myxococcales; family Myxococcaceae; genus Myxococcus; species Myxococcus xanthus_B. Next base: position 142,346 of record NZ_JABFNS010000004.1, read on the forward strand.
ATTTGCCATCCGACGGTGGAGGGCGATAGTCAATTGCACGACGCCCTTCGCCTTGGTCACTCCAGTGTGAGGCGTGCCATTACACGGGATTCCGGCCGCTTTCACCGGGTTCTGCTGCCGCGCCGTGAACCTCAAAGAGTGAGAGAAAGTTCGGCTGCCGCTCCCGTAGTGCGTTGTAACTCTGCCGATGAAGGCAAAGCACGAACGTGTTGCGCGCGCGGGATGCGGCCACGTAGGCGATACGCTGCTCCTCGGCTGAAGCCCCTTGAGACCACCACTCCGTCGACGGGCAGCCGCGACCACCTCTCCCGGGCTTGGGCACGTACAATGTGACGCAATCGAATTCTGCACCTTTGACTTGGTGCACAGTGCTCGTGGTCAGCATCGAATGTGCCCTCGCTCCTGGTCCGTCTAGTGGGGGTCTCGGGTCCATGTCGAGCTCTTCCCGCTGGAACCTGGCGCTCAGCGCCCTCGCGTTTGGGGCCACTCCGAGTCTTGAGGCCGTGCAGGATAGCATCTCCCGCATCCGCCGCTTCCAAGCCCCCCAGGTTTCATTGGGGCTCTCCACGCGGTGGGCGGCCCAGGCGACCTGCCCGATGGCAAGGCTCCAGAACCTCCTGCTAATGCCTGCTTCTTGGAGTTCTGCTGCCGAGGGCAGCGGTTTCCCGTCCAAGATAAGGTCACCAAGGACTAGCTCGATAAGCCGAGCTGCGTCAGCAGTCGCCCCGCCAGCAAGGAGCCGGGCTGCAAGGTTCAGCCGGCGTACCGTGTTCAAGCGGCCGCGGTAGTCCTCTCTGCGCAAGCTGGACGTGAGCTGCTGAACCGTAGTGGTCGCGCGACCGAGTAGTGCGTGGGACGACGCCTCCGGGGCCATCGCCTGGACCTGCGCGAGGAGCAGCTCGGTGGATACAGCACTGGCTTGCGCGTGCTCGTGAACCAGGATGATGGCTCGGCCGTTCGTCTCGCCGCGTGCCGCAATAGCCCGCCCCGACGCGGAGAGCGCTGACGCGACAGTCGCGATGCGCTCTGCACATCGGTGGGTACGCGACAGCGAGTACCTCTTGGCTCCCGGTAGGCTCAGGGCCTCGTCGAAGAGCGCTGGGCTCGCACCCCGGAATTCGTAGATGGACTGGTCGGGATCACCGACCAAGAGACCGCGCACATTCGGGTTTGCAAGCTGGGCTAGCAACGCTCGGCCGAGAAACCATCCTGTGTCCTGCAACTCATCCACAAGAATGACGGGGAATCGCCGGCCGACGATGCGCGCGATGTTACTCCCATGGACCGGGTGCCGCAGGAGAGCTGATGCCAAGTAGTGATTGTCCGAGTGGGTGATGCGCCCGGTCTTTTCCCACTCCCGGCGCTTCTCCTGAAGCAATCTCGAGTGCAGGCGTGTTTCAACGGGCTGGGAGCGGCCATGGCGGTCCACATAGGTGAAGGTCGGGGCGTCCTCGCTTCCACCTGCGAGGGTGAGCGCGAGGATGCTTGGCCGGAATCCCGCGCGTCCGCCCCCGACCACGTCGACTTCTCTAGCGTTCGCCTCCAGGTCGAAAGGGGCCGGAATGAGCCTCACGCCTCTAGCTGAGGCGCCGAGAAGGTGCGCGAAGGGCCGAACCACGAATCGAAGGAAGCGGTGAGCGTCAAGGTAGTTGTCGCGTGAGAGAGTTCAACCGATGCGCTTCAACTCCTGCACGGCCAGGGTGGGGTTCGGGGAGGGGTTGAGGCGCACTGGGCCTGCCGGTGTCCAGTCTCGCGTGT
>NZ_JABFNS010000050.1 GCF_013116825.1 Myxococcus xanthus
GGCTGGCACCGTCTTAAGAAATTGACTGCGGTTTCCGCAATCTAGCTTCTTCTTGGGCTTGCTATTTGGTTTTCAAAGAGCGAGTCGCTTGTTTCGCTAGCGACTTTCTGCTACCGTTTTCTTCGTTGCTGCCTCGCCGTCTTTTCTGCCCGGCGGGGTGTCAGCTTCTATTTCAGTCCGGCGTCTTCTGTCAAGCTGCTGTTTCGCCGCCCTGCTGGCTTCCGGAGTCTTCAGCGCCGCCCAGTGGCTTCCGCTGTTTTCTTCCGGAGGGGCGCGGCTTCTACCGCTTTGCCGCCCTCCCTGTCAACCGCTGCTTCGTTGACTTCCTCGACTCGTCCGCCCTTGCTTCCGGGCTTCTTCGTCGGGGCGCGGCTTCTACCACCACCGCGTCTCCTGTCAACTCGCTGCGTTGACCGCCGTATTCCGCATTGTCGTACTGACTCGCTCGAAGTGCCTTCCGCGCCAGTGCGCGGGCTTCTTTGCGAGGGGCGCGGCTTCTATCATCGCCGCGTTGTGGGTCAACAAACTTCTCCGACCCGTTCTTCCCGATCGTCTCCTGGGTGACGGGCACCGAGGCGGCGAGCAGGGGTTCACTTACTAACGCGCTGCTTCCTGCGCGTCAATGGATCTTGATCGGCGCCGTCCCCAGCGTCCGCCCTTCCGGGTTCAACGCACCTTCATTGGTGACAACCCAGGTCCCCAGGAAGGGCATTCCAGCTGAAAAATCCAAGGTTTACCGCTCGGGGGGCAGCCGGCCATCCGAGCCAGGGCGCGCGTGCCTGGCGTTCATGGCTTCTAGCGACGGTCGTTGTCCGGCCGCCAGGACGTCCCAAAGAGCCAGTCCGCGAACGGGAACGAGATGTTGAAGTTGTGGTGCTGCATCTTCGAAGGGTCGTGATGGGCTTCGTGGTGGCGGCGCAGCTGCCGCATCAGCGTGAGCCGAGCCACCGGGTGCTCGGGCGGCAGGTGGTGGCAGAAGTGCAGCCACTCGTACGTCAGGTAGTACCCGACCGCTGATGCGACGAAGAGCCACCCCACGTTCGGCGAGATGAGCACAAAGCACAGCGCACCCAGTGGCGCGGCGATGGCGCCCAGGAAGAACAGCAGCAGTACCGGGGGAAAGAGCACCATCTTCACGTCCCGACCGGACTCGTAGGCCAGGGCTTCGTGCGTGAAGAAGCGGTGGTGCTGCTCGGTGTGGCGCTGAAAAAGAAGGCCCAGCCCCAGCCGGCGGTGGTGCATGGGCCCGCGGTGCCCCAGGAACTCCACCACGTTGCCCAGCAGGAAGACCGCAGGCAGTGTCAGCCATTCCAGGGGGCGCCTTCCCTCCAGGTGGGACACGGCGAAGCCGATGACCGCCAGCGAGCCCAGGCTCGTGAAGACGAAGTGTGCGCGCCCAGAGTAGCGAGGGCTCACGTGCTTGCGCCGGTAGTCCTCGCGGAATCGCGCCACGCACTCGGGGATGGAGCGCGTGGCCCTGGCGGCTTCGGCCATCCTGTCATCCTGACTAGCCCTTCTGACGGGCCTTCACTTTCTGGAGCTTCTTCATCCGGTCCAGGATGAGCGTGCGCTTGAGACTGGACAGGTGGTCCACGAAGACGTGCCCGTCGAGATGGTCGATTTCATGCTGCAGCACGTGCGCGAGCCGACCTTCCGCCTCGAGTTCATGCCATTCGGCGGACTTGTCCTGGTAGCGCACCTTCACCTTGTGGAAGCGCGGGCACTTCTCCCACTCGCGCGGGACGGACAAGCAGCCCTCTTCCATCGTCACCGGCTCCTTCTTCTCCAGAATCTGCGGATTGACGATTTCGAAGAAGGTGCCGTCCTCCCGTCCCACCAGCGCCACGCGCAGGGATTCGCCGACCTGGTTGGCGGCGATGCCGATGCCTTCGGCTTCCTTCATGGACTCGGCCATCTCCTCCAAGAGCTTCTCGAGCGGAGGGCCGAAGTCAGTCACGGGCTTGGTGGACGAGGTGAGGACCTTATGGGGCCAGATGACGATGTCGCGAGCCATGGGCCGCAATCTGCCATGCACGCCTCCTCAACGCCGCCCGATTCCGCATGGTAACGGTCCACCGGTTCACACGACGGCCCTCCCCCACCAGGCCCGTTCTCCGCCGCTCCAAGGCAACGCCCCGCCCCACCGTGGCGCGCGTCAGTACCTCCCGCTCCTCATTGACGCCATCCGTCCAGACCAGCCGGACGCCCGTTGCCGCCGGGCCCCATGCGGGGTGTTCGCTCGAGCGGAACCACCCCCGTTTCACCCTCCGAGCGATGCCATCCGGACAGTTGGCGCGTCTTCACGGACAGGTCTGCTACACCTGTCCCATGCACCCGCACGCCCAACTCATCACCGACTTCTACTCAGCATTCCAACGCCGGGACGCCCAGGCCATGTCCGCCTGCTACCACCCAGAGGTGGAGTTCTCCGACGCCGCCTTCGTCGGACTCCGTCGCCGGGAGCCCGGGGCCATGTGGCTCATGCTCTGCGAGCGCGGCAAGGACCTGGAGGTCACCTTCCGAGACGTGCAGGCCGATGACCACCGAGGCCGCGCCCACTGGGATGCGAACTACACGTTCAGCGGCACCGGCAGGAAGGTGCTCAACCGCATCGATGCCGAGTTCGAGTTCCGCGACGGGAAGATTTTCCGGCACCGCGACCACTTCGACTTCTGGACCTGGTCCCGTCAGGCGCTGGGCCCCACCGGCCTGGTGCTCGGGTGGACGCCCCTGTTGAAGAAGAAGGTCCAGTCAAAGGCCCGGAAGTCCCTGGACATCTTCATGCGCGAGCGTGGCATTCCCCAGGAGTGAGGAGGACGCATGGCACCGCCCGTTAGTGAGAGCCCACCCGTGGAGCCCCTGGACCTCTGGCTCCTGGAGGCCGCCATGGAGCTGTCCACGCCCCTGCACATGCTCGTGGAGCCGAACCCGCACATCGCGCTCAACATGGCGGACGATCCGCGGCTGTCCCGGCAGGAGTTGTGTGAACGGCTGTCGCTGCTCGCCGAGCGCGGACTCATTCGCGTCCACGCGCTTCCGGACGGCTTGCAGGAGCTGTTCTCCCCCGAGGAGATTTCGAGCGCCATTGATGACAGGCAGTCCCGCACTCCCTTTGGCTATTCGCTCACGGATGCCGGCGGCGCCCTCTGGGAGCACCACGCCAGGCCCGACTGGAGCCGGTTCGTCAACGCGGGGCAGGAGCCCTCCGCCGACGAGACCCAGGACGCCTGGGTCATCGAGGCCGCGAGCCTTGAAGCCGCGGACGCAGAGTTCCACTTCCATGAGTCACTCGGCGATGTGCATCAGCCGGTGGGCGAGTCGAAACACGGCGAGGTGCTGACGCCGTGGCAGGTGACGTACTGGAAGACGCTGCCTCACGGATACCGGCTCCAGTACGTCACCGTGCCGCGCCCTGCCGACCCGGCTCGGAGCAGGAGCGTGCCTTCCCGACCGCCTTGGTACACGCGCGTCTGGCTGTGACACCGCGCCCGCGCGCTCACGGCTCCGTTTCGGACGTCTCGAGGTGCCGGTACGTCAGCGGGCCGTCTCCCTCGCGGGCCAGTTGGGCCGTGCAGCGAACGTTGCCCCGCCAGTCCAGGAGTTGGAGCCCCAACGTGCCGTCCTCGTGCAGCAGCAGCGAGCCATAGCCGTTGTTGCCCAGCTCGGGTCTCAGGTCCGTCCACACCGGGAAGCGTGCGTGTGTCTCCAGGAAACGCACGGGTGCTGGAGACTTCAGGCCCGGCGTCACCGCTCGCACCGGGAGCCCCGCGTGCCCCAGGCTTCCTCCCAGGAACGGGAGCGCGGCGCTCCGGTCGAACAGCGCTCCGTAGGGCGTGGCGCCCCAGAACCACAGGTCGACCTGTCCGCGCTCGACCGCCAGCTCCCGAAGGTCTTCCAATAAACCGGCGTGCCTTGCTTCTCCGTATCGGTAGGGTGCATCGTGGCTCAGGAGGATGTTCGTTGCGCCTCGCTGGCGGCCCTCCTTCAGCACTGACTCCAGCCACCCCAGGAGCGCGGGCTCCTGGTGCCGCCCTGGCTCGAAGTACGCGGTGTCCAGACCGATGAGCTGGAAGCGCTCCGAGGCCAGGCAGAAGTAGCTTCCCTCCTGGACTTGCTTCGCTCGTGAGGCGCCTCGCCGCTCGTCCAGGTAGCGGTAGAAGGGTGTGCCTCCGGAACGCATCTCCGGACCCGCGTTCAGCGTCATCAGCGTTGTGACGGACAGCAGCGGTTCGAGCGGCTCGGCCACGTGCGCGTCGAATTCGCCCCGACGGCCCGCGTAGTACACGCCCCCGAGGTGCACCGCGTACTCCAGCCGCTCGCCTCGCATGATGAGCTGACGGGCCACATAGCGCGCGGGGTACTCGCCCGTGCCGAAGCCTCCGAACAACGCGACCTCCACGGGCCGTCCCGGCGCGGGCTCGCGGAGCTCGTAGCGGAAACGGGTGGCGTGATGCGCATCGTCGTGCCGACGGAACTCCGCCCGCTGCCAGCCGCCGTGAAGCCAGGCGCGACCACTGAACAGGAGCCATCCGCGCAGGTCCGCCACTGGCTCAAAGCGGGTTCGCGATGAGTCGATAGGGAGTTCATTCGTCATCAACGGGAAGGTGAAGTCCGGCGGCAGTGACACCGAGGCCCGCGCCTGGAATGCCGGTTGCCGCAGGGATTGGAGCGCGGCTTCGGGCTCGCTCAAGGACTGCTCCAGTTCCTGGAGCACGTGCACCAGGGCGCCCTCTGAAACGGACACACCCAAGTCCTGACGGATGAGGCTCAGGACCTCTTCCGGCTCGCGCAGGAAGCGCTCGCGCAGCGCGCCCAGGTCGTCTGGACCGAGCGGCGGCAACTCCGATACGTCGGCGCTCGCGACTCCGGACGCCGTCTGAGCCGTTGCCGCGGCTGAAGGAGCGCGGTACCCGAGCGCCGTGTAGAACTCCATCCGCTTGCGGTCCATGGGCGCATCATCACCCGTTGGCCCGACGCGGGGAATGGCCGAGCCTGCCGCAGGACCGCCACGTTTGCTCATCAGGCCTGGGCACACCCCTGTCCGGCGCTTGCCCAGTGTGCCCAGTCCCGTGGTTCCCGTGTGGCGACTATTCCCTCGCTCTTGCCGTGGCCTCGGCCTCCTGCGCTTTCGTCACCTTGCTCGCGTCACGCTGGCGGCCATCACGGTAGGCGTAGAGCGTGTAATACGAACCCGTGGCGTAGCCCGGCAGCTTGCGGGGATTGAAGACGCTGGTGCTCGACACCGAGCCACCTACGAAGCCCGTGGGCACGTCCACCAGTCGCATCGCGCAGCCAGCCAGGACCAGCCCCGCCGCTGGCACGTCGTTGCTCACCAGCGTGCACGTGCCCCGCGCGGTGAAGCGCCCCTCCGGCAGGTTGTAGCGCATGTAGACATTCAGTTGCTGCCCGGCGGGAAAGGCGCTGTCCGTCACCTGGACGCACGCCGTCGCCGAGCCCACGCGCCGGCCTCCCCCGTCCACAACCTTGCCGTCCTTGGGATTGTGCTCTGGCACATACACGCTCCCGCCCAGCTTCACGTTCACCTCGAAGGGCGCCGCCGCGCACACCGCCGGGTCCGCGGGGCTCGCCGGGTCCTCCTGCGTGCGGAACTGCATCACCACCTCATTGGCCCCCGCCTGCGCCGACAGCAACAGGACACCCAACATCCCCACCGCACCGCCGAGCTTTCGCGACATGGCGTATCTCCCTCCAGACCGTCAGAGGCTTTTCAGCCCACCGCTTGCCCCCCCCTTCGACACGCCCCGCGCCGGGGCTACTGCCACGACAGCGTGTATTCGGTGTCGAGCGGCCCCGTCTGCCGGCCGTGCACCTGGACCTGCTTGCCACCCACCGCCTCGATGACGGCCTGGAGCGTGCCCTCGTGGTAGGCGGGCGGCATGAAGTCCCGCTTCATCGTGAAGATGCCGCTGGTGTCGCCCGTCCACTTCACCGCGCGCTCGCCGTAGCTGACCGCCGCGCGGTAACCCGAGTGCAGGTTGCCCACGAGCCGCTTCGGACTGTCCGACGCCAGCAGCAACAACGTCTTGCCCGCCGCCGAAGACAGGAAGTCCGTCGTGGCCACCACGCCCATGCGCCGCAGCGCTCCGTCGAAGCCGCCGTGCTCCGGGCCCATCACCTGCGCCGCCGTGAAGGACATCCTCAGGAAGGCGGCCACCGGGTAGTTGAAGAAGTCGATGAAGCGCGTCTCGCCACTGGCCGCCAGACAGCGCTCCACCGCCGCGTCCCCTCCCATCGTGCGAACGGCGGACACCACGCCGTTGAAGAAGAGCCCGCGGGCCGTGTCGTCTTTCGTCGCCAGCGCCAATCGCGCGTCCAACTCCTTGGCGATATTCGGATCCATCTTGTTCATTACAACCTCACGAGTTGCGCGCCGTAATGGACGTTCGCGCCTACCGCTGCCACCACCACCAGGTCACCACTTCCCAGACGCACGCGTCCTGCTTCCAAGTCCTCGGCCAGAAGGATGAGCATCCCCGCCGCCGACGTGTTGCCGTAGCGGTCCACGTTGCACGCCACTGCCTCACGCGGCAGTCCCGCCCGCTCCACGAAGGCGTCCATCACCCGCTTGTTCGGCTGGTGGAAATAGTACCGCTCCACCTTCGAACGGAGCTCCGGACGCGGCCCGAGGACGGCGTCGAGGCACTTCTGCATGTACTCCGGATAGCTGCGCGCCACGCGGAAGCCATCCACCACGAAGGCCATGTCCGCCGGGCGCATCCGCCCCGGCTGATACGGCAACTTCAACAGGCCGCCACCCTTGCGGATGACCAGGTCTCCGTACGCGTTGCCGGAGAAGGACGCCAGGATACCCTCCGCCCCCGACTCCCCTGGCTTCGACTGGAGCACCACCGCGCCCGCCCCGTCCCCGAAGACATACATGGAGAGGTAGCCCTGCAGCGTCTTCGAGCGGCCCGGCCCGGCCGGCAGTTCGTCCGTGTAGACCTCACGGTTCACCAGCGGAGACGTGAAGGCAGAGGCCACCACCGCCACCGTGCGGAAGCGCCCTCCGTCCATCATCTTCTTCACCATGTCCAACACGTACGGCGTGCCACCGCAGCCGTCGTCCACCACGAGCCCGAACGCATCCTCGCGCAGCTCCAGCCGCCGGTGCAGCTCCATGGCGTCGTGGTTGAAGTGCGGCGCGTCCGGCGTACACGTCACCACGAAGAGCGCGTCCAACTCCTTGGCATCCACACCCGCCTGGGCGAGCGCCTTCTGGAGCGCCACCTCGCACATGTCCGTGTTGTTGGCCGGGTAGATGTGCCCGTCATTCTCGGGCGGCGGAATCGCCTGGCCCGTGGCCTCGTCGATGTCCCAGAGGAAGCGGCGCTCGCGAATGCCGACCTTCTCCTCGATGCGCTCCGCCGGCCACCCTGGGATGGCCCTGGCGATCCGCTCGTTGCTCACCACGCGTGAAGGAACGAAGGCACCGGCTCCGACGACACAGATATTGGGTGTCATTTAATGGCCCCGTTTTTTCACAGCCTCGCCATATGGGAGGGATTCCCTGGCAACGGGGGGTTGAGCAGGATTCAGGCCATATACGAAGTCATTGAAACAACTGCCGCTGGCGAACGGGACAGATTCACCCGTGAATCATGCTCCAACCAATGATGCGACGAAGCTACCGGGATTACTGGAGATTTTCAGTGCTTCACAAATGAAGCGGCAACCGTTGCGAATGAAGCGCTTCGTCACGAGAATTTCCTCTCAGTGACTGAGCATGTCACCCCAGGTGTCGCCGATGACTTCACTGCACTGTGAAAAGGGCCGCTGCGCGCGTGAGTGATTGAAGACCCATGCGACGAATCTGGGCGCCGAGCCTCTCACTGGGAGTCTCTGGCTTGAAGAGCAGATGAGACGGCTGTGCTGAAATCAACACATCGGGAAGGCCGCCCACCTACTGGGGGCGGCCACTCACCGACGTGGCGCGGCTCAGAACGGGATGTTGTCGTCGTCGTTCGGAGGCGGGATGTCGTCGCCGCCGTAGCTTCCGCCACCATAGCCGCCACCGCCCCGGCCACCACCGTAGCCGCCCTGGTTGCCATAGCCACCCTGGCTGCCATAGCCGCCGTCGCCGCCACCACCCGCGTCGCCGCCCCGCTGCCGCGCGATTTCCGCCTCGATGGCGGCGAGCAGCTGGCGCTCCTTGTCGTGCCAGCGCGACTTGCTCGCGTCATTCAGCGTGCGGCGCGCGCCGTTGGCGTAGAACTCCAGGTCGCCCATGCTGGCGCCGACAATGGGTCCGCCCTTGCTGCGGCCGTAGTTGGGGAAGACCATTCCATCACCACCACCGCCACCACCACCGCTCGCGGGCGCCGAACGCCGCGCCGCCGGGGCCGCCGCGTCCGGCGTGCCACCGATGGACATCTCTCCCAGCGTCAGCGTGAAGCCCTCACCGCTCTTGAACGCCGTGCCCACACGCACCTGCTCCACCCGCCCGTCGGGACGACGCACCGCCACGGTGACCGGATAACCTTGCTCGCTCATGCCGGGCCGAATCCCATCCCCGCCCCGCTACTGTCAACGGAGACTCGAAGGGGATGTCCGGGAACCGGTCGCTCGTCCGGCCTGCTCACCGCGCTTCCTGGATTCCACTTGAGCCGCTCGGGCCCGAAGGCCCGAGGGAATCCGCGGAGCGCGGCGCTCGAATCAGAACAGCGAGCCCTGGGAGGAAGAGCGGCCCTTCTTGCGCTTGTCGGCTCCAGCCTTCGCCTTGGTGGTCTTCGCCTGGCGCCCGCCCTTGGCCGCGGCCCTCTTCGCGGCCGGCGCCTTCTTGGCCACCGACTTCTTCGCGGCGGCCGGCGCCTTCTTCGCCCGTGCGGCCTTCTTCGCGCCCGCGGCCTTCCGACCCGCCGACTTCTTCTCGGCGGCCGGCGCCTTCCGCTCGGCGGGCTGCGGCGCCGCCACCACGGGGGCCGGGGCCTTCTTCCTGGCGCCACCCTCACGCAGCGCCTTGCTGGCGGCGCGGCCACGCGGCAACGTCACGTCCCCCACCGATTGCGGAAGCGCGTCGTCCTTCCACGCCGACGGCCGGCGGTTGGTCCGCATCAGCAACCGCAGCTTCTGGTAGTGCGCCGAGCAGTACCCCTTGGAACGGCTGGGGCGCTCGCAACCGATGACGGCGCACGCCCGGGTGCCCTCCTCCGCGCGCGCCTGATGGACGGACGGCTTCGCGGCCACGGACCGGCCCACGGCTGCGCGCCCCCTTGGCGCCGCAACCACCTGCTTGCGGCCTCCGCGCGTGGACGCGGGCAGCGCCGTGGGCGTCCGCACTCCCGCCATGGCGCCGAGACGGCTGGTCAACGGCGCCAACCGGTGCGTCACCTCACGCAGCAACTCCAGGGCCTCCAGGCCGTCCTCCATGCGTCGGACCGCCTGCTGCAACGGGACCAACTGCGCATCGAGTTCGCGCCGGAAGACTTCGCCAAGAGCATTCGCAATGGACATTGCTCGGGAGAATACACCGGGCCCCGGGAAACCGGTGTGAAAACCTGTGCTTGGCTCGCACCAATCGTTGACCGGCGAGCGAAGCCATACATCCCGTGAGGTCGGCCCCTCCCGCCAGAGCAGCGCCTACCCCCGGACGCTGACGGTGGCTGGCGGCGCGGCCCGAGGGAGGGCGCGCTCCGGGGCCTCCCGCTGGTGCTCGGGCGGCCTGCTGACGGCGGCCGTCCCGCAGGTGCGCGCCGTCAGGGAGACGGCTCCCACGAGCAACAGTGCTGGAACAAACAGGTGACCCATGATGCATCCTCGAAGCAAGTGACGGACGTGAATGCCGGCCAACCCCGAGGGTCTCCTCTCCGCGAGTCCGCCTGGCTGCCTCCGCCCAAGACATACGAACGAGCTTGCCGTTCGGGTCTGACGTTTCCGGAGCCCCGGGTACGTGAGCCCCCCAGACACCGCGGCGGGTGTTAAAGGGATGGGGCATGAGCCAGGCGCCCACTCCCGTCCGCTTCAAAGGCACCGACACCTACCTGACCCACGAGAGCCTCCAGGCCGCGGTCAACTGCGCGCTCACCCTCCAGCGCCCCCTGCTGGTGAAGGGCGAGCCCGGCACCGGCAAGACGCTGCTGGCGGAGGCCATCGCCGAGGCCCTGGGGCACCGGCTCATCACCTGGCACGTGAAGAGCACCACCCGCGCGCAGGACGGCCTCTACGTCTACGACACCGTGCAACGCCTGTATGACTCGCGCTTCAACGACGGGGACGTGCGAGACATCCGCAAGTACATCCGCCAGGGGCCGCTGGGCGAGGCCTTCTCATCCCCCGAGCGCGTGGTGCTGCTCATCGACGAGGTGGACAAGGCGGACCTGGAGTTCCCCAACGACCTGCTCCACGAGTTGGACCGGATGCGCTTCCGCGTCACCGAGACGGGTGACGAGGTGGTGGCGAAACACCGCCCCGTGGTGGTGATTACATCCAACAACGAGAAGGAGCTGCCCGACGCCTTCCTGCGCCGGTGCGTGTTCCACTTCATCGACTTCCCGGACGCGGAGCTGATGCGCCGCATCGTCGACGTGCACCACCCGGGCCTGGACAGCGCGCTGTCCGAGCAGGCGCTGAAGGTCTTCTACGAGCTGCGCAGCTTCACCCGCCTGCGCAAGAAGCCCTCCACCAGCGAGCTCATCGACTGGATTGCCGTGCTCAAGGCCCAGGGCGTCAACGACCTCAAGCTGGATGAACAGCTCCCCTTCCTGGGCGCGCTGCTGAAGAAGGAGCAGGACCTGGTCTCCGTGGCGGAGGCCTTCGGGCGCGGGCGCCGTCCCCGGGCCTGACGAGGCGCTGCCATGTTCCTGCCCTTCTTCTACGAGCTGCGCCGACGCGGACTGAAGGTCGGCGCCCAGGAGGCGCTGGCGCTGGCTGGCGCGCTGCGCGCGGGCCTGCACGACAGCCACCTGGACGGCTTCTACCATGTGGCCCGGGCGCTGCTCGTGCACTCGGAGACGCAGCTGGATGCGTTCGACCAGGCCTTCCTCGCGCACTTCCAGGGCGTGGAGTCGGCGAGCCTGGAGCTGACGCAGGAGCTGCTCCACTGGCTGGAGGAGGCCCGCGAGCGGCCCGACCTGAGCCCCGAGGAGGTCGCGCTGCTGGAGCAGCTGGACCCGGAGGAGATTCGCCGGCTCTTCGAGGAGCGCCTGAAGGAGCAGAAGGAGCGCCACGACGGCGGCAACCGCTGGGTGGGCACTGGCGGTACGTCTCCCTTCGGCAACAACGGCTTTGGCCGCGAGGGCATCCGCGTGGGCGGCGGCGCGGGCAACCGCCAGGGACGCGCGCTGATGCAGGCCGGCGCCCGGAAGTACGCCGGCTACCGCGACGACGTGGTGCTGGACACGCGGCAGATGGCGGTGGCGCTGCGCAAGCTGCGCGCCTTCGCCCGGGACGGCGCGCCGGACGAGCTGGACGTGGACGAGTCCATCGCCGCGACCGCGCGCAACGCTGGCGAGCTGGAGGTGGTGACGCGGCCGCCGCGACGCCCCAACACGCGCGTGGTACTGGCCATGGACGTGGGCGGCTCCATGGACCCGTACGCGGCGCTGGTGAGCCGGCTGTTCAGCGTGGCCAGCCAGGCGACGCACTTCAAGGAGCTGCGCACCTACTACTTCCACAACTGCGTCTACGGAAAGCTCTACGCCACGCCGCAGCTCACGGGCGGAATCACGGTGCCGGAGCTGGTGGCCCAGGTGGGGCGGCACCACAAGCTGGTGATGGTGGGGGATGCCTCCATGGCGCCCTACGAGCTGTCCATCCGCACCGACGCGCAGGGGCACTACAAGACGGACGGGCTGGAAGGGCTGACGTGGCTGATGCAGCTGGCGCAGCACTTCGAGCGCAACGTGTGGCTCAACCCGGAGCCCATGGGCACGTGGCGCTCGGGGACCATCTCCGTGATTGCCCGCGTGTTCCCCATGTTCGCCCTGACGGTGGAGGGACTGGGTGAAGCCGTCACGCACCTGACACGCGGACGGACCGTGAGAGGCGCGGCGGCGCGGCGCTGAGGCGTGTCCGCAGGGCGCGCGGGGTTCATTCCCGTGCCCCCCAGGGCAGGAATTCCGGGTGTGCCCGTGGACTGGCGGACGGCCGGGCGAGCCCCAGCGCATTTGGTGCAGCACCTGGAGCGTCACTTGCGGCATGGTGCGCGCGCACGCGAGCGGGACCGCGAGGACACCATGACAACCGACAAGCAGGACGTGCTGGCCATCAACACCATCCGCACCCTCGCCATGGATGCGGTACAGCAGGCCCACTCGGGCCACCCGGGGGCTCCCATGTCCCTGGCCCCCGTGGCGTACCAGCTCTGGCAGCAGGAGCTCCGGTATGACCCGTCCCACCCCATCTGGCCGGACCGGGACAGGTTCATCCTGTCCAACGGCCACGCCTCCATGCTGCTGTACGCGCTGCTCCACCTGGCCGGGGTGAAGCGCGTCACGCGGGAGTACACCGTCGAGGACGCGCCCACCGTGTCGCTCGAGGACATCAAGAAGTTCCGGCAGCTCGACTCGTCCACCCCGGGCCACCCCGAGTACCGGTGGACCAGCGGCGTGGAGACGACCACCGGCCCCCTGGGCCAGGGCGTGTCCAACAGCGTGGGCATGGCCATGGCCAGCCGCTGGCTCGCGAGCTACTACAACCGCCCCGGCTTCGAGATGTTCGGCTACGACGTCTACGCCATCTGCGGCGACGGCGACCTGATGGAAGGCGTGGCGTCCGAGGCGGCGTCCATCGCCGGCCACCTCCAGCTGCCCAACCTGTGCTGGATCTACGACAGCAACCACATCTCCATCGACGGCAGCACCGACCTGGCCTTCACCGAGGACGTGGGCCGGCGCTTCGAGGCCTACGGCTGGCGCGTGCTGCGCGTGCCGGACGCCAACGACTTGAACGCCATGGGTGAGGCGCTGCGCACCTTCAAGACGGCGCGCGGCAAGCCCACGCTCATCATCGTCACCACCCAGATTGCCTACGGCGCGCCCAAGCTCCAGGGCTCCTCCAAGGCCCACGGCGAGCCGCTGGGCGACGAGGAAATCAAGGGCACCAAGCGCTTCTACGGCTGGCCCGAGGACGAGAAGTTCCTGGTCCCCGACGGCGTGCGCGAGCGCTTCCAGGAGCGCATGGGCGCGCGCGGCAAGCAGCTGCGCACGGCGTGGGAGCAGAAGTTCTCCGAGTACCGCAAGCAGTTCCCCGAGCTGGCCGACCAGTTGGAGCGCATGCAGCGCCGCGACGCGCCCCAGGGTTGGGACGCGGAGCTGCCGACGTTCCCCGCCGACGCCAAGGGACTGGCCACGCGCGACTCCAGCGGCAAGGTGCTCAACGCCATCGCCAAGCACTACCCGTGGCTGGTGGGCGGCTCGGCGGACCTCAACCCGTCCACGAAGACGTACATCACCGGCGGGGAGGCGATGAAGCCGGGCGAGTACGCGGGGCGCAACATCCACTTCGGCGTGCGCGAGCACGCGATGGGCTCCATCGTCAACGGCCTGTGCCTGAGCAAGCTGCGCGGCTACGGCGCCACGTTCCTCATCTTCAGTGACTACGAGCGCCCCGCCATCCGCCTGTCCGCGCTGATGGAGCTGCCCGCCATCCACATCTTCACCCACGACTCCATTGGCGTGGGCGAGGACGGCCCCACGCACCAGCCGGTGGAGCAGCTGGCGTCGCTGCGCGCGATTCCCGGCATCATCGTGCTGCGCCCCGCTGACGCCAACGAGGTGGTCGAGTCGTGGCGGGTGATTGCCCAGCAGCACAAGCACCCGGTGGTGCTGGTGCTCACGCGCCAGCCCGTGCCCACGCTGGACCGCAGCAAGTTCGGCGCGGCGTCCGGCGTGGCTCGCGGCGGCTACGTGCTGTCCGACGCGGAGGGCGGCAAGCCGGAGGTCATCCTCATCGGCACCGGCAGCGAGGTGTCGCTGTGCCTGGACGCCCAGGAGAAGCTCAAGGCGGACGGCATCCCTTCGCGCGTGGTCAGCCTGCCGTCGTGGGAGCTGTTCGAGGCCCAGTCCCAGGAGTACCGGGACAGCGTGCTGCCTCCGTCCGTGCGCGCCCGCGTCGCGGTGGAGAAGGGCGCTGCCTTCGGCTGGGAGCGCTTCGTGGGGCATGACGGCAACATCGTCGCCATGCGCAGCTTCGGCGCCTCCGCGCCCATCAAGGCGCTGCAGCAGAAGTTCGGCTTCACCGCCGACCACGTGGCCCAGCAGGCGAAGGACTCGCTGAAGAAGACGAAGACGCGGCCGTAGCCCGCCAAAAGAAGGAGCCTCGGACCGTCCCCCAACGGTCCGAGGCCCTCGGGCCTTTTCGGCATCCAGGTGCTCGTCCTGGCGGACTCATGGCGCGGAAGGGTGCGACCCCCGTCGCAGCCCAGCCCCCCGGCTGGGTCCCCCCACGCCATGAGCCCATCAGGTCACTTCAACGTCGTTCCCGGCTGCCTCGTGGGCGTGAGCGTCGCGTCCCCCCGGTCGCACCCCGGTTCCCCCGAACCGGCTTCCGCTCGCACCTTCAAGTCCTCCAGGTCCGACTGACTCGTTCGCTCGGGAGGTTCGCCCCCCAGCGCCTGGCCCCCCGGCCAGGCCCCCGTGCTTCGAGCCCCGCTCCGTGCTGGAGCGTGATGTCCTGTCCTATTGCGCGTGGCGTGCCACACACCGGTCCCGGTGGGCCCACCTGAGCGTCCCAAGTCTTTTCAGTGGGTTATGGATTGAGGCGCCCTTCTCACGGGGCTGTGCGGGGTGGTGACAACTGTCATCACCGGTGACAACCGTCATCACCAGGACGGCTCCCAGGTGGTGACTCTTGTCACCGGTGGCCCATCCCAGGCGGGGCACGTGACACCTTGGCAACGGCGGGGCGGGGCTTCCCGCGCGGGCCTAGAGCCCTCCGCGCAGCTCCAGCTCGCTCCACAGCGCGCCGTCGCGCTCCCGTAGCAGGAAGGTGAGGCGCCCCTGGTGGAAGCCCCGAATGGGGGCCTCCGGGTCCGGGAAGCCAGGAGGCAGCTTCCAGTCCGCGGACTGAAGGCCGCTCGCGGGGATGGGGCGCTCGCGGCGCAGTTCCCCCACCTCCGCGTCCGTGAGCGTCCGCGCGCGGGCCCAGGGCAGCAGCTCGCGTCCGTGCAGCCACACCCGTTGCTCCAGCCCCGGGTCCTCCCACGGGCCAATCGCCGTGCGCCGCAGGGTGGCCAGATGTGCCCCACAGCCCAGCGCGCGCCCCACATCGCGGGCCAGCGAGCGCACGTAGTAGCCCCCACGGCAGCTCAGCCACAGGCGGCTGGCGCGCGGCAGGTCATGGGACAGCCAGCGCGCCGCGTGCAGATATACGCGCGAGGGCGGCAGCTCCACGGCTTCTCCCCGATGCGCCTTCCGATAGGCCGGCTCGCCCCCCACCTTCTTCGCGCTGGTGGCCGGAGGCACCTGCTCCCGCCAGCCCACGAAGGACGCCAGCGCCGCGTCCAGGCTTTCCGGCGTCAGCGCCGCCGTGTCTCCCTGGAGGACGGGCCGGCCGTGCAGGTCTCCCGTGTCCGTCTCCGTGCCCCAGACGACCTCCGCCTCATAGACCTTGGGCACGGCGTGCAGCAGCTCGAACAGGCGCGGCGCCTGCCCCACCAGCACCAGCAGCAGCCCTTCCGCGAAGGGGTCCAACGTCCCGCCGTGGCACACCGGTATCCGCTTGCCCGGCTGCGCGGCCTTCGCCTCCTCCATGAACCGCTGCACCACCGAGAAGCTCGTGGCGCCCACCGGTTTGTGGACCCGGTAGATGCCCGGACTCAGTTTCCCTCCCACCGCGACCCTCCTGTGACCTTCCACCCTACCCTGGCCGGGAGTGCGACGGCGGAAGGTCGCGCCCCCATCCGCACCTTCCTGGAATGACTGTCATACGGCCCGCCATGGCCGCCGCGCGTCTACAAGGCCAGGCCCCTTCCCTGTCAAAAGCAAGCAACCCGCGCCCAGCCGGCCCATTGGCGTTCATCTGGCAATCATCTCAACTCAGGGACGGCGTGACAGGCGTATGCCTGCGTGCAGGTGCAGGACGGCCATCTCCGCAGTGCCTCGCGTTTCCCCATGAGGTGTCTCCATGACGTCCCCGCTTCGCCCAGGCTGGGCCCTGCTGTCCGCCCTGACCCTGCTGCTGTCCGCCACCACCGGCTGTGATGACGAGCCGCCTCCGCCCGTTCCCGACGCGGGGCAGCAGCCCACGGACTCCGGCACGGACGCGGGTTCCGAGGACGCCGGGACGGACGCGGGGCCCGAGGTGCCCTGGGATGGGGGCTACACCGTGCTGGACGACCCGGGTGACTGGATTGACCGGGGAGCGTTCTCCGCGTGCCGGTTCACCGTGGAGAACCCCAGCCTCGAGGCCTGCGCGGATCCGGCGAACTTCGACATGTCGTCCTGCAATGCGGACCAGCTCGCCGCGGTGGAACAACACGGCATCTATGTGGGCGACGGGCGGTCGGAGAGGCTGCTCGCGGATGGGGGCACGTCCGTCACACCGGGCAGCGCCGCCTTCCAGCTCTTCGCGGATGGGGGGCCCGACAAGGTCTTGGGCATTCCCGTCACCACGCGGATGACGACCGGCGGCACCTTCTTCCTCTCCGGCAGACAGTCGAATCCCTACACCGGAGAGCGCGTCGTCTCGTTGGCGGGCTGTGAGACGCCCAGGCCCGACGTCATCACCGGCTGCTATGTCCGTTGCACCGAGACGCCCCGGGCCTCCTCCCGGAGCATGGGCACCTTCGAGGCCGAGCGGGCGGAGCGGCGCGGCGAAGCCGAGTCGTCCGGCGGGATGCGGCTCGTCTCCGAGTCCTTCGTGGACCTGGGCGTGCCGGTGGATGTCTACGTCACCCAGGGTCACGCCTATGTGGTGTCCACCAACCAGGCCGGCCGCTTCGGCGGGCTCACCGTCTTCGACGTGAGCGACCCGGCGCATCCCATCTTCAAGACCTCCATCAGCCTGCCGGGCGACTCGTATTGGAACGGCGTGTGGGCGAAGGACGACGCGCTGTATGTCGCCAGCGCCGACACCGGCGTCTCCGTCTTCGACATCTCCAACCCGGGGTCACCGGAGTTCATCCTCAGCCTGCCGGGCAACGGCAACACCAACGTGCACACCGTCCTGGTGGATGGGGACCGTCTGTATGCGTCCGACGTCACCGACTTCGTGGGCAGCACCCGCGTCTACGACATCCGCACGCCGCTGGCGCCCGTCCTGCGGCAGGTCATCACCCTGCCCGAGCGCTCGTCGCTCGGCGGGCCCCATGACTTCTTCGCGTACGAGGGCCGCCTCTATCTCAGCAATGCGTATGGCGGTTACTCCGTCGTGGACATCACCGACCTGGAGAACGTGCGCCACCTGGGCCAATACACCTACCCGGGGTTCGGTGGCTTCGCGCACCACAGCGCGGTGGGCACCTTCGCGGGCCGCACCATCGCCTTCGAAGGCGGCGAGTTTCCGGGTTCGCACCTGCGCGTGCTGGACGTCACCGACCCGGCGAACATCGTGAAGATTGGCGAGCACCGCATGCGGTACTCCACCTCCATCCACAACATGATTCTCAAGGGCGAGCGGCTGTACGTCGCCTGGTACCACGAGGGCGTGCGCGTGCTGGACGTGGCCACCCCCACCCAACCCCGGCAGGTGGCGCACTTCAACACCTTCAGGGAGACCGACCCGCACCGGGCGGGCGGCGCCTTCGAGGGCGCCATCGGCATCCGCCTGCCCGGAGATGGATACGTCTACGTCGTGGACACGTCGCGCGGGCTGCTCATCTTCAACGAGCCGTGAGCCAGCCGGGGGCGCCACTTCGGGGCGCTCGCGAGGGTCTCACATGCTGTACACCGAGCGTCCGCGGAACGATGCGGGCGCCCATACTCCTCCTCCAGAGGCTGCACCTCATGTCTGCTCGTACCGCATGCCCGTTGCTGGCGCTCGTTTGCGCCGTGTCGTTGTCCGCCTGCTCTTCGTCGGAGCCCACGCCACCGGAGCCCACGCCACCCGTCTATAACGGACCCTGGGCGGTGCTTCCGGAGCTGGGGGAATGGGTGGACCCCGGGGCCTTCGAGTCTTGTCCCGCGCAGACGTCGCAGGCGGCGTGCAACGCGCCGGAGACACTTGTGATGCCAGACTGTGACTTCGGCTCGCTCGCGGGCCTGGAGCGGCAGGGCGCCATCTACCGCGCGGAAATCCGGTACGAGACCCAGATGCAGCCCGGCACCGTACAAGTCCACCCGGAGAACGGGGGGTTCCAGTTCGATGCCTCGGGCCAACCCATTTCCATCATGGGGCTCAAGCCCCATACGCCCACCATGAATGGCGAGCGGTTCTTCATCTCCTCCGGACCCGCGAGCCAAACCAGGCTCCAAGAGCGCTACACGTTCATCGGCTGTCACGCCCAGGGGCCACGGAGCCTCACCGGCTGCGTTCTCTGGTGCCGAGACGGCACCCTGCGCCATAGAGGCAGCTTCCGCGCCGAACGCATGACGTGGCGAGAGGGCGAGCCCGAGTCCGCCAACCTCCAGCTCCTGTCCGAAATGCGCGTGGGCCTGGACACGCCTGTGGACGTGTATGTCACCCACGGCCACGCCTATGTCGTGGGCATCAACCGGCGAGGATTCGACGGCGGCCTCGTCGTCTACAACGTGAGCAATCCCTACATTCCCGTCCAGCAAACGGCCATCAAGTTCGCCAACGACGGGTACTGGAATGGCGTCTGGGCCAAGGACAACGCGCTCTACGTCGCCAGCGGAGACTCCGGCGTGCTCGTGTTCGACCTGGCAAACCCGGCGTCGCCTGCCTTCCTGCGCAACTACCGCGGCGGTGGCAGCCCACTCGACGTGCACACCCTCTTCGTGGATGGGAACCGGCTCTATGCCATGTCGCCCTCCCACAAGCAGACGCTCATCTTCGACATCACCCAACCGCTGGAGCCTCAGCTCCTCACCCGCTTCACGTATCCCAGAAGTGCGGGCTATCCGCATGACGCCTTCGCGTATGAAGGGCGCCTCTATATCAACCACCTCGACGATGGCTTCCTCATCGCAGGGCTGGACGGCGAGACACCGGAGTTACTCGGCCGCTACACCTATCCCCATGCCTTCAGCCACGCCAACGCGGTGGGCACCTTCAACGGCCGCACCGTGGCCTTCGAGGGCGGCGAGACGATGGGCTCCCATATCCGCGTGCTGGACGTCACCGACCCGGCGAACATCGTGAAGATTGGTGAATACCGCCTGCGGGGCCTCACCTCCGTCCACAACATGCTGCTGGTGGGCACGCGGCTGTACGTCGCGTACTACCATGAGGGCGTGCGCGTCCTGGACGTGTCCAATCCCTCGCAGCCTCGCGAAATCGCGCACTACAACACCTTCCGCGAGTCAGACCCGAACCGGACAGACAAGCTGACCGATGGCGCCATCGGCATCCGCGTGCCCGGGGACGGCCGCATCTACGTCGTGGACACGTCGCGCGGGCTGCTCATCTTCAACGAGCCGTAGCCCTGAGGCTCACGCCTCGATGCGGTTGCGGCCGTTCTCCTTCGCGCGCAAGAGCCGCGCGTCCGCGGTCCGCAGCAGCGACTCCACCGTGTCGCCGTCCCCCGGCGACACCGCGATGCCCGCGCTGAAGGTGACGTGGAAGGGCTCACCGGTGTCGCCGTCGAAGGTCATGTCCGACAGCTCCGCCGCGGTGCGAGCGAGGATTTCCGAGGCGCTGCCCGCGCTCTCCCCCAGGAGCCCCACCACGAACTCCTCGCCACCCCAGCGTCCGCGCACGTCCTCGCGGCGGAAGCGCGCGCCCAACAGCCGGCCCAACCACATCAACACGCGGTCTCCCGCCAGGTGTCCGTAGCGGTCATTCACCTGCTTGAAGTGGTCCACGTCCAGGAAGCACAAGGCCAGCGGCCTTCCCTGGCGCCGTGACTCGGCCAGCCGGGCGCGGAGCCCGTCCAGGAAGGGCCGGCGCAGCAGCAGGCCCGTCAGCCCATCCCGCTCCGCCCGCTCGCGCGACAGGCGCGTGCGCTCCAACCGGGCCTGCACGCGCGCTCGCAGCTCCTCGCGCAGCACCGGCTTGGAGAGGTAGTCATCCGCCCCCGCCTGGAAGGCCGCCAGCCGGAACTCCAGCCCCAGGTGCGCGGTAATCAGCAGCACCGGCAGCTCCTGCCATTCCGGCGTGGAGCGCAGAATCCGGCACAGGTCGAAGCCGCTGGGCCCCGGCATCTGCACGTCCAGCAGCAACAGGTCCGGCCGGTGCTGCGCCAGCGCCTCCATCAGCCCGTGCGCGTCGTTCAGCCCCACCACCTCAATCTGGTCGCTGGCCAGGGCCTGCGTCAGCGCGGCGATGGCGTCCGGGTCGTCATCCACCACCATCACCCGCGCGCGCTCCGGGCGGCGCGCCGCCACCATGCGCTCGGCCGCGGCGGAGAAGTCCCGCACGGTGAAGGGCCGGGGCAGGAAGAGGGACGCCCCCGCGTGCGCCGCCGCCACCCGTTCTTCCAGCACGTCCCGGGCACCCGTGACGGCCAGCGGCAGCACGGGCAGGCTCTCCTCCGCGCGCAGCGCATGCGCCACGGCCAGGCCGCCCAGCGGACCGCTCAGGTCCAGGTGGACCAGCACGCCATCCACCCACTGCCGCCGCACCACCTCACACGCCGTGTCCGCCGTGCGCGCCGTCACCACGCCCACACCCACCTGACGCCCCATGCGCTCCGCGTCGGCCAGCAGCTTCGCGTCCTCGTCCACCACCAGCAGCACGCCCTCGGAGGACTGCGGCGGCGCGGCGGCGGGCTTCACCGGAACGGAGGCCGCGGCGGCCAGCGTGCGGAAGGACGCGTCCAACGCCGCCACATCCACGGGCGCCCCGGCCCGGGCCGGCAAGAGCACCGCCTCCAACTGGCCCGCCCGGATGCTCACCTCCGCGAAGCCGTAGCTGCCCGCGGTTCCGTGCAACTTGTGGACAACCGTGTAGGCCTCCTCCAGCGCCGCCGCGTCACCACCGCGCCCGCGGACGAGCAGCGCCTCCAGCGCCGCCACCTTCTCCTTCAGCCGGGCGCCGTACTCCGCGTTGAGCGCCGCCAGGCTGGCGGCCAGGTCGTCCGCCTCCACGTCCACTTCCTCCGCCTCCTCCATCGCCTCGGGCGGCGGCGGAGGCGGCAGGACGGGCGCGGGGAAGAGCTGGTTCACCCAGACGAGCAGCTCCTCCGGCTTGTAGGGCTTGTGGATGATGCGCACCACGCCCAGCTGCCGCGTGAGCAGCTCGTGGCTCTTCAAGTCCTTCCAGAAGGCCGAGGCGAAGAGGATGGGCAGCTTGGGCTGCGTCTTGCGTAGCTCGCGAATGAAGTCCGCGCCCGTCATCCCCGGCAGCAGACCGTCCACGATGGCGGCGTCCACCGGCACGCGCGCGAGCACGGCCTGCGCCTCCGCCGCGCTGCGCGCGGGCTCCACGCGGTAGCCCTTCTCACGCAGGAAGGTGCCCACCAGGGACTGCAAATCCTTGTCGTCCTCCAGGAACAGGAGCGTCCTGCCGTTCATGAGGGGTGTGCCTTTCTCGCCAGCAGGCCGTTGAGGAGGTCACGCACGGAGGAGACCAGCTCCTCTTCCGACGCACGCGACTTGGTGAAGTGCCGGGTGATGCCCAGGGTGAGCTGCCGCTCATCCATGCGCGTCAAATCCCGGCCCGTGAAGACGATGAGCGGCGTGGCGCGGCCCTTGCCCTGACGGAGGATGTCGACGACCTCGAAGCCGTCCAGGCGCGGCAGGCCGACGTCCAGGACGATGAGGTCCGGCGTCGTCTCGCGCGCGAGCTCCACCGCGCTCTCCCCGTCCGCCGCCTCGAACACTTGCACGCCCAGCCGCTCCACCTGCGCGCACAGCGTGCGCCGGGTGCTGGCGTCGTCATCCACCACCAGCACGCGCGCCTGGCCCGGCTGCCGTGTGGCGTAGCGCAGCGACTTGAGCAGCCGTGACTCCTCCAACGGCCGGGGCATCCAGTCCACCCAGTGCGGAACGCCCTCCGCGTCCTCCGAGCGGCCGGACAGCGCCAGCACGGGCAACTCGTGCGTGCGCGGCTGTTCGCGCAGGCGCCGCACCCAGTCCAGCGCGTGCTCTTCCGGAAGCCGCATGTCCACCACCAGCGCGTCCGGCAGGGCCGTGTCCAGGTGCTTCGCCGCCTCGATGAGGCTGGTGGCGCGCACCACGCGGTAGCCTTCGTGCGCGAGGAGCCCGCCCAGCAGCGACGCCAGCTCCGCGTCCGCGGTGGTCACCAGCACCTCATGGTGGGACGCGTCCTCAGGGATGACGGGCGGCGGCGTGACGGACGCGGGCCGGGCCGACTCCAGCGTGAAGGTGAAGGTGGAGCCCCGGCCCTCCTCGCTCTCCACGGTGATGCGGCTGCCGTGCTGCTCCACGATGGCCTGCGAGATGGCCAGCCCCAGCCCCGTGCCTCCCTTGGAGCGCGTGTCCGAGCTGTCCAGTTGCTGGAAGCGGCCGAAGAGGCGCGCACGCTGCTCCTGGGAGATGCCGGGGCCCTGGTCCACCACACTGAAACGCACCCGCCCGTCCGCCTCTTCCTCCACGCGCACCGTCACCCCCGCGCCCTGCGGGGAGAACTTCACCGCATTGGACACCAGGTTGGTGAGCACCTGCACCAGCCGGTCCCGGTCCGCCTTCACCTGCGGCGCGCCCGTCACCTCGGCGCGGAGCGAGACACCCGCGCCGTCCGCCATGCCCCGGACGCTCGCGAAGGTGGACTCCACCAGGTCCGCGCATTCCGGCGTGGAGACCTTCAGCTCCAGCTTGCCCGCCTCCATCTTCTCCAGGTCGAGGATGTCGTTGATGAGGCGGATGAGGCGCTCGGTGTTGGTGCGGGCGATGCGCACCATGTCCAGCGCCTGGGGCGGAAGGTCGCCCACGATGCCACCCTCCAGCAGGCCCAGGGAGCCGCGGATGGAGGTGAGCGGCGTGCGCAGCTCATGGCTGACGGTGGAGATGAACTCGTTCTTCATCCGCTCCACCGCCTTGCGCTCGGTGATGTCGCGCACGAAGACGGTGTAGCGAGGCGGGCCTTCTCCGGGCACGCGGACGATGGTCAGCTCCGCGGGGAAGGTGCTGCCATCCCTGCGCAGGCACGGGGACTCCAGCCGCGTGGCCTGCCCCGACGCGGTGTTCCGCCCCGCGGCCAGCACCTTCTGGCGGGCACCGTCCGGCAGCTCCGCCGGGAGCGCCACGGAGAGGAAGTCGCGGCCCACCACGTCCGCGGCGACCACCTGGAAGGTCTTCTGCGCCGAGGGGTTCAGCTCCAGCAAGTCCCCGCCGCCGTCCAACAGCAGGATGCCGTCCGGAGAGGCCTCCAGAATCGCGGCCTTGCGTGCCTCGCTGGCGCGCAGCCCGTCGTTGGCGGCGGACAAGGCCTTGGTGCGCTCCTCCACCCGCCGCTCCAAATCCGTGTTGAGCGCGGCCAGGTCGGCGGTGGCCCGCGACAGCCGCACCATCACCACCAGCACGTAGGCCACCAGCGCCAGGGAGACGATGAAGAAGATGATGCGCGAGCGCTCGTTGCGCGCCTGCGTGCGCTCGTAGAGCTCCAGGTACGTGTTGATGAGTCGCTCCGCCCGCGTGCTGGCGGTGCCCTCCAACAGGGCCTGGACGGCCGCGTCCGCCTCTTCCTTCGCACCCCGCGCGTCCGCGGCGCGGGCTCGCTCCAGCAGCGCGGCGCTCTCCTCCAGCGCGCTGACGAACAGGTCCAGCGCCGCGTTCATCGTGCGCCGGTCCATGGCGGACAGGAAGGAGGGGAACTGTCGCAGCGCGTCCGCGCGGGCCCGCAGCGCGGCGAAGTCCTCCGGGTCCGCGCCATGGAGCGTGCGCAAGCCCATGCGTTCGCGCAGCACGTCCATCTCCAGGTCGCCGCTGGCCACGCGCAGGTGCCGCAGCGCGCTGCGGTAGCGGTCATTGTCGGAGGTGGCCCACGGACGGCCCATGGCGAACAGGCCGCACAAGAGCAGCAGCGCGCCCGCCGCCAACACGCCCGAGCGACGGGAGAGGCGGAGCCCCTGACTCACCCTGGCACCAGCTTGCGAATCTCCTGGGGCAACGTCATCGGGTCGAAGGGCTTCCCGATGACGCCCAGCGCGCCCAGCTCCAGGTAGCGGGCGACCTCCTGCTTCTGGATTTTCGCCGTCATGAAGATGATGGGCGTGTGCGCCGTGGACGCCTCGGCGCGCAGCCGGCCGAAGGTGGTGGGCCCGTCCATGCCCGGCATCATCACGTCCAGCAAGATGAGGTCGGGCTTCTCCGTGCGCGCCTTCTCCAGGGCCTCCGCGCCGGACGCGGCGAGCACCGTCTGCCATCCCCCCACACGGCTGAGGCTGAGATTGCCGATGGTGCGGATGTCATCTTCATCGTCAACGAGCATCACCTTGCGAAGGGTCGTCATGGCCGAGGCCAGACTCTACCAGGGCGGCAGCGCCTGGGAGCGGGCGCAACAACGCCAGGGATTCGCATGCCTCGTCGAACAGTCCGTTACAGGCCACCCGAGGAACCGGGCCAGGCCCCGTTCCTCGTGGCGGATGAAGACGCCGAGAGGGCGCTACGGCACGCCCGTGAGCACGCGCCCGTCGTACACCCGAATGAAGCCCCCGTCCTGGTCCCTGATGGCGCTGAAGCCACCGGTCACCACGACATGGCCTGTTGGGGTGAGCGCGAGGCCGCTGATACGGACCGGGCCTCCCATCCCCGTGCTCCCCTCGACGTAGGTCACCGGGCCGAGCGCGCGGGTCGCGAGGTTCATCGCCGCGAACCAGCCCCGGCCAATCTCCGTTCCACCCGCGAGGAGCTCATGCCCGCCGATGAGCAGCGTGCCGGAGGGCGAGAAGGTCTCCAGGGTGACAACGCCCGGGACGTTGGAGATCACCTCGTTCCACTGCGTTACCCCGTTCGCGCCAATCCACCGGTGAGCGAAGCCCCCGGTGGGCCCGCCATTGGGGGAGAGGGTGCTCGCCGCGCCCTCGGCGTTGACGGCGAAGAGGTTCCCGGCGCCCTGCGCCTCCCACCGGATGGCGCCGTCGACGCTGTACTTCCGCAAGTAGGACTTCACGAACACCGACTGCCCGGACGTCGCGTCCCGGTTGTGCACGCTTCCGGCCAGATAGACCTCACCCTGCGAATTCACCGCCAGGCCAGAGGGGTAGTTGAACTGGCCCTCATTGAAAACCAGGCTCCAGCGCTCGGCCACTTGCGACGAGAGGGCGATGAGCTTGAGCTGAGTCGCGAGCTCATGACTGCCCAGGCTCAACAGCACGTAGACCTGCCCGCTGGCGCTCACCGCGAGATCGTGCCCTCTGGGATTCTCGGCGGCCTCTGAAGAGGTCCACAGCGCCTGCCCGTTCGCGCCGTACCGGGTCACCCGCCCGAGGGAGTCCACCACGTAGGCGTTGCTCGCGCCATCCAGGACCATCTTCACTCCGCTGCCCACGGGGACCGACCAGAGCAACTGCCCGGTGCTGCTGAGCCGCTGCAACTGCCCGACCTCCAGGACGACGATGTCGCCACCGGCCGTGACCGCCACGCTCCGGGGCTGGGAGCTCCGCCACGCCCCCCACCGCAGGAGGGACTCGAACGCCTCCAGGGAGACGACCTTCGTCCCATCGATGGTGAGCGAGCAGCCGCCGCCCGCCACCACGGTGCAGTCCCCGCCCCAGGTCGGAAACCCCGCCGGCGCGGTCCGGAGGGTCACCTGCGCCTTGCGGACCGCCACCTTGCACGGCTCGCCGCAGGACCAGCCATCCCCATCGGCCACCACGTGCGCGCTGGCACCGGGCATGCTCCGCACCTCCACATAGCCGACGCCCATGCCCTTGAGGACCGCGCTGTCCACATCGGGAGCGCCCTCCACCTTGAGGCGGGCCTCGCTCGGCCCCGCCAGCCGGGGCGAGAACCGCACCCGCACCTCGCACTCCATGCCCGCGTCGAGGAAGCGCTCGCAGGTGTTGGCGGCGATGGTGAACCCGCTGCCCTCCACCTTGACGGACACGGACTCCACCGCCGACGGAGACGCATTGCGCACGGTGACGAGGTGCTCGGGGGAGGTCTGGCCCACCTCCATCTCACCGAAGTCGACCGCCTCCCGGTCGATGATGAGCACGGCCGGGGCCGGCTTCTGTTCATCGTCGGAGTCGGAGCACGCGGCGGAAAGGACAGACGCGCTGAGCAGCAAGGAGAGCAAAGGCTGTCGAAGCATGGGCTGCCTTCTAGGTGAGCCCATGTCTGCGTGACAAGTGACTCCCCCTCGACCCACCTCGCGTGGACGACACGCTTGCGTCTGTCATTACCCGGTGAGCAGGAATGCAACCAGCCCCCACCCCCCGGGCTCCATGGGAGCCGGGGTCGAAGCGCCTAGGAACCGGCGTCGCCTGGCTCCGCCACGCAGTGCCCCTGCCTGCAGCGAGGCACGAAGGATGGATAGGCACACTGGCCGGTGCTGGCGCAGATGGGAGCCTCGGTGCAATAGCGCAGCACCTCCTCGGCGGCCCGCGTCGCGAACTCCGCGCGGCTGGCGGTGTTCACCATGGCCGGGGGGCACTCCCCATAGCCCGTGCACCGGCCGTTGACGGTGACGGCCACGCAGTCGCTGTCCTGCTGGCAACTGTCGCGCTCCGTGCGCAGGCGCTCCAACGCGCAGTACACCGTCTTCAGGCGCGGGCAGTTGTAGTCCTCGTTGGCGCACCCGGGATACGTGTACGTCTCCTGGGGATGCTGGGGCAGTGCGTCTTCCGTGGAGTCAGTCCCCTCCGCACGGCAACCCAGCCACAACCCCACGAACAACAGCAACGCCAGCTTGCGCATCCGCATCTCCATCTGTGTCATCGACCCCGGCCCCACATCCTCACCAGAAGGTGCCGCGTCTCCAATCGAAGGTTGCCGGGTGCGTTGGATTGCCACGCCCCGCCTGAACGGCTGTTCAAGAAACGCACCCGTAGCGGCTCCGCTGAACCGTCAAGACGATGAACGGAAGCGCCCAGCGCGCGTTGGGGGGGCCGGCGCGGAAGGCGAGCGGGCGGACGGGCGTCCGTAGCGGCCCCCCAGGAAGGCGTTCGACCGTGAGCCGCCAGGAGGACGCCTGTTCCTTGACTCCTGGCGGCTCCAGAATCCTTGTGACGCGGCGGACGCATCCGCGCTGTTGACTCAATCCACCCGAGCCGGGGTACGGAGGAGACACATTTGGGTGGGGCTGAGACAGCCGGAGACGCGCGCTACCAGGAGCTGTTCAACGGAGCGGATGTCTCCCTCTGGGAAGAGGACTTCACCGCCGTTTCGGCCGCGCTCGACAGCCTGCGCGCCTCCGGCGTCCAGGACCTGCGTGCCTGGCTCGCGGCCCATCCCGGGTTCGTGATGGAGGCCGCGGAGTGGGTGAAGGTCGTGGATGTGAACGAGGCCACGGTACGCCTGCTCGAAGCGCGCACCCGGGATGAGGTGCTTCGCACCTTGTCCCTGTCCCGGTCCCACGTCTTCGTTCCGGAGACGTCGAAGGCCTTCACCGCCGAGCTCCTCCTGCTCTGGGAAGGCGGCACGCGGCTGGAGCGGGAGACTGAGCTCCAGACCCTGGGGGGCCGCCGCATCGAGGTGATGCGCACCCTGACCCGGCCATCGAGGGAGCGGAGCGACCGGGTCTTCGTCACCCTGCGGGAGGTCACCGCGCAGAAGGCGTCCCAACTGGCGCGCCAGGAGAGCGAGGCCCGCTTCCGGAACATGGCGGACCACGCGCCGGTGATGTTGTGGGTGACGGACGTCACCGGCCGCTGCATCTATCTCAGCCGGACCTGGTACGAGTTCACCGGACAGACGGAGGCAGAAGGCCTGGGCTTCGGCTGGCTCAAGGCCGTGCATCCCGACGACTCCGAGCGCTCAGGGGCGGTGTTCCTCGGCGCCAACGCGCGGCGCAGCCCCTTCCGGCTCGACTACCGGCTGCGGCGAAAGGATGGCGAGTACCGGTGGGCCATCGACTCGGCCAGCCCCCGCTTCGGGCTGGACGGCGAGTTCCTGGGCTACATCGGCTCCGTCATCGACATCTCCGAGCGGAAGCAGGCCGAACAGGAGCGCGAGCGGCTGCTGGCCGCCATGAACGAGGCCATCCGGCTGCGCGACGAGTTCCTCGCCGTGGCCAGCCACGAGCTCAAGACCCCGCTGACGCCGCTCAGCTTGAAGCTGCAGACGCTGGCGCGGGCCACCCAGGAGCGGCGCGGACCGGAGCTGCTGGAGCGGCTGCCCGCGGACCTGGAGGTCATGCAGCGGCAGGTGAAGCGGCTGTCGACGCTGGTGGGTGAGCTTCTGGACGTGACGCTCATCAGCAGCGGTCATCTGCGCCTGGAGCTGGAGCCGGTGGACCTGGGAGCGCTGGTCCAAGAGGTGGCCGCGCGCTTCCAGGGTGAGTCACAGCGCACCGGGACGCCCATCCAGGCGGAGCTGGACGAGGTGGTGGTGGGCCGGTGGGACCGGGTGCGGCTGGAGCAGGCGGTGTCGAACCTCCTCTCCAACGCCCTCAAGTACGGCGTGGGTCACCCCGTCCACCTTCAGGTCGGCAGGACGGCGGAGCACGCCTGGTTCAGCGTCCGTGACGAGGGCATTGGCATCCCCCCCGAGGCGATGGGCCGCATCTTCGAGAAGTTCGA
The DNA here is from genome assembly GCF_013116825.1 of Myxococcus xanthus. Classification (GTDB taxonomy): domain Bacteria; phylum Myxococcota; class Myxococcia; order Myxococcales; family Myxococcaceae; genus Myxococcus; species Myxococcus xanthus_B. The sequence continues at coordinate 28,661 of NZ_JABFNS010000050.1, forward strand.
GCGCGCCGTCTCCGAGCGACACTACGGCGGACTGGGACTGGGGCTGTACGTCACGCGGCAGAACGTCCAGGCCATGGGTGGCACCATCGACGTGCGAAGCACGCTGGGCCAGGGCGCCACCTTCACCGCGCGCCTGCCCTGCCAACTGTCCAGCGTGAACGCGGCGCGGGAAAAGGCGTCATGAAGCGCTCCCAAGCCGTGGAGGAAGTGCTGCGCGGCGGCGCTGAGCGCTAGCCCGTCGCCCGGCGCTTGCGCGCCGCACGCGCGGCGGGCTTCGCTGGGGTGGCGGGCGCCGGAGCCGCCGACTGGGGCAGCACGGTGACGACGGCGTTCACCACCCGGGACACCGCGCGGAGCTGACCGGGTTCGAGCTCCCGCAGCTTGCGCGTCATGCGGCGCAGCTCCACCGGGTCTTCCTTCACCGCCTTGCGGGGCGTGACGGGCGCGCCGTCGGGACGGCCCACGCCCAGCAGCGTGTCCGCGGAGACCTGGAGCACGTCGCACAGCCGGCGCAGCGTCTGGGTCCGGGGCAGCATCTTCCCTCGCTCCAGGCGGCTGTAGACCTCCATGGCCATGCCCATGCGTTCGGCGACGTCGCCCTGGGTGAGGCCCAGACGCAGGCGGGCGTCACGCGCGGCGCCTCCCAGCACGGCTGCCAGCTTGTGGTCGACGGGCTCACGCATGACGGCCGAGGGTTGCACGCCCGCCGGGTCCTGCAAGTTTCCATCCGCCACCCTGTGGAATCCCCTCCCCCGAAGCCTACCTCCCAAGTCAGGACACTACCTCAAAGGGCAAACGTCATGCTATGGACCTCCAAGGTTGAATCATGACGCCGCTCACAATGACAGCCGCTGGAACCACGTCTGAGTTGGACCTCCAAGGTCCCATGGGAGCCCATCCGTGATGCCGGGAGAGGACCTGCACCCGCTGATGCTCCAGGAATCGGAGGAGGTGGGGGCCTTCCGCATCGTCCGGCGGCTGGCCACCGGGGGCTTTGGCGCCATCTTCCTGGCCGAATCGGAGACGCGCCGGCAGGTGGCGCTGAAGTTCGCGCTCCAGGGGCCCTCGGAGGAGGACTCGCCCGCGGCGGACGCGCGGACCTGGAAGGAGGTCCACGTCCTCATGCGCCTGGAGCACCCCAACGTCGTGGAGCTGCTGGGCTACCGGCGGTGGCCGGATGCCCGCGATGGCTACCTGGTCCTCATCATGGGGTACGTGGAAGGCCCCACCCTGTCCGAGTGGGCCCTGGCCGCGCAGCCCACGCCCCGGCGCGCGGTGCAGGTGTTCCAGCAGTTGGCGCTCACGCTGGATGCCATCCACCGCGCGGGCGTGCTCCACCGCGACATCAAGGGCAACAACATCATCATCCGCGCGTCGGACGGGCAGCCGGTGCTGGTGGACTTCGGCTCGGGGGACCATGCGTGCTCGCCCGTGCTGACCGAGGACACCCTGCCGCCGGGCACCCCCAGCTATCGCAGCCCGGAGGCCCTGCGCTTCTGGGCGCAGCCTCGGCCGGCGGGCTCGCGTTACGCGTTCGCGCCCACGGATGATCTCTACTCGCTGGGGCTGGTGCTCTACGAGGTGCTCACCGGGAGCTTTCCCTATCCGGCGCAGCTGCCGCCCGCCGGGCTGCTGGCCAGCATCGAGTCCGGTGGCTTTCCCCTTCCCTCTGTCCGCAACCCGCGCGTCCCGAAGGCGTTGGACGCCATCGTGGCGCGCTTGTTGTCGCCCTCCGCGGCGGGGCGGCCTCCTTCGGGAGCGGCCCTGTTCGATGCGCTGGACGCGGCGCTGGCGGGCGCGGACCCGGCCTGGGATGAGCACCTGTTTCCGCCCCTCGCTCCCGAGGAGGCCGTCACCGAGGAGGCGTTGGAGTTCTTCGACGGGGACGAGGAAGCGCGCGACCTGCGCCGCTGGATGCGTGTCCCGGAGCGAGCGCGCCCGCCTGCGTCCTTCGCGCCGCCCACCGAGCCCGCCTCTCCCTGGGCTTCGACGGAGGTCCGCGCGAGCGCCGGGTGGCGGCGGTGGCGGGACGCGCTGAAGCGGCTCTGGGCCACGCTGCGCGCGTGGCGCTGAGCCGGCCCGCCATTCATTGGGAGGGGCCTGCGCGCCTGGCCCCCGGGAAATCCATTCATTTTCATTCAACCTCAGAGGTTCATGAGCCCATGATGACGCCTGACACGACGACGGAGGAGCTTCCTGGTGGTCCACGCAGGCCCCGCGTGCTGTTCACCGTGGCCGGCACGGTGTTCGAGTTCGTCCGCAAGCTGGAGATGCGCTCCACGGGGGAGCTGCTGATGCTGGCGCAGCGCCGCTACCGCAACGGCCTGAGCGGCCCGGTGGTCGTGAAGCGGCTGCGCAACCCCGCCACGTTCGTGGAGCGGCGACGGCTGGTGGAGGAGGTGGACCTCACGTTCCGGCTCAACCATCCCGGCATCGCCAAGGTGATGCTGCTGAAGCTCTACCGCGGCGCGCCGCACGTGGTGATGGAGTACGTGGAAGGACGTTCGCTGGACACGGTGCTGAACCTGGCGGCCATGCGGCGGCGGCCCCTGTCCGCGGAGTTCGCGGCGCACGTGACGGCGGAGGTGGCGGAGGCGCTGAGCCACGCGCACGGCCTCACGGATGAGTGGAGCCGGCCGCTGCACATCGTCCACCGGGACGTGAGCCCTCGGAACATCCGCGTGGGCGTCCATGGCGAGGTGAAGCTGACCAACTTCACGGTGGCGGCCTCGTCGCTCTCCGGGCGCGAGGTGACGAGCCAGGAGCTGGTGAAAGGTGACATCGCCTACGCCTCGCCCGAGGCGCTGCGGCGACGGAAGGTGGATGCCCGGTCGGACCTGTTCTCACTGGGACTGGTGCTGCTGGAGCTGCTGACGGGCCGGCACCCGTTGATGGTGGATGACCTGGCGCCCGTGCTGGAGTCGGAGCCGCGGGAGCTTCACGCGCAAGGGCCGACGTGGATGCCCGTGAAGGAGGTGGCGGCGCGGATGGCCCAGGTGGGCCCGGAGCAGGTGGAGCGCCTGGCGGCGGGGGTCGCCGAGCCCCTGCGGCGCATCCTGCTGCGGGCGCTGCGGCAGGAGCCCTCGGAGCGGTTCCAGACGGGCGCGGAGATGGCGGAGGCGCTGCGCGCGTGGCTGGACGCACACGGAGGCCACCGGGGTCGTCAGGCCATCGCGCAGGAGGTGGAGCAGGCCGCCGTGGAGGCGACGGTCCGGCGCAACCAGGCGGAGCTGCTCGAGGGCGGGCTGCATCCGGAAGGGCTGACCGTGGAGGAAGCGGCCCTGGCCGGAGAGCCCTCGTCGGAGATGCCCCTGGGCGAGGCCGCGGGGTCCGCGGTCCGATTGTCGCAGGTGGCCGAGCTGACGCTGGAGGCGCGCATCACCCAGACAGTGGAACCCGCGGCGGAGGCGCGGCACGCCGCCACCGAGGCACCGGCAGAGGCACGTCCCGAGGCCACCTCCTCCCAGCCGCCTTCCGCACCGGAGCCCGCTGACACGGCCCCGGAGGCCACGACGCCCCAGGAGCCCGACACACCGTGACGCGCGTGGCGTCACGGCGGGCTCACAGCGCGCCCACGCCGTACAACACGGCCGCCAGCACCAGCAGCGTCGCCAGGATGACCGCCGCCACGCGCAACGGGGAGATGGGCGCCTCGCCCAACACCACCTGCGCATCCTGCCCGTGCACCAGCACCCGGTACGGCTTGTCGCGGTAGCGGTAGGCCAGCACGTACACGGGCAGGGCCAGCCGCTGGGTGCGCAGGCTGAACAGCGCCACGGCGACGTGGATGTTCCGGAAGCGGCTGCCCGGAATGACGCCCTGCTGGAGTCGCTCGATGGCCAGGCGCTCCACCGCCTCCAGCACGCTCCGCCGGGCGCCCGAGCGCGTGGCCTCGAAGCGCTCGACGTGCGCGCCCTCCGGCCCCTGGGGCGTGTCCTGACCGGAGCCTCGCTGGTAGTGGGGCGCCAACGCCTCGCACTCCCGCACCTTCAAGCCGCGCGAGGCCGGCACCGGGATGCCCTCGAAATCGAAGCGCGTCCGGCCCGCGTGCGGCGCCCAGTCCGACCGCCGCGAGCCCGCGTTCGAGTCCGCCGTCCAGCTCACGTCCACGCCCGCGTCGAACATCCACGCCGGCCACCACACCGGACGCAGCGACTCCAGCGAGGCCTCCTGTGCCAGCCCGGACGGCCGGAAGAAGCCGCCCCGCCCCAGGAAGCCCATCAGCGCGCCGCGCGCGGCCTCGGTGTCCACGGTGAAGGGGAGCCAGCGCTGCGCCTGCTCCACCGGGTCCGCCGTCGTCTCCACATGGGTGACGGAGCCGCAGTAGTCGCACCGGGGCGCCTTCGCCTCCACGGAGTACTCCACCGCCGCGCCGCAGCTGTCACACCGCACCACGCGGGCCCGCGCGCGCTCCACCGCGGCGCGCGGCGGAGGCGGCGCCGTCAGCCCGCAGATGGGGCAACGCAGGTCCTCCGCCTCCAGCGCGGAGTCGCAGCGCTGGCAGGGCGCCACCCGCACCGCGTCGGCGCTCATCGCCCACCTCCCGTGAGCAGCCAGCCCAAGGCCAGCACCGCCAGCAGCGCCACCAAGGCGGACAGCACCTTCCACGAAGAGATGGGGGCCTCGCCATGGACGGCCCCCGTCTGCCCGTTGACGAGCACCCGCAGCGGCGGCGCGTCCTCCGCGTACCTCACCGCCAACACCCAGACGGGCAGCAGGCACACGTCGAGCGCCTCCCAGTCCAGCCGGGACTGATGCTCCAGGTCCCGGTGCGAGTCCCCCGGCATGAAGCGCGACAACAACCCGCCCACGCGCTCCACCGCTTCCTTCCGGGCCAGCGCCTGACACTGCGCCAGCGTGAGCGAGGGCTCCTCCGCCATCCAGCCGGAGATGAGCGCCGGGGTGTAGCGAGCCAGGCCGCGCAGGTCGAAGGGCTCCAGCGCCTCCAGCTCCGCGTTGTCCAGCCCCTTGGACGCGGTGACGAGCACGTCCGCCACGTAGCTGACCCGCTCGCCCTCCAGCGAACGCCACTCCGTGCGCGTCACGGTGCGCGTGCGCGTCACCCGCTTCCCGTTCTCCGTCGTCGTGTACGTCTCCGTCTCCTGGTAGTTCTCCCCGATGGAGGCGCGATAGCGCGCCTGCGCCAGCACGCTGTAGAGGTACGCGGGCACGTACACGCCTCGCACCTCGCCCGGCGCGGCGGAGCGGATGCCGGAGCGTGTGAAGCGGCTGCGCGAACGCAACCACCGCGCCACGTGCTCCTTCGCCGCCATGTGCGTGAGCGCGAAGCCCAGCGCGAAGACGGGCTCGGGCACACCAGGCACCGGAGGACGCTCCACCACGGCGGGCGCGGCGCAGTAGGGACAGCGCGTGGTCCGCAGCGCGGGCTCCAACACCAGACGCGCGCCGCAGGACTGACACCCCAGGTGGAGCAACGGTCCGGCCACGGCGGACGGTGTCTGTTGAGACTGCTCGGCCATCCCACCAGTCTTGGCGCACATGACCCGGGACGTCCATTCCGTCCGCCGGCCTGCCCTCCTGGCGTGCATGGCCGTTGGCCCGTTGCCGCGAGCCCGTGCCGTCACGAACGTAGCGTGACGGAGGGAATCCATCATGGCTCAGCGCGACAAGCAGCAACAGCCGGGCATCCAGCCACCCGAGGATTACTACGGCCGTACAGAGGAACCGCGGCAACACGCTCCCGAAACAGAAGAGCGCGAAGAGAAGCGCGACCCGGCGGACGCCGCCGAGTCACCGGAAGGCACGTATCGCATGCGCACCATCGACCCGACGGAGCGCACGCCCGGCGCCATCCTGGATGAGATTGGGGATGGGGATGGTCCGCGCAGCGACGCCGGCACCAACCCGTTGCCCGACACCTACTGGAGCGCCTACCCCTACGGCGAACCCCAGAGGGAGTGAGCCCTCGCGCCGCCCAATGCATGTCAGCCCCCCTCTGTACTGTGTGCTCATTCGCCAGCACCCAGGGGGAGCGATTCCATGGCGGAAACCCGTGAACTGCCGCGTGTGTCCGTGAACAAGTTGGGCGAGTACCTCGTCGCCACGCCCGCGCGTCGCAAGCGCATCATCCACGACCAGAAGCACCCGCCGGAGCAGCAGTACCTGCGCTACCCGGAGGCGTCGCATGCGATTACGGACTTCCTCTGCCGGGGCATGGACCTGTCCATCCTCCGTGAGCACCAGCGCCGCTTCGCGTGCAGCGTGCCCCAGACGGAGTTCGAGGCGCAGCGGCTGCAGCTGTGCTCGGAGGCGCTCGAGCGCTTCGCGGACCTGGTGCCCTGGTTGGATTTGGAGGAGACGCTCATCAGCGCGGTGGGCGCGGAGCCTCCCGTGCTGGAGGTGGCGGGCGTCACCATCAGCGTGCGGCCGGAGGTCGTGCTCCAGCGCATGGACAGACATGGCAACGCGCGCGTGGGCCTGATGAAGCTGTACTTCTCCAAGCACCAGCCGCTGGATGAGCGCTCAGGGCAGTACATCGGCACGCTGCTCCAGCGCTTCACCGAGCAGCACCTGTGCCCGCTGGGCCCGTGTGACCACCGCCTCATCCAGGTGGTGGACGTCTTCGCGGGGACGGTCTTCACCGCGCCGCGGGCGCACATCCGGCGGCTGAGCGACGTGGTGCTCGCCTGCGAGGAAATCGCGGAGCGCTGGTCCGTCCACTGACGCGGCGAGCCATGGGCTCGGGTGCAATGCTCAACGAAGCCACCGCCTGGGGCAACGCGAGGGTGGACACGTCGGAGGACTTCATCGAAATCGAGGGTCCTGCTTCGTGCCACCCGAACCCCAGGGAGTTCCATGAGCACCGAGAACGCCGCCCCCACCCTCTCCACGCGCGACTTCATCGACCTGGAGGAGCGGTATGGCGCGCACAACTACCACCCGCTGGACCTCGTCATCGAGCGGGGCGAGGGCTGCTGGGTTCATGACGTGGAGGGCCGCAAGTACCTGGACTGCCTGAGCGCGTACTCGGCGGTGAACCAGGGACACTGTCACCCGCGCATCCTGGAGACGCTGCGCGAGCAGGCCGCGAAGGTGACGCTGACGTCACGGGCCTTCCGCAACGACCAGCTTCCGCACCTCTACAAGGCGCTGCGCGAGCTGTCTGGATTGAGCCGCGCGCTGCCGATGAACTCCGGCGCGGAGGCGTGCGAGACGGCCATCAAGCTGGCGCGCAAGTGGGGCTACACCGTCAAGGGCATCCCCGAGGACCAGGCGGAGGTCATCGTCTTCGCGAACAACTTCCACGGGCGCACCATCAGCCTCATCAGCTTCTCCACCGTGCGGAGCTACCGGCAGGGCTTCGGCCCCTTCACGCCCGGCTTCACCGTGGTGCCCTACGACGACGTGGAGGCGGTGCGGCGCGCCATCACCCCCAACACCTGCGCCCTCCTGATGGAGCCCATCCAGGCGGAGGCCGGCGTGTTGATTCCGCGCGACGGCTACCTGAAGCAGGTGGCCGAGCTCTGCAAGCAGCACCGCGTGCTGTTCATGGTGGATGAAATCCAGACGGGCCTGGGGCGCACCGGGAAGACGTTCGCCTTCCAGCACGAGGACGTGCGGCCGGACGTCATCGTGGTGGGCAAGGCGCTGTCGGGCGGCTTCTACCCGGTGTCCGCCGTCATGGCGGATGACGAGGTCATGGGCGTGCTCCGTCCCGGCGAGCACGGCAGCACCTACGGCGGCAATCCGCTGGGCTGCGCCGTGGCGCGCACCGCCCTGGACGTGCTGCGCGACGAGCGCCTGGTGGAGCGCTCCGCCGAGCTGGGCACGTCGTTCCTGGCCATGCTGAAGACGCTGAAGAACCGCCACATCGTGGAGGTGCGCGGACGGGGGCTGATGATTGGCGTGGCGCTGGACATCTCCGCGCGGCCCGCCTGCGAGGCGTTGATGAAGGAAGGCGTGCTCTGCAAGGAGACGCACGACTCCGTCATCCGCCTCACGCCGCCGCTCATCGTCACCCAGGCCGAGCTGGACTGGGCCTTCGAGCGCATCAAGAAGGTCATCGAGGCGCTGTAGTCCCAGCGCCTCCCGGGCGCGCGAGCGACCGCGTGCCTGGGACGGCCGCACCGGGGCCTCGGTTGCCCAGGCGTGTCGCCTTCCACACCGTGTTGGAAACAGCGCGCGGCCTGGGGCGCTGCGACAGGACGGTGGCCGGTGCTCGAAAGCCTCTGGGACAGGCGTGCGCTGCTCGTATCGGGCAAGGGCGGCGTGGGGAAGACGACGCTGGCGGCGGCGCTGGCCGTGGCCGCCGCGCGCGCGGGCCGCACCGTGCTGCTGGCGGAGCTGGCGCCAGAGGAGGACGGGCCTTCGCCCCTGGCGGCGCGCGTGGGGGCGCGCCAGGCGGGGCCGCAGGTGACGCGGGTGCGTCCCGGGCTCCACTTCGTGCGGCTGTCCGCATCGGAAGGGCACCGGCACTTCCTGGAGCGCGCCCTGCCCGCGCGCTGGCTGGCCGACGCCGCGCTGCGCACCCGCGCCCTGCGCCGCTTCCTGGAAGCAGGGCCCGCGCTCCGGGAGATGGGGCTGATGTACCAGCTGCTGGCCCTGCTCCGGCGCACGCGGCCGGATGGACGCTTCGTCCACCCGCTGACCGTCGTCGACCTGCCCGCCACGGGGCACGCGCTGGCGCTGGCCGCCCTTCCCCAGCGCGTGCTGTCCCTGATGCCCGGGGGGCCCATCGGACGCGACGTGCGGATGGGGCTCGACTTCCTCCAGGATGCGACGCGCACCGCGGTGGTCCTCACCAGCCTGCCGGAGCCGCTGCCCGTCAGCGAGGCGCTCACCGTGGCCGCCGAGCTGCGCCGGCTGGAGCTGCCGCTGTCCGTGGCCGTCCTCAACCGGATGCCGGAGGACCCCTTCACGCCCGAGTCCCGCGCCGCCCTGCACCGGATGTTCGCCGCGCACGGGCCGCACCAGGGGTGGCGTGAGCTGGAGCGGCTGGAGCGGGCCCGGGCCGCCTCCGTCCGGCTGTCACGCACGCTGCGCGCGCCGCTGCTGCCCCTGCCGGAACTCCACGCCACGGGCCCCGCGCTGGTCGAGGCACTGGCGGAGGGCTTCGCACCCCACCCGGAGCACGCGCCCTGGCAGGAGGCCCTGCCGTGAGCCCTGGACCGCATGGCGGTGCGCCCCGGCGCGTGTCAAAGGGGCGCACGCCGTGAGCGCGGGCGACCTGCGCCGGCTGCTGCGTGACAAGCGCATCGTCGTCCTGTGTGGCGCGGGCGGCGTGGGCAAGACGACGACGGCGGCGGCCCTGGGCGTGGCCGCCGCGCGCGCGGGACGGCGGGTGCTGGTGCTCACCATCGACCCGGCGCGCAGGCTCGCGGAGACCATGGGGCTCCAAGAGAGCGGCCCCGAGCCCACGTCGATTCCCCCCGAGCGCCTCTTCGCCGACGGCCCCCGGGGCACGGGCCTCCTCGACGTGTGGATGCTGGACCCGCGCGCCATCTTCGAGCGCATGGTGCACCGGCTGGCCCCCACGCCCGAGGCGGCGCGAGCGATTGTCGACCACCGCCTCTACCGCTTCCTGTCGGAGCTGGTGGCGGGCGTGCAGGAGTACGCCGCCGCCGAGGCCCTGGACGACTTCCTCACGGACGGCCGTTACGAGCTCATCCTGCTGGACACGCCGCCCAGCCGGCACGCGCTGGACTTCCTGGACGCGCCTGGCCGGCTGACGCGCTTCCTGGACGAACGCATCGTGTCGCTGTTCGGCCCGGAGAAGCGGGCGCGCGGCGGGCGGCTGTGGCACGGCGCGCAGGCGGTGGTGGACCACGTCCTGACGGGCATCTTCGGCGCGGGCTTCACCCAGGAGATGCGCGGCTTCATCGGCGCCTTCGGCGGCCTCTTCTCCGGCATGCGGCTGCACACGGAGCGGCTGCACCAGCGGTTGGCGTCGCCGGACGCGGCCTTCCTGCTGGTGACCTCCCCCGAACCCGCCTCGCTGCGCGAGGCCACCTGGCTCCGCGAGACGCTGGCCGCGCGGGGCCTGCCCTTCGCGGGCTATGTGCTGAACCGGAGCTGGGCCCATGACGACGCGCTCGCGGCGCCGGAGGCACTGCTGGAGCACACGGGAGGCGACCGCCACGCGGAGGACGCGGTGGCGGCGCTGGCCCGCCTGGCCTCGGTGGAGCAGGCGCGGGCCCAGGCCCACCGTGGCGTGCTCGACCGCCTCACCCGGCACCTTCCCTCGGGGACGCTCGCGGTGGCCGCGCCGGACGCGGGCGCGGAGCTGGAGGAATTCAGCGGACTGGTGCGCCTGGGTGACGCGCTGACCGCGGGGTGAGGAACGCCAGGGCGGGACGGGCACCCGCTCGCCTGGACGCCCGCACCTTGGAGGCACGCGGCCTCACCACCAGCGTTGCAGTTTGAACCCGACGTCGCCCGAGGAGAGTCATGGCCCACAGAAGCATGGACAACGGCAGGGACGAAACCCACCGCGAGGCGGACGTGGCGCCTCCAGGCTCGCGTGAGCGCGCCGAGTCCGACCTCACCGGCTGGAACCCCGCCCGCGACGAGGAGTCCTCCACCCGGCAGGGCCGCTACTACCGCGCGGCGACGATGCGCATGGCCCTGCCGCGCACCCAGGTGGACGACGGGCCTCGCGAGGACGTGTACGGCACGCCCCCGGAGGACAGCGGCCCCTACGGCCGGGATGACCGGGACAGCCGCTATGCCACCGGCTGGGGCCCCCGGCACGACACCGGGGAACAGGACGTCGAGCTCTCCCGCCAACGCGCCGACTACCGCCCCTGGGACCGCTCCGGCTACGGCGGCGGTGGCGGCGAGCCCTCCCGCACCCAGCCTCCCCAGGGGGAGCCCTACCGCGACGTGCGCTTCCACGGCCGTGAACGCGGCGCGCATGGCGAAGAGCGCCATGGCGACGCGCGCCCCCGCTACCGGATGGACCGGAGCACCTCCCCCGGCGCGGGCCGAGACGAGGCGAGCACCCACCGCGGAGAAGGCGCGGCGTCCGCATGGGCCCGTGACGAAGCGAGCACCCAACGCCGGGCAGGAACAGGCGCGCCTTCGCTCACCGGCGCACGGCGTGACGGCGCGAGCACCCAGGTCTACACCGCCGTCGCGGGCCACTCCGAGGCGAGCACCTCCCGCCGGGACGGCCGCGCCCGCACCGGCCGCTGGCATCACGAGGCCCTGCTGGCCCGCGAGGTGATGACGCGCAACGTGCGCACGGCGCGCCCGGAGAGTCCGCTGCGGGACATCGCGCGAATCATGAAGGACGAGTCCTGCGGCGTCGTCCCCATCGTGGACGAGCGGGGCCGGCTGGTGGGCATCGTCACCGACCGGGACCTGGTGGTCCGCGCCTTCACCGGGGGCCGCTCGCCGGAACAACTCCGCGCGTCCGACGTGATGACGGATGACGTGGAGGCCGTCACGCCGGACGACACGCTCCATGACGTCATCGGGCTGATGGGGCGCCGTCAGCTGCGCCGCATCCCCGTAGTGGAGCGCGACGACAGCATCGTGGGCATCATCTCCCTGGGAGACATCGCCCTGCGCGCCGACCACGACGAGGAGCTGCAACAAGCCCTGGAGCGCATCTCCTCCAAGCGCTCCTTCTGGAGCCAGCTCGGCTGAGCGATGCCGCGTTCCCATCCGGTGCGGGCGGGGCCTGTGTCTGGCCCACCCGCGCCCGGCGCATGGCTCACGCCACGCCGGTCAGCACCACGGAGTCGCCCGTCTCAGACACCGTGAACTTCTTGAGGGGGCGGCTGGCCGGGCCCTGCGTCACCGCGCCTTCGCGCGTGAAGATGGACGCGTGGCAGGCGCAGAACAGGTCCGCCTCCTGCTCCCGGTAGTTCACCTCGCAGAAGGCGTGGGTGCACACGGAGTCCACCGCCGACAGCGAGCCGTCCTGCAAGCGGAACACGAAGATGCGCTTGCCGTACCCGGACGGCACCCCCGTCACCGAGCCGCCCACGTCACGCAGTTGGGGAAACTGGCTGAGCGGGAACACCACCTGCCCGTTCACCGCGGCCGGGAAGTCGCTCTGGCCCGCGCGCAGGTTGATGCGCAGCACGCCCGTGTTCGGGTTGTACTCCGCCGCGAACGTCTGCAGCGGCACGGTGGCCGGCCGCTGGAGCACCGCGCCATCCGTGGCGCTGAAGCGCGACAGGTGGCAGGGGCAGATGACGTCCTTGCCGTCGAAGCCCAGCGGGCACCCCACGTGGGTGCACAGCGACGACAGCACGGAGAAGTCGTTCGGCGCGCCGTCGTCCTTGGAGTGAACCACCAACAGCGGCACCTCCTCCCCCGGGACGCGCACCGTCAACGCGCCGCCCACGGGCTCCAAATCCGGATAGCGCGACACCAGGATGTCCACGGTCCCCTGCTCGCTGGCCGTGACGTCCGTCACCGGAGCGGGGTTGATGTCCGGCGCGCAGCCCGGCAGCGTCGCCGCCGCCGCGCTCGCCGCGCCTGTTCCCAGAATGCCCTTGAGGAATCCTCGTCGCGTCGAACTCACGTACCCTCCACCTCGAAGACCAGCTTGGGCTCCAGTACCAGGACGTCGTCCACCTTCACCATCAACAGCGACGGGCGGTTGACGTTGTAGGCATCCAGGCTGATGTCGAAGCTGCCCTCGGCCACCGCCTCCTTCTCCGACTTGAACAGCACCGTCATCGGAATCTCCACGGTCTTCTTCACGCCGTGGAACGTCAGCTGGCCCTTCACCTTCACCGGCACCTTCGCCGGGAAGCTGGTCGGCGGCTTCACGCCGGTGGCCACGCCCTTGAAGTCGATGATGGGAAACCTGGCCGCGTCCGTCGTCTCCAGCATGTGCGCGTCGCGGTTGGCGTTGCCCGAATCGAAGTCCTTCACGTTGGCGCGCACCGCCACCTGGAGCGTTCCGTCCGGCAGCAGGCGGGCCTTGCCGTCGCTGGGCGGCGCCTTGCCCACCACCTCATGCAGCTTGTGCTTGAGCTTGTAGGTGAGCGAACTGGCGTCCTTCTTGACGCTATACGTGCGGGCCTGCGACTGCGCGACTGCGGGCAGCGCGAGCACCAGGGTGGCGATCAGGGCGATTCGTCGAGCAATCACGTCAACCTCCAGGGAACCACTACGAAAGGCAGGCGCTTCAGAAGAACAGTGTGAAGACGCCGGCCGACACCGCGCCCAACGTCACGTAACCGGAGATCTGATGCGCGGTGGCAATGTCCGTCTCGGACAGCCGGCCAAAACGGTCCGTGGCCATGATGCCGAGGACAATCTGCGCCACCATGCCGACGGTGGCGAGCGCCATGAACATCTTGTGGACGGTGATGGTGTCCCACTGGAGCTTCTCCTTTTCGAAGGGCTCCGGCGCCAGCACCCCCAGCATGCCCACGGTGGCGAACAGCGCCGACGTGCCAATGGCGAGCCCCCGGTGCAGGCCCAGCAGGTTGCGGTCATCACCGCCGCCGCGGAACGAGTCGTTGAACTGGAGCTGGCCCACCACCGTGGTGCCGACGAGCCCGGCGGCCATCGCGAAGCCCAGGCCCTGGTGCAGCTTGAGCATGGTGCGGCGCCGGCCAATGCGCCTCTCCAGGTCCGGATCCACCTGCGCGGCGGTCGCGGCTTCGGCGGGCTCCAGCAGGTCGAAGTCCAGCGAGTCGCCCCCTTCCGCCGGAACCTCCCCGGACTTCTTCTGGACAGTGGGCGCGTCGTCGTCCGTCGGAGACAGGGGCTTGGCGGGCTCCACCTGCATCGTGGGCTGGGCCTGAAGCTCCGGGGCGTTCCCCCCCCGCGAATCCACGGCCGGCGCGGCCTTCTTGCCCTTCTTCGCGGGCTTGCGCTTCGACGTGGCCTTGACCGGCTTCGCGGCCTTCGCCTTCGTGGCCTTCGTCCTCGTGGTGGACTTCACCGCCCGGGTCTTTTTCGCTGACTCGGTCTGGCGCTGCTGGGCCCAGGCGGTGTGGGGGGCGGCAATCAACGACAGGACGACGAAGAAGGCAGCAAAGCGGGTCATCAGGCTTTTCCGTGTAGACGCAAAGCAAACTGCCGGGTCAGGAACGGTCATCCGAGCTCGTGTCCTCCGCCACACCATCACCAACCCACCTTCTCCGAGGACGGAGCAAACGCTATCGCGTCCGGGCTTTCCGGAAAACGCACCGCGTCGCACGGTACCGCCCACAAAATCGGCGGACCGGCATCATTTTCCGCGCTCCCCTGTCCGGACAGCGTCGGCAGTTCTGGGACGCGGCGGCTGACGGTAGCGTCCGCACTTGGGAATCGGGAGGTGTCTGAAGGTCACGGCTCAGTGTCGAGCACCGGCCAGGGGTGAAGGGCGCGTCCGGGCAGGCGAGCCCGGCGGCTCACTTCACAGGGAACAACCTGACGCCCCGAGGCGGGGCGGCCTCACGCCTCACGCGGGGGTGGTGGCGGGGACTTCCGAGCGCGGCGCGCTGCCGGAGGTCAGCTCCAGACCGAGCGCGTGCGGATCAAAGTACGCGTAGAAGCGGCGGATCCGGTCGCCATCCCACTCGATGATGGACACGCCTTCATAGGCCACCGCCGCGCCGTTGTGGGCGGTGCCCTGCGTCTCCCATTCGAGCGCGACGCGGGAGCCCGCCTCAATCATGTTGCGGAAGGTGGACTCCACGCGTTGGAGGGTCCCCTTGTACTCACGCCAGAACCGCCGGGCGCCCTCCTGGCCGGAGAAGACCTGCGGCGAGGCCACGTTGCTCACCTGTGCGTCGTCACTGAAGAGGGAGACGAGGTTCTCCAAATCCCCCTCCTTCTCCAGCTTCGCCAGTGCATCCACGAACCGCTGCGCTCGCTCCATCGCCATGCGCTGCCTCGCTCCTCGTGAAAGAGTCACCCAGGGGAAGGGTGCGCACGCCTCGATGACGTGTCCCTCCGGAGGGCCCGGCCCCTCGCCCCCCGAACGGCTGCACGGGGGACTCGTCGCAGGGCCCGGTGGTAGACTCACGTCTCCGCGGCCATGACCTCCACGCATACCCGCCCCGCCGAGCCGACGAGCGATTCCCTTGTGGAGTCCCTGGCGCCGCTGCCTGCCTCCCCTTCGCTGACCGCGCTGCGGGACGCCCTGAGCTCGCCCGGCGTCATCCCCTCGGAGGTGGACGCGCTCATCGCGGCGATTGCCCAACATCCCGCTGGAGACCCGGAGGCCCTGCGCGAGCGAACGGACTACCTGCTGTCCCTGATGACGTTGCCGGGGGATGCCAGTGTCCTGACGGGGAGCGCCGGCATCTCGGTGCGCACCGCGGCGGTGGAGGCCCTGCTGGAGCTGGGCTACCCGTATGCGCTGGAGGTCCCCCCGGACGCCCTGGAGCGGGCCCGGCGTGAGCGGAAGCTGCCGACGACGACGGAGGCCCCCCCGTCGCGCCTCCTCCGCTCACCCATCCTGGCGACCACCGCCACGCTCCTCTGCCTGGTGTTGCAGGTCATCCTGATGGCTCTCCCGGACGTCCGCTCGCTCGACGACATCGGTGCGTTGCTGACGCCCTACCTGTTGCCCGTCGTCGCGCCCGCATTCCTGGCCATCATCGGAACCTGGACGAAGACGCGCCCGCTCCAGTACCTCGGAAGCCTGGGACTGGGGATCCAGGGCCTATTCTGGTTCGGCGGCGTCTTCATGCTGACACGGATGGCGACGCACGTGCCGTGGCTGTGGGTGGCCGCGCCCTGGTACCTCCCCTTCATCGCCTCCTACCTGGTGTGGCCTCGCCCCCTGCCGCCCCCCGAGGCGGATTCCTGAGGGTTGGGGTCGTGGCCCAGGTCCGTGTCCTCAGCGCGGCAAGGCCCGGGTCCACGCCTCCCGATTCCACCCCTCCTTCGCATAGGCCGCTCGCGTGGACTCAGGCAGCGCGTCCCAGGCCGTGCGGGATGCCAGCTCGGCCGGCGGCTGGAAGACGTTCCGATGCCCGGGGGCGAAGGATTGCTGGGCCCGCTCCGCCGTCAGGCCCTTCATGGAGAAGCCCACCTCGGCGCTGGCCTGGCTCCCATCCGCCTTGAGCTTCGCCGACACGCCGCCCCCGAGCTCCGCTTTCTTCGCGTTGAGTGTCGCGTGCGCCTGGAACAGCGAGCCGACCCCCACCGCGACGCGCTGCTCGCCGTTGGATGCCAGGCTGAGCTCCACGAGTCCCAGGTTCACCTTGACCTTCCTCTCCGTCTCGCCCGAGCTGTCGTGTGACAGCTCCACGCCGACGGGGCCCGCGCGCGCGGAGACGCCCACGTCCCCCTTCAGTTCCCCGTGTCCCCGGGTGTCGAGCGCCGCCTTCGCGCTCCACTGGGCGCTCTCGTTGCTGACGCCCACCTTGCCGTGAAGCTGCACCGTGCCCCCGGCGCGCTCCCCAGAGAGCTCCCGCTGCCGGGCGGTGACGTGTTGCAGCGTCAGGTTGAGCGTCTTCGGCTGGCCGATGCCCGCCTTCCAGGCCGCCTCGTAGTCCCGCCGCGACGGGTCCTTCCACTCGAGGCCCAGGAGGGACTCGGGGAGGTGCGCGGCGCGTGGCGGTCCCAGCGCGCCCAGCTCCTGGAGGCTCTGGGCCCCATCCACCGCGCGGGCATACCGGCCGAGGTATTCGGCGTGCGCCCGGTAGAAGCCCGCGCCCACGTCGATGGCGTGTGCGTTCACCGCGTCACGCATCGCCCCCGGCAACCGCCGGTCATTGACGAAGACGTCCGGCACCGCCGGGTAGCCCAGGGGGCCCACCGGGCCCGACTCCCCGTTGCGCCGATGGAGCACGCCCTTCGACTCCGCCTGCTCCAGGAACGCGAGCCGCGAGCCCGCGTCCTGCGCCTTCACGTATGCGCCCAGCAGGCCCTCTTGCTGCAAGCGCTCCAGCGCGGCCCGATATGTTCCCGCCGGGAGACTTCCCAGCGCGGTGTGCACCGCCCGCACGTCGTCGGTGCCGACGGTCCAGTTGTCCAGGCTCCGCGTCAGGCGCGCGCGGATGCCTTCGAGCACGTCCGTGGGCGCCGCCTTCGAGCCCTCCGGGCGCGACCAGCCTCCCAGCACGGCCAGCTCCCCCGCGGACCGGGCGGGGCCCGCCCCAGCAGGCGTGGGTCCACGAGACGAGGGCTCCGGCGTCTTGGCGGTGGAGCCGTCAAAGGCACGCACCTCGTTACGCGGAGGGGACGCCTGCGCGCGGGGCTCCGCGGCGCGCGACGGAGACGGAGGCGCCGCTCCGGCCGCGGGGGTGTCAATGGAGGACAACGAGGAACTGCCGGACGAATCGATACGAGGCATGGGACGCGCTCCGGGTGGGAACGGCCAGTCCGATGCAGCCGGCGCACCAGGGCGCCTCCCAGGGCCACGCGCGTTCGGCGGTCGCCCCGGCTGGACGCGGCATCTCCCCAATGGGACTCGCCCGAAACGCGACGGGGACCGGGGCCTCCATGGCCACGGTCCCCGCTTCACCGCACCGCGCGTTGGGAGCGCGGGCTCAGAAGACGTTCTGCGCGCGGCGGTAGTACATCTCGCGGTCCGCCATGCCGTTGTAGCCACCGTTGATGCGGCGGGTGACCTCGCGGAAGTTGCCCGCGTCCGCGTAGGTGTTGAGGTTGCGCGACGACCAGTACCAGCCGGCGATGCGGAACGCGACGTCCGGGTCCTTGGCGCGCTGGGGGTTGCCCTCCAGGTCGATACCCAGCGCCTGGCCCGCGGCGCGGTAGTTGGCGCGGCCCGTCAGCTGGATGGGGCCACGGCCCTTGTAGCGGACACCGTCACCCGGCTGGGTGTTGCCCAGGTCCCTGCGACCCTCGTAGGCGGCGCCGGAGGCAATCTCCTCCATGTAGCGGAGCTGGCCGCTCTCGTGCGCGAGCTGCGCCAGGAAGGCGGCCTTGCGCATGGGCGTGGTGATGTTCGCCTCCGCCATGGCCCGGTTCAGGTGGGGCAGGTACTGCTCCGCCTTCGCCTGGGACAGGTTGGGCATCACCGCCCGGAGCTGCTGCACCGTCACGCCGGCGGAGCCACCGGTCGGCGGCTTCGGGCCACCCACGCCCCCCACCGGCGGCTGGTTCGGCGTCGGCCGGGTGGGCGACGCACCGCCCCCACCCGGAATCGTGAGCCGCTGGCCCGCGTAGATGAGGTTCGGGTTGGAGATGTTGTTGGCCCTGGCCAGCGCGCTCACCGTCGTGCCATGCCGGCCCGCGATGCCGCTGAGCGTGTCACCCGACTTCACGGTGTACGAACCGCCGCCCGAGGAAGGCGCCGGGCTGCTCGGCGCCGCGCCGCCCGTGCCCGGAATCGTGAGCCGCTGACCCGCGTAGATGCGGTCCGGGTTGGAGATGTTGTTGGCCTTGGCCAGCGCGCCCACCGACGTGCCGTACCGGCCCGCGATGCCGCTGAGCGTGTCACCCGACTTCACGGTGTAGCTGGAAGCGGCCCGGCCCCCACCCGAAGCACGAGGCGCGTCGAAGCCGTCCGGGATGCGGAGCTGCTGCCCCGCGTAGATGAGATTCGGGTTGGAGATGCCGTTGCTCTTCGCGAGCGACGACACGGAGGTGTTGAAGCGCTGGGCCAGCGCGCTGAGGGTATCGCCACGGCGAACGGAGTAGGTCGTCACGGGGGGAGACTCCTGAAAACAAAGAGGCGACGTACCTACATTTTCGTAACGACTGAGAGGATGTTTCCCCGCAAGAGCAGTTATTTATGTATAAACTTATTCAAAATCACTGAAATAACGGAATTGTGACATGGGGGTGGGTCGTCACAGACTCGTGACATCATCCCCCCAAGCAGCCAGGATGTCGCACCCCAGCGGCCACACTTGTGTGACTCCGGGGGTTCCGTTACCTCCGGGGCCATGTCCGCTGACTCCGTCCTTCCGGCCCCTCGGGCCCGTCTCACGCAGCGCCCGGGCTTCTGGGCTGGTGTCGCCGTGGCCGCGCTTGGCGTCACCGCCATGACGGGAGCCATGCTGATCCGTGGCCAGAGCAGTGGCCCCCTGCCCCAGCTGGGCGCGCTGCCAGACTTCACCTTCACCCGGCATGACGGCCAGCCCTTCGGGAGCACGCAGCTCCGGGGCAAGCCCTTCGTGGCCAACTTCATCTTCACGCGCTGCCCCACCGTCTGCCCGGCCTTCACGCGGAAGATGGTGGGCGTACAGGAGGCCACCGCGTCCCATGGCGCCGGGCTCCAGCTGGTGTCCTTCTCCGTGGATCCGAAGTACGACACCCCGGAGCGGCTCACCGAGTATGGCGAGCGCCACGGCGCGGACTTCTCCCGCTGGAGCTTCCTCACCGGCGACTACGAGCAGCTGAAGGAGACCATCGTCCAGGGCTTCAAGGTCAGCATGGGCCGAGAGCCCGGCGCGCCGGAGGACGACCTGCTGTCCATCTTCCACGGGACGCACTTCGTGCTCGTGGACGACGCCGGGCAGATTCGCGGCTACTACGACAGCGCGGACAGCGACTCCACCGAGCGCCTCATCCGCGACTCCCGGCGACTGGCCCAGACAGGGCACTGAGCGCCGCCGCGCGGGGGCCGCGTCGCCCGCAAAGCCGAAGGGCCGGCCCCGCAGCTTCGCGGGAGACCGGCCCTGGGGCTTGCTACCAGTTCGCGCCAGAGGCGCGGATCATCACTCCACGAAGCGGGCGTGGTTCTGCGCGATGATGTTCTGGAAGTTCTGCAGACCCAGCGGGTTCTCCGCGAAGGCGCCGACCTTGTCCGCCGCGCCCTTGACCGCCTGCGCGATGTTGGTGATGTCCTGCACCTTGGGGGCGATCTTGGACAGGAAGCCCAGGCTGCCCAGCGTGCCCTCACCCAGGAAGGACGCGGCGCCCTGCTTCACCAGGTTCTCCGCCGTGGGGCCCAGGAACTTGCCGATGAAGGGCAGCTTGCCGACCTTCTCACCGATGAACTTGGCGATGGGGTCCACCAGCGAGCTCAGGGGCTTCTGGAGGAACTCCATGGCCTTGCCGCCGATGTTCGCGATGCCACCGGCAATCTTGCTCACCGTGCTGGCGACCTTGCTGATGACGTTCGTAACGGACTTGAGTGCGCCCATGTTCGTACCCCTTGGATTCTAGATGCCTGGAAGGCGGAGATTTGTGCCGGAAGGAAAACTCGAAAGGATTCTCGGTGCGTGTGGGGAATTGTTTCCTCCCACCTTTTTTGTCGAATTTTCCCCGTTGGGCTCCGCCCGTGGTCTCAGGAATTACGGACGGTTACCGCCGCTGCTGCCCTTCTTGAGCTGATCCATCAGCTCCTGGCGGGCGGCTGGATCTTGCGGACCGGTGGGGGCGGCGCCGCCCACGGGAGGTGAGGTGAGGGACGGCTTGCCGGCGGTGGAGACCTTGTCCTGGGTGAACTTGGAGGCCTCGAAGTCCGGGGGTGAGCCGGGCAGCTCGCCCTTCATGCCCTTGATGAGGATGTTGGCGGCCTCCTCGGAGGAGAGGGGGTTGAAGCCGTTGCGGCGCAGCTCCTCGTCGGAGATGACGGCGACCTCGGCCTCCTTGTCCTTGTCCTGGGCGTACTTGAGGACCAGCTCCACGTAGTCCTCGAGCTTCATGCTCACGGCTTCGGCGATCTTCTTCGTCTCCGGATCCTTGAGCAGCTCCGCGCGAACGACCTCGATGGGTCGCTTCAGGCCGCGCTTCGGCTTTCCGGTGTTTTCCTGGGACATACTCTTGCTCCGAGAAGGAAATGGGACAGTGCGCGGGACTCTAGCCCAGTTTCCCCACTTCACACATTCCCGCCCACCTTGGAATGGCCGGAGCCAGCGTGCGGGAGAGGGAGGGGGACGGCTTCACGCCCGTGTGCCCGTGACTACCTTTGGCGCCAGCGAAGGACAGTCACAGAGACGAGGCGCGCCATGGCGATTTCCAAGCGGGGGCTGGTGGACAGGGTGAAGGAGGTGGCCGTCCAGGCCGGCACGCGCGGCGCGCGGGTCCTCCTGGGCACCGCGGTGGTGACGGCGCGGGGAGTGGCCAACCTCCAATCCAAGATTCGGGGCGCCCCGGCCCGCGGCCGCGTGAAGACGGCGGCGGAGGAGACGCGCCGCACGGCCAAGGCGGCCCGCGGCGTCATCGAGAGTGGCAAGCCCATGAAGACCCCGGCGCGCCGCAAGTCACCGTCCATCAAGACGGCCTCCGCGGCGGGAGCGAACCATCAGGTGGGCCGCAAGTCCGTGCCCGGCCAGGCCGCCGCCGCCAGGCGCGGCACCGCGAAGACGCCGCGCCCCGCCACCAAGGCGAAGCGCGGGCAGAAGCACCGGCACTGAGGCGCGGCTTCAGCGGGCGGCGTTCCTGGACACGGCCTTCGCTCGAGCGCCGCCGCTCACCTTCTTCTGCTTGGGAGCGATGCGCGTCACCGTGCCCGGACGCCGGGCCACGGCCGCCTCGCGGGCCGCTTCCTCGGCGGCGCGGGCCGCGGCGGCCTTCAACGCGAGCTGTTCGGCCTGCTGCGCCCAGCGGCGCTTCAACAGGTCCCGCAGCCCGTCCTTCTGCAAGTCCACCTGGGCCTTGTGCAGACGGTAGTGCAGGTCCTCGCGCAGCGTGCCGCGCGCCAGCGCCGCGTCCGCCGAGCCGGAGACCCCCAGCACCAGCTTCGGCCGCTCCTCTTGCGTCCGCAGGCATTGCAGCAGGACGAACTGCGCGTCCCGCCCCAGCTTCGCCACGTCCGGGACGAACACCACCCCGTTCGGCTGCCGGAGCGCTTGCGGCAGCTCCGCCGCCTGCCGCACCTCCACCAACTCCACGTTGAAGTTGCGCGCGGCTTCCTGCGCCCAGCAGCGCCGCTCCTCTTCCGTCCCTCCATGGAGGAGCAGCGAGGAACGGTTACAGACGAGCTCCACTTCACGATAACCCTGCGGTGTCACCGGCGGCCCCCCTGCGTCTGGCAATGCGTGATTTCTAGATTCTAATGCAGACGTGCCCCACCGGGCACGTCGGAGCCGGCACCACCTGACTGTCCTTTCATGTGATGACAGGTATCCACCATCTGAAACACCTGCCTCAGGCGGAGGGCACCACCATGACGGGCCGGCGGCAACGCGTCACCAGCTCATGGGCCACCTCACCCTCCAGGGCGTCCCGCAGGCGCGAGGGCTCCAGGGACGTCCCCACGCACACCAGGTCCACCCCTTCGCGCTCCGTGGCCTGGCAGATGGCCAGCGTCACGTCCTCGCCCGTCACACCCTCCACGCTCCAGCGCACCGTCTGGGCGGTTTCGTCGCGTGGCACCAGCTCCCACAGCCGCTGGAGCACCTGGTCCCTGTCCCTGGCGGGCTCGGGCAGCACGCCGTAGTGGTCCGCGAAGCCGCGGTCCTCCAGCTTGCGGCGGTGGACGTGCAGCAGGTGCACCCGGCCCCCGGGCCCCACCAACGTGCGCGCATGGGAGATGGCCTTGGTGCAGGCCTCGGAGAAGTCCACGGGCACCAGCACGCTTCGTGGTGGGCGGTCCACGCGCCGGGCCTGCACCAGGGGGGGCACACACACCACGGACTGCGCCGCGTGCCGCAGCACCCCCGCGGACACCGAGCCATGCCACAGCCGCTTCACCCCGCTGCGCTGGTGCGTGCCCACCACCATCAGGTCCGCGCCGCGCGTGTGCGCCACGTGCATCAGGTGGTCCGCCGGACGGCCGAAGCCGGGCTCCAGCACCACCTCCACGCGGCCCTCGCCCACCAGGTCCCCCACCTGCTCGCGCACCTCGCGTTGCAGCACGCGCTCCACGATGGGGTCCAGCGCCTCCATGCCCTGCAGCGCCGGCTCCAGCAGCTCCACGTGCACGGGGCTGTGGATGCCCAGCCGTTCCCGCTCGTCCATGGGCGAGCACACGTAGGTGGCCAGCACGTCACACGGCCCCACCCGGCGCAGCTCGCGCAGGAAGGACACCGCGGCGCCCGTGGTGGAGGAGCCGGGGTCCACGCCCACCAGCACCAACAGCCGCCTGCGGCCCCGCGCCCAGTCGGTCAGCGCGGTGTCGCTGCGCACGGCCAGCACCGGCGCGCAGCCGTAGCGGGACAGGCGTTCGGGCACCGTGGCCCGCCGCCACGCCGGGGTGCGCCAGCCGGACGCGGCCACCACAATCCACCGCGCGAGCCGGCACTCCTCCTCACTGAGCACTTCATCCGCGGAGGTGCCCGCCTGCAGCCGGTAGCGCACCACCCTCGCGAGCGTTTCGAGCCGCGCGGCCTCCTCCTCCAACCGCTGCTGGGTGAGGGCCAGCGCGCCGGTGCCGTCGTCGAGGAACGCATCGCCCTCCGCGACGCCCAGGAGCAGCAGCGGCTCTTGCAACCGCCCCGCCACGGCCGCCGCTACGTGGGCGGCCGCGAGGGACTCAGGGGACAGGTTGGTGACGCACACGATGGCCATGGCTGCCCTCCAGGTTCGGGAAGACCCTTCCCCGTGGAGGAAACAGTGGCCATGGCGACGCCAGGAAGCGGGCACCCGCCCCACGCCGGCTCGCCCCAGGGCCCGGCGCACACCGCACGCGCGGGCTCGCGGGGCCTGGGCGCGCCCCAGCGCCTGCCCGCCCGCACGTCACATGCGCTCGGGCGCACCCTTGGGCACGGCGTGCCCGTCATGGTTGGTGTGGTCCTGCTCCTCGCCCGAGCCTCCCCGGTCTCCGCTCTTGCCGAAGGTGGACAGGAACACCTCCTCGCCGTTGCTCGTGTAGCGGTACGGCCGGCCCCACGGGTCCAACGGCACGGAGGGCAGGTACGCGGGAACCAGCAGCTCCTCCACGTCCGCGTCTTCCGGCAGGGTGCCCTTATCCGCGCGGTAGCGGCCCAGGGCCTCCTCCAGCAGGGCGAGGTCCTGATGGATGCGGTCGGCGTGCACGGCCTTGGAGCCGCTCAGCGCGCCCACCAGGACGGCGACCACCAATCCGAGTCCGAAGACGAGCCCCACGAACAACACGGGGGAGCGGCGGGACGGAGGGGGCTCGTCAGATGAGGCGTTCATGACCTCTTCCTATAGCCGCTTTCCGGTCGCGAGGCGCGCGTGGACTTCATCCCTTACAGGGCGCGGAACAGTGGAACGGGCTGCTGCTTGCCCTTCAGCCGCACGGGAGGCAGGTCCTCGAAGGCCGTCTCGTTGGCGTCCACCAGCTCGCGGGTGCGCTCCCCCACCAGGATTTCCCCCGGGCCCGCCAGCGCGCACAGCCGCGCGGCCACGTTCACCGCATCCCCGATGCAGGTGTACTCGGCGCGCACCGTGCTGCCGATGTTGCCCGCCACCACCACGCCCGAGTTGATGCCGATGCCCAGCTCCAGCACCAGCGGCTGGCCCTCGCGCCCGCCCGAGCACCTGGTTGAGCACCCCCACCACCTGCTCTGGAGGCAGGCTCTCCGCCAGGCCGGTGAAGTTGCGGATGTCCGCGAACAGCAACGTCACCTCGCGCTTCTCGCCGGTGAGCACCACCGCGTCCGCGCTCTTGAGGATTTCCTCCACCACCGCGTCGGACGTGTAGCGCGCGAACAGCTTGCGCATGCGCTCCGTTTCGCCGGTGCGGCGCACCACGCTTTCGATGCGCGCGGCCAGCTCGTCCATGGACGCGGACTTGTTGACGTAGTCATCCGCGCCAGCGCGCAGGCCGCGCACGCGCTCGGCCTCCACGTCGTTGGCGGTGAGGATGATGGCGGGCACCGCGTGGCTGGGGCCTTCCTTCAGGCGGCGGCACAGCTCCACGCCGTCCAGGCCGGGCATCTCCAAATCGCTGAGGACGATGACGGGCTGGAGACGGCCCATGCTCTCCAGGGCCTCGAACGGGTCCTGGAAGCAGAGGACTTCGTAGCCCAGCGCCACCAGGCCCTCCTGCACGAAGGCGCAGGCCAGCGGGCTGTCGTCCACCACCACCACGCGGCGACGGCCGTCAGAGGAGGGGCGCGGCAGGTCCTGCCGCCCGGCGATGCGGCTCTGCAGCCCCAGCGCCTCGTAGATTTGCTTGTAGGTGCAGTGGCCCAGCTCCACCAGGATTTCACCCAGCTTGCGGCCGTCGCGGCGCTGGCGCGCGAGCGCCTCGTCGAGCTGCGCCAGCGTCACGTACTTGAGCCCCACCAGCAGCTCGCCCAGCGCGGGCTGCAAGGGGCTCTTGTCCTGGTGCAGCCCGAGCGCCTCTCCCAGCGCGTCCTGAATCTGCTCCCGCGTGACATAGCCCAGGGAGATGAGGGCTTCCCCCACGCGCTGCCCGGTGAGGGCCTGGAGGGCGAGCGCCTCCTGCACCTGGCTGGGCGAGACAATCCCCAGCTTGAGCAGCAAATCACCAAACAGGGGGCTGGAAGCACTCATGGTGGGTGAGTGTACCTCACACCCCCCACCCACGGGGAGTCCGGGACTTACGGCCGTCCGCGCGGCGCCACCACCCGGAGGTCCAGACGGCGGTTGGCCTCGCGTCCCTGGGCAGTCTCATTCGACTCGACGGGCTTGTCCGGGCCGAACCCCGACGCCTCCAACCGCTCCAGCGGGACACCCCGCTCCACCAGGTAGTCCCGCACCGCCTCCGCGCGCGCCAGCGTCACCTCCCGCTGCACGTCCGGGTCCCCGCGGTTGTCCGTGTGGCCCTCGATGGCGATGACACCCAGCCGCGGGTGCACCAGCAGGACTTCGGCCACGTTGTCGAGCACCGGCTGGACGCGCGGCTGGAGGGCGGCGGTGCCGGGCGCGAAGGTGATGCGCTCCAACAGCTCCAGCCGGTCCGGGCGGATGACGACGCGCTGCTTGCGCGCCGCCGGGCAACCCTGGTTGTCCACCGCGCCCCGCTCACGCGGGCAATTGTCCCGGTGGTCCGCCACGCCGTCACCATCCACGTCCCGCTCCGGGCAGCCGCGCAGCGAGGGCAGGCCCTCCTCGTCGGGACAGGCGTCCTCTTCATCCGGCACGCCATCCCCGTCCGCGTCACGGATGGGGCACCCCTCGCGCGAGGCGGGCCCGGGCTCGTCCGGGCACTTGTCCGCCGCGCCCTCCACCCCGTCGCGGTCCGGGTCGTCGACGGGGCAGCCCTGCCGCTCCAGCGGGCCGAACACCCGCGGGCAGGCGTCCTTCGCGTCCTCCACGCCGTCCTCGTCCGAGTCGCGGATAGGGCAGCCGTCCCGCGACGCGGGCCCGGCGTGACGCGGGCACTTGTCCACCGCGTCCTCCACGCCGTCGCCGTCCGTGTCCCTCGCGGGGCAGCCCTGGAGCCGCGCGAGCCCGCGCACGGTGGGGCAGGCATCCTCTCCATTGAGGACGCCATCGCCATCCGCGTCCAGGCCCGGGGCGGGCGGGGGCGCGTGCCGGCAGCCCGGGGCGGCCACGGCCAGCACGGCGGCGGCGAACAAGGCCCGTCGGAGGAGTGCGCGCGTCTTCATCATCCGCGGAACCAGAGCGCAGCGAGTGCGAGCTGTCCAGGCGCTCACGCCGGCAAGGGCAGCTCCACGGTGAAGGTGGAGCCCTTGCCCGGCTCGCTCGCCAGGCGGATGCTGCCGCCGTGGGCCTCGACGATGCGCTTGGTAATCCACAAGCCCAGGCCCAGCCCCTTGAAGTGCTGCACCGACGCGGAGCGCTCGAACTGCTCGAAGATGCGCTCCTGCTCCTCCGGCGACACGCCGATGCCCTCGTCGCGCACGGACAGCCGCGCCACCGGGCCCACCGCCTCCACCTCCACCGTCACCGGCCGGCCCGCGCCGTACTTCGCCGCGTTGGTGAGCAGGTTCACCAGCACCTGCTCCAGCCGCAGCCGGTCCCAGTGCCCCGACACCGGCCTGTCCAGCAGCAGCCGCACCTCGTTGCCCGCCAGCGCCAGCTCCTCGGACATGCGGCCCACCAGCTCGCGCGTCAGCGCCGCCAGGTCCACCTCTTCACGCTTCAGCCCCAGCCGCCCCGAGCTGAGGCGCGAAACATCCAGCAGGTCATCGATGAGCAGCCCCAGCCGCTGGCCCGCCTTCGCCGCCCGCTCCGCGCGCTCCGCCAGCCCGTCCACGGCCATGGCCTCGCGGGCCATGCGCGCCAGCAGGTGAATCTGGAGCTGGAGCGCGTTCAGCGGCGACTTCAGCTCGTGCCCCGCCACCGACAGCAGCTCGTCCCGCGCCTTCACCGCCTGCGTGGCCGCGCCGTACCGCCGCGCGTCTTCAATGGCCAACGCCGCGCGCGCCGCCAGGCTCTCCAGCAGCGCGCGCTCCTCCACCGAATACTCGCGGCCCCGCGCCTCGCGCATCACCCCCAGCGTGCCCAGCACCCGGCCGCGCACGCCCAGCGGGACGACGATGACGCTGTGGGGCCCGTAGTGCTGGAGGAAGGGCATGCCCTCCGGCACGCGCTCATCGCGCAGGTCCTCGGCCTGGAGGCGCGGGACGAAGAGCGGCTGCCCCGTCGCCGCCACCCGGCCTGACAGCCCCTCCCCCCCCCTGTATCTTATACA
>NZ_JABFNS010000051.1 GCF_013116825.1 Myxococcus xanthus
GTGAGGGGCGGCTCCTGGCGGGTGGGCCGGTCCAGCCACCTGCGGAGCAGGAGGAGGGGGGCGCCGCCGAGGACAATCATGATGATGGCGACGGACCAGCCCACGGAGAAGACGCGCAGGGCCGCATCCCCCACGGGGAGCTGTGCGTGCCGTCCGGCCACCGCGGAGTAGAGCCACGCCACCAGGGACAGGAAGGTCCCCAGCGCGAAGGCACCCAGGCGCCACTTTCGGAGCAGGCTGGGCCACAGCGACCGGAGCACGGCCCAGGCGCCGACGTTGAAGATGAGGAGGAACAGCAGCCTGCCCATTTGCGGTGCTCCCTTGGCGTGAAGGGGAACAGTCATAGCCGGGGCGGGCGACATGCGCCGCAGGAAGTGGTTGGCGCTGGAAGGAATGTTCCGTTCCCGGGGTTCTCAGGCCCGGCTGGGACTGGCCATCCGCAGGTGGGCGTGGAGCGTCTCCGTGCGCAGGTAGAGGAACTGGGCATCGCCAAAGGCCAGGGCGTCGCCGTCGTTGAGCATCCGGTCCTGGTCCGGCCCCAGCGGGGAGGCGTTGACCCAGGTGCCATTCATGGAACCCAGGTCGCGCACCGAGCAGTCACCGGCCTGGGCGTGCCACCGCAGGGTCGCGTGGTGCTTGGACACGGACGGGTCGGGTACCACCAGGGCGCAGCCTCCGATGCGTCCCACGGAGAACTCCTCTCCCTCCGTCTCCGGCCTGAGGAAGTGGACCTCCAGGGCATCGAACCCGCGCAGCATGACGAACAGCCGGTCCACGAGCCGTGTCCGGTGGGCCATGCCCACGGTGCGCGCCTCGCCGAGCCGCATGGCCACCTGTTGGAAGACGGGCTCGGGCGGCTGTTGGACCAGCACGACGCGGCCGGATGCTTCGAGGAAGGCCTCCAGGGTTGCCAGGGCGAACGGGCGCAGTTGCTTGACGGACGGCATGGTGCCCGCACCTTAGACCGCGTTGCGCGAAGTTGGCGCTGGACCGGGTCCATTCCCCATGGAGTGTCCACCGCCGGTCGGGAGCCGCGCCGTCCTTCCTCGCCATGACGCGCGCGACCTTTCTTGGGGGAAATGCGTCCGCTTTCATCGCGCCGGGGCAGCTGAACCCCCTCCGCGAAGCCCTCCAGGAGCGACGACATGATGATGCGGATGAAGCGGTATGGCGCTGGACTGCTGACGGCATGGTTGCTGGCGGTGGCTCCCGCCTGCGGCGACTCGGATGAAGGCGCTCCACCGGACGCGGGGTTGCCCGACGCAGGCGACCGTGGGATTCCGGATGCGGGAGACAGCGGCACGCCCGATGCGGGTGAGGAGCTGCCTCCGCTGCTGGTTCCCGAGGGCTGCAACCCGCTGGCCTCCGAGCATGACTGCCTCCTGCCATACCCCTCCGACTACTTCCTCGAGGCGGATGCAGCGCTGCCGTCCGGCCACCGGGTGCGGCTCTCCGAGTCGGCGAAGCTGAAGGCACCGGACGGCGCCGCGTTCGACTTCACGGACCTCCACCCGGCGGACGGTTACTCCCATGGCACGCAGGTGCTCGCGCTCTTCCCGGGCGGTGTGGATGACGCGCGCCTGCCGTCGGTGACGAGCCCCACCGCCGCGACGAACGGGAACACGGTGTTCCTCGACGCGGAGCGCGGCGAGGCCGTGCTCCACTTCGCGGAGCTGGACCCCAGGGCTCCGGACGACGCGCGCCGCGCCTTGCTGCTGCGGCCCGTGGTGCGGCTGCGCAACACGGCCCGCTACATCATCGCGCTGCGCGGGCTGACGGCGAAGGACGGCACGCCCGTGCCGGTGCCCGAGGGCTTCCGCCGCATCCGGGATGGCCAGACGGCGGGAGACCCGCTGCTGGCGCCCCTGGCCGCCAGATACGAAGCGGACATCTTCCCGGCGCTGGAGGCCGCGGGTGTGCCGCGCGCGGAGCTCCAGCTCGCGTGGGACTTCACCACCGAGTCGCAAGAGGGCGTCACGCAGGACATGCTCCAGGTGCGCCGCCTGGCGATGGAGGCGCTGGAGGCCACGCCCCCCGCCGTCACGGTGACGGACGTGCGAGATGACGTGGACGCCAACGTCGCCCGGCGCATCACCGGCACCTTGCGGGTCCCGCTCTTCCTGGAGAGCGACCAGCCCGGCGCGCTGCTCGCCCGTGACGAGGAAGGCCGTGTGCGCCGCAATGGCGACGCGGAGGTGCCTTTCACGCTCCAGATTCCTCGCAGCGTCTGGGGGCAGTCGGTGGCGCCGGTGCGCTTGCTCCAGTACGGCCACGGCTTCTTCGGCCGGCAGGCGGAGGCGGATGGTTCCTTCGTCCGGCCCTTCATCCAGGCCACGCGGATGGTGGTGCTGACGGTGGACTGGTGGGGCATGTCGCAGACGGACGCGCCGGGCGTGCTCCAGGCGATGGCGGGCAACCCTGGCCAGACGTTGCGCTTCACCGACCGCGTCCACCAGGGCATGGTGAATCAGCTCGCCGTGACGTACGCGGCTCGGACGACCCTGGGGGCGCTGACCGAGCTGCAGGACGACGGCGTGCGCGTCTTTGACCCGGAGCAGACGTACTTCTACGGCATCAGCCAGGGCCACATCCTGGGCGGCACGTACGTCGCGCTGTCGCCGCACGTCTCACGGGCCGTGTTCAGCGTGGGCGGGGCGGACTTCTCGCTGATGATGTTCCGCGCCAGGCCCTTCGGCATGTTCCTGGATGCGATTGCCCAGACGGTGCCGGACGCGCTCGACCAGCAGAAGTTCGCGGCGCTGACGCAGATGTCCTTCGACCGCATCGACCCGCTCACCTATGCGCCGCACGTGCTCGGTGACCTGTACCCCGGAGCGCCCGCGTCGCGCCGGGTGCTGGTGCAGTACGGCCTGGGGGATGCGCAGGTTCCCAACGTGGCCACCGAGCTGCACGCCCGCGCCATGGGCTTGACGCAGCAACTGCCCGCCACCTGGCGCGTGCCCATGCTGCCCGCGGAAGAGGGGACGGTGGCGGGTTCGGCGCTGGTGCAGTTCGACTTCGGGCTGCCGCCGCCGCTGCCCGGCACCGTGGCGGACCTGCCGGCCGCCGACAATGCCGTTCACGAAGGCGTGCGCCGTGACGACGACGGACGGGCGCAGGTGGACCGGTTCCTGCGGCCAGACGGACAGGTGGAGGTCACCTGCGACGGCATCTGCCTGGGGGGCAACTAGCGCAGGGCCAGCAGAGACCTCCGCGCGTCAGCGGCGGACGCGTGGAGGTCGCTGCCTCATCGCGGTCTACGTCGCCGCGTCCGCCTTCGGATTCTTCAGCAGGTGGTCGCCGTAGTCCTCACGCAGCTTCGTCTTGAGGAACTTGCCGGTGGACGTCCGCGGCACCTGCGGGACGAAGACGTAGTCATCCGGCAGCCACATCTTCGCGAACTGGCCCGCCAGGTGCGCGGTCAGCTCCTCCTTCGTGACCTGCTGCCCTTCCTTCAGTGCCACCGCGGCCAGCGGGCGCTCATCCCACTTCGGATGCTTCCCGGCGAAGACGGCCGCCTCCAGCACTGCCGGGTGCGCCATCAGCGCGTTCTCCAGCGCCACGGAGGAGATCCACTCACCGCCCGACTTGATGACGTCCTTGCTGCGGTCGCAGATGCGCACGTAGCCCTGCGAGTCGATGGTCACCACGTCGCCCGTCTTGAACCAGCCGTCCTTCGTGAAGCGGTCCGCGCCCTCGTCGCCGAAGTAGGAAGATGCGATCCAGGGGCCCCGGACCTCGAGCTCGCCCATCGTCTCCCCATCCCAGGGCAGCAGCGTGCCGTCGTCGCTGGCGACGCGCGTCTCCACGAAGGGCAGCGCGAAACCCTGGGACGCCCGCGCCGAGGACTTCGCCTCGGGCGTCGCCTTCCGCAGCGGCCCCTTGAGCTTCGCCATGGTTCCCACGGGGCTCATCTCCGTCATTCCCCACGCGTGGACCACCTCCAGCCCGTGCCGCTGCTGGAAGCCCTCAATCAGCGCTGGCGGCGCCGCCGAGCCACCAATCAGCATGGACCGCATGCTGCTCAGGTCCCACTTGTTCGGCGACTGGTCCAGGAGCGCCAGGATTCCAATCCAGATGGTGGGCACGCCGCCCGCCAGCGTGACCTTCTCCGCCGCCATCAAGTCCAGCAGGGAGAGCGGGTCCAGGTGCGGCCCAGGGAACACCAGCTTCGCGCCCGTGAGGACGGCGTCGAAGGCCAGGCCCCACGCGGCGGCGTGGAACATGGGCACCACCGGCATCACCACGTCCGCCTCGCGCATGCCCGTCACGTCCGTCATGCAGCACGCCAGGGCGTGCAGCACGGTGGAGCGGTGGCTGTAGAGCACGCCCTTCGGATTGCCCGTGGTGCCCGACGTGTAGCAGAGCATCGACGCGGAGTTCTCATCGAGCTGGGGAAAGTCGAAGTCCGGGGACTCGGCCGCCAGCAGCGCTTCGTAGTCCAGCGTCCCCTCCGGCGCGGGGCCCGCGTCCGGCACCACGATGACGTGGCGGATGCTGGGCACCGCGTCCTTGAACTTCTCGAACAGCGGCAGCAGCGAGCGGTCCACCACCACCACGGAGTCTTCCGCGTGCCGCGCGATGTAGCCCAGGTCATTGGGGTGCAGGCGCAGGTTGAGCGTGTGCACCACCGCGCCCATGCACGGCACG
Source organism: Myxococcus xanthus (assembly GCF_013116825.1). Classification (GTDB taxonomy): domain Bacteria; phylum Myxococcota; class Myxococcia; order Myxococcales; family Myxococcaceae; genus Myxococcus; species Myxococcus xanthus_B. The sequence continues at coordinate 4,651 of NZ_JABFNS010000051.1, forward strand.
CCGTAATACACCTCCAGGTGCCGGTAGTGATTCCAGCTCAGCGTGGCCACCCGGTCCCCCGCCTTCACGCCCAGCCGCGTCAGCGCGTTGGCCAGCCGGCACGTGCGCGCGTAGAAGTCCGCGTACGTGTAGCGGTGCAGCGACTTGTCCGGGTTGCGGCTGACGATTTCCGAGCACGGGTAGAACGTCCGTGCACGCTCCATCAAGTGGCTCAGCGTGAGCGGGAAATCCATCATGCGGCCTGGCAGCATCGGCACCCTTCCTTGTGACGGCGTGAGGAGGGGCTGATGCTAACGGAGCGCGGACCCGTGCTTCATCCGCGCTCCGCGATGCCGCGTCGCGTCAGCCGAAGAAGACCTGGGCGACTTCGAAGAACTCCGGCGGGACGCGCTTGAGCTCGCGGGTGGCGTCCGCCAGGTCCACGCTGATGATGTCGTTGCCTCGCAGCGCGGCCATCTTCCCGAACTCGCCGCGGGCCACCATGTCGCAGGCGTGGACGCCGTAGCGGGTGGCGAGCACGCGGTCATGTGCGGTGGGGGCGCCGCCGCGCTGGATGTGGCCCAGCACGGACACGCGCGTCTCGAAGCCGGTGCGCCGCTCGATTTCGTGCGCCAGGATGGTGCCCACGCCACCGAGCCGCGGCCTGCCTGCCTCGTCCAGCGCGCCGCTGGTGACGAGCTGCTCCTGCTGGTCCGCGGACAGCTTGATGCGCGTCCCCTCCGCCACCACGACGATGGAGAAGGTGCGCCCGCCCGCGTGGCGGCGCTGGATGTGCTCGGCCACCTTCGCCAGGTCAGCGGGAATCTCCGGCACCAGGATGACGTCCGCGCCGCCAGCGATGCCCGCGTAGGTGGCAATCCAGCCCACGTGCCGGCCCATCACCTCGCAGACGATGACGCGCTTGTGCGACTCCGCGGTGGAGTGCAGCCGGTCAATGGCCTCGGTGGCGATGGCGACGGCCGTGTCGAAGCCGAAGGTGAAGTCCGTGGCGTTGATGTCGTTGTCGATGGTCTTCGGCACACCGACGATGCGCAGCCCTTCCTGCGACATGCGCGTGGCGGCCGACAGCGTGCCTTCACCACCAATGGCGATGACGGCGTGGATGCCGTTGCGTTCGATGGCGCGCTTGACGCGCTCCAGCCCGTTTTCGACCTTGAACGGGTTGACGCGCGAGGTGCCGAGGATGGTGCCGCCCCGATGGAGGATTCCGGACGTGGTTTCACGCGTGAGGCGGAAGTGGTTGTCCTCCAACAACCCCTTCCAGCCATCTCGGAGGCCCATCATCTCGAAGCCGTGGGCGTTGGCGCGGCGGACTACGGCGCGGATGACGGCGTTCAGGCCGGGGCAGTCACCCCCGCCGGTGAGCACGGCGACTTTCATGGAGAAACGTTCTATCGCGCCCGGTGCCAGACGCGATGTCCAAGTTCGCCCGAGCGCTCACCCGGGGACCTTCCAACCCTCTATCCGAACACCGCCGGACGACGCTGGGCCCAGGGGCGGGCCGCCTCCAACTGGGCGGCGAGTCGGAACAGGGTGGCCTCATCTCCAAAGCGCCCCATGAACTGAACACCCACGGGCAGGCCGTCCGGGCTCCAGTGGAGCGGCAGGCTCATGGCGGGCAGCCCCGTGGTGTTGGCCATCGGGCAGTGGGAGGCGAAGGCGCCCGCGCGGAGCAGCGGCGCCAAGGGCTCGCCCGGTGGCGAGGAGAACGTGCCCAGCGGCGGCGCGAGCTCGTTGAGGGTGGGCATCAGCCAGACGTCCACGTCGTCGAAGTGACAGAGCGCGGCGCGGCTGTGACGCTGCAACTCCGCGCTGGCGCGCAGATAGGCGGACAGGCCCTGGTCCAGGCCATATTGGTAGAGGGCCCAGGTGAAGGGCTCGAAGTGCGAGGCCTCCGGGCTGCGTCCCAGGCGCTCGGCCATCGCGTCGATGCTGAAGACGACGCCCGCGGTCCACATGGTGATGAAGTGCTGGCCCACCGCGTCATCACCGGGCACCTCCAGGCTGCCCTCGTCCACGTGGTGGCCCAGGTCCTCCAGCAGCCGGGCCGCAGAGTGGATGGCGGCCAGGCACTCCGGGTGGATGGCGGCGCCCATGGGGGGGCGTACGGCCACGCGGATTCGCAGGCGGCCCGGGGGCGTGTTGACCTCCTGGGTGTAGGGCCGCGCCTTGGCTGGGGCCTGGTACGGCGTCCCCGCGTCCGCGCCGCAGGTGACGTCGAGCAGCGCCGCGCTGTCTCGCACGGAGCGGGTGAGGGCGTGTTCGGTGACGAGCCAGTGGACGGCGTCCGCGATGTCGCTGCCCATGGGGTTGCGGCCCCGGGTGGGCTTGAGGCCGAAGAGGCCACATGCGGCGGCGGGGATGCGGATGGAGCCGCCGCTGTCCGTCGCGTGGGCGAAGGGCACCATGCCGCTGGCCACCGCCGCCGCCGCGCCGCCGCTGGCCCCGCCCGGAGAGCGCGAGGTGTCCCAGGGGTTGCGGCAGGGCCCGTGCAGCTCGCTCTCCGTGGTGGGGAGCAGCCCCATCTCCGGCGTGTTCGACTTGCCCAGCACCACCAGGCCGCTGCGCCGGTGGCGCTTCACCAGCTCGCTGTCCTGGTCTGGAACGTAGTCCTTCCCGAAGCGCGAGCCGTGGGTGAGCGGGTGGCCCTCCTGGGCCGCGAGCAGGTCCTGGAGGAGGAAGGGGACGCCGGTGAAGGGCCCCGGAGGCAGCGTCCCCCGGGCACGCTCGCGCGCCTGGTCGAACTGCGTCTGGACGACCGCGTTGAGTGTCGGGTTGTGGCGCTCGATGCGGGCAATGGCCGCATCCACGAGCTCGAGCGGCGTGGCCTCCCGGCGCCGGACGAGCTCCGCCTGTGCCGTCGCGTCAAGACTGACAAAGGGGTCCATGTCCCTGACTCTGTCATGATTCACGCGACCTGGAAGCGCACCCGGTGCATGCCTATGTTCCGGACCCATGCGCATCCGCGTCTTCGATTCCGAGCGGGAGGCCGCCGCCACGTGCGCCCAGCGAATCGCCCGAGCGGTGGCGGCACGCCCCTCCCTGGTGCTGGGGCTCCCCACGGGGCGCACGCCGCTCAACGTGTACCGGGAGCTGGTGGAATTGTTCACACGCGGCGGTTTGGATTGGGCCCAGGTCCGCACCTTCAACCTGGATGAGTTTCTGGGTGTGGCGGCGGACGACGCGGGCAGCTTCCGCGCCTACATGGAGCGGCACCTCTTCCAGCACGTCAACCTGTCGCCCGCGCACATCCAGTTCCTGGATGGCGCGGTGGAGGACGCGGAGGCGGAGTGCGCGCGCTACGAGGCCCGGTTGGCCGAAGCGGGCGGACTGGACCTGGTGCTGCTGGGACTCGGTTCGAACGGGCACCTGGCCTTCAACGAGCCGGCGGACGGGCTGCGCGCGCGGTGTCACCGGACGCGGCTGAGCCGCCAGACGCGGGAGGCCAACCTCATGCTCTTCGGGGATGACCCGTCGCGCGTGCCGATGGAGGCGCTCACGATGGGCATGGCCAGCATCCTCCAGGCGCGTCAGGCGCTGCTGCTGGCTTTCGGCGAGGCCAAGGCGGAGGCGGTGCGCGGCATGGTGGAGGGCCCCGTGTCCCCCCGCTGTCCCGCCTCCTTCCTCCAGCTCCACCCGGACGTCGAGGTGTGGCTGGACCCGGCGGCGGCCCGCGCGCTGTAGGGCGCTGCGCCTGCCTCAGCTCCGGCCATTCCCCGCGGGCGCGGCGGGCTGCTTCGGCTCCTTCGCCGCGGACGCCGGTGCCTTCGAGCGTGCCGGAGCCACCGGCTTCGGCTTCGCCACGGACTTCACCGCGGGCGGCGCCTTCCGCGGCGGAGGCGGGCGCGTCAGCTCCCACGCCGCGAGCACCTTGGGCACGTAGAACTCCGTCTCGCCATTGCGCGGCACGCGGCCATTCACGGAGCCCGGGCCCGCGTTGTACGCGGCCACCGCGAGCCGCACGTCACCGAAGCGCCGCAGCTGCTGGGCCAGGTAGCGCGCGCTGCCATCAATCGCCGGCTCCGGGTCGAACGGGTCCTTCACACCCAGCATGGCCGCGGTGCCGGGCATCAGCTGTCCGGGCCCCATGGCCCCCGCCGGGGAGATGCGGTGCACGCGCGTCTCCGACTCCACCTGCACCAGCGCGCGCAGCAGCCCCGCGGGAAGGCGGTGCCGCCGCTCGGCCGCGTCGATGACGGGCTCCAGGGGCGCGTGTCCCTCCACCAGGCACGACGGCCGGTGCGCCAGATACGCGCGCAGCGCGCCCGCCTTGGCCTCCAGGAACGAGAAGGACAGCGGCGACACGAAGCTGTTGCCGAACCAGGCCACCGCGAGGTTGAGCAGCACCACCGGCGCGAGCACACACGGCAACCACCAGGCCCACCCAGGCACCGTCATCGCCTCACGCCGTGCCGCCCGCTTGCGTCCCACCCCTCCACCCTTAGGGGCGCTTGGGGCCTCCGTCCAACTTCCGGCGCCCGGGGCGGACCTCCGGGGGCAGGCGCAGCCCGTCCAGCACCAGCGTGGTGAGCGCGTCCGGCAGCTCCAGCGGGTTGCCGATGTCCTCCTCGCTCAGCACCGCCAGCAGCAGCCGCTCCACGGCGCCCACCACCGCCAGTCCGCTCACCGCCGGACGGATGGGGCGCAGCAGCCCGCTGGTGTGCGCCTTCTGCGTGATGTCCACCGCGTGACGCGCCACCTGCCGCGCCAGCTCCGCCACCTTCGTCCGCGCCCCCACGGCGGGCCCCCGGGACTCCTGGAGGTACAGCCGCACCACGCCCGGGTACTGGAGGAGGGCGCTGGCAATCACCGCCGCCACCGCGCGGTACGCGTCGAACATGGCCTCCACGTTGCGCGCCTCCGCCAGGGAGTGGCCGCACGTCTCCAGCCCTGCCAGCAGCTCGCGGCGCACCGGCTCCAGCAGGCCGTCCACCAGCGCCGCCTTGTCGTCGAAGTACCGGTAGAACGTCCCCTTGGCCACCCCGGCCGCCTGGGTGATGTCGTCGATGGTGACGCCATCCAGCCCCCGCGCCAGGAACAGCTTCAGCGCGGCGTCCTCCAGTGCCTGCTCGCGCTCTCGGCGGTGGGCCTCGCGGCGGCCTCCGGGCCGTGCGGGCGGCTTGTCCGCCTCCTGGGCGCCATCCGCCCGCGTGCCATCCCGGCTCGCCATTGCCGTGCGCTCCAGTCCATTGCGCGGTAGAAAAAGAGTGACCAAATAGTCATTTATGGGAAGCGAAGCGCCGGCCGGGCGCTTCGCCGGAGGCGACGATGATCGGCATCCCCCTGGGCTGGGTTTACTCCAATTTCGGTGAATGGGTCCTTCACAGGTCCGTCCTGCACGGCCTGGGGAAGAACCGGAAGAGCTTCTGGAGCTTCCACTGGCACGAGCACCACCAGAAGTCGCGGCGCCACGACATGGTGGATGACCAGTACATGCGCTCGCTGTGGAACTGGTCGGCGCAGACCAAGGAGCTGATGGGGCTGGCGGTGCTGGCGCTGGCCCACGCGCCGCTGTTGCCGGTGGCGCCCTTCTTCGTGGGGACGGTGTGGGCCTGCGCGGCGAACTACTACTTCGTCCACCGGCGCGCGCACCTGGACCCGAAGTGGGCGCGTGAGCACCTGCCGTGGCACTACGACCACCACATGGGCAAGGACCAGAACGCGAACTGGTGCGTGACGCACCCGTTCTTCGACCTGGTCATGGGCACGCGGCGCGAGTTCCTCAACGTGCAACCTCCCGCGTCCAAGCAGCCCGCGCCCGTCGAACAGCCCGTGCCCGTGGAGGCCCGGGAGCGCGCGGCGGCGGCTCCCGGGCTCCGGTAGCGCGGTCGGCCTAGAACACCAGGTCGAAGTAGTTGGCGTGCGCCTTCACGCCCGCGCAGGCGCGCAGCGAGGCGGTCCAGTCCTCGGAAGGCAGCGTGCCCCGGGCGTCGAAGATGAACTCGAGCTCGGGCTGCCGGGCCAGGTCCAGCAGGTCCACCGGGCCGGTGCTGGTGAGCTGGATGGTGCGCGTGGGCGCGGTGCTGGTGCGCGTGTACTCACCGATGACGTGGGTGTCGTTGGAGCCCGGCTGGCGCACGGAGACGTTGGCGCGCTCCACGCCGCTCAGGTCCGTGTCGGCCGTCACCTCGAAGACGCGCAGCCGGAGCTCGGTTTCGATGTCCGTGTCCTCGGGCAGCGGGTCGGCGAAGTCGCCCAGCGGGAAGGTGATGCTCCGCTCCACGTTGACGGTGAGTGGCAGCGCCGCCTGGAAGGCGAGGTCGCGCTCCGTCTTGCAGATCTCCTCGGCCTCGGCCTCGATGAAGAAGAGGGATTCGCAGCCGGTGGCGAGCATCGCGATGCTGGAGAGGAGCAGGATGCGGAAGGAAGTCGTTCGCATGGTTGAAAAGCTCCTGGCTCAGAAGAAGTAGAGGATGAAGCCCAGCTTCACGGAGGGCATGGTGGCGCGCACGGACAGGTTCCTCGCGGTGATGTCCGGGTCATCCGTGGCGTCCTGGAGCAGGGCGCTGGCGTCGTCCACGCCCAGGTCCACGTAGCTGAGGCCCAGGTGCAGGAAGAAGTTGAAGCGGCTGGCCGCGCCCACCTCCAGGCCCACGCTGCCGGTGACGTAGTTGTACGTCACGTCGCGAATGGCCGCGCTGGCCCGGCTCGGCGTCGCGCCCAGCCAGTCCACCACCTCGTTGTAGTTCGAGCCGAAGTAGTGCCCCGCCTCCACGTTGAAGGACGGCGCCAGGAAGGTCTGCATCGGCAGGATGCTCAAGCCGCCGCGCAAGCCGAAGCTGAGCGTGTTGGTGGTGGGGCCCGCTTGCAAGCGCAGCCACGGCAGCGGCCGCAGCACCGCGGACAGGCCCACGCCGTGCGGCGCGCCCGCGTCCAGCATGAGGCCAAAGCGATGAGGGGTATCCGACCCTTGGGCCAGGGCCGGTGTCGCGGCCCCCAGGCCCAGGGCGCAGGTGAGCGCCGCGCCGTGCCGTCCCAGCAGGAATGTCCTTTGTCGTCTCGTCGAGGATGTCGCCATCGTCATGTCGTGTTCCAGCGTGTTCCGGCCCGGTGGCCATCATTCGCGCGACCGGGCGGAAAAAGAAGCGACGTCAGGAGAAATGACGGCGGGAAGAGGTCGCTTCGGCGCTGGTATCCGACATTGGCGCTCAGGGACGCCGGTATTTCAGGGCTCTGTCGTCCGGTTGGCGGCGAGCCCGATGACGTTGACCATCAAATCCTTGATGCGGCGCGGCTTCTCTCCGCCGTTGTCGCGGACGATGAGGTCGATGTCGTCGTCGGCCCGGTGGTACTCGGGGATGAGGTCTCCGCCGCCGTTGGGGTTGGACAGGCCCTCGAACATGAAGAGGACGTCCTCGCCCTTGCGCCCGAAGGACGCGCCGTCCTGCCGGTCGCGGAACACGTTGATGTCCCGGTTGATGCGGTCGAACGGGTCATCGAGCTTCGCGTTCGCCTGGTCCAGCACATCCCGGAAGTAGTTGGGCTGTCCGCGCGAGTTGGTGTCCACCACCGACAGGCGCTGGTCGTCCCAGCGGCCCACCATGTCCACGTTGATGACGCCGGCAATCTCCTCCATGCCGAGCCCCGGAATCGGGTGGTCCACGAAGTACTGCGAGCCCACCAGGCCCTTCTCCTCGGCGCCCGTCCACAGGAAGAGCACGGAGCGGTCCAACTCGCCGCGCCTGGCCGCCTCCGCCAGCTCCGGCACCGCCGCCATCAGCACCGCGCTGCCGGAGGCGTTGTCGTCCGCGCCGTTGAGGACGTTGCCGCGCCGGTCCACGCCGTCGTGGTCCAGGTGGGCCATCACCACGATGACCTCGTCCTTGTTCGGCCCCGAGCCCGGCAGCAGCGCCATGGTGTTCACCGCCTGGCCGGACGGGGAGGCCAGCTGGCGCAGCTCCTCCACGCCTCGCTGCGCCCCCGCGCGCGGCGGCGCCAGGGGCAGGCCGCGCGCGTTCATCGACTTCTCGTACTGCTGGTTGAGCAGCGCGAGCGTCTCCTTGGGCATGTCGTCGTCGAGGTAGAAGCCGCCTTCGAACAGCGCGTGTCCGTAGGTGTTCGGCGTGTGAGCGTGCTCGCCCGACTCGCCGCGCACTCCGGGCCGGCCCGCGAACGAGTACACGTCGAAGCGCTGCTCGAAGGCGTTGTCCGGGTTGTTCGTGTTGGGGCCGACGAGGCCGTACTTCTGCACGTGCTGCTGTACATACAGCGACGCGGCATCCAGACCGGCTGACGGGCTGTCGCGGCCCTGGAGCTCGTCCGAGGACAGGTACGCGATGTGCGTCATCGGGTCCGAGTCCACCGCGACGCTGTCCACCTCCGGCTCCGGCGCGGGTGCCGGCTCCACCGGGGCGGTGGGCGGCGGCGTGGGCACGGTGCACACGAGCGGCCGGGGCGCGCGGGCCGACGACTCGAAGCGGTCCGCGTTCCAACCGGGAGGTGCGCTGGCGGGCTTCGCCGGGGCCTCGGAGGCCCGGGAGTCCTTCGCCACGGCGGCGCGCGGCGGAAGTGAGGGGAGAGGACGCGGGCTGTCGCTGACTTTCGTGGCCATGGTGGAGGAGTCCCGGTGCGCGTGGGGGTGGCGCGTCCAGGAATTATCCGTCCCAACCGTCCGGGAGTTGTGTGCCTTCTTTTCCCTTGCAATGACCGGGGGGGGTGTTGAAGGCCGGACGTCGCTCCGCCCCGCCGGTCAATACCTGCACCTGGAAGCCGGTGACACGTTGCAAGTCCGGAAAGCACCGGGCTGCGAGTGGCCCGGGTCGACCGGCCCAGGACGGGGGGTCCGGATGATCGACGAAGTCGATCAACGTTTGAAGGCGTGGGTGGGCCGCATTGCCGGTGATGTCCCGGTGTTCCTGGGCGTGCCGGACCGCGAATCGCTCGAGCGAGGCGTCTGCCTGTACCTGCTGGAGCTGGGGCCCGCGCCTCCGGTCCGGAGCGGGGGTGGAGGTGGGGGGCGTGCGCCGCTGCAGATTTCGGTCTGTTACGTCATCACCGCGGGGGCGGAGTCCCCGGAGCGAGCGCACCGGCTGCTGGGGGAGCTCGTCTTCGCGGCCATGGAGGAGGCGGACTTCGAGGTGGAGCTCACGCCGGTGCCCACCACGGTGTGGGCCGGGCTGAGGACCGCGCCGCGTCCCTGCTTCCGCCTGCGCGTCCCGGTGCGGCGGGAGCGCGCGATGCCCGTCATCCACCGGGTGCTCTTTCCCGCCTCGCCCCAGGCCACGCCGACGCCCGCGGAGGCGCTGCTGGGCTGTGTCGTCGGCCCGGGGGACGTGCCGATTCCGGGCGCGCTCGTCGAGCTGCCCACGTTGAAGCTCACCACGCGTACGGATGCCAAGGGCTGCTTCCGTTTTCCCAGCGTGCCTCCCGTGGCCACGCTGGGACGGCTGGAAGTGCGCGCCAAGGGGGAGCTGCTCGAGCTGGGCCCGGACGTGCTTGCCGCCGAGCCCCAGCCGCTGCTCATCCGCCTGCCGTTGAAGGAGGAGTGACATGCCGCAAAGCCACCCGTCGTCTGTCACCTCGGAGGAGCCGCCGCGCGGCGGCGAGCGCGCTCGCGCGTCACCGGGGGCCACCGCGCCGAACCCTGCTCACGGGGCGCTGGAGACGTCCTGGATTGATGAATGGGGCATGGCGCCCGAGGCGTCCTTCCCCGATGCCTGGAGCGCGCGGCAGAAGGCGTCCGTCGCCGGTGCGCCCGATGCGTGGCGCGCGGGCCCCGTGGCTTCCATCCCCGGTGTCTCCGAGGTGTGGGGCGTGGGGCCGGAGTTGCTCGCGGTGCATGTCCTGAGCCCGGCGGCTCCGGGCCTTCGGGAGGCCACGTCGGAGTCCTGGGCGCGGAGCGAGCCTCCCCCCGTGGCCACCGCAGGGACGCGACGACGAGGCGAATGATGGAACGGACAGCCTTCCGCGACAGGCCGGGCGATGGGGGAACCGCCGGGCTTGAGGCGGGAGCGCTGGCCTGACTCGCTCAATGCCGCACGGTCCTCCAAGAGAACAGGTCGATGTCTCGCGTCTTCGATGTCTCCGCAGTCACGGACACCCTTCGTCTGTCCCCCAACGGGACGGGGGAGGCCGTCTTCCACGTCATCAACGCCTCGCGGGCACCCGTGCGCGCGCGCCTCTCGGTGGTGCCTGAAGCAGGCGCCCGGCGCGAGTGGCTCTTCATCGACGGCGATACCCAGCGCGACTTTCCTCCGACAGGCGCGCAGCGAATCCTCATCCGGCTCCGCGTGCCAGCGGGGACGCCACCGGGCCACTTCACCTTCCACCTGCGAGTGGAGGACTGCGACAGCCCCGACGCGCGGTTCACGCAGGGGCCCGCCGTCACCGTCGAGGTGGTCTCCTCGCCGCCCGCCGCGAGGGCGTTCCCCATGAACTGGGCTGTCATGGCGGTAGGGACGTTCATCCTGCTGGGGACGGTGGCCTCCCTGCTCGCCGCGGGCAGGGCGCGGCAGCCCAGCCCCGGGGCGCCCTGTCCGGATGGGCATTGTGGCAAGGGGCTGACGTGCGCGAAGCAGGTCGATGGGGGCGTGTGCCTGGCCTCGCGAGGCCAGCCCTGTGAGGCGGGCTCCCAGTGCATCACCGGCTTCTGTGAGCCCGGCGTGGGGTGCACGGTGCCGCTGGGAAAGGACTGCGCCTCCCCGGAGGACTGCCCGGGCGCGCTGACGTGCGCCGACGTGCTGGGCTCGTCCGTCTGCCTCCTCGAGCCGGGAGAGGACTGCGAGCACGACCGCGACTGCGCCAGCTTCTTCTGCAACGCGGAGCGCAAATGCAACCGCGATGACGGACGCTGTGACAGCAACGCCGAGTGTCATTCGCCCACGCAGTGCGGCGCGACGAAGCTGTGCCAGCTCCCAGAGGGACAGCCGTGCATCCGGCACGAGGCCTGTCTCTCCGGTTACTGCTCGGAGACCTGCCAGATATCGCCGGAGTCCTTCCAGTGCGAGTCACCGTGCCCCGCGTACACCGCATGTGTGTCGGGCAGCTGCGTCCCCGTGGACGGCAAGCTCCTCAACCAGAACATGCTGCTGACGGCGCCTCGAATCCTCAAGGGCATCCGGGAGCTGCGCATCCAGCAGGGCATCCAGCCGTAGCCGGCGCATGTCACCGCAGGGGCGGCCGCACCGTCTTGCCGATGTCCACCAGCCGCCGCACCTGTTCTTCGCTCAAGCCCAGGTGCCGCGCGGCGCCCGGGACGTCCCCCGGGATGAAGGCGCGCATGGCCCGGGGACTGAACCAGTTGAAGAGCGTCACGACGCCGCGGACCAGTGAGGATTCGGTGAACACCGCCGTGGGCGGAATGACGTAGTCCTTGGGCACCTGGTTGAGCGCCTGTTGCCGCTGGGTGGCATTGGGGCCGGGCCCTTCAGCCAGGACGAGCTGCCCGGTGGCCGTGTCCTGGTGACGCGCGATGAGCTCGCAGTAGCGCGCCCAGTCGTCGGGGGCCGGTGGCTGCGCGTTGTGCGCCACCACCAGCACCGTGCCGACATATGCCAGCCCCAACGTCCGGCTCCGCACCACATCCTGGATGTCGGGCGCGTCGAACTGGACGGGAGCTGTCATCGCCGCGTCTCTCCGTTGGATTGCGAGCATGCCGGAGTGTTCCTCCGCAGGGCGTCATCCGCAACCTGTATTCCGTGGAATACTTGTTGGTCCGGCGTCCGAGGTGCGGGCGCCGGAGGAGCGGCTTGGGGCTACCGGGCAGGGACGCGGAGGACCAGGCCCGGCGGAGGCAGGCTCCAGGCAGAGGTGGTGTCTCCCCAGGCCGCGATGGTGCCGTTGCGCCGGAGCGCCAGGCTCTTGTTGAAGGCCTGGCCCGCGACGGCGGCGACATCCGTCAATCCGGCGGGGAGCGTCGTCTGGCCAAAGGCGCCGTTCCCCCAGGCGACGACGGTGCCGTTGGACCGGAGCGCCATGTAGTGGTGTTCGCCTCCCGCGACATCCACGACGTCGCCGAGGTCCGGGGTGAGCGCGAGGTCGTAGTACGCCGCGCCAAATCCCCAGACGGCCGCGGTCCCGTCCGCCCGCAGCGCCAGTGCGCTGCTGCTCGTGTTGGCGATGGCCACTGCGTCGTCCAGGTCCGCCGGGACGGCGAGGAGGTCGAACACGTCCTGCCCCCAGGCGGTGAGGGTGCCGTCCGCCTTGAGCGCCATGCCGTGGTACGCCCCCGCGGACACCGCGACCACGTCCTGAAGCCCCTCAGGGACATGCGTCTGCGGGGCGGTTTCCGCGCCGATGGCCACGACCGTCCCATCCCGCTTGAGCGCGAGGAGCAGGACTCCGTTCGCGCTGATGTCCACGACGTCCGACAGGCCCGAGGGCACCGGGACGGGGTCGGGGCCTCCCCACTTGACCACGGTTCCATCCGCCTGCAGGGCCACGGCGAAGGCCATCCCCGCGCCCACGCTCACGACATCGGAAAGCCCCGCTGGAGCCGGAGTGACATCATTCAGGGAGCCGGCCGAGCCCCAGACGGTGACGGTGTTGTCCGGCAGGACGCCAATGCCCCAGTTGGCCGCATGCGCGAGGGTCCGCTGCCGGAGCACTCGCAGCGACGCGGTGGCGGTGGGCTTCCAATCCACGCCAGGCGTGACGACGACCTCCTGCTCGCCGGGCGCGAGGCTCCCCGGCACGCGCACCACCACCTCCGTGTCCGACCAGGACAGGTAGTCCTCGGCGTCCACGCCGCCGATGGAGACGCGGGAGGCGCCACGCGCCTCGCCGAAGCCGGAGCCGGTGAGCTTCAGGTGGCCCCGCTGGACGGTGAGGGCGGGCGCCTCGAGCACCAGGGCTTCCTGGCGGCGGCGCAGCGACAGGTCGACCGACGTCGTCTGACCCGGTTGGACCTCCAGCGTGGCCCCGGCCTGCTCGTAGTTGCTCCGATGGGCCGCCACGGTGTGTGTGCCCGTGGGGACGTTGTCGAACGTGAAGCGGCCTTGCGCGTCCGTGGTCACGCCGTCGCTCACGCCGGAGAGGGTGACGGTGGTGCCCTCATGGTGGCTCTCCCCTTCGAGGAGGGCCTGCCCCGTCACGCGGCCGAGCTGTGTCCCGGAGTCATGTGGCCGTGTGCCGGCGTCGGACGGGGGGGAGGGACTGTCAGGGGTGCAGGCTGAAAGGGCCAGGAGGAGGGCCCAGAGCCATGACGTTCTCGCGAGACGCATCGGCGGGACTCCAGGGTGTGCGGGGGAGGCACTCCTCGGGCCGGAGGTGGAGGCCCTCGACGCGGAAGAATGCCTGTGGCAGCCACCTGACGCCCACTGGGAATTGTCATTTGAATTACATCTGACATTGCCAGCGTCTGCGCCTAGTCGAGGATGAGCTCCACCATCAGGTCGTCCTCGGGGTCCTCCTGGATGGACGCGTCCGAGTCGTCCACGTCGTATCCCTTGAGGGAGAAGCCCAGGGGCGTCTGTGCGCCGATGCAGGGAGTCGTGCGGGGCGAGGTGCCCACGCCGTCACCATCCATGTCGGGGTAGAGAACCGTCCAACGATAGCGCGCGGCGTCCGTGTCATCGCAGTCATTGCCCGTGGCCTGGGTGAAGTAGGGCTCGGGAAGTGACGTACCGGTGCACACGGTCCCTGCTTCGGGGTGGGTGTGCCCATCCGCGTCCCGGTCCACATGCGCGTAGGCCACCTGTCGCCAGCGCGCCGTGTCTTCCGCCGCGCAGTCCGTCCCCTGGGCCGACCACGGCGCGGGCACCGTGCCATCCGTGCACAGCGCGACCGCGTCTCCCGCGCCCACGCCGTCCCCGTCCGCATCCGTCCATGCCTGGACGGTGGTGTGGATGCTCGGGTCCGCGTCGTCGCAGTCGTTCCCTCGGGGGGTGGTGGCATGGCCGGGCGGCAGCGCCATGCCCGAGCACACCGCGCCCTCCTCCGGCGCGGTGAAGCTGTCACCGTCCGCGTCCCGGTGCGAGTAGGCCAGGAGCCTCCAGCGGAGGGGGGCCGCGTCGTCGCAGTCGGTGTTCACCGCCGAGTACCCCATGGGAATCTGCCGGCCCGCGCAGAAGGTCTGCCGCGTGCCCGCGCCGAAGCCGTCCCCGTCATCGTCGGGATACACGTGCCAGGTCACCATGACGGTGGCATCGCGGTCGTCGCAGTCATGACCGGTGGGCCACTGGGCATGGCCCGGAGGAAGCGCCGCGCCGCTGCAGGTCACGCCCTGTTCGGGCACCGTGTCGCCGTCACCGTCCGAGTCCCGGTGGGCATAGGAGCGCCACTGCCACAGCGTGGCGTCCTCCGGCGCGCAGTCAACGGAGTCCAGCGCGTAGCCGGGAGGCGCCGTGCGGCCCGTGCACCGCATGACGGGGTCACCACTGCCGAAGCCGTCTCCATCCACATCCGCGTAGACGGTGCGCTCCTGCCACCCTGCGGCGTTCGTGTCGTCGCAGTCCAGGCCGCGCGCCTCCAGGGCGTAGCCCGCGGGCAGGGTCATGCCAGAGCAGACCCGGCCTTCCTCGGGCACGGTGAAGCCGTCGCCGTCCGCGTCCCGGTGGGTGTAGTCGCGCCACGTCGAGCGCGCGCGGTCGTCGGGCGCGCAGTCGCCGTCGACCGCCGCGTAGCCCCGGGGCAGGTCCCTGCCCGCGCAGTGGGAAATGGGCTCGCCGCTGCCAATGCCGTCGAAGTCCGCGTCCGGCCAGAGCTGGGTGGAGGCGGCGAAGCGGGGGGCGTTGTCGTCGCAGTCCGGCGCGCCGGGTTGCTCGCGGTAGCCCACGAGCGTGTCGCCCACGCACGCCGACACCGGGCCTTCGCCGGTCGCGCCGTCGTTGTCCACGTCAGGGTAGAGCCCAGCCAGCACGCGCCAGCGGGACGCATCGGCGGGCGCGCAGTCATCGCCTTGAGGGCTCAGGCCCGCGGGAAGCCGCTGGCCCACGCAGCTCTGCAGAGAGGGGCCCGCGCCCACCCCATCCAGGTCCGCGTCCACATGGCCCGCCAGGAATCGCCAGCGCGTGCCATCGCCGGGCGCGCAGTCCATGGCGTCAACGACACCGTCGCGGTCCGAGTCTTGCTCCGAGCTGTCGTCATCCGCGCAGCCCGCCAACGTCGCCATGGCCAGTGTCAGCGCCAGCCACGTCCGTCCATTCGTCCCCATGGAAGCCGTCCGTTCCGTCTGCGTGTCAGTGGGGCGTTCAGGGGAGGCGGGTCAGCTTGCAGGTGGTTGGCCAGTTGGAGGCAAGCGTGTGGACGGTGAGGTGGAAGCGTCCCGGGCGGGTCATCAGGAGCAGCGCCATCCGGTCACACCGCGCGCCAAAGCCCTGCTGGGCTCCACTGTCTCCGATTTGCGGTCGGAAGTTGATGGTCCGAGGGCTCGTCTCTCCCTCCAGGATTCCCGTGACTTCGAAGTTACTGCCGGAGGAGTAGACCATGACCGCATCCACCGTCGTGAAGACGTAGGACGTGCCGTACGCGGCCTGCTCTGCCAGCGCGGAAGGGGCCAGGGCCAGTGTGGCGAAAACGGAAGCGGTCCGGACAAGACGCGGGAACGACGAGAACATGGGGGCCTTCCTCGGAGTGGGCACAGGGATGGCGGAACTCCGCTCATGGCCCATGCCCTATACGTTCTCGCCCCGTTTTCTTGGCCGGCGTGCGGACGGTTCCATCCCGTGCCCTCCCGCCGACGTCCAACGCCCCCCGTGCTGCACCTTGTCACAGCCGTCCGGCTGCAATACGCCTAGAGGCATGTCCACCGCCGCGCTCCCCGCCGACTTCCTCCAGGCCATCACCGAGGGCTTCCCCGTAGACTTCCTCACCCGGGACCCAGGTGAACTCCAGGAGTACGGCCGCGATTGGACGCGCGTCTACACGCCCGCCCCCGCCGCCGTGGCGCTTCCCCGGACAACGGACGAGGTCGCCCGGCTGCTGGCCCTGTGCCACCAGCATCACATCGCCGTGGTGCCCTCCGGCGGTCGCACCGGGCTGGCAGGCGGCGCGGTGGCGGCCCGGGGCGAGCTGGTCCTGTCCCTTCAACGCATGACGCGCATGGGGCCGGTGGACCTGCTCGGCAACACGGTGCGCGTGCAGGCGGGCGCGGTGACGGAGGCCGTCCACCACCACTGCGCGGAGCACGGCCTCACCTGGCCGGTGGACTTCGCCTCCAAGGGCTCCAGCACGGTGGGCGGCAACATCGCCACCAACGCGGGCGGGGTGAAGGTCATCCGCTACGGCCTCACGCGACAGTGGGTGTTGGGGCTCCAGGTCGTCACCGCCCAGGGGGAAGTGCTGGAGCTCAATGGCGCGCTGGAGAAGAACAACACCGGCACGGACCTGCGCCAGCTCTTCATCGGCAGCGAGGGCACCCTGGGCGTCATCACCGAGGCCACCCTCAAGCTCACCCAGCTCCCCGGCAAGCAGGACGTGTTCCTCTTCGCGGTGCCGGACGTGGCGGCCGTGCTGCGGCTGTTCCGCGACGCGCGCCGGCAGAACGCCTTCAGCATCTCCGCCTACGAGTTCTTCACCGACCGGTGCATGGCGCGCCTGGGCCGCCACCGCAAGCTGCGCCCTCCCTTCGAGACGCCCAGCGAGTGCTACGTGCTGCTGGAGGCGGAGGCGAAGGACGCCGCCGCGGTGGAGGGCTGGCTGGGCTCGCTCTTCGAGCGCGAGCTGGTGACGGACGGCGTCCAGGCGCAGGGCGCGGCGCAGGCGGCCGAGCTGTGGGCGCTGCGCGAGGGCATCAGCGAGAGCCTCTCCGCCACCGGCCTGCCGCACAAGAACGACATCTCCCTGCCGGTGGCGGGGCTGGAGGCCTTCTGCGCGGAGCTGGAGGCCATCTTCAGCGCGCGCTACCCGGGCTGGGAAATCTGCCTCTTCGGCCACATCGGCGACGGCAACCTGCACGTCAACGTGATGAAGCCGGACGCCATGGACAAGGCGGAGTTCCTGGCTCACACGAAGCAGGCGGACCCCACCATGTTCGCGCTGGTGCAGAAGCACGGCGGGAGCATCTCCGCCGAGCACGGCATCGGCCTGCTGAAGAAGGACTACCTGGGCTACTCACGCGCGCCGGCGGAGCTGGCCCTGCTGCGCACCCTCAAGCGGGCGCTGGACCCTCGAGGCATCCTCAACCCGGGCAAGGTCGTGGATGCCTGAGGGCGCCGGACGTCAGGACAGGATGCGCGTCTTGATGTCCGTCTCCAGCCCGGCGATGGCCTCGCACACCGGGGTGGACACGTCCTGGTCCAGGTCCATCAGCAGGTAGCCGATGTTGGCGTCCGTGCTGAGCACCTGGGCGTGGATGTTGGCGTTGAGGTCGGAGACGATGCGGTTGATGTCGCGCAGCACGCCCGGGATGTTGCGGTGCACGTTGAGGATGCGGTGCGTGCCCGGGATGAGCGGCGCCTCGATGTTCGGGAAGTTGACCGCGCCCGTGCTGGCGCCCGCCTTGAAGTACTTCAGCAGGCTGGTGGCCACCTCCTTGCCGATGGAGGCCTGCGCCTCTTCCGTGGACCCGCCGATGTGCGGCGTGAGGACCACGTTGGGCAGGCCCTGGAGCGCGGTGACGAAGCCGTCCGAGTTGCTCTCCGGCTCCTCCGGGTAGACGTCCACCGCGGCGCCGCCCAGGTGCTGGGACTGGAGCGCCCGCGCCAGCGCGTCGATGTCCACCACCGTGCCTCGGCTGGCGTTGATGAGGCAGGCGCCCTTCTTCATCTGGGCAATCTGCTCGGCGCCCATCATCATGTGCGTGGTGGGCAGCGCGGGCACGTGGAGG
The DNA here is from genome assembly GCF_013116825.1 of Myxococcus xanthus. Classification (GTDB taxonomy): domain Bacteria; phylum Myxococcota; class Myxococcia; order Myxococcales; family Myxococcaceae; genus Myxococcus; species Myxococcus xanthus_B. The sequence goes on from NZ_JABFNS010000051.1 coordinate 22,355, forward strand.
GTGACGAAGTCGGAAGCGCCGAGCAGCTCCTCCAGGGTGACGGCTGGCTGCGCGTTGCCCAGCGGCAGCTTGGTCATCACGTCGAAGTAGAGGACGCGCATGCCCAGCGCCTCGGCGATGACGCCCAGCTGCGAGCCGATGTGGCCATAGCCGATGATGCCCAGCGTCTTGCCGCGCACCTCATGGCTGCCGGTGGCCACCTTGCGCCACTGGCCCGCGTGGACCTCCCGGCTGCGCTCGAAGAGCTGCCGCGTCAGGACGATGACTTCCGCAATCACCATCTCCGCCACGCTGCGCGTGTTGCTGAAGGGCGCGTTGAAGACGGGGATGCCGTGCGTGTTGGCGGACGTCAGGTCCACCTGGTTGGTGCCGATGCAGAAGGCCCCGATGGCCAGCAGGTTCTCCGCGTGCGCCAGCGCCGCGAGCGGCACCGTCGTCTTGCTGCGGATGCCCAGCAGGTGCACCCCCTTCAGCCGCTCCGCCAGCTCGTCCGGCTTGAGGGCGGACGAGACGCGCTCCACCTGGAAGCCCTCGGCGGCCAGCATCTCCCCCGCGGACGGGTGGATGTTCTCCAGCAGCAGGGCTCGGAAGGGGCCGTCACTGCTGATGGCGCGCGTCGGAGAGGGCGGGAACTGGGGAGTGCTCATGGCGCCTTGCGTTAGACCTGGGGCTCGGGACTGTCAAGGGTGGGGTGGTGCTCGCTTGAGGACCATGCGTCATTGCGTGGGGAAGCGCGGCTCGTAGAACTCCTTGGAGTCCCACTTGACGTCATGGAACTCCGCCTCGCCCGCCTTGGTCTTCGCGACGCAGCGGACGATGTTGTTCTTCGTGAACAGGCAGGGCTCGGCGTGGGGGTTGCCCGTCGCCGCGGTCTGGAACGCGCGGTGGATGAATTGGGGCTCGAGCTTGCTCAGGGCCAGGATGCGGTAGAACTCCTGGCTGAAGGGCAGGGCCTGGGAGGTCTGGTAGCGGCTGCGGAAGGCGATGACATAGGGCGTGCCGTGGTCGATGAAGAGCCGGGCGAAGTGGTGCTCCCAGCCAATCAGGCACGAGCTGAAGAAGGCGAGCATCCGGGGCGGCTTCTTGCCGCGCTTGAAGGCCCGCTCGATGGCCTCGTAGGTGAACTCGACGTCGCGGCTGCTGTCGTTGTCGTCCACGGTCCACTGGATGACGCTTCTCAGCGTGTGGTCGGGGCTCAAGAGGCTCCAGCCCAGCTTCGGCATGATGAGTGACTCCTTCGCCCACTGGGTGAGCGCGACCGGGTCGAAGCCGGTCTCCACGCAGAGCTCCTCCTCCCGGTTCGCCAGACTCTGCACCTTGGACGGGTCGTTTCTGCACCACGTCGGGTAGCGGGGATAGGCCATGTCCATGGACGCGAGGCGCACGGCGTGCTTCGAGCAGCGCACGTTCCCGTGGGTGACGTGGTGGTAGATGTCGCAGTCGCCGAGCTGGTCCACCCAGGTGTCGAAGTTCGCGTCCCGGTCGAAGAAGCGCTCACGGAACGGACCCCGTGAGGCCAGGGCGAAGGCGTCGCTCACGTGCCCCAGCTCGACGTTCCACTGCAGCCCGGGGTCCGCGCGGTCGTAATAGAAGAGGGTGCTGAGCTGGTCGACCGGCGCGGGCGGGTCGAGCGCCAGGATGTCATCGTGGGTGATGTCCCAGCCCCGCAGCTTGAGGTTGCACTTGCCGCAGAAGTGCGGGTCGAAGCGGGCCGGCGCGTGGTGCGGGTATTGCGGCCGCTTCTGCTCCCAGTCGGGGTAGCTCATCATGCAGTTGTGGTCGAGCGGGTCGTGGTGCTGGGGCACCACGCCCGAGGAGGCCTCGTGGTGGGTCAACCAGAAGCAGTGGCCCACCTCGTGGGTGAAGACGAAGTCGGGGTTCGCATCCACGCTCTGGTCGATGATGCCCAGCAGGTCGCCGTTGCCGTTGGAGGTCGTGGGCACCTCTCCGACCTCCGACGTCTCGAGCGCGTCCACGATGTCGTCCGACAGCTTGTATTCGAGCATGACGATGCCGCCGCAGGGCGCATCCCCAGTGCGGAGTCTGTCTGAGATGCGCGAGAGCAGGAAGCCGCCGGCGCTGGGGACGTTCGCCGTGCTGACCAGCTCGTTGAACATGTCGCTGACGAAGAACCAGATGTTGATCTTCTGATTGTCGCTGAGCTCCGCGCCAGGGTTGAGCCGCACGACGGGGCTGGCGTCATGCACATGCGTGGTGTCCAACAGGCCGACGACGCTGGCGACGGACGGCTTGATGTGCGTCCGGATGTGGGTGAACCAGTCCGAGTAGTCCGTGTCGTTGATGACCTGGGAGATGCGCCGGTACTGCGTGTGGGAGAAGTCGACCTCCAGGTAGGCCTCCGCATAGCGGTCCCGGCACTTCTGCGGCAGGTTCCCGTGGTTGCGCAGCGGCCAGCCCACGATGCCGAAGACCTCCACCCGGCGCCAGACGACGATGGGCTTCGTCTCGTACTGGCAGACGGGGTTGGCGGCCTCGAGCTGCATGGCATTGCCGCGGCCCGCGTAGCTGAGCCGCGCGCGCACCTGGTATCGGTCGCCGGCAATCAGTGACGGCTGGAGGTAGATGCCTGCGCGGCCCACGCGGTTCGGATGCGCGGCGCCGTCCGTGAAGGCGGGGACCCAGAGCTTCCTGGCCCTGGCGTCCTCCGTGGGCGCTGCGTACGGGGCATAGGACTGGGGCTCCCGCCAGAAGGGGTTGCGGAAGTTGCCGTCCTTGGTGCGGATGCCGCCGTAGTCCACAGGGCAGTTCGTGCCACCGTCACCCGCGAGGTCGACGAAGTCGCTGCCGAAGACGCGGTTGACGTAGGCCCGGGTTCCCAAGTGCAGGCCGTGATTCAAGGGCAGGTGTGACACGTCCTCGCCCGGCTCGAGCGCGGACCAGTCCACTCGCACCGCGCCCACGGCCTGGGGGGCGGCGACGCGGCTTCCATCATGGCCCTTGAGGTAGATGACCGCTTCGAGCGGCACGAGCGGGCGGTTGAGCTTGCCGGCCTCGCTCCTCGTCTTGTTGTGCAGCGCGCTCCAGTTGATGGCGGCGTTGCCCCGGTCGGGAGGAATCTGCTGCATGAACTCGTCGGTCTGGTTGGCGAGGTCCTCGTCGAAGCCCACGGCCTCCACGTAGACCCGCAGCGGCGCTCCATTCCCTCCGGGAATCGCGGTGCCTTCCGGGACAGGGTTGCTCTGGTCGTCGACCAGCGTCGGCCGTGCGCCATGGGCGTGCCCCAGCGCGCCGTCCAGCGCGTTCTCGAATTCGTCGTTCGTGGGCGTGGCGATGATTCGCAGGTCGCCGTGGTTGCGACGGAAGCGCTCCTTGGCCTTGTCCAGCAGGTCCGTGGTGGCCGCCGCGCGTGCCGGAGGGCCGGCGTAGTACCCGAGCTGGTTGAGCTTGTGGCAGATGCTGGCGGCGGTGCCCCGGACGAACACCTCGCCGGTGGCCAGCCAGGGGCCGCGGACGACCTCCACCGAATGGTAGAGGACGTTGACCCGCGCGGTGGTGGGGGGCGGGGGCGGCAGCTCCCTCGCTTCTTCCTCCGGGAGTGATTCGTCGCGCCGGGCCTCGCAGGGCGCCACGCTGCCCAGCTCGGTGTTGGGCAGGTCCTCGGGCTGGCGCAGGTCCTCGCGTTCATCCGCTTCGATGACGGCTTCGACCCGGAGCGCGTAGGGCGCTCTCAGCGGCGTGGCGAAGGGTTCCTGGACGGCGTCATTGCCCACGTTCAGCGCGCCCGACCAGGTGATGGCCGCCGGGCCGCCACGGCAATCGAGCGCGTCCGAGCGGTACACGAGGGCATCCGCGTAGTCGCGCACCTCCAACTGGACGGAGACGAGCCGTCCTTCATCCGGCGGGTCGTAGGTGACGGCGAGCGTCTCCTGGGAAGGAGCGAAGTGCGTCCAGTCGCAGCGCAGGGGGAGGTAGGGCATTGGTCAGGGCACGGTGGGGGAGCGCCCGCGGCGGGGCCGCAGGTAATGGCGCTCAATCCAGTCCATCTTCCGGGAAGGCGTGAGGTACGGCCGCGCGAGCACGGCCTGGGGCCAGGCATGGGCCGGGTCCGTGTCGAAGTGCTCGCCCAGACAGAGCTGACAGGCGATGAAGCGGGCCACGTCCCATCGCGCGGTGATGCCATGTCGGGCCGCGGCGTCGATGCCGCGCTCGGCCCGCGCGCGCAGCTCCTGCTCCTTCAGGTCCGCGCTCTCCTGGGGGAGCTGCGTCCTAAGGAAGCGCACGACGCTGCTCACGTAGGCACCGCGTACCGAGGTGTCGAGGCACGCCATCTGTTCGGGTCGAATCCTCAGGACCACGCACGCTCCGGGACCGAACGGCCGAATGTGTGGATTTTAACGCTTTGAAGGGACGTGCTTCAACCGCGAGCGGGTGGCCAGATGCGACAGCGGGGCGGCCACTCCGTGAAGAGTGACGCGCCCCGCGGTGCCCACCTCGTGGTGGAACGTGACTACTGGACGGTCCAGCCCACCGTGCCGCTGCAGCTGGTGTTGCCGTAGCAGCCCGCGCGGATCTGATACGTGCCGCCCGCGCCCGCCGGCACCGTGTAGGTGGCGTGCGACAGCGAGCCGCAGCCGGCGCCGTCGTCGTTGAACTTCACCTGCGTGCCGGCGGCGTTGTACAGGCGGATGAACGAGTCACCCGTGCCGGAGGCGCCCGTCACGTTGCAGGTGCCGAAGGAGAGGCGCTGGCCGGCCGCGAGGGTGACATTCTCGTTGGTGGTGTTCTGCCGCGCGCTGTCGGAGTTGACCGAGCTGTAGTTGAACGTGCCGGAGGTGGCCGGCGGCGTCGCCGTGCCAATGGTCCACGCCACCGTGCCGCTGCAGCTGGTGTTGCCGTAGCAGCCCGCGATGATTTCGTAGTTCCCAGCCGCGCCGGCCGTGAAGGTCACGTTGGAGCCGCGGCCCGTGGCGCAGCCGTCATCGTTGGAGGCGACCTCGATGCCGCTGGGGCCATTGACGCGCAGCCACGTGTCACCGGTGGCGCTGGCGCCCGTCAGGCCGCAGGTGCCCACGGTGAGGCTCTGGCCGGCGGTGAGCTCCACCGTGTGGCGAGTGGTGTTCACGGTGGCGTTCTGGGTGTTGCTGGCCGTGAAGTCGAAGGACGTCGGCGGCGGCGGCGTGGTGTTGCACAGCCGGACGCTGGTGTTGGCGGCGCAGAACGCCTCGATGGCCGGGCGGACGTAGGTGATTTCCTCGCCGTCGCAGTCCGTGCCGTTCTGGCTGCACTCGTTCACGACGTAGCAGCTGCCCTGAACGACGTAGTCCGCTTCGCCGCGCACCAGGATGCCGGCGATGGTGTGGCTGGACATGTCGTAGACGGCCGAGCCGGAGTTGCCGCCGAAGGTGTCGGTGGTGGCGGTGAAGTAGTCCAGGGGGCTGGCGCGGCCATTGCGGACGATGCCGCCCGAGTCAATCTTGAGCGGGATGCCGCTGCCCGAGCCGATGACGGCCACGTTGGCGCCCGTCGTCATGGCGGCGTTGCCCGGGCGGATGGGCGCGGGCGTGAAGCGCGGCGCCGCCGGACGGTCCAGGCGGATGATGGCGTAGTCCAGCGTGCGGCCGCCGGAGGTGTTATCCCGCCGCACGACAATCTCCTTGCAGCTGAAGATGTCCTGCGTGGTCATGGTCTGCACCGAGTTCGCGTCGGGCCGGTAGAAGTTGAAGGCCCACTTGAAGTCCCTGCAGTCGGCCGCGGATTCCACGCAGTGGCCGGCGGTCAGCAGGAGGTCATCGTCGATGAGCGTGCCCGAGCAGAAGCCGGGCGACGGGTCGTCGATGAAGCGCTGGCCCGGGCAGAGGTTGCCATACTCGCCCAGCGTGAGGCTGGTGAAGACGACGTTGTTGGGGTCTGAGTCGTCAATCTCGAACGGGTCGACCATGACGGCGCTGGCCTGCATGGCGTACTGCCGCAGGGTGGCGTCGGGGTGCGCGTACACGTCCATCCGGTCGTCGTTGCCATAGACGACGGGCTGCTCGGTGGAGCCGCTGCCAGCGGGCTCGCCCTCCGGAGCCGGTCCACAGGCCGCGACGGAGAAGGTACACAACAGCGCGCCGAGCAGCTTCCTGCGGGCGTCGGTCCGGGGGATACGCATGAGACAACCACTCCTACGGGAGATGTGAGGCCCGACCCCGTCGGGGGGTGGGCCGCCGCAATATATGTGAAAAAAGACGTTCCTGCTGTTGGTAGGCGGACAGTCCGCGCGCGCCTCAGTCCGCGTCGGGGTCGCGCAGCCACTGGAGGGCTTCCCCCCGCGTCTCGAAGGTGCGGGTGGGGATGCTCAGCATGGCGCGCTTCGTCATCCGCCAGGCCTGGAGTCCGGAGGGGGCGTCACTGACGACCCGGGCGGAGCGCTTCATGCCGTGGAGCTGGGCGAAGGCGTTGAGGCTGGCCATGGCCGTCACCACGTCGCTGGGCATGACCCGGAGCTGGGACTGGTCCACCAGGGCGGACCACTCACCGGCCAGGTCGTTGATGGCCTTCTTCACGTCGGCCAGGTACTCGGCCAGGTCCGCGGTCGTGACTTGTGGGGGATAGACAACCTCGAGGATGCGGTCCTGCGAGTGAACGGTGATCTGGAATGGCATGACGGTGACGGGCTCCGGACGGGCGCGCCATCCTAGCCGCAGGCGGTGACACGTCTAGAGCGGGGGGGCGGATGGGGCGCCCTGGCGGCGCCTTCCCGGCCCTGTCCGGAAGGGCAGGGAATGTCAGACCCACCTGGTACTGACGTCCCTGCCGCTGCTCCGGTACCGGCGCGCCGAAGGGGCGCGCCGGCGGCTGCATCCGGCAAGGGGGTTTCATGAACACGAAGTTGTACGTCCTGGGCGCGGTGCTGGGCGCCGCCCCGGGCCTGCTGCCGGTGGTGTCGGCGCCGCCGGTGGCGTCCACGCAGGAGTCGCGTCAGGACTCGCGCGGGACTTCTCGAAAGGGCCGGGGAGGCCCGGCGAAGGGCGCATCCGCTCCCGTCCATCCGGCGGGGGTGACGCCACCTCCAGGCGCGAAGGACGCGCTGGAGACCCAGGGCGCGGTCCCTGACGAAGGCCGCACGAGGGGTGGAGGCCAGGGCAAGGCTCCACGCCATCCGTGCGAGGCCATCACCATCATCCAGGTGCCCTGCGACGCCGAGCAGGAGGCCTGCGAGTACACGTACTGGCACTGCCCCGAGGTCGTGAATCCGCTCCGGGCGTGAGTGACTGAAGCAGCGAGGAGCGCACGGGCGGCCGGTTCCGCCCGTGCGCTCTTTTTTTCGCGACGTGTCTGCCGTTCGCTTTTCTCCGGCGGCGCGTGTCCGTCTTGCTTGACACCCCGGAATCTCCGTCGGAAAAGCCCGGACACACGAGGCGGCCCGGCTATTTTCCTCAGAGGCCGCCGGGGAGCCCGGCATTGAAGCTCGCGACGCTCAAGGACGGAACCCGTGACGGCCGCCTCATTGTCGTCAAGCGGGACAACTCGGCCTATGCGCTGGCCACTAACGTGGCGCTCACGCTGCAAGCCGCGCTGGACGACTGGGAGACGAAGGAACCCCAGCTGCGCGCGCTGGATGCCCAGTTGGAGGCGGGCACGGTGCAGAGCCGCCCGCTGGACGTCAGCGCCCTGCACGCGCCCCTGCCGCGCGCCTACGAGTGGGTGGACGGCAGCGCGTACCTCAACCACGTCATCCTGGTGCGCAAGGCGCGCGGCGCCGAGCCCCCGGAGACGTTGAAGACGGACCCGCTGGTGTACCAGGGGGGCTCTGGGGACTTCCTGGCGCCCACCGCCGACATCCCCCTGGCCGACGAGGCCTGGGGCCTGGATTTCGAAGGCGAGGTCTGCGCCATCCTGGGCGACACGCCCCAGGGCACGAAGGCGGAGAACGCGGCGCCGCACGTCAAGCTGCTGATGCTGGCCAATGACGTGTCCCTGCGCAACCTCATCCCCAACGAGCTGGCCAAGGGCTTCGGCTTCTTCCAGAGCAAGCCGGCCACGGCCTTCAGCCCCTTCGCGGTGACGCCGGACGAGCTGGGCGCGGCCTGGCGCGACGGGCGCATCCACCTGCGGCTGCGCTCGGTGCTCAACGGGCAGCAGGTGGGCGACACGGACGCGGGTCCGGAGATGCACTTCTCCTTCTTCGACCTCATCCAGCACCTGTGCAAGACGCGCAGCTACACGGCGGGCACCATCCTGGGCAGCGGCACCGTGTCCAACGCGGACCGCGAGCGCGGCATCTCCTGCCTCGCCGAGCGCCGGATGATTGAGACGATTGAGCAGGGCGCGCCCAAGACGCCCTTCATGAAGCCGGGAGACACCATCGACATCGAGATGATGGACGCCGAGGGCCGCAGCGTGTTCGGCCGCATCTCGCAGAAGGTGGTGAAGGTTCCATGAAGGGGCTTCGGCTCTACAGCTACTGGCGCTCGTCCGCGTCCTGGCGGGTGCGCATCGGCCTGCACCTGAAGGGGCTGGAGTTCGAGTACGTGCCGGTGCACCTGGTGAAGGACGGCGGCGAGCAGAACAGCGCCGCGTACCGGGCGGTCAATCCCATGCGCACGCTGCCCACGCTGGAGTGGACGGAGGCGGATGGCACGGTGCGCCGGTTGTCCCAGTCGCTGCCGGTGCTGGAGTACCTGGACGAGCGCTTCCCGGCGCCCGCGCTGCTGCCCGCTGACGCGTTCCTCCGGGCGAAGGCCCGGATGCTGGCGGAGATGGTGAACTCCGGCATCCAGCCCCTGCAGAACCTGTCCGTGATGCAGCACGTCAAGCAGTCGCTGAACGCGGACGACAAGGCGTGGTCGGCCCACTGGAACACGCGGGGCCTGGAGGCCCTGGAGGCGGCGGTGCAGTCCACGATGGGGCGCTTCTGCGTCGGGGACGCGGTGTCGCTCGCGGACGTGTGCCTGGTGCCGCAGCTCTACGGTGCGCGCCGCTTCGGCGTGGACCTGTCGCCGTACCCCACGCTGCTGCGCATCGAGGCCGAGTGCCAGGCGCTGCCCGCCTTCCAGGCCGCCCAGGCCGACCGGCAGCCGGACGCGGTTCCCGCCTGAGTCCGGTGTGGCGGCCGCGCCTGTCTTGGGCGCGGTCGCCGGAAGCGCGGCGTGGGACACTCGATTCCCATGAGTCCCTCCTCGTCCCCGCAAGGTGGTCTTCCTTCGTCTCCCGCTTCGCCGGTGGACCGCGCCGCCGCGCTGCGGGAGCTGGCGGGGTTGTTCCTCCGGCTGGGGACGTTCGCCTTCGGCGGACCGGCGGCTCACATCGCGATGATGGAGGACGAGGTGGTGCGCCGCCGCGGCTGGCTGTCGCGCGAGGAGTTCGTGGACCTGCTCGGCGCCACGAACCTGATTCCGGGGCCCAACTCCACGGAGCTGGCCATCCACATCGGCCATCGGCGCGCGGGCTGGCCCGGCCTGCTGGTGGCGGGCGCGTGCTTCATCCTCCCCGCCTTCTTCATGGTCGCGGCCATCGCCTGGGCGTACACGCGATTCGGCGCGCTGCCGAAGGTGGACGCCGTGTTGCACGGCGTGAAGGCCGTCATCATCGCCGTGGTGGCCCAGGCGCTCTGGGGGCTGCTGCGCACCGTCGTGCGGACACCGCTGGCCGCCTGCGTGGGAGCGGCTGCCGTGGCGGCGGCTTTCATGGGCGTCAATGAGTTGCTCCTGCTGCTCCTGTCGGGGCTCGCCGTGCTCGCGTGGCGCGGCATGGCGCGACAACGGCCTGGCGCGCCTCGGGCGGGGATGGCGCCCCTGTGGCCGTTGCTGTCCTTGGGGGCCACCACCGCCACGGCCGCCGCGCCGTTCACCCTGCAGGGCCTCTTCCTCTTCTTCGTCAAGGTGGGCTCTGTGCTGTACGGCAGCGGCTACGTGCTGCTGGCCTTCCTCCGCACCGGGTTGGTGGAGCGCTACGGTTGGCTGACCGAAGCCCAGTTGCTGGACGCCGTGGCGGTGGGGCAGGTGACGCCAGGGCCCGTGTTCACCACGGCCACCTTCATCGGCTACGTGATGGGCGGCCCATCCGGCGCGGTGGTGGCCACGGTGGGCATCTTCCTGCCCGCCTTCGTCTTCGTGGCGCTGAGTGGGCCGCTGGTGCCACGGCTGCGCCGCTCATGGGTCGCCGGCGCCTTCCTGGACGGCGTCAACGTGGCGTCGCTCGCGCTGATGGCGGTGGTGACGTGGCAGTTGGGGCGGGTCGTGCTGGTGAGTCCGTTGCCGGTGGCGCTGGCGGTCGTGGCCGCCGTGCTGCTCATCCGCTATCGCGTCAATTCCGCGTGGTTGGTGCTGGGTGGCGGCTGCGTGGGCGTGCTGGCCGCCGGGGGCCTCAGCGCGGGGTGAGCACGGCCTCGCAGGCGCTCACCGGCTCGTTGGCGAGGTCCGCCCTGCGCGCGGTGCACTTCAGCCGGAGGACCTCGCCTTCGCGCAGGACTTCGCACGCGCGGTTGACCTCGACCGCTGTTCCGGTGCCCGCATCGCCAGGCAGAGTCCCACCATCCGCGCCCACGATGATGGGGACGTTCATGTCCGCCAGGTACCAGTTGTCGCCCTGGCGGAGGTCCACGCTGCCGTCGTAGACGTCCCCCGTCATGGGCAGGCCCGTTCGTTCCTCTACCTCCACGTCGAGGCGGCAGGTGTCTTGCGGGGTGCTCACCATGAGGATGCCCGGCGCTCCGCACGTGTTGTGGCCCACGTCGAAGGTGACGCTCTGGGCGGGCTGGTGGCAGCCTTTCTCTCCCGAGTCCGCGACGAGCAGCACCGCCGTGGTGGCGAGCGCGGCCGTGGCCGCGAGGTTCATCAGGATGACTTTCACGTGCTGACTCCAGTGGAGGGTGAGGTGGGGAGGGACGACGGTTCACGGGCGGCGGCGCGGCTGTAGTGCACCGCCGCCCAGACAAGCGGCAACGTGACGAGGTCGGTGGGGTCGGCCCAGGCTCGGAAGCTCCGGATGCCGAGCGGCACGCCCAGGGGCCGCAGCAGCTCACAGAAGAGGTCCGCCGCGGGCTGGGAGACCTTGAGCGCGGTGTAGAGGCACGCGGTGAAGGCCGCGCCCACGGCCACCCTGCGCGCCCTGGGCCAGCGCGTCACCAGCGCCAGCAGCGCGGACATGTAGAGCGGCAGGAAGAAGCAGATGGCGACGTCGGACAGCTTGCCGGTGAGGGCGTTGTGGAAGGTGGGCTTGAGCCAGCGGTCATTCACCGCCATCAGCGCCACCGCGAGCAGGGGCAGCGGCGCGAGGAACTCCGGCATCGCGGGCAGGCGCTTCATTGGAGCTTCTCCCCACTCGAGAGGGCCCGCAGGAGGATGGCGTCCGTGAGCAACTCCACCGGGGCCCGGTCGTCCGTCAGCGGCTCGCCCGCGGGCACCGGCTTCAGCTCTCCGGCCACGCGCTCCGCCAGCGGGCGCAGCGATGTGGGGAGCGACGCGGTGCGTGCCGCGAGCCGCTCCGCGAGCCCGGGGGCCCCGGCGAAGAGCAGCGTGTTGCTGTGGTTGCGCGCGTCGGCGGCCCGGACCTCCGGGAAGACGGTGGCCAGCGTGGCGCCCACGGCCTCCACCACTGCGCGCTCCTGCGCGTAGCGCCCCACGTTGAAGCAGGCCACGCCACCGGGCTTCAGGCGCGCGGCCACGGCGGCGGCGAACTCGCGCGTCGTCAGGTGGAAGGGGACGTAGGGGAAGCGGAACGCGTCGACCAGGATGACGTCGTACTGGCGGGTGTCGCTCGCGAGGAAGGCGCGCGCGTCTCCGACATGGACTTCCACCTCGGAGGGCAGGTCGAAGTGCGCACGGCCCAGCCGCACCACCTCCGCGTCCAGCTCCACGCCCACCACCTCCACGCCGGGGTACGTCTCCCGCAGGCCCCTGGCGCTCGTGCCCGCACCCAGGCCGAGGACCAGCACCCGGGGCGCTCGTGGCGCTGTCTGGGCCATGGCGGGGACCAGCAGGTAGTGCCCGAAGACTTCTCCGCGCACAGGCAGGCCAGGCCGGTGGACGCTCTGCACCGCGTAGCCCTCATCGAAGACGAGCGAGCGGGTGCCGTGGTCGTCCTTCACCACCTGGATGAAGGCATAGGGGGACTCGGCCACGTCCACGGCCTTGGGGGCGCGGGGCAGGGCGTGGGCGCCCAGGGCCAGCGCCACCATGGGCACGCCCACGGCGGGCAGCCGCCACCGCCACCCCAGGTGCCAGGAGGCCGTGAGCCCCAGCACCGCCGCGAAGAGCGCCATGGTGCGCGCGGTGCCCAGCAGCGGCAGCACGACGAAGGCCGCCAGCAGTGTTCCGGTGATGCTGCCCACCGTGGAGGCGGAGGACAGCCGTCCGGCGTGCGCGCCCGCTGACTCCACTCCCGCCAGCCCCACGCGCAGCACGTACGGCCCCACCGCGCCCAGGACCAGCAGGGGCGGCATCGCCACCACCATCAGCAATGCCACGCGGCCCAGCCCCTCCATGGGGCGTCCCCCCAGCACCGCGGCCGTGGCGCCAGGCAGCAGCGCCCGCGCGAGGAAGGGCAACATGGCCAGGGCGAGCGCGGAGAGGCAGAGGGCGCTCAGCAGCGGTGTCAGGCGACCCGAGCGGTCCGCCACGCGGCCTCCCAGATGCGCGCCCAACGCGAGCCCACCCAGGACCAGGGAGATGAGCGCGGCCCACACGGGCGTACTGCTGCCGAAGTAGGGTGCCATCAGGCGTGACGCCGCCATCTCCGACGCCATGACGGTCGCGCCGGTGATGAAGGACAGCCATGTCAGCGAAGACGTGGGTCGCATGCTCGGACGCCTGCTTCAGCAAGGTCCGTTCCAGCGCGAAGTCTTCGAAATGATTGATGCAGAGGGACAGCGGCGGCAGGGGCACCATGACAGGCGTGCCAGGGGTGGGCGTTATCGGGCGGCGACGCCCCGCCGCTTGCGGGCGGCGGTGACCGTCAGCAGCAGCACCACCAGGGGGACGCCCAGCACCACGGGCCACAGCCAGAGCGGCTCGCCGCCGTGGATGACGGCGCGGAACTCGCGGCCCTCGGCGGGGCCGTCCATCAGCTCCGCGAGGTTGAGCTTCCACTCCACGGTGTCCTTCTGCTCGTTCACCGTGCCGTTCGTCTCGCCGATGCCAGGGCCGTGGATGCGGAGGGTGAGGCGGTTGTTGACGAGCATGGCCTTCACCATGCCCTTCGCGAGCTCCTGGGCGGCCTGCTCCGCGGCCTCGTCACCGATGCCGACCGGCGTGGTGAAGGCCTTCTCCGGGTTGAAGCGCTGGGTGTAGACGTAGTCCCCGCCCTGGCGCTCGATGCGGAAGTCCCACGCATCCTTCGGCGACGACGGTTGGCCCTGAGAGTGCTGCTCGGCGGCGCGGCGGTAGAGCTCCGGGAGCCGGGTGACGTCCTTCACCGTCACGTCGTAGACGAGATGGACCTGGCCGTCCTTCTCGTAGTCCCGGAGCATCACCTGGGAGACTTCCGGGTCCTGGCGCAGCGCCTGCTCCGCCTCGCGCGCCTTCGCGAGCAACGCTTCCTGGGCCTCCGTCGCGCCGCCCAGCCGCGCCAGCGCCGTCAGTGACTTGGGCATCCCCATGTCGACGACGAGGCGCGCCGAACCTCCTGGCTCAATCCAGAGGTCCTGCTCGACGTTGAAGCAGCCCGTCAGGAAGAGGGACAGCGCCGTGAGCAGCAGCGCGGGACGAAGCAGGGTGCTCGGTGAGCCAGGGAACATGGCTCACCAGTATGCTGGCACTGTTTCACGCGGAGAAGGGGAGGGACGCCACCTTCACCGTGGCGGGGCCCGCCGCCAGCGTCAGCTCGGTGCCCGGCTCCAGCGAGTCCCGGTGCACGTAGCCCAGGGCCACCCGCTGCCCCATGACAGGCGACTGCACCACGCTGGTCAGCCAGCCCACCTTCTTCTCCCCGCGTCGCAGCTCGGTGCCGGGGGCCACATCCGCGTCGCCCAGCAGCAGCCCCGTCAGCTTGCGGTTCATGTGGCCGCGGAAGGTGGCTCGGGCGATGACCTCCTGCCCGATGTAGCAGCCCTTGTTGTAGGAGATGGCATTCGCCAGGTTGGCTTCCAGCGGAATGGTGGTGTCCACCATGTCCTGGCCGTACCGGGGGACGCCGGCCTCCACTCGGAGCAGCTCCAGGGCCTCGAAGCCCAGGGGCTTCAGGCCGTGAGCGGTGCCAGCCTCGGACAGGGCCCGCCAGACGTCCTCCAGGCTGGCGCGCGGCACCCACACGTCGACCCCATGGGGCTCGATGGCGGTGTTCCCCAGCAGCCACACCTCCTGGCCGGCCAGCGTGGCCGTTCGGGCGGTATGGTGCGACAGCGGCGCATGGGGGCTGCCCAGGGCGGCCGACAGGACGTCCGCCGTCCGGGGCCCGAGCAGCCGGAGCAGGGCCAGCTCCCCCGTGGCCTCGTGCAGCTCGGCGTCCTCGGAAATGAGGTATTTATCCAGGAACTCCCGCACCTTGGCGCCGGTGCCGGGCTCCAAATCCAGGAGGAGATCGGACTCCCGCTTGAGGATGCGGGCATCCGCCACCATGGCCCCCTTGACGGTAACCATGGCGGCATAGGTCGCGGTGCCCACTGGCAGGTTGTTCACCTCCTGGGTGACCATCCCGTGTAGGTAAGAGGCCCGGTCTTCCCCAGTGATTCGGAGGGTTTCGCGGTAGGAGGCATCATGGAGGGCCACGGACGCCTTCGCCGCCCGGTACTCTCCCTCCGAGTCTCCATACCCGGCCACGGTTTCCCGGCCGCCCACAGCGCCGAAGCGGGCGCCCGCCTTCTCGTGAAGAAAATGCAGAGACAGCGGTTCCATGTCCGTCGCTATATAGAGGCGAAGGAGCGAATGCCACGATGGATGTGAAGCACCTGTCGTCCTTCCAGGACTTCTCACCGGAGAAGCTCCTGAAGCACAATGTCTTCCAGTCCGGCCGTTTCTTCCTGGACGTGTACTGTCTCCAGCCGGGACAGGCCCAGAAGCCCCACCGCCATGCCACGTCGGACAAGGTGTATGTCGTCCTCGACGGGCGCTGCCGCGTTCGCGTGGGCGCCGAAGAGGAAGTCCACGGCCCTGGCGCCGCCATTTTCGCCCCCGCGGGCGCCGAACACGGCGTCGCCAACGACGGCCCCGATGCCGCCCGCCTCCTCGTTCTGATGTCCCCGCCCCCGGAGCATGCATGAGCTCGACGTCTTCCCCTTCGCCCACTCCCGTGGCGACTCGCGGCGCGCTGGCGCTGCTGGTCCTGGGCCTCGCGGAGAGTGGCCTGTCCATCTTCCAGTGGATGCAGTTGCTCACCCTTCGCGGTGGCGGCTCCACCGTGTGCGGCGTCTCCGACACGGTGAACTGCGAGACGGTGTGGAACTCCGCCTTCGCCAGCCGCGTGCATGACCTGGTGGGCCTGCCCGTGGCGGCCCTGGGCCTCGTGTGGGGCCTGGTCGCGGTGGGGCTGGCCGCGCTGTTCCTGGCGTGGGCGCGCTCGGGCCGTCCGGTGCGTCCGGCGGCCAACGGGCTGCGGCTGGTGGCCGCCGCGGGCCTGGTGTCCGTGGTGGTCTTCGCCGTGGCCAGCGCGCAGTCGGGCGCGCTGTGCCCCACGTGTCTGGCGACCTATGCGCTGGTGGTGGCCTTCGCCGGTGTGGCCTGGAAGGGCCTGCCCGGGTCGCTGCTGCCCGGCGCGGGCGAGTGGGGCGCCACGCTGAAGTGGACGGCGGGTGTCACCGCCGCGGTCTTCCTGGCGACGCTGCTGCCCGGCCGGGCCACGCCCAAGGCGTCGGAGGCGTCCGGTGCCGCGCTGCTGCCGCCCGTGTCGCAGGTGGCCAGCACGCAGACGCCGGGCGTGACGTCGCAGACACCGCCGCCTCCGCCCGCGTCGCTGGAGGAGTTCCTGCGCTCGCTGCCGCCGCAGCACCAGCAGTTCATCGCGGACGCGCTGGCCGCGTACCGCAGCGGGACGCCGCAGCCCGCCGCGTCGCCCGCGCGCCACCGCTACGGGCCAGTGGATGCTCCGGTGAAGATTGTCGAGTGGACGGACAGCAAGTGCCCCCACTGCAAGATGCTGGTGGAGGAGCTGTCCGCGCTGAAGAAGCGGGTTCCCGAAGGGAAGATGTCGCTGGAGGCTCGCCAGTTCCCGCTGGACGGCGCGTGCAACCCGGCGATTCCGCGCCGGGGCCCGGATGCGCCCAGCGTGCGCTGCGTGGCGGCGCGTGCGCAGATCTGCCTGGAGGGCGCGCCGGACTACTGGGAGCTGCGTGAGAAGATGTTCGCCGCGCAGGCCGTGCTGGATACGGAGCGGGCGGTGGAGATTGCGTCGTCGGGCTCGGTGCCGCGCTCGCAGTTGGAGGTGTGTATGAGCAGCCCGGCCACGGCGGCGAAGATTCAGGAGGACTCCCGCTACGCCATGCGCCACCACATCCAGGGTACGCCGCTGGTGCTGGTGAATGGCCGCGAGGCGGCGCCCTCCGCGCCGTTCCTCTACGCGCTGGTGATGGCGGACGGGAACCCGAGCGCCCCTGGCTTCGACGTGCTGCCTCCGCCGCGTCCGCGCCCGGCCGGTGGCCATGGCCACCACGGCCACGGCCACGACGACCACGCGGGCCACAACCACTGAGGACGCGGCACCCGCCATGGGCAAGCGCGACAAGAAGGGTGAGCCGCCGGCCGCACCGGCGGCTCCATTCAACAATCCGTTCGCCGCGCTTTCGGCGCAGCGGGAGACCTTGCCCCAGGCTCCCGCCGCGCCCGTGGCTCAGGCGCCTGTGAAGGCCGAACCCAAGGGCCCCGCGCGCGCGGTGGTTCGCATGGAGCGCAAGGGCCGTGGCGGCAAGGAAGTCACGGTGGTGGAGCACCTGGAGTTGCCCGCGGCCCAGCGCGAGGTGTGGCTCAAGGCGCTGAAGAACTCGCTCGGCTGCGGCGGTGTCGTGGAGGACGACACGCTGGTGCTCCAGGGCGACCAGCGTGAGCGGCTGCCCGCGCTGCTGGAGGCGCGGGGCGTGCGGAAGGTCACGGTCGGCTGAAGCGCTGGGCGTCGGGCTTTGTTCGTGGAGGGCGGGGCCTGGTGCTCTCCGCCATGCGCTGGCTCGCCACTCGCCGGTCGTGAGGTGGCGGCGCGGAGACGGCGAAGGTCGAGCCGTGTGTCGCTTCGCTCCGCGTCTGGTGCTTGTTCGCTCTGCGTACTGGGACGCGTCTATCATTCGTGCCGATGGCTTTCTCTTGCTCCATCAGGCTTGGCGCTTTGCTTTTCCATCTCCTGGCGGGATGCGCAGGTTCCACTCCCCTCTTGATGGCCGCTTCCGACGCGGAGGTCGCGAGAGGCCCGTGGTCGGAAGTCCCCGCTGTCGAGATGCCCACAGGGGATGCTTCCATCCCGATAAGCCTTCTTCGGGATGTGGCGGAGGCGCTGCTGAATCTCCCTGGGGCGACGGCGTGCGACCCGGGAACACGGCGTCCCGTCGTAGGGCTCTCCACGGAGTATTGCTCGACGGTGTACGTGGCGGGAGGTCGAGACTCCTTGTCCTGGCGGGTGACAGAGCCCGTTGGGGGGAGTCATGCTTCCTGCCGTCCGTTCTTCGCGGTGAAGGATGAGGACTATCCATCTTCGCAGGTGTGGGTCGTGGGTTTCGTCCACAACCATCCGTGTGCCGCGGCACCTTCGTCGCAGGACTTGAGCGTGTGGCCTACGGACGCGTTCAAGCCCTTCGTGTCCATGGCGGAAGTGCGCTTGATACCTGGAAACCCTGCTCCAGCAGCCTTCATGGGCTCCGTCATCGAGATGGCATCCGCACTGGTGGCGGAGCGCTAGGACGGGACTCGGCTCTTCCTTCGCTACTTCCCCACGGGCGAGGTCCAGCAGTGGAGTGACGCCAGGGGCAGTTGGGTCATGCCGGGCATCTGTGCTCCCCCCCTCCTCGTCCTCCGTTTCGGAACGTGGCCCCCCAATGCCGTAGCGGGGGGGGCAGTTACTCCGTGATTGGGGTCGGGAAAATGAACAAGACGCTGACGGTGGCAGGGTTGGTCGCGGTGCTTCAAGGGTGCGCCGCGCCTGCATCCGCTTGGAAACGTGAAGTCCCGTGGCCGGATGATCATTCGTCCAGAACCGTCGTAGAGCGCATGGTGGCTGGTGCCGCGTTGGCTGCCGTGGGCGCAATTCGTGAGGTGGTGCGGAGTGTTCGAGTCCGGAGCAGGGCTTGGACGTCTCCGTCTTCGCGGGGCCGACGCCGGGCTTGTACTTCGTGGCGGTGGACCAGCGCTTTGACCGCTGTGACGGTCCGAGTGGACGCGTCCTCGACTGGTGGGAGGTTTATGCGGTGACGGCTCAGGGGGAGGTGGGCGCGAAGGTGCCGACTCCAACGACGGAAGGCTCGGACACGAACCAGTAGAGGAGTCAGGGAGCCATTCAGGGGAACCTCACTTGTCTTGGACTTGGCTGGTGATGGTTTAGGGCATGGATCGTTTGCATACCGCCCGCTCCTGGACCTCAATTTCTGGTATTCCTGACTTGATTTCGTGGCACCGAGTTCGGAACCGGAGGACTTGGATGTTCGCGCGAGGGATCTGGCTAGCATTGGTGCTTGCCCTTACGGGCTGCTCGGCCACGCGGCTCGTGCGACTGGACACGGGAGCCGGAACGCCGATTGTCCACATGCCCTTCGTGGAAGTGGAAGACGGCGCCGGACCCGTGGAGTTGGACGAGAACGAATTCGAAGATGCCCTGGTGACGCTCGTCCGGGACGTGCGGCCCTCGGCCAATCCGCTACGAGAGGCCCGCCAACTCTTCGGCGTCCCCGAGCGAAGCGGAGTGTACCTGTACCAACATCGCGACTCTCGGCTCATCCCTCAGGATGAGGAGAAGGACCCCGACGGCCTTCGTCTCCTGGATGCGTACGCGGATGACGAACTGACGCACGCCTATGGCCGCTGGTGCGAGCGCAAGCAGCAGCCCGGCGACTGCTTGCGCCTGCTGGCCGAAGGTCCACTGCTGGCTAGCGACGGCAGGTACTCGCTGGCCATGGCCATCGCAATGGACTCGGTCTGGGCGGAGACCGCCGAGGCGCTGGAGGACATGGCGGACCCTCAGGCGCTGCTAGCGACGGTGAGTGCCTCTGTCAGCATGTATCTGCTGCTGTGGTCGCTGCCCGAGCCTGTGAGCAAGGGATTGGCGGCCCTGCTGACCGCGACCGCCATCGCTTACCTGGGCGTGGACACGGTGTGGCGCATCTTGGACGGCTGGATGGTGTTGGTGCGTGAGGTGGACCGGGCGACCACTTTCGCTCAGCTCAGCGAAGCGGGCGAGGCGTACGGTGAAATCCTTGGCGAGAATGCAGCCCGCATCTTTGTGATGCTGGCCACTGCCGCCATCGGGAACACGGCGGGCCTTGCTGCAAAGTCTTCGCGGCTGCCTGGTTCGGCGCAGGCAGCTGTCGCCGTGGAGACGCAGGCGGGCTACCAGTACATGGCGATAGGGGGCGTGCAGTCGGTGGCGAGGGGGGCCGACGGCTTCACCGTTGCATTGGCACCCAATGCGGTAGCAATGACGGCCCGGGGCATGCGCGGCGGCCGCTCTGAGAATCATCACCTCGCCACCAACAAGAACAGCATTTCTTCCGCGCGTGGTGGGCCTTGGACACCGAGGTTCAAGAGGCTCTTCAAGAAGGCGGGAATGGAGCTGAAGGACCCTGAGAACATCGTGCCAGTCGCAGGCCACCGCGGCCCGCACCCACAGAGGTACCACGAGCGGGTCTACGAACGACTGAACGGTGCAACCGAGAACTGCCGCAAGGTGGAGGAGTGCCGCGCGGCCCTGACAAAAGCCCTTCAACAGCTGGCCAGGGAGGTCGCCACAAAAGGGACGGAGCTCAACAGGCTCGTGACGCGCGGCACGTAACGGTTAAAACCGCATTATGCCGAGTCGCTTCTTCAGGATTGCCGAGAACGTCCACGCCGGTAACTGGTACCTGGGCGATCCCGAGGACCCGCGAGGCCAGGAAGTAGAAGACCCTTGGATGTTCAGGGCGGGGCGGCCCGTCCAGGTCGAAAGTCCTCTGACAGTTCCCATCGACGAACCGGGAAGAGCGTTGGATTTCTCCCTGGCAGGCGTGGGGCTTGTGCCCATCGTCCACGTCAAGGTGGCCACGCTTTTCGTGGAACTGGCACCCGACGACGTGCAGACCATTCCCGTGAACATCAAAGGCTACCCGGACCAATACCTCATCCTGGTGGCGACGAAGCTCATCCGGTGCATCGACGAGAAGGCTTCCAAGGTGCAGTTCTGGAAGCCGGAGGACGGGCTGCCCGCGAAAGTAGGTCAATACTACGCAGTGGACGACTTGCGCATCGACCCCGTCAAGGTGGGCGAAGCCAAGGTGTTCCGCACGGAAGGCTGGACCCAGGCCCTCATCGTCTCCGAGGACATCAAGCAGGAGCTGGAGCGGCTAGAGGCCACCGGCGTGAAGTTGACGAGGGTGTAGCCCGGACACGAAAAAGCCCGGGCCGCCGTGAAGGCGCCCCGGGCTTCTTGCTACGGCCTGCGCCGTGCGAACTACAGCGCGCCGATGATGGCGTCGGTGAACTCGCGGGTGGTGGCCTTGCCGCCGAGGTCGCCAGTGCGGACCTCGCCCGAGCCGTACACCTTCCAGATGGCGTTCTCCATGCGGCGCGCCGCCTCGCCCAGCTCCAGGTGGTCCAGCATCATCACCGCGGACATCATCAGGGCGGTGGGGTTCGCGATGCCCTTGCCCGCGATGTCCGGGGCGGTGCCGTGCACGGCCTCGAAGACGGCGGTGCGCTCGCCGATGTTGGCGCCCGGCACCACGCCCAGGCCGCCGACCAGGCCCGCGCACAGGTCGCTGAGCACGTCGCCGTAGAAGTTCTCCGCCACCAGCACGTCAAAGCGCGTCGGGTCCTTCACGAGCTGCATGGCGAGGTTGTCGATGATGACTTCCTCGTAGGTGATGTCCGGGAACTCACGGCCCACCTTGCGGCAGCAGTCCAGGAAGAGACCGTCCGACAGCTTCATGATGTTCGCCTTGTGCACGGCGGTGACCTTCTTGCGGCCGTGCTTGCGGGCGTGCTCGAAGGCGAAGCGGGCAATCCGCGTGGAGGCCTTCTCGGTGATGATCTTCAGCGACTCCACCACGCCCGGGACGATGATGTGCTCCAGGCCGGCGTAGAGACTCTCCGTGTTCTCACGCACCACGATGAGGTCCACGCCCTCGTAGCGCGTCTTCACGTTCGGTACGCTCTTCACGGGCCGCAGCGACGAGTACAGGTCCAGCCGCTTGCGCAGGCCCACGTTGGCCGACGGGAGGCCACCGCCCACCACCGTGCCCGTGGGGCCCTTGAGCGCGATACCGCTGCGCAGCACCGCCTCCACCGTCTCGTGAGGCAGGTTGGTGCCGTACTTGGCCACCACCTCCGTGCCTGCGTCCTTGTACTCGAAATCAAGGGGGACCTTGAGCGCCTCGAGGACGCGAACGGTGGCCGCCATGACTTCGGGGCCAATGCCATCGCCATTGATGATCGTGACAGTTCGTGTGGTCGCCATGGGTGCGGAGTCACAGCACAATTTCCCTGGTGTCGGAAGGACGAAAACGCCCGGGATTCAGCCGGAGGCATGGCGGCCATGAGGTAGGCGCACTCCGGCGGGGCACCCGGCCGGTTTCCGGGCGGGAGGCCATCGGCTCCGAGTGTCAGTGCTCGGACGTGGAAGACGGCCGTGGGCGCCGGGTGGGTCTGCGCCGGGTGCGGATGGCGTAGGGCCGGTAGAAGGCCTCCCACAGGGCTGCCCGGCGTCCCCGGGGCCGGGTCCGCAGCTCACCCAGGGGCGCCCGGATGAAGAAGGACGACAGGAACAGGTAGGACGCGGTCAGCGTGAGCAGCAGCAGGATGGCCGTCACGGCCTCGCCGGGAATCCAGGCCACCCCCGCCCGCGCCAGGAACTCGTCGAGGTCCACGGGCGGCTTCGGGTGGCTGTAGACCTTCACGAACCACGTCATCATCAGGACCATCAGGATGGGCCCGTAGGCGCGGTTGAGCCGGGTGGAGATGGCGGAGAAGAGGGACAGCTGGATTTGGGGCCGTTCCAACTCCAGGGCCAGCTCGCGCAGGGCGTCCGGGTCCACCGGCTCGTGCCGGAGCATGGGGGCCCACCAGCCGTCCTCCAGCAGGCGCACCCGGCGGTTCCACAAGTCGTAGTAGCGGTAGCGCCGCGCTTCGATGAGGAGGAAGGACACCACCATCCAGATGCCCACCAGGAAGGTGACATGTGAGCTCTGTGTCGACGCGAAGCCGAAGGAGATGACCGCCGCCGTCGTCGTGAGCGCCCAGTTGGTGGTGGTGTCCAGGCGCGTGCGCCAGGTATCGGAGCGGTTCAGCTCCCCCCGGAACAGTTGGGCCATGGCCTGCTGGGAGAGCCAGGGTGACTCCAGCACATCGTTCTTGTCACGTTCACGCACAGGCATCCTCCGCCGGAAGGTGGGCTGGGCAGTGGGCGTTTGCAACGCAGGCGGGGTGCGGGTGGCAAGCAGGCGAGCGGGCGCACGGGTGGCCATGGCGGGCGCGCGTGTGCAGCTTGCTGACTTGAACGTGCCCGACGTGAATGCCATCCAGGCCCTGTCCCATCTCCTCCAGGAGGAACGCGAGCGCCTGGCGCGCCTGTGGGCCAAGCGCCTGCGCGCGGAGACCTATGACGTGGAGGTCCCCGGCAGGGACCTGCGCGCCCCGCTGCGCCGGTTGCTGGACGAGCTGGCCCGCCTGCTCAGGGACCGGCCCGACGACGTCGTCCGGCTCTGGCCGGAGGTGGTCCGCCCGCACGGCGCCTTCCGCTACAGCCAGAACTTCGACCCGGAGGACCTGACGCGTGAGTTCAAGTCCCTGGAAGAGGTGATGCTCCACGTCTACGCGCGCCGCAACGGTGGCTTCATCGAGCCCCAGGTGGCGGAGCTCGTGGCGGAGCTGGTGTGGGAGGCGGACGCCGCGGCCCAGGCGTCCTACGCGCGCATCCTGAAGACGGAGGAGGTGCGCTTTCGTGAAGCGGCGGTGATGGAGTCGGTGCTCAACCAGGTGGACGTGGGCATCATGCTGGCGGAGGTGGATGGCACCGTCTCCTTCGCCACGCCGCCAGTGAGCCGCCTCATGGGGGTGCCCATGCGCGCGGTGGTGGGGGGGCGGGCGGCGAACACCATCAATCCCGTGCTGACGCAGGTGAACGCGCGCCACCTCACGGGCGAGCCCTTCAAGCTGGCCGACATGCCCTTCCTGCGGGCACTCAAGGAGAAGGGGCCCGTGCGTGGGGTGATGATGGTGGTGGAGCGCCCCGGCGGCGACACCGCGACGCTGGAGCTGAGCGCCACGCCTGTCTGGGAAGAGGAGGGCGAGCTGGCCGGAGCCATCCAGACCTTCACCGACCGCACGGAAGCGGTGAACAAGACGAAGGCACTCCAGAGCGCGCACGGGGAGCTGCGCAGGCTCCAGGGCCGCCTGCTCCAGCGCACCCGCCAACAGGCGCTGGGACAGCTCGCCAGCGGCGCGGCGCATGCGCTCAACAACTTCCTCAACGTGCTGCGGCTGCGAATCACCCTGCTGCAACGCGAGTTCAAGCCCGAGCACCTGGAGGCGCTCGACAAGACGGTGCAGCAGATTGGCGAGCTGGTGGCCCGGCTCCAGGAGTTCAACATCCAGCGCACCCAGGAGCAGCCCACCGACGTCCCGGTGGACCAGACGGTGCGCGAGGCGCTGGAGCTGGCGCGCGGCGAACTGGAGCAGCGCGAGCACCCGGTGTACGTCGACCTGGACCTGGGCGACGCCGGCAACGTGCGCGCGGATACGGGCTTCTTCCGCGAGCTGGTGGTGAACCTCTTGCTCGTCGCGAGAGACCGGATGGAGACCGGCGGACGGCTGCACGTCTCCACGCGCGCGGACGGGGCCTCGTGGCTGACGCTGCGCATCGAGGACGAGGGCACGCCCTACGCGCCCGATGAGCTGGCGCGGCTGTTCGACCCGCTGCGCCGGGACGCGGGCGCGCCGCAGTTGTCCCTGTTCCTGGCGGTGGCGCGGGCACAGGTGGAGCGCTGGGGCGGCGAGCTGACGGCGGAGATCCCGGCCTCGGGCATGGGCACGGCCTTCGTGGTTCGCCTGCCCCGCGTGCATGAAGGCGCCATGTCCACCGCGCCACGTCCGGAGCCGTCACGCACGGAGGTGATGCGACCTGCGGGGCCCCGGCGCTTCCAGCAGACGCGCAGCGTGCTGGTGGTG
Source organism: Myxococcus xanthus (assembly GCF_013116825.1). Lineage (GTDB taxonomy): Bacteria > Myxococcota > Myxococcia > Myxococcales > Myxococcaceae > Myxococcus > Myxococcus xanthus_B. The sequence goes on from NZ_JABFNS010000051.1 coordinate 46,558, forward strand.
GATGACGACCTCGACAACGCGCGGATGATGGCGGAGGTGCTGGGCGAGGAAGGCTACGAGGTCCAGGTGGCCCACAGCCCTGCGGTGGCGCTGGGGATGTGGGACCGGCGCCGCTACGACGCCGCGCTGCTGGACGCGGTGATGCCGGAGATGAGCGGCTGGGAGCTGGCGCGCGAGCTGCGCAAGAAGACCCCTCAGGCGCTGCTGGCCATCGTCACCGGCATGGACGTGCGCGGACAGAACCGCTCCAACCTCGCGCTGGTGGACGCCGTGTTCCGCAAGCCCATCGACGTGGGCGCGCTGGATGACTTCCTGGGTCAGTCCGACACCGCTACTTCCGAGAACGGTGCGTCGACCCCGGGTTCCGCGCCACCCGCCTGAGCGCAGCGGACAGGACGACGTGGTGTCCCAGCCGGGCCGGTAGCTCGCGGCGTTACACTTTTCACTCAAGGTGTTGCGGCGTGGGTCACACCGCCAGGCCCGTTCCGCCGGGTGGGGGGCGTGTCCGAGGGGCGCGGGTGCCTCCCCAGCGCAATCTCCCTGTCTGGCTAGAACTGCGAGTGTGGCTCGTCGCTTGCTCCAGGAGCGCGGGCCCGCCGGTGCCCGCGGTCCTGATTCGGGCGTCCACCCCCGGTGGTTGCCACCCCCACGAGGTGTTGCGTGAGATTCAATCTGAGAGGCCTGTTGCTGGCCGGAATGATGCTGGCCGGCGGCGGTGCCATGGCGGAAGAGGGTGCGGTCTGCGAAGGCCGTACGTCACAACCTCCCCTGCAGCGGGATGCCCAGGGGCGCGTGAAGGTGGGCGAGGACGTCGTCGCCACCTTCAAGTCACGTCAGCCCAATGCGCGGCCGGAGGGCGTTCGCGCCAAGGCCGAGCTGGTCTGGACGGACCGCGTCAGCAGCCCAGGTGCCACGTACATCGCGCCGCACTTCAGCCAGTTCGCGCTCGCGTCGGGGGACTACGTCATCGTCCGCGCGCCGGACGGCTCGCGTGAGTACCGCTACGAGGGCTTCGGCAAGGGCGAGGGGAACGCGCCGTTGAAGGGCGGCTTCTGGAGCGGTCACATCTCCGGTGACGTCGCCATCGTCGAGCTGTGGAGCGTGGGCGGCCACGCGAAGTCCGGCTACACCATCGACCGGTTCGCTCGCGGCTTCGCCAACCTGGCGGCGCTGGGCGAGGGCCTGGACAACGAGGCTCTCTGCGGTCCGGACGACTCGCGCAACGCGCGCTGCTACCAGACGTCGGACCCGCGTCAGTACAAGCACTCGCGCGCGGTGGCCCGGCTGCTCATCAACGGCAGCGGGGCCTGCACGGGCTGGCTCGTGGGCAACCAGGGCCACGTGATGACCAACGAGCACTGCATCGGCAACACCTCGGACGCGCTCAACACCGACTTCGAGTTCATGGCCGAGGGCGGCGCCTGTACCTCCGCTTGCAACAGCTGGTTCGGTTGTCCGGGCACGGTGGTGGCCACGACCTCCACGCTCATCGCCGTGGACGCGCCCCGGGACTACGCCCTGGTGCGGCTGCCCACCAACCCCACGGCCACCTACGGCTACCTCCAACTGCGCAACTCCACCGCGTTGGTGGATGAGCGCATCTACATTCCCCAGCACCCCGCCGCCTGGGGCAAGCACATCGCCCGCAACTCCACGCACGCGTCGGACGCCTCGGGCTTCGCGGAGATCTTCGCCCTCAACCGGCCCGCGTGCTCGCCGGGTGGCCCGCCGGACATCGGCTACTACGCGGACACCCAGGGGGGCTCGTCCGGCTCTCCCGTCATCGCCAACTCCGACCACCGCGTCGTCGCGCTGCACCACTGCGCCAACTGCCCCAACCGGGGCGTGCCCATCACCTCCATCATCTCCCACCTGGGCTCGCTGTTGCCTCAGTGCGCGCTGCGCAGCGCCACCTGCCCGGACCCGTATGACGTCTGGATGCGCGACACCTGGTCCGACACCGGTCTGGAGCCGGACTCCGCCACCGCGGGGCAGGACATGTGGGCCAGCCCGTACATCTGGATTCGCCGCAACCCGGACGGCGTCGCCAACCCGCACGTCCACCAGAACCCCGAGCTGGGCGTGACGAACTACGCCTACGTGAAGCTGCACGGTGGGCCCCGTCCGGGCGCCACGGGGCGCCTCAAGCTGTACTACGCCAACGCCTCCACCGGTTTGGCCTGGCCCACGGACTGGACGCAGTTCGGTGACGTCGCCGTCAACGGCTTCACGCCCGACACGCACATCGTCCAGGCGCCGTGGAGCAGCCTGCCCGGCGAGGGCCACTACTGCCTGGTGGCGCGTTGGGAGTCCGCAGCCGACCCCATGTCGTTCACCGAGACGACGGACATCGACACCAACGTGCGTCAGAACAACAACATCATCTGGCGCAACGTGAACATCGTGGACCTGGAGTCCGGCAGCGAGGAGGTCCACTTCATCGTGCGCAACGTGCACGAGGGAATCCGGGCGCTGCGGCTGGCGGTGCGGGTGCCGGCAGCGGACCGGCAGCGGCCCTTCCCGGGGAATGGCGGCCGGGTCGTCGTGCGTCTGCCGGACGAGCTGTTCAAGCGCTGGGTGGAGGTGGGCGGCAAGGCCGAGGGCATGAAGATGCTGCGCGAGGGCGAGTTCGAGGTCGTGTCTCCGGAAGGGGGCGTGTTCCACGAGCTGCCGCTGGGCTTCCGCGAGGAGCACCAACTGCGGATGTTCTTCGAGCGCTCGGCGGACGCCACGCCGGAGCCCTATCACCTGGAGGTCGTGCAGTTCGACCAGGACAAGCCTGACCGTGAGAGCCTGGGCGGCATCGGCTACGACATCTACACCCACGGCGAGCCGAAGCCGAAGGAGTAGCCGTCGCTCCGCCTGACGCGGCTTCGCTCGCGTGCCTTCCTGGCGCGGGCGGAGCCGTGACGTGTTTGCATCCGTCCGTTGCCGTGCTTTGTCTGGTCTCCGGCGCGGCGCTTCCCGCCGCGTCCTTTCCCGGAGGCAGTGCGTGCGGGTGGATGACCTTTGCCTGGTGCTGGTGTCCTCGCTGTTGCGGGAGGACCGTGCTCGGTGGCCTGAGCGGCTCGAGGCGCTGGAAGAGGCGCTGGGTGCGCCCTGGTCGCTGCGGCGGCTCGAGGTGCCGAGGGCGTACTCCCTGGGCGTGCGGCTCCTGGATGGGCGTGAGCTCCCGCTCGCCACGTGGCTCGACTCGTTCGATGCGGGTGGGGGGCGCTCCGTTCGCGTGGTGGACCTCGGCGCGTCCTCGTCCGAGGCGCTTCCCGCGCACATCGCCGCCGCGTTCGCCAACTCGGGAGGCGTGGTGCTGGAGGTGACCTCGGGTGGGGCGTCCTCGCTCTTCCTCCTGCGAATGCACGCCAGCCGACCGCACCTGCTCACCGCGCGGCAACTCGTGGACTTCGCCCGTGCGCAGTCGCACGCGGACCGCGTCTTCGAGGCCTGGGCGGAGTTCATCTCCGAGAACAATCAGCTCAACGACCGGCCCGCGGTGCAGGCCTCGGAGGTGCCGGACTACCTGGCCTCGCCGGACGGGTTCGTGCACTACGACTTGAGCGGCGGTGACCTGGTGGAGGCGCTCCAGGCCACCCTTCGCCGTCACGGCGCGGACGTGACGATGCCAGACGCGCTCCGGGCCTGCTTCTACACCAGCGACCCGGACGCACTGTTTCGCGAGATGCTGTCTCCCGAGCAGCAGGCGGATTTTGTCCCGTTGGAGGAGCAGCTTCTCCTCACCGAGACCACCACGCCGCAGCAGTTCGCTGACCTGGTCGCCGCGCAGCCCTTCGCCGCGGATGCCTGGACGCGCATCGCGCGGAACCAGAACTCGTTCCTGACGGAAGGGGAGACGCCCGTGACGGCGGAGGGTTTCGAGGCCCGTCTCCAGACGATGGCGCCGGATGGGCTCCAGTCGATGCTGGCCGGCAACCTGATGCTGGCGTTGCAGCAGGCGGCCCGGGCCCATGGCGCGGAGTTGGTCATCCCCGAGCCCTTGCGCGGATGCGTCCGGCCCGCGTTCTCCCGGGATGAGGACCCGGGGCGGATTCCGGGCAGGGAATTGCTGCGCCTGCAGTCCAATCCCGACGTGTACCAGATGTACCTGTTCCACGAACGGGCGGCCGGGCCCGCGCTCGTGTCCGAGGGGCCGTCCTGGGACGAGGCGCGGCGTGGCTTCATGAAGGCACTGGGGGAGGCCGTTGCCTTCTCGGCCGCGCAGGGCTCGAACTTCGCGGATGCGTTCAAGCTGGCGCTCTTCGCGCTCGAGGGTCAGGCGCCGCGCTACGACGAACTGTCACCGGAGCGCGTGCCGGATTTCCTGGAGGCGGTGAAGGCCGCGGGCTTCGACGGGCGGCCGGTGCAGGTCTTCGAGGACAGGCTGGGCTCGTTGGGGCTGTTCCGGTCGCTGGGGATGTCCGAGGAGAAGCTGCGTGGACTGCTCGCCTACCAGCTGTCCGATGTATTTGGCGGCATGGGCTCGTGGAACGACCAGTACTTCGAGACGCCCGAGGCGCAGCAGCAGTACGACGGGGTGTCGGCGCGGCTGTTCGAGGCGCGGAGCGCGTTCTTCGTGGCCACGCTCAACGCGCGCTGAGGCGGAAGGTGTGATGGTGGGCACGGCAGCCGGGCCCTGGCTGCCTGTCCCTCCCTTGTGGCGCTGGGCGGCGGTGTCCACCTCTGACGGAGGAGGCACCACCATGTCACGCAAGACGATGGACTGCCGGAAGGCGCCCAGTGACACCCACTGCACGCTGACGATTTCGGGCGAGGAGGACGAGGTATTCCAGGCGGCCATCTCGCACGCGGTCTCCGCGCACGGCCACGAGGACTCCGGTGAGCTGCGCGAGATGATTCACGGCATGCTCGAGGACGAGGCGCCCGAGGCCAGCATGGGCCGGCCCATGTCGATGCAGGAGCCGCAGCAACCGAGCAGGCACTGAAGGACGCGCCTGTCAGTGCGTGGGTTTTCCATGGGGAGGGCGGCGCCTCCAGGGGCCGAAACGCTGTCTGTGGTTGGGCTGGCCATGGGGGAGCACTAGAGTCCCGCCAGTGAGTGCCCCCCTGGACCTGGAGCGCGTCCGCCGCAAGGTGGAGGCGGGTGAGATTCTGAGCGACGCGGAGCTGGCCCTGCTCCGCGCCGAGGCGCAGCGTGGCACCGGCTCCGCCTTGCGCCTGGCCCTGGCGCACGCCCTCATCAACGCGGGCGCTGAACGTGAGGCGTTGCCCCTGCTGGAGAGCCTGCGGCGGGACTTCCCACGCGACCTGCCTGTGCGGCTGGGACTGGCGCGGGCCCTGCTCGGACTGGAGCGCCACGGCGACGCGGAGCGGCTGCTGACCGAGGTCCTGGCCCAGTCGCCAGGAGACCCGGAGGTGCTCAAGGTGCTCGCGGTGCTGGGCCTGCGGCGCGGTGAAGCGGACAAAGCGCGTGCCTACGTCGCGGATGCGCTGGCTCGCGACCCCTTCGACGCCGAGGCGCGGCTTCTGAAGGAGGAGCTGGAGTCCGTCGACCTGCCGCCTCCGTCCGTTCCCCAGGAGCAGGTGCTGCGCCCGGAGTTCACCGCCGCGCTCACCGCCGCGCTGGGCCGCGCCCGGGTGGCGTTCCGACGGCAGGGGAAGGACCTGCTCGTGAAGCTCGCCACGGGCGGTGTTGGACGCGTGGACGTGGGCTCGCTGTACGTGGCCTACCAGGAGTCCCCGGGCACGCAGGGGCTCATTGCCTACGCGGATGCGCTGGCGGCGCGGCTCGGCGGGTTGTCCTCGGGCCTGGGCGCGGAGGTCGCGGCGTTGGAAGCGCGGCTGCGTCCGGTGCTGCGCCCAGCGGACTTCGCGGCGCGCGCCGTGGGCGCCTTGCACCGCACCGGTCCCGCGGGCCTGGGAGTCTTCTACGTGCTGGAGGACGCGGAGTTCGTGCGCTACCTGCCCGAAGCCGCCCTGGCCCCCGCGGGACTCACGCCGGAGTCGGCGGACGCGGCGGCGTGGCGCAACCTCTCCTCGCGTCTGGCTCCGGTGCGGCCCGTGCTCGTCGACCAGGGGGAAGTCCGGCTGGCGGAGGCCATCTCCGGACTCTGGGCCGTGGCGGAGGGGGACGGCCATGACGCCGCGCGGCTGCTCCTGCCTTCGCAGCGCAAGGAGCTAGCGCTGGTCGCGGGAGAGGGCCCCCTGCGCGTGGCCCTCGGACGGCGGGAGCTGGTGCTGGCCTGCCGCGAGTCGGATGCCGCCGCGTGCGAGGCTCTGGCGCGACTCGTGCCCTCGCCGGATGGAATCCCGGGCATCTTCCGCCTGACGGAAGCGGGCCTGTCCGCGGTGTGAGGTGGTTTCAGCCCGCCGTTCCCGCGGGCAACTGGTCCACGAACGACACCTCGCGGTAGCCCAGCGTGAGCAGCAGCGCCCGCAGCGAACGCTCCGCTGACTCCCGCGCCCGCCGCCGGAGTTTCCCGTTCGAGCGGACCTCCTGCTCGAAGGCGAGGCGGGCCTTCTCCAGCAGCTGCGCCGTCTGCTCGCTGTCCAGGTTGGAGTCGATGACCTCCGTCTCGCCGGGACGCAGCTCCACCTTCACCTCCATGGGAGGCAGCACCACGTAGACGCGCGTGCCCGTCACCTGGAGATGAGAGCGGTCGAAGCGCTGGAAGTCGAAGCCCAGGTGCGCGTTCGCGAAGACGATGGCGCGGCCATGCGGATTCTGGAGCGCGTAACGCGCCCAGTTCAGCACGTCCTTCCAGAGCGCGTCCGTGGCCTGGGGCTCCGGCGTGAAGGTCACCTTCTTGTAGAGCGAGACCTCCAGCGTCTCCAGCCGGGCCACGTCCCGCATCTGCTGCACGACGGATGGCGTGTCCGGCAGCGACGGCGAGGCGGGCTTCATCAACAGCCAGGCCCCCAGCGCGCCGAGCGCGGCGCCCAGGACGACGGTGAGGACTCGCGAGAGGTGCGCCATGGGGCCCAGTGTACCTCCCCGGGCAGGCGCTTCCGGCGCGCTCATATCGAAGGCGCCAGCAGGACGACCGAGTAACCCACGGCCGTCCGTGCTCCAGGATTCTCGTACGAGTGCTTCTGGTCCCCCCGGAAGACGACGACGTCTCCGGGCTGGAGGTGGAAGCGCTCCCCGCTGGCGACGAGCACCAGCTCCCCCGACTCACACGCCAGGTACTCCCGGGTGCCGGGGGTGTGCGGAACGCCGGTGATGCGCACCTGCGGCGGCAGCTCCACGCGGTCGAACTCCATGCCAGGCAGCGGGTCCGGCAGCAGCTTGCGCAGCATGCCGCCTCCACGCGTCCGGACGGGCAGGGTGGCGCGCGGGTAGTGCCGGGCACTGGCGCGGGGCTTCGCAATCAGCTCCTCCAGCGACACCTGGAGCGCGGCGGCCACGCGGTGCAGCACGGACAGCGTCGGGTTGGCCGCGCCGGACTCCAGGTGGGCCCAGGTGGCGCGCGGCACGCCCGCCAGCCGGGACAGCTGCGCCTGTGTGGCGCCTCGCGTCTCGCGCAGGGAACGGATGTTGCGGGCCAGTCTGCCGGGCAGGTCATCGTCGTTCATGGATTGGCAATCTGCCAAGCCCTTGGCCCACATGCCAACACAATGGCGAGCGGCGTGTATCTCCCGTCTCAAGGAGAACGCACGAATGATTCGCATCGACAAGAGCATCCTGATTACGGGCGCGAGCCGGGGACTGGGGCTGGCGCTGATGAATGGCCTGGCTCGGCGAGGCGCGCGGGTGGTGGGCGTGGCGCGTCATGCCGCGGAGATGGAGGCCGTCGCGGAGGCGCTGCGCTGGGAGGGACTGGAGGCGCACGCGCTGGCCTACGACGTGGGGGACAAGGAGGCCATCTACCCGATGGTGGGCGCGGCCACCGCGCTGGTGGGCCCGCTGGACGTGCTGGTCCACAACGCGAGCACGCTGGGGCCCACACCGCTGCCGCTGCTGCTGGACACCGCCTGCGAGGACCTGCAGCGCGTGCTGGAGGTCAACGTGGTGGGCCCCTTCCGCCTCACCAAGGCGGTGGCCGGGAACATGGCGGTGCGAGGCAAGGGGCTGGTCATGCACATCACCTCGGATGCGGCGGTGTCCGCCTATCCCCGCTGGGGCGCCTATGGCGTGTCCAAGGCCGCGCTGGAGCACCTGGGGCGCGTCTGGGCCGCGGAGCTGGAGGGCACGGGCGTGCGCTTCGTCTCGGTGGACCCCGGGGAGATGGACACGCGGATGTACCGCGACGCGGTGCCGGATGGGGACTACTCGCGGTTGAGCCGCCCGGAAGCGGTGGCGGCCCGGCTCGTGGAATGGGTGGCGTGGCGGTCGGAGTCGCTGCCCTCGGGCGCCCGTCTGGAGGCGGCGACGCTGGAGGCCGCATGACGCCCGCGTGCTGGCCCGTGGACCGCCCCGAGGAGGGACGCCTGCTGCATGTGGAGCCGCGCGCCCGCCGCTATCGCGACGCCCGCGTGGCGGACCTCCCGTCGCTGCTGCGCGCCGGGGACCTGCTGGTGGTGAACGACGCCGCCACGCTGCCCGCGTCCCTGGTGGGGCGAACGGAGTCTGGAGAGCGAATCGAGCTGCGCCTGTTGTCACGCGAGCTGGACGGCACCTGGACAGGGGTGCTCTTCGGCGCGGGGGACTGGCGACGGCGCACGGAGGACCGGCCACCGCCGCCGGTGCTGGCCGTGGGGGCGGGGCTCGTGG
>NZ_JABFNS010000052.1 GCF_013116825.1 Myxococcus xanthus
GCTTCAGCCATTCCAAGGCGGGCGCTCGGGCTGGGTGGGGAAGCGTTCGAGGCGGTGAGGAATGACGAGGTCGACACCGCAGGTGGGACTCTCTCTTGGGGCCGCTTCATCCTTCCTGCTGCATGAGCAGGTCGCGGAGCAGGCTCGGCGCACGCCGGATGCCATCGCGATCTGGTCCGAAGAGGGAGAGGTGTCCTATGGGGCGTTGGAGGCTCGTGCCAACCGGCTCGCCCACCACCTGAGGCGGCTCGGGGTGGGGCCCGAGTCCATCGTGGGGCTGCACGTCCCACGCTCCATCGACATGGTGGTCGGTGTGCTTGGGATCTGGAAGGCGGCGGGTGCCTATCTTCCGCTCGATCCGGAGTACCCCGCCGAGCGCCTGCGGCGCTTCCTGGCGGACGCGCGCGCGGACGTGCTGGTGACCTCCGGCGCCGGGGACGTGCCGTGGGAGTGGGGCGGCCATTGTGTCGTCGATCTACGCCGGGATGCGGCCCGAATCGCTTCCGAGCCCGATTCTCCGCCAGACAACGGACTCACCGCCGAGCACCTGGCCTATGTCATCTACACGTCGGGCTCTACCGGGAGCCCGAAGGGCGTGATGGTGACGCACCGGGCGGTGGCCAACCACTTGCGCTGGCGTCAGGCGACGTACCCCCTTGGGGCGGCAGACGCGTTCCTGCAAAAGGCCTCACTGAGCTTTGACATCTCGGTCTGGGAGATCTTCGCGCCATTGATCGCTGGCGCGCGTCTGGTGCTGGCCCGGCCGGGTGGGCAGCGGGATGGAGGCTACCTGGCCGACCTGATCGCGCGGCAGGGCGTGTCCATCGCGCACTTCGGTCCCACGCTGCTTCGGTTGGTGCTGGACGCGCCGGAGCTGGAGCGCTGCACCTCGCTGCGGCACATCTTCTGTGGTGGTGAGGTGGTCCCGGTCTCCTTGTGTGAGCGGTTGCTCGCGCGGGTGCCGGCGCGGCTTCACCACCAATATGGGCCGACCGAGGCGACCATCGATGCTTCCTGCTGGGACTGTGTCCCGGGGGAGACGCGCTCCTATGTCCCGATGGGAGCGCCGGTGTCGAATACGCGGCTCCATGTCCTGGACGCGCGTGGTCACCTCGCCGCGCCGGGGGAGGTGGGAGAGCTCTTCATCGGGGGCGTGGGGCTGGCGCGGGGATACCTCCGGCGCCCGGACCTCACCGCCGCGGCCTTCGTCCCGGATCCGTTCAGCGAGGAGCCGGGCGCGCGGCTGTACCGCACGGGAGATCTCGTCCGAGGGATGCCGGATGGGACGCTGCACTTCCTTGGCCGCCGCGATCATCAGGTCAAGGTGCGTGGCTACCGTGTCGAGCTGGGCGAGATCGAGGCGGCCCTCTTGGGCCACCCCGGGCTCCGCGAGGCGGCGGTGGTGGTCCGTGGCGAAGGGGAGGACGAGCGCCGACTGGTGGCCTATGTCGTCCCGGCGCGGAATGCCGCGGAGCCGCTCGAACTCACGGGGCTTCGGGCGTTCCTGGAGCGGTCCTTGCCGGATTACATGGTTCCGGCGGTCTTCATCCCGCTGGACGGACTTCCGCTCACCCCGACAGGCAAGGTGGACCGCGGCGCGCTGCCTGAGCCATCGGAGTTCAACCGCCTCGTGCCCTCAGGCATCCATGAGGCGCCGCGAGGTGCGCTGGAGGAAAGGTTGTCTCGGCTCTGGGGCGAGGTGCTGCGCGTCGCGCTCCCAGGGCGCCACGCGCACTTCCTGGAGCTGGGGGGCGACTCCATCCTCGCTGTCCGGCTCGCTGCCCGTCTCCGCGAGGCGGGTTACCGGTGCCGCCCCTCCCAGCTCTTCAGCCATCCCACCATCGCGGAGCTGGCCGGGGTGCTGCGCGCGGCCTTGCCGAAACTCCCGGACGGAGGGAGCGCCTCCGCTGTCCCGGAGGACGAGTGGCCCTCCTCTGCCGTGTCAGAGCCGTATCCGCTCACGCCCATGCAGGAGGGAATGCTGTTCCATACGTTGCTCGCGCCCGATTCGCGCGTGTACCACGAGCAACTGGAGTTCGAACTTCGCGGTCCGCTCGTTCCGGAGCTCATCGAGCGCGCCTGGTGCGAGGTGGGCGCCCGCCATCCGGGGCTGCGGATGCGCTTCCAGTGGGAGGGGCTCTCTGCTCCACGTCAGGTCGAGGCGCGGGAGTTGCCGCCGATCGAGTGGTGGGACTGGCGCTCACAGGATCCGCTCGCGTTCGAGGAGCGGCGCGAGCGTTTTCTCGCCGAGGATCGTGCGCGCGGTTTCACGCTCACGGACGCGCCGCCGGTGCGCCTGGCGGTGGTCCAGTTGGAGGACGGGCGGTATTGGGCCGTCTGGAGCCTGCACCACCTCGTCTTTGATGGCTGGAGCGCGGCGCTCGTGCTGGGCGAGCTCTTCGCCACGTACGCGGCGCTCCGGGCTGGGACCCGCCATGAGCTGCCTCCGGCCCGACCGTACCGGGATTTCGTGCGCTGGATTCGCTCGCGCGACTTCTCCGCGGAGGCTCCGTTCTGGAGGGAAACGCTGGGCCCTGGTGTCTCGCCAACGCCCTTGTTCGTGGACCGCCGGCCCAGCCGCCGCGTGCCGGAGCCGGACGCGGCGCTGCTGCTTCGGCTCGACGCCGGACGGACCGCCCGGCTCAAGGCCCTGGCGGTGCGTCACCGCGTCACGCTGAACACGCTTCTGGCGGGAGCGTGGGCCGTGCTCCTGGGGTGCTACAGCGGCCAGCGCGAGGTCACGTTTGGGCTGGCGGTGTCCGGGCGCTCCATCGAACTGGACGGAGTGGAAGGCATTGCCGGGTTGCTGCTCAACACGTTGGCCGTGCGGGTGGAGGTGCCCTCCCAGGCCACTGCCGACGGCTGGCTGCACACGCTCCAGGCTCAGCTCACCGAACTCCTCGCACACGAGCAGACACCCCTGGCCGAGGTCCAGCGTTGGTGCGCTGGCAAGCCCGGTGAGGCGCTCTTCGAGAGCCTGCTCGTCTTCGAGAACTACCCCGCGGAGGCGGCGTGCTGGAGCCCGCCGGGGGCCGGGCTCGTTGTCGAGCGCCGGTTCGGCGCGGCGCGTGCTCCTTATGCGCTCACGCTCACCGCGCGTCCGGGCGAGTCGCTCGAACTCTGGGCTTCCTACGAACGTGACCGGTTCAGCGACGAGGTGATTCAACGGTTGTTGCGGCACCTGGAGCAGTCACTCTGGGCGCTGGCGGAGGGCGGCTCCAAGGTGTTGGCGTCGCTGGAGTTGCTGCCGGCGGACGAACTGTCGGCGCTGCTGGAGCGAGGCCGAGGACCGCGGGTGGCACCACCGGACGAGGCCGATCTCCCCGCCCTGTTCGAAGCCCAAGCCGCGCGCACCCCGGAGACCGTCGCTGCGGTGTTCCAGGATGAGCGGGTGACGTACCGCGAACTGGATGCGCGCGCGAACCAGCTCGCGCACATGTTGCGAGGCCATGGCGTCGGTCCAGAGGTGCGGGTGGGGCTCTGCCTCCCGCGCTCGCTGGAGTTGCTGGTCGCGGTGCTGGGGGTGCTCAAAGCGGGCGGGGCTTATGTCCCGTTGGATCCAGACTACCCGGCCGAGCGGACGGCCTACGTGATGGCGGACGCGGGCGTGGCCGTGCTGTTGACGCAGTCCTCGGTGCGCGGCCGGCTCCCCGCGGGGCAGGTCCGGTCAATCCTCTTCGATGAAGTGCGCGCCGAGCTGGCCGCGTTGCCCTCCAAGCCGCCGCCGCGTCCGGCGCTCTCCACCCGGTTGGCGTACGTCCTCTATACCTCCGGCTCCACCGGGCGTCCCAAGGGCGTGATGGTGACGCACCAGAATGTGCTCAACTTCCTCCAGTCGATGCGGCGCGAGCCGGGGCTGCGGCCGGAGGACGTGGTGCTCGCGCTGACCTCGCTCTCCTTCGACATCGCGGGGTTGGAGCTCCTACTTCCGCTGGCGGTGGGGGCCCGCGTGGTGATCGCGCCACAGGCGTGGCAACGCGATGGGGCACTGCTGGCCGCGGGGGTGAGCAGGTGCGGCGCGAGTGTGTTGCAGGCCACTCCCGCCACCTGGCAGATGCTGTTGCAGGCCGGGCTCCCAGCGGGCCTGCGGCTGCGAGCCTTCTGCGGTGGAGAGGCCATGTCCCGCCCGCTCGCCCGCGCGCTCGGAGAAGTGGCCGGGAGCGTCTGGAACCTGTATGGCCCCACCGAGACGACCATCTGGTCCGCGGTGGAGCGCCTCCAGGACGAAGAGGCCGACCCGTTACTCGGGCACGCCATCGACAACACGGAGTTGTACGTGCTCGATGCGAGTGGTCGCCCGGTGCCGGTGGGCGTCCCCGGTGAGCTGTTCATTGGCGGCGAGGGGGTGGCCCGGGGCTACCTTGGCCAGCCAACGCTCACGGCGGAGCGCTTCGTTCCGGATTCCTTCTCGGCCAGGCTGGGGGCGCGCCTGTACCGCACGGGCGATCTCGTCCGCTGGCGGGAGGGCGGGGGGCTCGAGTTCCTTGGGCGCGTCGACCATCAGGTGAAGGTGCGTGGTCACCGCATCGAGTTGGCGGAGATCGAGACGACGCTCGCGGGGCATCCGGCGGTGGAGCAGGCGGTGGTCGTTGCCCGGGTGCTCGCAGCAGAGGATGTGCGGCTGGTGGCCTACTTCATCCCGCGGACGGGGCAGGACGGAAGGGATGTGCAGGCGCTGCGCCAGTGGCTCTCGGAGCGGTTGCCTGGGCCCATGGTGCCCACCGTGTTCGTCCCGCTGGCCCGCTTCCCGTTGACGCCGAACGGCAAGGTTGATCGCCGCGCATTGCCAGCACCGGATTGGGGGGCCGTGCCACGAGGCGCGGGGGCGTCCGTCCCGCCGCGGAGTGCCACTGAGCGCGCCGTGGCGGAGCTCTGGCGCGAGCTGCTGGGAGGGAGTGCGGTCTCCGGCGTGTTCGACAGTTTCTTCACGGTGGGCGGACACTCGTTGCTGGCGGTCCGGTTCGCCATGCGGGCGCGCACGACCTTCAGGGTCGAGCTGTCGCTTCAGGCGCTGCTCGAACAGCCGACTATCGCGGGGATGGCAGCGGTCATCGACGCCGCGTTGGAGCGCTCGCCAGTTCCGGGGGGCGAGGCGGAGGTGGATCCGATGGCCGACGCCGTGCTGCCACCCGGGCTCGAACCTCGTGGCCCGATGCCCGCGCGGCCTCGCCCCCCTCGGCACCTCCTGCTGACTGGGGCGACCGGCTTCGTGGGGGCCTTCCTGTTGAAGGAGCTGCTGGAGCGGTTGCCCGCGCGCATCCACTGTCTCATCCGCGCGGCTGGGCGCGAGGAGGCGGGGGCCAGGCTGGAACGTAAGCTCCGCGCCTATGGGCTCTGGGAGGAGCGCTTCCGGGAGCGGATTGAACCTGTTGCGGGAGATCTGGCGGAGCCCGGGCTGGGGCTCTCGTCCGCGCAGCTCGAAGCACTTGCCGGGCGGATCGACGCCATCTACCACTGCGGCGCGGTGGTGAGCTTCCTCTACCCGTACCGGGAGATGAGGGCGCCCAACGTGCAAGCGACGCAGGCGCTTCTGGAGCTCGCGTGCCGGGGCCGGCCGAAGGTGTTCCACCACGTGTCCACGCTGTCCGTCTTCCCGCCGCATCTTCGCCAGGGTGGGGGCCTGCTCGCGGAGGATGATGGCATCGAGGGGGCGACGGGGTTCCGCACCGGCTATGCCCAGAGCAAATGGGTGGCGGAGCGGTTGGTGGCGCAGGCCCGTAGCCGGGGCATGCAGGTCGCCATCTACCGTTTGGGCAACGTGACCGGCCACAGCCAGACGGGCGTCTGGAACACCACCGACTTCGTCACCCGAAGCCTGAAGAGCTTCATCCAACTCGGCAGCATGCCGGTGTTGGATGGCACGCTGGATTTGCTGCCGGTGGATTTCGTGGCGAAGGCAATCGTGCACCTCTCGCGAGAGCCCGAGTCCTCCGGGAAGACGTTCCATCTGAGCCACCCACGCCCGGTGTCGGCGGGGCTGCTGCGCGGGTGGTTGGAGACGTTGGGCTATTCGCTGCGGAGTTTGTCGCAGACCGAGTGGCTCGATGAGTTGCGGCGGGAGACCGAGCACCGGGACCACAACGCGCTCTTCGCGCTCGCTCCGCTGATTGGCGCTCGGGAGGCTCCGGACGGCGCGGGGCCCCTGCGGCTCTTTTCATCCTGGGGACGCGTGGATCACCGGAACACTCGCGCGGGATTGGAGGGCAGTGGCATCGAGTGCCCGCCGGTGGACGAGTCCCTCTTCCGCACCTACTTCAAGTACTTCGTCGAGAGCGGCTTCCTTCGCGCGCCTGGAGCCTGAGCGCCGGCCCTCGCTGGCGAGGGCTCTCCCCGCCTAGTCGGACACCTCTGGAGGCAGCATGTCCTGGCAGCGCCGGATGCCTCGCTGGGCCTCCACGAGCTGCGGATGGTCGCGCTTCAAAGCGCGATAGAGGGTGATGGCCGTCTCGCAGTTGCCGTCGTTCTCCAGGGCGCGGGCGCGGGCCATGCGCTTCGAGGCGTCCTCCACCTTGCCTGCGAGCGCCGCCAGCTCGGGCTCGACGGCCTCCAATCCCAGGCTCCGTGCCTGGGCCAGCCGTTTCATCGCGCTGTCCAGCCGGCCTTCGTTGAAGTCATTGCCAATGTCGATGGCCTGTCCCGCCGCGAGTACCTTGAGCTGCCGGGTCGCGACATCGTCGGGCGCTGTCTCCACCGTCCCGTTGGTGGCGTGCGGTGGCGCTCCGGCCTCGTTGGTGGGGGGCGCCGGTTGCGCCGGGGTGCCGACTGGAACCAGGGTTCCCTCCTTGACGTCGTCGCCGCTCCCGCCCCGGAGGGCCACGATGCCCACGCCGCCCAGGAGCAGGACGCCGGCGATGCCCAGCCCCACCACCGCGCTGGACTTCGAGCGCTTCGGCGCCGCGTAGGGGGAGGCCGCGTGCGCCGTCTTGTTGAAGCCCTCCGCGCCCACCCGGAGCCCGGAGGGCGCGGCGGGCTGTGTCAGCGGAATGGGCGCGGTGCCCGTCACCGGCGCGGCCTCCGCCGGGGCGGCGCGCACCAGGGTGGCCTCGGAGCCCTCCGTGCCAAAGAGGAGCGTGGCCGGTCGCGCCGGTTCGAGGCCACCGCCGGTGATGGCGGGGTTGATGCCACTGACCGCGCGCCGGCGGGTGAGGGTGGGCAGCGCGTTGACCAGGTCCGACGCGAAGGCCTCCATGGTGGCGTAGCGCTCCTCGCGGCGCTTCGCGGTGGCCTTCTGGATGACGGCGTCGACGGCTGGCTGTTGGAGGTCCGCCACCACCTGCGCCAGTCGTGGCATGGGCTGGTGGACCTGCTTCTGCATGATTTCGGAGACGCTGCTACCGTCGAAGGGCTGCTGACCGGTGAGCAGCTCGAAGAGGACGATGCCCACCGCGTACACGTCCGCGCGGGCGTCCACGTCCAGGCCCATGGCCTGCTCGGGGGACATGTAGCGCGGCGTGCCGGCCACCGAGCCCTGGATGGTGAGCCGTGTCGCGCCGTCGGTGATTCGGGCGATGCCGAAGTCCAGCACCTTCACGTGCCGGCCACGCATGCCCTGCCGGACCATGATGTTCTCCGGCTTGAGGTCACGGTGGATGACCTGGCGTGCGTGGGCATAGGCGAGCACGTCCGCCACCTGGAGGACGATGTCCACGGCCTCGTCGAGCGCGAGCCGGCCACACGTGGCGAGCAGGCTCTTGAGGTCATCCCCCTCCACGTACTCCATGGAGATGTAGAGGCTGCCTTCCTCGTCCTGCCCGAAGTCGTGCAGCGTCACCGCGTTGGGGTGGGCCACCCGCGCGTAGCTCTTGGCTTCGTTGAGGAAGCGGCGGGCCACGTCCGGGTCCATGGACAGGCCGCTGTTGAGGAACTTCATCGCCACCTGCTGGCCGATGCCCACCTGTTCGGCCAGGTACACCGAACCCATGCCGCCCTGGCCCAGCCGCCGGAGGATGCGGAAGCGGCCCGCCACGACGCGGCCGAGCATCCGGTCCACGGCCGGCGCCACCGTCAGAAGGTCGGTGCCACCACAGGCCGGACAGGCGCCGTCCCACTTCTCATGCTGGGCCTCGCACCGCTGGCAGATGAAGAGCGACATGGTGTCCTTGCAGGGCAGGAGGGGAGGGGACCCCGGTCAGCGCGTGGCCGGGGCGTAGCGTTGGAAGAGGATGCGCTCCAACTCGCGAGCTCCCGCCTCGGGGGACTTCCGCTGGGCGGAGGCCGCGCGGAGCACGTCCGTGCGCGCATCTTGCGGCAGGTCCGTCTCCAGCACCGTCAGCGCGCCGTCCAAATCTCCGGCGCGCTGGAGCGCGGCGGCGCGCCACACGCGGTACTCGGTGCGCTCGGGCGCCGCGGATGCGGCCTTCGCGAACAGGCGCTGCGCCCCGGTGGAGTCTCCACTCTGGAGCGCCGCGAGCCCTTCCAGGAAAGGCGCCTGGGCAGCGGCCTTGGCGGACGGCTCCCCCGTGTCGCGAGCCAGGTCGAAGAGCGCGCCGGACTCCCGCAGGCGCGCCGTGGGGAGCGCTTCACCGGCCAGGGCCCGCTGGTGCAGGTCGTCGGTGGTGGACTGGGAGGCCGCGCTCAGCCGCGCGGCCATGTCGCCCAGGTCCGTGCCCAGGTAGCCCTCGGACACCAGCGTGCGCAGCGTCTCGCCTGCCGCCCCGGGGCCCACCAGCCGGCCTTCCTCCAGCGCGGCGAAGAAGCCGGCCTTCAGCTCCACGTGCCGGGCCGTCATGTCGGGCGGCACCTTGTTGCGCTTCTTGCGGCGCGCGGCCTTCAGCTTGCGTTCGCACAGGGCCAGCTCGCGCTGCGCCTTGGTGCGGTCCTGGATGTCCGGCGCGCTGCGCACGTAGGCGCGGTAGGCGGCGCAGGCACCGGGGACGTCCTTGGCCCCCATGCGCGCGCGGGCCAGGCCCAGGTATGCGGGCAGCAGGGACGGGTTGGCGCGCGTGGCCTGGAGCAACACCTCCGCCGCGTCCTTGTGCTTGCGCTTGTTGTAGAGGCGGGTGCCCTCGGCCAGCAGCGCATCGCCACGGCCGACGGAGGGCCCCACCAGGGGCTCGGCCAGGGACAGGCCACATGTCAGCAGCACACAGGCCCACGTCAGGCGCCGCAGGTCAGAACGCATAGCCCAGCCCTCCGCGAATGTTGCTCGTTCCGGCAATCTTCTTCAGCAGCGTGAAGCTGTGCAGGTACGCGACGGAGGCGTACAGACCCTCGTATACGAAGATGCGCGCGGTGGCCTGTCCGGACGCGTGCAGGTCCAGCGCGTAGAGGCCGTCCTTGAAGATGGCCGCGTCACCCGCGCGTTCCTTCACCAGCAGTCCTCGGCCCTCCAGTCCCACCTGGAGGGCGAAGGACACGGGCCCGAGCACGTAGCGCAGCTGCGGCTGGAGCGCGCGCAGCGACACCGCCTGCACCTGCGTGTCCAGCGACGACACTCCGTCCGGCCCCGCGCCGCCCACGCCAGGCGGTACGTCGATGCCCAGCGTCCACGTGTCTCCCGTGGAGGCGTAGGTGGCGCCCACCAGCATGACGCCGAAGAACTGGCCATAGCGGCCGTACTCGACACCCACGCCGCGCAGGTTGCGCGAACCCGGCGCGCGCACGTCCCGGGTGCGCAGGCTCTCCAAATCCTCCGAGGTGCTCAGCGGCTGGGTCGCCAGCGACGTGCCCGTGAGGCGCTGCAGTTCGAACGAGGCCTCCAGGTAGCTCTGCCGCGCCATGGTGGCTTCCTTGCGGCGGCGCATGGCCAGCTTGAAGGACTGCATGGAGGTGGGCGTCAGCGCGTGCTCCAGCGTGAATGTCCCGCCGGGCACGATCTCCGCCGTCACCTCGTGGGGCTCGTAGCCGTCCAGCGTCAGCGACACCCTGCGCGTGCCGGGCTGGATGCCCTGGTCCACCGCGGTGGTCCCCACCGGCTGGCCGTCCACGCGAATCTCCGCGCCCTCCGGCTGCGCCTTCACCACCAGCCGCGCGGGCACCTTCTCCAGCGCGGCGCCCAGCTTCACCTGCTGGCGCGAGCTCAGCACGCGCGTCTCTTCCTTCGGAAGGTGCGAAGCCAGCTCGAAGCGGAAGGTGTGCTCACCTGGCAGCACCTCCGTGGTGAAGGGCGTGGAGCCCACCTTCACGCCGTCGATGAAGACGGTGGCCCCCGCGGGCGTCGTCTCCGCCACCACCGTGGCGTTGAGCGACAGGAACTTCACCAGCACGCCGGCCAGGGCCTTCTCGAACGCGGGGTTCGCCGTCTCCGCCTGACCCCGGGCGCCCGTGCCGGGCCGGACGCTGACGGCGCGGAAGCGGTAGCCGGCGTCGTCCTGGCCCACCTGCACCAGCACGACGCGCTCCAGGCCCAGTGATTCCAGATACGCCTCCAGCGGCTCCCGGCAGCGCGCCTCGCCGGACACGCAGCGCAGGTCGCCGCCCTGGCCCTTCAGGTGCGTGGCCAGGGCGCCCCGGCCGATGAGCTGCTCCGCCTGCACGTCCTGCGGTATCAGCGCGGCAATCCCTTCCTCGGTGCGTTGCAGCAACGCGTCCTGCCCTGGGTACAGGGACTGGACGAGCCACAGCGTGTGCGAAGGGGCGGGGGCCTGGGTGTCCGGGGGCATTCCGGGTGCGGCGCCGGCGCTCAGCGCCAGGCTGACACTCAGGAGACAGGAGACGAACATGGCGTCCTCGGGGGAGAGGGCCGCGGCGGAACCGACCGGCGGCCCCCGTCCAAGGTGTACGCCAATGAACGCTCTCCTGCCTAGGGGGATGTCAGAGAAGATAGGAATTTCAGGGAAGTCTACTTCCAGGGTTGCCTGCTCGCCTGTCCTCCGGCCGCATGCAGGGAGGCTGGGGGCTGGAGGTCGCTTGGGGTGTGGGGAATGCGCATCCTTCCCCCGGTCGCAGCACCTCCGAGGAGGCGGAATGGTTCTCCCTGGCAAGGGAATGAGCTGGAAGACGTTCTTCCTGGCGCTGAAGGACGAGTGGACGCGCGACGAGGTGGGGGACGTCGCTGGCGCGCTCACCTTCCGGGTGATCCTCGCGCTGTTCCCATTCCTGCTGTTCCTGGTGTCGCTGGCGGGCCTCCTCATCGAGCCCGCCCAGGCCCAGGTGCTCATCCAGGAGCTGGCGCGGGTGGCGCCCCGTGAAGTGACGTCCATCCTGAGCGAGCGCATCGAGGCGCTGGCGAACAGCCGGCCGGTGGGGCTGCTGACGGTGGGCGGTGTCGGTGCCGTCTGGGCGGCCTCCGCGGGCGTGGTGGCGTTGATGACGGCGCTCAACAAGGTCTACGGCGTGACGGAGTCGCGTCCCATCTGGAAGCTGCGCGGCATCGCGCTGCTGGTGACGCTGGGAGGAGCGGCGGTGGCCATCTTCGCGGCGTTCGCGGTCATCGTCACGCCTGTCATCGCTGGCAAGCTTCCCGGCGGGTTGGGCACCGTGCTCATGTGGCTGCGGCTTCCGGTCGCGGGCCTGCTGATGATGTTCCTGTGGGCGGTGCTGTACTACGTGTTGCCGGACGTGAATCAGCGGTTCCGTTTCATCACCCCGGGCTCGGTGGTGGGCGTGCTCATCTGGGTGTTCGCGTCGTGGGGCTTCTCCCAGTATGTGGCCAACTTCGGCAAGTACGACGTCAACTACGGCGCCATTGGCGGTGTCATCGTCATGCTGCTGTGGATGTGGATCTCCGCGCAGGTCATCCTGCTGGGTGCGGAAATCAACGCCATCCTCGAGCACCGTTCCCCGGAAGGAAAGGCGCCGGGCCAGAAGGACCCGGAGCAGGGCAAGGTGCTGACCGCCACCAAGACGGAGTTGGAGGCGAAAGGCGCGTCGCTGCCGGGCGCGCCGGGCTTCCAGCCCGTGGTGGACCCGGTGACGGGCCGGTCCCTGGATTGCCCGCCGTCCGCTCCACCCAGGCTGCGTGACACGCCGCTCGCGGCGGCCTTCAAGTGGACCGTGGGCATGGGCCTGGGGTTGTTCCTGCTGCGCAAGTCGGCCTCCCGGTAGACCGTCCTTCTTTTCAGCGGCGCTCGCATCACCTATGTCAAGCCGGCCGTGGGCAACGTGGTGAATGACGCGGCGGGCTTCTTCCTCCAGGCCGAGCAGGAGGGGCCCGCGCTCTTCGTCGAGGTGGACCCGCTCACGCTCTCTCCCGCGCCGCAAGCGGGCGCCCGGGTGCGTGTCACCGTCTCCGAGAAGAGCCTCGTGAATGGCCAGGTGCGCGCGCGCATCTCCGCGTACGCCGTGCTCAGCACGGGCCACTCGCTGTCGGACCTGGTCCAGGACGTGAGCGGCGTGGATGGTCCTATTCCGTGCAGCGCGTCGGTGCCACGGACTCGGACACGCGGGATGACGGGTTCGTGGGCGGCTCCTCGTTCGGCGTCCGGAACCCGTCGTCCCGTCAGGGCAGGGGGAAACGACAATCGCCGCCTCGTCCCGGGAGCGCATCCCCGGGCCGGGCGGCGATTCGTGTTTCTGGCCAGCGTCTGACGGACTACCGGCGGCGCGCGGCGACGTCGGAGTGCTTCTCCACGAACTCCGAGTAGGGCCCGTTGAAGTCGAGCACCTCCTGGCCCGCCTGGAGCGACCAGATGCGGGTGGCCACCTCGGAGATGAGCTCCTGGTCGTGCGTGACGACGATGACCGTGCCCTCGTACTTCTGGAGGCCTTCGGCCAGCGCGGCGATGGACTCGAGGTCCAGGTGGTTGGTGGGCTCGTCGAGCACCAGCACGTTGTCCTGCATGATCATCAGCTTGGACAGGAGCAGCCGCACCGTCTCACCACCGGAGAGGGTGTCGGTGTTCTTCATCCGCTCCTCACCGGAGAACAGCATCCGGCCCAGCACGCCGGAGATCTCCTCGTTGGTGAGCTTGTCGTGCAGGTCACGCAGCCAGCCGAAGCAGGTGGTGCCCTTGCGCACGACGCCGTGGTGGTCCTGCGGCAGGTAGCCCACGGAGGCCTGGTGGCCCCAGCCAATCTTCCCGCCGTCCGGCTCCAACTGGCCGGCAATCATCTTCACCAGCGTGGACTTGCCCACGCCGTTGCGGCCGATGACGCAGACCTTCTCGCCCTTGCAGACCAGGGCGTTGAAGGGCTTGATGACCTCTTGGCCCTCGAAGGACTTGTGGATGCCTTCGACCATCAGCGTCTGCTTGCCGCTGACCACCTTCTGGTCGAAGCGGATGAACGGGCGCGCGATGTTAGAGCGCTTGAGGTCGTCCGACTTCAGCTTGTCGATCTGCTTGATGCGGCTCTGCACCTGCGAGGCGCGGGTGCCGGCGTGGAAGCGCGCGACGAAGTCCTGGAGCTGGGCAATCTTCTTCTTCTTCTCCTCCGTCTCGGACTCGACGCGGCTGCGCACCTGCGCCTTCTGCCGGACCATGTCGTCATACCCACCGGGGTAGTGGATGATGGTCTCGTAGTCGATGTCCGCGATGTGCGTGCAGATGGCGTTGAGGAAGTGCCGGTCGTGGCTGATGGTGATGAGCACGCCCTCGTAGTCGTGGAGGAAGCTCTCCAGCCAGCGGATGGAGTCGATGTCCAGGTTGTTCGTGGGCTCGTCGAGGAGCAGACCTTCCGGCTTGCCGAACAGCGCCTGCGCGAGCAGCACGCGGAGCTTGAGGCCGCCGGTGAGCTGCTTCATGGGCTCTTCGTGGGAGGCCTGGTCGATGCCGAGGCCCGCCAGCAGGGTGGCCGCGTCGCTCTCCGCCGAGTAGCCGTCCTCCTCGGCGATGACGCCCTCCAGGTCGCCCAGCCGGTTGCCGTCCTCCTCGGTGATGTCGGACTTGGCCAGCAGCTCGTTCTTCTCGGACATGGCCGCCCACAGGGCACGGTTGCCCATGAGCACCACGTCGAGGACGCGGTTGTCCTCGTAGCGGAAGTGGTCCTGGCGCAGGATTCCCAGCTTGCGAGGCCGGACGATGTTGCCCATGTCCGCTTCCTCGTCCCCCGCGAGGATCTTCATGAACGTGGACTTCCCGGCCCCGTTCGGACCGGTCAGGCCGTAGCGGCGGCCCGGCGAGAACGTGACGTTGACGTCCTCGAAAAGCTTCTTGGGCCCGTAGGCCTTGGAGACGTTGATGACGTTGAACATGGCGGCGGCGTTGTAGCGGAAATGGTGCGGTGGGCCAAAGCGGCGACGTGTTTCGCGTTCTGCAGGAGACCGCGAGGACTCCATGTAACCGCTGGGAAGGCGGGAGAATGCCGCCCCGGTGTCGACTTCAGGCCACGGAAGCGGCGGCGGAAGACGTGAGATGCCGGGAGGCCGGCGGCGTTCCGCCTCGGACGGAATGCCAGGATGCCTGTACGGCTGTCCAGGAGGGCAGGAGGCCCGGATGGCGGGTGGTGGAGCGGGCAGGGCAGATGGATGCGGTGCCTGCCGGGCATGACGGGTATAAGGGCCGGCCCATGGCCGTTCGTTTCGAGCTCCTCACCACCGACCCCACGGGCGCCCGTGCAGGCATCCTGCACACACGCCGGGGTTCCTTCAAAACCCCCATGTTCATGCCGGTGGCCACCCACGCGGGCTTCCGGCACCTGGCCATGGAGGAGGTGAAGGAGGCGGGCGCCAGCATCCTGCTGGCCAACACCTACCACCTGATGCTCCGGCCGGGCGCCGAGGTCTTCCAGCGCTTCGGCGGCATCCACCCCTTCATGCAGTGGGACGGGGGCGTGCTCACCGATTCGGGCGGCTTCCAGATCTTCTCCCTGCCGGAGGACCGGCTCATCACGGAGAAGGGCGCCCACTTCCGCAGCTTCTACGACAACAGCCGGCAGCTCCTCAGCCCCGAGTCGAGCATCGCCATGCAGCAGGCCATCAACTCGGAAATCATGATGGTGCTGGATGTGTGCATCGACTCGCGGACCGACGAGGCCGGCACGCGCGAGGCCATGGAGCGCACCCACCGCTGGGCGGTGCGCAGCCTGGAGGCGAAGGCGGCGCGGGACACGGGGCAGGCGATGTTCGGCATCGTCCAGGGCGGCGTCTTCCCTCACCTGCGTGACGAGAGCGCGGCCTTCCTGACGAAGCTGCCCTTCGACGGCTTCGCCATTGGCGGTCTGGCCGTGGGCGAGACGAAGGTGGAGCGCGAGTCCATGACATTGCGCGCCACCGCGTCCCTGCCCGCCGACAAGCCGCGCTACCTGATGGGCGTGGGCACGCCCACGGACCTGGTGGAAGCCGTGCTGCGCGGTGTGGACATGTTCGACTGCATCATCCCCACCAAGATGGCCCAGCAGGGGTATGCGTACACGTTCAGCGGGCTCGTCCGCATCTCCCGCAGCGTGTTCCGCCTCTCCGACGAGCCGCTGGACGCGGAGTGCGACTGCTACGTGTGCAAGCGCTACACCCGCGGCTACCTGCAGCACCTGATGCGGGGCAAGCACCACCTGGGCTCGCGCTTCCTGTCCGTGCACAACGTCCGGCACTATCAGAAGCTGATGGGGCGCATCCGCGAGGGCATCCTGGGTGGGACGTACGCGCAGGTGTACCGCGAGCTCAAGGCGGCCATCGCCACGCCCAAGGACTTGAAGGACGAGGCCCACGCGCGCGAGGTGACGCTGAAGGAGGTCGGGTGAGCACCGCACCCGAAGCCAACCCGCGCGACGGCGACTTCGAGCTCATCACCCTGCGCAATGGCGCTCGCGCCGTGCGGCACCTGGGCCATGGCGAGGTGATGCACCCCTCCGTGGGGCCGTGGCAGGAAGCGCTGCGCCTCTATGTGGAGCAGGCACGGCTGGCGGACCGGCTGCGCCAGCCTGGGCCGCCGCTGGTGATTCATGACGTGGGGCTGGGCGCCGCCACCAACGCGGTGGCCGCGCTCACCTGCGCCAGGAGTCTGGGCGCGGAGCAGCGCCGGCTGCTGGAGGTGGTCAGCTTCGAGGTGGACCTGGCGCCGCTGCGGCTGGCGCTGGCGGACGCCGAGGGCTTTCCCTTCCTCCAGCCGTTTCGTGACGCGGCGGAGACGCTGATGCGCGACGGGGTGTGGGAGGCGGAGGGGCTCCGCTGGCGGTTGCTGCTGGGGGACGCGGTGCCTCACCTGGACGGCACGCTGCCCGTGGCGGACCTCGTCTACTTCGACCCGTTCTCTCCGGCGTCCAATCCGGACATGTGGACCGAAGCGGTGCTGGCCCGCGTGCGCCGGCACTGCCGCGAGGACGGGGAGGGGGCGCTGCTGCTCACGTACAGCGCGGCCACGCCCACGCGGGTGACGCTGCTGCTGGCCGGGTTCTTCGTGGGCGCGGGTGTGTCGACGGGGACGAAGGGCGAGACGACGGTGGGCGCCACGCGGCGTGAGTCGCTGGAGGCGCCGCTCGGTGAGCGGTGGCTGGAGCGATGGAAGCGCTCGTCGTCCCGGGCGCCGCATGGTGGGCAGCTCACGCCCGACATCGAGGCGCGCGTGCTGGCGCACCCGCAGTGGCGGTCCGCCACCGAGTGACGGAAGACATTCGCCGCGGTCCGGGTTAATCGACGGGACATGCGAGACGCCCTTCAGATGGAGGACTGGGGCGGCACCGGTCCGGTGCTGCACCTGGCCCACGCCAACGGCTTTCCTCCGGGGTGCTACCGCAAACTCATCGAGCACCTGAAGCCGCGCTACCACGTCTTCACGCTCCGCACGCGGTGCCTCGTGCCGGGCTCCGACCCGCGCGAGCTGCGGACCTGGGATGACATGGCGGATGACCTGATTCACGCCCTGCGTGCTCACGGCGTGCAGGGTGTCGTGGGCGTGGGGCACAGCATGGGGGGCGTGGCGACGCTGCTGGCCTCCGCGAAGGCGCCCGCGCTCTTCCGGGCCGTGGTGGCGTTGGACCCGGTGTTGTTCACGGGGACGCGGGAATGGGCGCTCCGTGCCTTGACGCTGCTCGGGCTGCGAAGCCGCGTGCCGCCCGCGAGCCTGGCGCGGCGGCGGCGTGAGTCATGGGGCGCTCGTGAAGAGGCCGCGCGAAGCTACGGCAAGAAGCCGCTGTTCGCGCGCTTCGACCCGGAGTGCTTCCAGGACTACATCACCCACGGCCTCACCGAGGCCCCGAGCGGTGGCTTCCGGCTGACCATCCCCAAGGCCTGGGAGGCGCGTGTCTTCGAGACGTCTCCGAAGGATGTCTGGCGCGAGCTGGGCACCGTGAACGTCCCGGCTCTGGTGATTCGCGGCGGTGAGTCCGACACGCTGACGCGCGACGCGCTGGAGCGGGCCCGCCTCACCTTGAATGTTCCCCAGACGGAGGAGCTTCCCGGCACGGGGCACCTCTTCCCGCTGGAGCAGCCGGAGCGATGCGCCCAGCGCATCGTCGAGTTCCTCGATGGCCTGGAGTCGGCCCGCGCGGCTGCCAGGGCCGTATGTTGAACCCCGGGGCGGGTGCTGACATGTCCGGCCCCGACGGTCTTCAGGGGCGCTGACCGGGCCCCTCCGGAGTGACCTTGCGTGGTCGCTGTTCGGAAATGTCGGGACTTTTGTCGCGCCAAAACCCCCGACATTTCCGAACAGCGAGCTCCGTGTCCGCGTCCGGGCCCCCCACCTGCTGAGGCCACGTCGGGGCGGGCGCCCAGCGTTGGGACACCCATCCGTTGGGGCCGGCGCTCCTCGAGGTCAGCCCAGCGGCTTGCGCCTCCCGATGGCCCGAGACCTGATGGGGCCACCTCGCCCGCGCGCAAACACCCACCCCTTGGGCTCGGCGCTCCTTGGGCCAGGCCTGATGGTTTGCGCCCCTCCGGATGGCCCGGCCCCGGACGCGGACGGGGACCCTGCTCGCGGATATCCATCCGTTGGGCTCAGCGCTCCTTGGATTCGGCTCAGCGGCTTTCGCTCTCCGGATGCCCCGGGAGTTGATGGAGCAGGGGCGCTTCCAGGAGCCTCGCCCGCGCAGCCTCGCGCGCGAGGAAGGCCTGCCTCACGCGCAGGATGTCCTGGCCTCGCCGTGCTTCGAGGACCTCGAGATAGGGGCCGACACTCTTCCTGACGCGGCAGATTTCCGCGAAGTGTCGAACCTCATCCGTGGTGGTGAGCCCTGCGAGGAGGGAGTCGTGGAGCGCTCGCACGGCGATGGGGAATCCCAGCTTGTTTCGATACTTGAACAGGTCCGCGACCGTCTTCGCGACGCCGTAGACGGTGATGGGCAACCCCCCGAGCAGGCGGTGTTCGATGCCCTCGGCCTGTGCGCGCCCCGAGAAGCGGACCACCTGGAGCGGTGGCTGGTCCCAGCGCGGTTTACGCGCATGCGCTCCGATGGCCATCCAGACCTCTGTGGGGGATTCAGGCAACAAGCCGTGGACCCACAGCGCGGACTTCAGGCAGAGCACGCCCCGGGGGACGCGCTTCACGGCGATGGCCGCGGCCGTCACCATCGCGCTCGAGCGAGCCCAGACGCCGGGCGCGACTTCTCGCAGGGCCCCGACATTGCACAGCAGGTTGAGTTGGCTGCGTGGGGCGCCGTGTGCCTCCAGATCTCTCGACCGTAGCAGCCCCAATGACTCGACCAATCTGGCCACGGAGGGCCGGGTCTTGTAGCCAGGCCTCCGACGCATTCTGCTCCCCATTCCCCATCCCTCCCCAGCGCCCGGCGTTCCCGGGGCGCATTCCGGGAGCAGCGTACCGGGGAGCTCCGACGGCCTTCCGGCGGCTCAGCGCGTGGCCTGCTCCTTCGAGGAGAAGGTGAACTCCGCGCGGCGATTCTTGCGGAGCGCCTCTTCCGTCTGGGTGTCGGACAGTGGCCGCTCCTCGCCGTAGGAGACGATGGAGAGCTGCTTGGGCTCCACTCCCAGGTTGCGCAGGTAGTCGCGCACCACCGCCGCGCGCCGGTGGCCCAGCGCGATGTTGTACTCCGTGGTTCCCAGCTCGCAGGTGTGGCCCGACACCATCACCCGCGTCAGGGGCCGCTCCCGCAGGCCCGTGGCGAGCTGCGCGAGCATGTCGCGCGACTCGGGCCGCAGCGTGGCCGAGTCGAGCTCGAAGTACACCGGATCGGCGGACAGCGGGCCCATGGCCCGGCGGGCCGCATCCTCGTCTTCATCGGAGGTCCCGTTGGACGTTGTCGCCGTGGCGGTGGGGCCGCGCTGCCGGTCCGGCAGGTTGTCCGTGACGGAGGACGTCTTGGGCTTGGAAGCGCAACCAACCAGACTGACCGCGGCGAGGAGAGACAGGAGGGTTCGGTTCATGCCTTGTGTCATCTACAAGGCCCGTGCCGCACCCCCTGCCCTCTGAGACGCCCCAACCGTGGCCCGCGCACCGTTGCAGCGTGCCCAGGTCAGCGTTGCGGATTGCCTTCCGCGCGCTCGCGACGGTGGATGGTGGAGACGTCGATGCCGAGCAGCTCGGCCGCCTTCGTCTTGTTGCCTCCGCAGCGGGCCACGGCCCAGGCGATGTACTCCGTCTCCAACTGCCGCAAGGGGACGATGGTGCGCTGTGCCGCGGCCAGCGGGTGGCTCTCCTGGCTGGTGTCCGAAGGCAAGTGGGGGCGCAGCTGCGGCAGCTCCACCACCTCCGTCGAGCCGAGCACGACCAGCCGCTGCACCAGGTTTTCCAGCTCGCGCACGTTGCCCGCCCAGGGCAGGGCCCCCAGCGCTGCAAGCGTCTCCGGGGAGAACCGCTGCACGACGGAGCGCGGATTGCGCGCCTTGGCCTGCTGGAGGAAGTGCTCGATGAGCGCGGGGATGTCCTCGCGGCGCTCGCGCAGGGGCGGCAGCCGCAGCGTGACGACGTTGAGCCGGTAGAAGACGTCCGCGCGGAAGCGGCCTTCCTTGACGCGCGTCTCCAGGTCCTGGTGCGTCGCGGCCACCACCCGCACATCCACCGTTCGCGAGCCGTCCGCGCCCACGGCCCGCACCTCGCCGTCCTCCAGCACGCGGAGCAGCCGGGCCTGGAGCTCGGGGGCCATGTCGCCAATCTCGTCCAGGAACAGCGTGCCGCCGTCCGCCTCCACGAAGAGGCCACGCCGGGCCGTGGTGGCGCCGGTGAAGGCGCCCTTGACGTGGCCGAACAGCTCACTCTCCAGAAGCGCGTGTGGAAGCGCGGTGCAGTTGACGGCGACGAAGGGCCCCGCGCGCCGGGTGCCCTCGAAGTGCAAGGCCCGGGCGACCAGCTCCTTGCCGCTGCCGCTCTCGCCGCGCACCAGCACCGGGGCGCCGGACCAGGCCACCCGCTCAATCAACGTGTAGAGGTCGCGCATCGCGGCGCTGCTGCCCACCAGGGCGCCCAGGCCCCCGCGGTCCGCGGCCTGCTGCTTGAGCGTGCGGTGCTCGGTGCGCAGGCGGCGCTGCTCCAGCGCGCGCTCCAGGGACAGGCGCACCTCGTCCAGCCGGAAGGGCTTGGTGAAGTAGTGGAACGCGCCGCGCTTCATCGCCTCCACGGCGCTCTCCACGCCGCCGAAGGCCGTCATCACCACCACGGGCAGGTCCGGGTCCAGCTTGCGCGCGGCGTCGAGCACGTCGAAGCCGTCCACGTCTTGCATGCGCAGGTCGCACAGCACCGCGTCGTAGACGCGCGCGCGCAGCTGGGCGATGGCATCCGCGCCGCCGGTGGCGATGTCGACCTTGTAGCCGTCGTCCGTCAGCGGTTCCTTCAGCATCTGTCCCATCTCGACGTGGTCGTCGACGACGAGGACCCTGGCTCTAGACGACATGTCGCTCCTCTCCGGCGGGCGCAGCGGCGGGCCAGCGCACGGTGACGCGGGTGCCTCGCTCTGGCGCGCTGTCCAGTTCGATGCGGCCTCCGTGGTTGCGCACGATGTGCGCCACCATCGTCAGGCCCAGTCCGGTGCCCTGGCCGCGCTTCTTGGTGGTGAAGAAAGGGTCGAAGACCTGGTGGACGTGGCGGGGGGCGATACCGCAGCCGTTGTCCTCGACGTCCACGCGCACCATGCCCCAGGAGCCCGGTGCGTCTCCGGTGTCCATGCTCGCGCTCAGCCGGACGAGTCCGCCGCTCCCGCACGCGTCACACGCGTTGAGCACCAGGTTGATGAGCACCTGCTGGAGCTGGTCGGGGTCGGCCGCCACCGCGGGCATGGATGAGGCGACCGTCACCTCCAGCTTCAGGCGCCGCCGTTCGGCCTCCATCCACAGCAGCTCCCGCACGCCGTGCACCAGGGGCTCCAGCGGGACCGCCTGCGCGTCCGCTGGTTGGAGCCGGGAGAAGTCGAGCAGCTGGCGCAGCGTCCGGCTCACCCTGTCTATCTGCCCGACGATGGTGCCCAGGCCGGCCGCCTGCGGGTGCTCGCGACCCAGCTTCTCCTGCACGTACTCGGCCCGGCCGCGGACGATGCCCAGCGGCGTGCCAATCTCATGGGCGATGCCCGCCGCCAGCACGCCCACCGTGGCCAGCTTCTCCGCGCGCAGCAGCTGTCCTTCCAGCGCGCGCAGGCTGCTCAGGTCCTCGATGACGACCAGCGTGTGGACCTCCGGCGTGTTCGGCTCCAGCGGCACCGCGTGGACGTTGTACTGGCCGGGCTCTTCGAAGAGGCAGAGCGGTTCACCGTGGAGGCTGCGCACCCGGCCGTCGCTCGTGGCCGCGTGAACCAGGTCCTCCAGCCGCTGGATGACGGGGGCCTGGGCCTGGGGAAAGGCCGCCGTCAGGGGCTGGCCCACGACGTCCGCCGGCATGCGGGCGCTCAGCGCGCGGTTGGCGGCGGAGATGTGCCGGGTGGAGGAGAGCGCCAGGACCCCGGTGGGAATGTTGTCGAGAATCTTCTGCGTCTTGTCGTGCAGGTGGGCCAGCCGCTGCGCATGGAGCTGGCTGTCCCGCAGGGCCTCCGCCCGGCTGCGCGCGAGCACGACGTACACTCCGAAGGCGATGAGGAACCCGGAGACGAGCATCGCCGCCAGCGACAGGCGCAACACCAGGCCGCGCTCATGGCTCCGGAGCACGCGCGTCGACGCGAGCGTCGCCACCGGCCAGGCCGCGCCATTCTTGAACCGCACCGGGCTGAAGGTGGCCACCACCTCCGAGTCGCCCAGGCCGAGCCGGGCGGCCTCCTTGCGCTCGATGATGCGCGTGCCCGACTCGCCCGCGCGAAGCGCCCGCGCCAGCGCAGCGAGGCCGGGCGTCTGGTGGCCGTCGGTGTCCAGCCGCCGGTACCTGTCGGCCAGGTTCGGGTGGGTCAACGCCGTCGGCGTTCCATGAACTCCCAGCACCAGCAGCTGCGTCTCCGAGTCCGACGCGAGCAGCTTCAGCGGGGCGAAGCGCGGCTCGGCGTCCACCAGCACCACGACGACGCCGCCGCTGTCCTGCGCGTCCTCCGGCAACGCGGTGGCGAAGGCGCGCAGCCAGCCCGATTGGGCGCGGGGAAGGGGCGGGGAAGAGACGACGTGGCCCGGCGGATGACTGCGGGCCTGCGCCACGGTGAGGGCCAGGTCCTCCGCGGTGAACTGGTGCGTCATCGCCGCCGCGCTGCGCCGGTCCACCAGTCGGAGCCGTTCCTGTCCGTCCGTTCCGAAGACGAGGATGGCCTTGTACTGACCCACCGCCTCCAGCAGGGCGCGCATCTCGCGCCGGTGCTCCTCGGCGGTTCCCGGCTGGGCCAGCAGCTCGCCCGCGAAGCGCAGGTCCTCCTCCGCGCTCTCCAGGGCGGCGGAGACGCCGCGCACGGCCTCCAGCAACTGCGCCTGTCGCTCGCGGGCCATCTGGTCCACCAGCGCCTGCCGGTCGCGCTGCATGAAGTGCAGGACGCCCGCGATGACGCCGGAGAGCATCAGACACAGCAGCAGCACGGGGAGGACAGGCAGGCGCATGAACACGGAACGCAGGGGCGACACCGGCGCGGGGGCTCCGGTGCCTGCCGGGCCCCCACGCCGCCTGGCAGCGCTTCGTCCCGGAGGAAAGCGCCTCCGGTAGCAACGCCCGTGCCCCCCGGCTTGTGCCTCTGCGCGGCGGCTCACCCCCCATGGCGAAGCGCCGCAATCTGCATGGCCCCCGTTGCATCCTGCCAGGGCTCGCGCGGGTGACGCGCGCTGGCAAAAGGCATGCAGGTAGGGCCGTTGAAGCCTTCAGCGGCGGGACGCCTGCCGAGTGAGCTGCTGGGAGGCCTCGCGCACCTTGCCCTGGATGCGGCGGAGGTTCTGCGGTCCCATCCGCAGCAGGTGCTTCTGCGCGGCCGTCAGCCCTTCGAGCTTCGGGTCGGCGTAGACGAACATCGCGCCCTTGGGGACCACCTCGATGTCACCGTCGATGACTGGGACGGCGAGCACCTGCTCGAAGGCGAGGTGGAGCGTGGCGTCGAAGGTGCTTCCGGGGCGAGCCGTCTCCATGTGGAGGCGCTCGGCCAGGTGACGCACCTCGCGGTAGGTGGACACCAGCGCGCCCACGTCGAGCGAGCCCACCACCTTGCCGATGACGTCGTAGCGCGCGTAGCTCTGCTTTTCGATGACGCGCTTGCCGGCCTTGCGGCGCGCCTCGAAGGTGCCGGCCGGAGCGAGGAAGCTCACCGCTTCGCGGGGGCTGTCACCCTGGGCCACGTTGGCCACGACGGTGACGAAGCGGCGCAGCAGGTCCTGCTCCTTCAGCCACGTGGCGAACTCCGGCATGAGCGACGCCCCGGCGAGCCGTGCGCGCAGCAGCGCGTCCATCTCCGCGGAGGAGGGCAGCGGCGGCTCCGCGCGCGGCGCCAAGCCGGGGTGGGACGGCTTGGGGATGACCGCAATGGACGGATGCGGCAGCTCCGCCGCCGAGTGGCGCAGCACCAGCCACGTGCCCACGCCCGCGAACAGCATCACCAGCGCCGCCACGCCCACGCCCCAGTGCATCCGGCGCTGGGACTTCGTCACCACTTCAGGGTTGCTCATGCGTCCATCCTCCGAGGGATGCCGCATGGGATTGCAGCCGCGATGCCAGCAGATGCGCGCCGCCGTGAAGCCGCGCGTTTCCCTCTGAGGGGGCGGGCCGCCGTGTGTCCCCGTGGCCACGCTCGGCTGCCTTGCGAGCGTGGCGTGCTGCGCTGCATCCCGTGGCGAAGCGCCACGGGGCGCGCGGGGGATTGCTACGCGCGAGGCCGGGATGCGCCCGAGTCGTCATCCGTGGCGGTGAGGGCGGCCTCGGCTGGGGCCTCGGACCAGCGGATGTGGAAGGTGGCCGCGGTGCCGTCGAACTCCTCGGGGATGCTGACCACCCGCCACCCACCGCACAGCTCCACCGCGCGCGCCAACAGGCCCGCGGAGAACGTGGGCAGGTCCGCCAGCACGTCATTCATCCGCAGCTCCACCGAAGTGGGGCTGCGCTCGACGATTTCGACCACACTGAAGTTGTTGCCGGCGCGAAAGCCCATGCCCGCGCGCAGCAGCATCCGCCGGGGCCCGGCCAGCCGCACGACGCCCAGCAGGGCCCGGCCGAAGAAGGTGCCGAAGTACGCGTCCATGAACCGCTCGCCCAGCGAGTAATAGGCCGCCTCGGCGGGGACGCCGCCGTAGACGTGGCCGGCGGCGATTCGGAGGAACTCCTTCCACTGCTCCAGGGTGTAGGCCCGCTCCAACTTCTGGTCGAGCTCCAACCCCGCCCGGCGCAGGTGCTCACGGCACGCCGGGGTGAGGCGGTTCTCAAGGGCGCGCACGAAGAGCGCCTCGACGGTCTGGTTGAAAACGAGCTTCTCGGAAGGAGTCATAGAGGCGCCCCGTATACACCGGGCGGGCCGTGGGATGCTTGCCTACCGGTGAAGTTTTGTTCAGTGAAACTGTCAGCGAGTGTCAGAACGACCTGCGTCACGTACGGGTTGTCAGAGCGACATGTGGGTGACACGCGCAGGGCGCACCTCCTGGTTCCTTGACGGGGAGTGCAGTTATTCCAGTTCTATCTCATTCGTGCGAGGACCTGGGAGGGGGCGTTCACGGGGCAGGCACGAGAAGGCCATTGCGCCCCGGGGAGCCCGGCCGCAATGACGGAGGCCATGGACACGCGCGCCCCTGGTACCTCGAAGATGGACCCGTCCTACAACGTGCTCCACCAGCAGCGGACGCGGCTGCCGCTGGACGTCCTCTTCGCGCCGCGCAGCGTGGCCGTCGTCGGGGCCACCGAGCGGCCCGGCAGCGTGGGGCGCACCGTGTTGTGGAACCTCATCAGCAACCCCTTTGGCGGCACCGTCTACCCCATCAACCCGAAGCGGCCCAACGTGCTGGGCATCAAGGCCTGGCCGTCCTTGGGAGCCTTGCCGGAGCGGGTGGACCTGGCCATCGTCGTCACGCCCGCGCGAGCGGTGCCCGGCGTCATCCAGGAGTGCGCGGAGCTGGGCATCCGGGGCGCCATCATCCTCTCCGCGGGCTTCAAGGAGATTGGGGCGGAGGGGGAGCGCCTGGAGCAGGAGATCCTCCGCATCGCGCAGGCGGCCCAGGTGCGCATCATCGGCCCCAACTGCCTGGGGGTGATGCGTCCGCCCAGCGGCTTCAACGCGACGTTCGCCGGCGCCATGGCCCGGCCGGGCAACGTGGCCTTCATCAGCCAGAGCGGCGCGCTGCTGACCTCCATCCTCGACTGGAGCCTGCGCGAGGCGGTGGGCTTCAGCGCCTTCGTGTCGGTGGGCTCGATGCTGGACGTGGGCTGGGGCGACCTCATCGACTTCCTGGCGGACGACCCGATGACGCGCTCCATCCTGCTGTACATGGAGTCCATTGGCGACGCGCGGGCCTTCCTCTCCGCGGCGCGCGAGGTGGCGCTCACCAAGCCCATCATCGTCATCAAGGCAGGCCGCACGGCGCAGGCCGCGCAGGCGGCGGCGTCCCACACGGGCTCGCTGACGGGCAGTGACGAGGTGCTCAGCGCCGCCTTCCGGCGCACCGGCGTGCTGCGCGTGGATTCCATCGCCGACCTCTTCTACATGGCGGAGACGCTGGCCCGGCAGCCGCGCCCCGCGGGCCGGCGCCTCACGGTGCTCACCAACGCGGGCGGCCCCGGGGTGCTGGCCACGGACGCCCTGGTGTCGGGGGGCGGCGAGCTGGCCACGCTCAGCGCGTCCACGCGCGATGCGTTGGACGCCTTCCTGCCGCCGCAGTGGAGCCACGGCAACCCGGTGGACATCCTGGGCGACGCGGACCCGGAGCGCTTCGCAAAGGCGCTGGAAATCACCGGCAAGGACGAAGGCAGCGACGGGCTGCTCGTCATCCTCACGCCGCAGGACATGACGGAGCCCACGCAGACGGCGGACCGTCTCAAGCCCTACGCGAAGCTGCATGGCAAGCCGGTGCTGGCCAGTTGGATGGGCGGCTCGGAGGTCGCGGCCGGGGAGCGCATCCTCAACGATGCGGGCATCCCCACGTTCGACTATCCGGACACGGCGGCGCGCATCTTCAATTACATGTGGCGCTACACGTACAACCTGGCGGGCCTGTATGAAACGCCCGCGTTGGCGCAGGCGGAGCGCAGCGCTCGGGGCGAGGTGCGCCGGTGGGTGGAGTCAGCACGCGCGGAAGGGCGGACGCTGCTGACGGAGTACGAGTCCAAGAAGCTGCTCGCCGCGTATGGCATCCCCACCGTGGAGACGCGGCTGGCGGTGACGGAGGACGCCGCGGTGGCGGAGGCCGCGGCCCTGGGGTTCCCGGTGGTGGTGAAGCTCCACTCGCTCTCGGTGACGCACAAGACCGACGTGGGCGGCGTGCGGCTGAACCTCCCGGATGCGGAGGCCGTGCGCGCCGCCTTCCGGGACATCCGGACGCGGCTGGAGGCGATGGGGCAGGGGCGCGCGTTCGACGGCGTCACCGTGCAGCCGATGGTGCGGCTGGATGGCTATGAACTCATCATGGGCAGCAGCGTGGACGCGCAGTTCGGTCCGGTGCTGCTCTTCGGCGCGGGCGGGACGTTGGTGGAGGTGTTCAGGGACCGGGCGCTGGGCCTGCCGCCGCTGAACACCACGCTGGCGCGGCGGATGATGGAGCAGACGCGCATCTATGAGGCGTTGAAGGGCGTCCGGGGCCGCCCGCCGGTGGACCTGAAGGCGCTGGAGCAGCTCATGGTGCGCTTCAGCCAACTGGTGGCGGAGCAGCGCTTCGTGAAGGAGGTGGACATCAACCCGTTGCTGGCCTCGCCCGAGCGGCTGCTGGCCCTGGACGCGCGCGTGGTGCTGCACCCGGCCTCGGTGACGGAGGCGGAGCTGCCGAAGCTGGCCATCGAGCCGTACCCGAACCAGTACGTGGCGCCCTACCGGCTGCGCAGCGGCGAGGAGATTCTGCTGCGGCCCATCCGCCCGGAGGACGAGCCGAAGATGGCGGAGTTCCACCGCACGTTGTCGGAGCAGACGGTGTTCCTGCGCTACGCGGGGTTGATGCAGCTGAGCACGCGCGTGGCGCACGCGCGGCTGTCCCGCATCTGCTTCAACGACTACGCGCGGGAGATGGCGCTGGTGGCGGAGCGCAAGGACGGAGAGCTGCTCGGCGTGGGCCGGCTCACGCGGCTGCGAGGCACGCGCGACGCGGAGTTCGCCATCCTCATCAGCGACCCGGTCCAGCGGCAGGGGCTGGGCGCGGAGATGCTGAAGCGGCTGGTGGGCATCGGCCGGGATTGGGGCATGGAGCGCATCGTCGCGGACATCCTCGCGGGCAACCGCGCCATGCAGACCATCAGCAGGAAGCTGGGCTTCTCCATCCTCCAGCACGAGGAGCTGTCGCCAGACATGGTGAAGGCCGTGAAGGTGCTTTGACGCGCTGGAGTCGGGCGTTCACGACGCCATTGCCCCAAGCGACAGGGGGCATGGTCCGGAAGCCGTCACGCGCGAAGCGCCGTCACGCCCAGGGCTGCGAGTCCCGGGCGGACGGCTGCGCGTCGCGGCTAGGGCTGCTTCGCGTTGTAGAGGGTGGTCTGGATGTTCGAGGCCTCCTGGAGGTGGGCCTGGACCGTCTTCCGAATCGCCATCAGCTCATCCTTGAGCGCCGGGTTCTGCACTTGCATCGCGAGCAGAGAATCCCCCAGCAGGGCGGTACCCGCGTGGGCGGCGACCTGCGCATCCATCACGGACAGGTCGAAGGCCGGGCCCTGCGTGGCGCTCACCAGGTCGATGGTCTTTTGCGCCGTCTGCTGGAGGTGCTGCGACACCGGGCTCTCCGCGGGCGCGATGCCCTGGGCCATGGCCAGCTGCTCCAGGCGCTGGATGACGTCTGAGTGCATGGTGACCATGCGTGCGTTGAAGTCACGTGCCGTCGGGTCGGTGGCCTGCGCCTGGCCCACCTGGCCCAGCATCACCTCGCCCGCGTTGGCCACCAGGAGCACGCCCAGAATCTGGCCGTCCGTGAGTGTCACTGGATGGCCCGCGGCCGCCTGCTGGGGCCCCAGTGTGTTCTCGCTGGCGCTGCTCTCTCCGCAGCCGGCGAACATCACGGCCGTCCCCACCATCGCCACACCCAACATCGCTCGTGTGATTCGCATGACTGTTGTCCCCCTCAACTGCTGTTCAGCTGAAGGTTGGGCAGTTCAAAAGCACACCGCCATGGCCGGGAAGCACGAGCGAGATGTGCACGCGACAACGCTTCGGTGGACGGTGGGGACAGCCCATGGCGGCGAAGCAGTTCGTAGACGGCCGTGCGGTTGTGGCTGGCCATGCACGCGCTCCTTGACCGTGCCGGACTCGCCCAGAATCAGCACCGCGGCTTCCGATGGCGCAACCCGCGCGATGCGGTCGCGCACCATCGGCGATGGCGGGACTGGTGCCCGAAGGCCGCTCCGGCGTGGTGTCCGCGGCGATGCGGCTCAGGCCGGCGAGTTCGCCCGCATCTGGGCCTGGGCTTCCAGCCCGTCCACGCCCTCCAGCCGGAGGTAGAGTACCGGCGCGCGGCGGCGCTGAGGCCCATGCTTCAGGCAGCCGGAACAAGGACGGGCACCGGGCCGCAGGCGCTGATGGCGCCGGTGAGCGATGTGTTGGAGGACATCGGGCCGCAGGGGCGCAGGGCCCGGTCACCCAGACGACGCAGCCAACGACGTAGGCCGCGTCACATTCGTTTGAACGCGCGGGATGATGGGCGGCACGGTCCGCTCATCCCGTTTGCTTTTCCAGGAGCGTTGGGTCCAGGCGGTACGCGCGCCGGCCGTTCCTCCAGCGCGATTGCAACGCGCGTGGCGGTGAGGTGCACCGCGTGAGGCGGTGTCAGCGCCCCACCATCCCACCGGGCCGCGAGCCTCCCTCGCCGCTGCCGTCGCCGGACGCGCTGTCGCCGCCCCTGGCACTGTCCAGCCCTCCACTTCCCGAGGCCGAGCCCCCCCCGCGCTGCTTCCTCAGTTGCGCAAGCCCGTGGCTCTACCCGAGCCACTGCCGCCCTGGCCGGTGCTGCTGCCGCCCCCCGTCACGCTGTTGCCGCTCGACAGGCTGTCCCCACCGGTGGCGCTGTGGCCCCCCGTGAGGCTGCCCCCGCCTCCGAAGCCACCTCGGCCAGCACCGCCGCCACCAGCGGCCCGGCTGCCGCTGTCCCGCGGGCCGCTGCCGCCCATGGTCCAACTGCCGCTGCTCCGGGGGGCGCTGCCACCAGCGGCCCGGCTGCCGCTGTCCCGCGGGCCGCTACCGGGTATGTATGCGCTCGCGCCCGGAGTCTCACTCCGGTGGCCGGCTCCGCCGTGGGCTCCTGCACCGCCCGTGCCGGCGTCGGCGTGGCCTGGTGCCTGGCCCGGCCCCGCGCCAGCAGTCCCGCCGTCAGCCGTTGGAATCGTGTCGGTGAGGGGGGCGCCTTCCAGCCCCGCGACAACCGGGGCCTCGGCAATATCGGCCGCGTCCACCGGGGGGGCTCGTCGCTGCTCACAGCCGCTCCAGAGGCAGGGCGCGGAAGCCAGACCTCCCAGCAGTGCCGCGCGCTTGAGGCGCGTCATCTTCTGTCTGACGGTTCTCTGCATCCCCACCCCCTGAGCTTCAGTCCAGGAGCAACGGTATGGAGGGGCCCGGGGCCCGGGTATCGCGCCCCCGGACCTTGCGCCCGGAGACTCGCGGACACCTCTCCAGGGGGCCATCCCCCCGGCCCTTCCGTGCGGGAAGGGGGGGGCCTGCCGTCACGCCCCGTGCCGCCCATTGCGATTTTCCCGGTAGGGGCTGGCCGCGCCGCCTATTGTCCACGGGTGATGGCCACCCCTGAAACCCAAGCTCCGCTCGCCGCACTGCTCCCCAAGAAGGGCGAACCGCCCCTGGACGCGGATGAAATCCTCAACCGCTTCGTCGGCTACGTGGCGGCCAATGGCT
This sequence comes from Myxococcus xanthus, assembly GCF_013116825.1. GTDB lineage: Bacteria > Myxococcota > Myxococcia > Myxococcales > Myxococcaceae > Myxococcus > Myxococcus xanthus_B. Next base: position 30,094 of record NZ_JABFNS010000052.1, read on the forward strand.
TGAGCCTCTATTCGGCCCAGGAAGAGGCCATCCTGGAGCTGCTGGCGGGCAAGCACCTGTTCCTCAAGACGCCCACCGGCTCCGGCAAGTCGCTGGTGGCGACGGCGCTCCACTTCAAGGCCATGGCGGAGGGGAAGGTCTCCTTCTACACCTGTCCCATCAAGGCCCTGGTGAACGAGAAGTTCTTCGCCCTCTGCGACGCCTTCGGCGCGGAGAACGTGGGCATGCTCACCGGCGACGCGAGCATCAACCGCGACGCGCCCATCATCTGCTGCACCGCCGAAATCCTCGCCAACCTGGCCCTGCGCGACGCGAGCGCCCGCGTGGACTACGTCGTCATGGACGAGTTCCACTACTACTCGGACCGTGAGCGCGGCGTGGCCTGGCAGTTGCCGCTCATCGCGCTGCCGGACACCACCTTCCTGCTGATGTCCGCCACGCTGGGCCCCACGCACGTCATCGAGGAGAGCCTGGTGAAGCTCACTGGCCGGGAAGTGGCCACCGTGCGCAGCGCCGAGCGCCCCGTGCCGCTGGACTTCGACTACCGCGAGTCGCCGCTGCACGAGACGATTGAAGACCTGATTGCTCGTGGGAAGTACCCCATCTATCTGGTGAACTTCACCCAGCGCACCGCCGCCGAGCAGGCGCAGAACCTGATGAGCGTGGACTTCTCCACCAAGGAGGAGAAGGAGGCCATCCGGCTGGCGCTCCAGGACGCGCCCTTCGACACGCCCTATGGCAAGGAGTTCCAGCGCTTCCTGCGCCACGGCATCGGCATGCACCACGCCGGCCTGCTGCCCAAGTACCGCCTGCTGGTGGAGAAGCTGGCCCAGCACGGACACCTCAAGGTCATCAGCGGCACGGACACCCTGGGCGTGGGCGTCAACATCCCCATCCGCACGGTGCTCTTCACGCAGCTCTTCAAGTTCAACGGCGAGAAGCTGACCACGCTGAGCGTGCGCGACTTCCAGCAGATTGCCGGCCGCGCGGGCCGCAAGGGCTTCGACACCCAGGGCAGCGTGGTGGCCCAGGCGCCCGAGTACGTCATCGAGAACATCAAGCTGGCCGCCAAGGAGGCGGCGGGCAAGAAGAAGACGCCCAAGGCCAAGCCGCCGCAGAAGAACTTCGTGCAGTACGACCGGAGCACCTTCGAGCGGCTCCAGAACGGCATGCCGGAGCCGCTGGAGTCCCGCTTCGCGGTGTCGCACGGCATGATTCTCAACCTGCTCCAGAGCGACCACCAGACGGAAGGCAACGGAGGGTACAAGCGGCTGGTGACGCTGGTGCAGCGCAGTCACGACTCGGACTACCTCAAGCGCCGGCACCTCAAGGAGGCCGCGCGCGACTTCCGCACGCTGCGCGAGGCGGAGATCATCGAGGTGGTGAAGGGGCAGGGCGGCTCGGGTGCCACGGTGAAGGTGGCGGGGGAGATGCAGCACGACTTCAGCCTCAACCACACGCTGTCGCTGTACCTGCTCGACACGCTGGAGCTGTTGGATCCGACCACGGACACGTACGCGCTCGACGTGGTGTCGCTGGTGGAGGCCATCCTGGAGAACCCGGACGTGGTGCTCTACGCGCAGCTCAACCAGCTCAAGGGCGAGAAGATCAACGAGCTGAAGGCGCAGGGCGTGGAGTACGACGACCGCATGGCGGAGCTCGAGAAGCTCGAGTGGCCCAAGCCCAACCGCGACTTCATCTACGGCACCTTCAACAAGTTCGCGCAGAAGCACCCGTGGGTGGGCGAGGAGAACATCCGGCCCAAGTCCATTGTCCGGGACATGTTCGAGCGGTTCATGTCCTTCCCGGACTACATCCGTGAGTACGGCCTGCAGCGCAGCGAGGGCGTGCTGCTGCGGTACGTGAATGACACGTACAAGACGCTGGTCCAGACGGTGCCGGAGCGCTTCCGCACGGAGGAGGTGGAGGACTTCATCGACCACCTGCGCGCCACGCTCCGGCAGGTGGACTCCAGCCTGCTGGATGAGTGGGAGCGCATGCGCAACCCGGACGCCGCCGTCGAGGCGAAGCCGGTGGTGGAGCTCAAACCGAAGGAGCTCACCGACGACCCGAAGGCCTTCGCCGCGCGCGTGCGCGAGGAGCTGCACCGGCTGCTCAAGGCGCTGGGCCAGAAGCGCTACATGGACGCGCTGGCCATGCTGGACAACGCGCTGGGCGAATGGACGGCCCCCAAGCTGGAGCAGGCCATGGCGCCGTACTTCGAGGAGCACAAGGTCGTGGTGCTCACGCCCCAGGCGCGCAAGCCCGCCAACACCTTCTTGAAGGAGTCAGGCACGCGGCTGTGGGAGACCCAGCAGCGCATCATCGACCCGGAAGGGCACGGCGACTGGATGATTGACTGCGAGATCGACCTGCGGGACAGGCGCCTGGATGAAGGCCCCATCCTGATGCTCCGCCGCATCGGCGTGTAGCCCGGCTCAGTCCTCGGAGGCCGGTGTCTCCGAGGGACGCGCCGCCGACAGCGACTCGGGCTCCGGCGGCGTCAGCTCAGTCACCTCCAGCCCGCCGCCCGCGCCTGGCGTGAGCACCATCCGCCATTCGCCCGCGGCCAGCACCACGCGGTCCGTCTCACAGCGCACTTCCAGCCCCGCGTCCTCGACGGTCCACGAGCCCGCCCACACCGTCGTGAGCGACTCGCAGCCGGCCTCGTCGCACGCCTGCGTCTCCGCCACCCACACCCGGCCCTCGGGCGCAGCGGGGCAGGACACCGGCTCCGCGTAGCGAAGGACGGGGCCGTCCACCTCGCCTGGGCCCGCGTCGGGGAACATCGACTCGGCGGAGAGCAGCTCCGCGCCACGCGCGGCCCTCGCCTCCCTCGGCACCCCGTCGAGCACCGCCGTCTCGGCCAGGGCCACCGGCGCGGCCAGCCAGCCGCACAGCAACGTCACCTTCCACCCCCGCATCGTCCACATGGCGACAAGCTCCTCGGCCGCGGTGTCGTTCGCGGCCCACGGGAGGGCTGTTGTGCAAGGCATGGACCGGGCGGGTGTGTGGCTCAGGAGCCACGGGGCCGGGTGGCTTTCGGGCGGTGGCGCGTGCTGGCGCGCTTCAGGGCCGAGTCGGTCGGGAATGACGGACGCATCGCCGTGATTCGCGGGCGCACGTCACTTTCTCGCGCGGAAATGCGGGCCAGTTCGCTGCTCAGCGACTACCGTCGCAGCATATGGCCCGACTGCGTGCCGTGGATCAGCCGCTGCGCCGGGATGTCCGCCTGCTTGGCCGGCTCCTGGGAGAAGTCCTCGTCGAACAGGAAGGGCAGGCGCTCTTCGACCTGGAAGAAGAAGTGCGCCGCCTCGCCATCCAGCGCCGCCGGGGCCCCATGGCCGGCCGGCGCGCGGTGGCGGCCGAGCTGGCGGAGGTGCTCCAACGCCTGCCGCTGGAACGGGCCGAGCCGGTGCTGCGCGCCTTCTCCGTCTACTTCCAGTTGGTGAACCTGGCGGAGCAGCACCACCGCATCCGCCGCGCCCGCACCCACGCGGAGGTCGCGTCCGCCAGGCCCCAGCGCGGCTCGCTGGAGGCCACGCTGCAAGTGCTCAAGGACGCGGGCATCCCCGCGGAGCGCGTGCGAGAGGCCATGCGCACCATGCGCGTGACGCTGACGCTCACCGCGCACCCCACGCAGGCCGTGCGCCGCACGCTGTTGGAGAAGCTCTACCGCATGGCGGGCCTGCTGGAGGAGCGGGACCGCTGCGAGCTGACGCCGCGCGAGTCCTCGGTGAACCTGGCGCTGCTGCGCGAGGAAATCACCCTCCTGTGGCAGACGGACGAGTTGCGCCGCGAGCGCCCCACCGTGGGTGACGAGGTGAAGAACGTCCTCTGGTACGTGGAGGAGGTGCTCGCCGACGAGCTGTCGCTGCTCCCCGAGCTGCTGGACTGGGCCTTCGAGCGTGCCTACGGCGAGCCGCTGGGGCCGGTGGACACGCCCGTGCGCATCCACTCCTGGGTGGGCGGGGACATGGATGGCAACCCGCTGGTGACGCCCGACGTGTTCGCGGACACGCTGCGCGCCCACCGGGCCCGTGGACTGCGGCGGTTGCTGCTTGACCTGGAGCGGTTGGGCGGGCGGCTGTCCCAGTCTGCGCGTCACGCGAAGCCGTCCGAGGAGCTGCTGCGCTCGGTGGCGAAGGACGCGGCGGAGCTGCCCGACACCGAGCGCCGCCACGGCCCCCGGACTCCGGGCGAGCCGCTGCGGCACAAGCTGCGCTTCATGGAGGAGCGGCTGCGCCGTGCGCTCCACTACGTGACGCAGCAGCGCGCCGGGGCGAGCGTCCCCATGCCGCAGGGCGCCTACCGCACGCCGGAGTCCTTGCTGGCGGACCTGGACGTGCTGGGCCGCGCGTTGCAGGCGTCGAAGGGCACGCACGCGGGGCTTCGCGACGTGCGGCAGGTGCGGGAGCGGGTGCTCGCGCTGGGACTGTCGCTGGCGGAGCTGGAGGTGCGCGCGCCGGCCGAGGACGCGGTGAGCGCGGCGGGCTCGTTCAACGGGGGCCCGGCGCCGACGGAAGGTGGGGCGCGGCTCCTGGAAGTGCTGGCGCGGCTGAAGGAGGCTCAGTCGGAGTCGGGTGAGCCCGCGTGCCGCACGCTCATCCTCAGCATGGCCAGCACCGCCGAGGACGTGCTCGCGGCCTTCCGCTGCTTGAAGCACGCGGGCCTGTGGGACGAAAAGCGGGGCTGCGCCACGGCGGATGTGGTGCCGCTGTTCGAGCAGCTGGGCGCGCTGGACTCGGGCCCGGACGTGCTGCGTACGCTCTTCGCGGACGCGGAGTACCGCAAGCACCTGGACGTGCGCGGTGGCCAGGAGGTGATGGTGGGCTACAGCGACTCCGGCAAGGAGGTGGGGCTCCTGGCGGCCAGCGCGGCGCTGTACCGCGCGCAGGTGGCGCTCACGGAGGTGTCTCGCGAGGCGGGCGTCCCGCTGCGACTCTTCCACGGCCGCGGCGAGTCCGTGGCGCGTGGCGGTGGTCCCGCGCAGGAGGCGATTCTCGCGTTGCCGCCGGGCGCGGTGGCGGGTGGCTACAAGGCGACGGAGCAGGGCGAGGCGCTGGACCACAAGTACGCGCGCCCGGAGCTGGCGCGGCGCACGGTGGAGCTCATCCTGGGCGGCGTGCTGCTGCACATGCTGGATGCGCAGCCGCGGCCGGAGCCCGAGGCCGAGCGCGCCTTCCGCACCGTGTTCGACACGCTGGCGGAGACGGGGCGCAAGGCGTATCGCGCCCTGGTGTGGGAGGACCCGCGGTTCCTGGAGTTCTTCACCGCCGCGACGCCGGTGGAGGAGATTGCGTCGCTGCCCATCGGCTCGCGCCCCAGCAAGCGCAAGGCGGGAGGCCTGGACACGCTGCGCGCGATTCCGTGGGTCTTCGCCTGGACGCAAAACCGGGCCATCCTCCCGGGCTGGTACGGCGTGGGCTCGGCGCTGGAGGACTTCTCGAAGGAGGAGGGCGGGGCGGCGCAGCTCAAGCGCATGTACCAGGAGTGGCCCTTCTTCCGCGCCGTCATCGACAACGTCACCATGGTGCTGGCGAAGTCGGACATGGCCATCGCCGGGCGTTACGCGTCGCTGGCGCCTCCCGCCACCCGTTCGGTGTGGCGGCGCATCCAACAGGAGCACCGGCGCACGCGCAGGCAGGTGAAGCAGCTGACGGGCGAGTCGAAGCTGCTCGACAACAACCCGCAGCTCCAGCGCAGCATCTCCCTGCGCAACCCCTATGTGGACCCCATGTCCTTCCTCCAGGTGGAGCTGCTCAAGCGCAAGCGCGAGGGCCAGGCGGAGGTGGATCGTCCACTGTTGCTCACGCTCAACGGCATCGCCGCCGGCATGCGCAACACCGGGTAGGCTCCGCGACGTCGGACATCCGAGGAGACGGCGATGGCCAGGGAGACGTTCAGCGTGGTGGAGGTCAACCCGGCGCACCGCTTCGCGCGGCTGCGGCCCGAATCAGGCGGGCCGCTCCTGCACGCGGGGCTGTACCCGGAGGAGGAGGCCCCGGAGCCGCAGCTCCAACTGCGTGAGGGGGACCGGGTGGAAGGCCAGCGGCGCGGGCAGTCGGTGGCGGACTGGGGCTGGGTGTCCCGCGCCGAGCCGCCCGCGGACCTGGTGGAGCGGATGGGCGAGCTGCTCGCGAAGCTGGAGAAGTACGAGCTGCGCGTGCCCGCCACGGCCTATGACCTGGCCGAGCACCACTGGCGGCAGAGCCGCGCCAACCCGCTGCACCTGGAGCTGCTCGCGCAGCTGCCCACCTTCTTCGACTGGGAGCTGTCCCACCCCTACGAGGACGGCGCGCTCTTGGAGCGGCTCCAGGCCGCCATGCAGCCGTACCTGCCCGGTTTCGAGGTGACGCCCCAGCCTGGCCGCGCCGCCTTCCGCCTGGAGCCCGGTGGGCACGACGTGCCGGCACCGGAGGGGCGCCGCGAGGCCCCCGTCTCCACGTTCGAGCCGTTGCTCCTTCAGGTGAACCGCCTGCTGGAGGGGGCCGGGGCCCCGGTGCGCTGGGTGCCCACGGAGGATGACTGGATTCTGGCGCCGCCGGGGCTCGCGGAGCTGCTGGTGCTCCACGGGGTGCTCGGCTCGCGCCAGGGCTGAGCGCGGGGGCGCGGCTAGAGGCCGCCCTCTTCGCGCAGCACGCGCGCGACTTCGTCCGCCATCACCCGGTGGCCTTCGATGCTGGGGTGGATGCCGTCCACCTCCAGCCCGTCGAGGAACAGGTGCACGTTCGCGGGCTGGCGCGTCACCGCCTCCAGGTCGATGATGTCCGGGCCGCCGCCGCCGCCGCGGAGCCACGTGTTGAGCTCCAGCCGCTGGGCCTTCACCACTTCGTAGGGCGCGTAGTTCGACTTCTCCTTGGGCAGCAGGGTGCTGACCCAGGTGCGGCAGAAAGGCGCGAGCCGGCCCAGCATCGTGTTCATCCGCGCCTGGATGACGGACAGGGAGTTCTTGTCGCCCAGGTCGTTGGTGCCCAGCAGGACGATGCAGTCGGTGATGCCCTGGAGCGCCAGCACCTCGCCGTCGAGCAGCGCCAGCGCGTCGTAGAAGCCCTGGCCACTCACGCCCGCGTTCACCACGGGCACACCCAGCGCGGCCTCCACCTTGGCGGGCCAGGCGTTGCGCGTGTCATTCTTCGTGTCGATGTAGCCCTCGGTGATGCTGTCGCCAATGGCCACGAAGGCGCGGCCCGTGGGGCCTTCCACGTCGACGGTGGCCACGCCGACGGCGCGGTCGAACAGGGTGCCGCCCAGCGCGCCCGTCACCAGCGCATGGTTCCCCGCGCGCGCGAAGCTGCCTGGGAAGGCGCTGATGGCGCTGGCCGCCAGCGCGCCGCGGACCTCGAAGGTGATGGCCAACTCGTCCCGGAACGCCACCGGGAAGTCCACCGGGTCCGACGTCTTCCGCGAGCGCGCGTCCACGGTGAAGCCCTCCGCGCCACTGAAGGAGAGCTTCACCGGCGTGGACACCAGCGCGCCATTGGCGCCCGCCCGGCCCACGGTGGCACGCACCAGCGTCATGCTCCCGTCGCCCGAGCGGAACGTCACGCGGATGCGCCCGCCGTCACGCGCCACCGGCACGCGCATGCGGAAGGTCGTCACGCTTCCCGCTGAGTGGGACGCGCGGAGCGCTTGATGGAAGCCCGGTTGGAACGAAGTCGCAGGCGGCGCGAAGGGCGGCACGGCCTGCACCTGCCGCCCGTCGTTCAGCACCAACACGGGCGCGACTTCCAGTGACGCGTCCGGCGCGTTCTGCTCCATCGTGGAAGAGCGGCTGTCGTCGTCTGGTGGCAGGTCGCCGTCGGGGGAGTCCGCCACGCTGCCGGCACACGCCAGCAGCGCGCTGCTCGCGCACACGACGACCTTCCGCCACCCCGGCTTCATTCCCATTCCCATCCCTCCAGGCTTTGCAGGATGCACACCACACCGTGCCCTGCCAGCCGGCCGTCTGGGAACCCTCCCTCTCTGAAGCCTCGTCTGCCTGCCCGCCCGCCACAGCGACCGGCCGGCTATCTAGGGGACGCAAGCCCCCACGCCTGGGTTGCCATCCAGTGCCCGGCAACTGCCCGTGGAGCAGGCGGGCGTGCCACCGGGCTGACAGAGCGGGCGGCAGGTGAGGCCGCCTCCCGCATTCACACACGCGCTCCCCGGTGCGCATTGATTGCTGAAGTCGCACGACTGCCCCTCCGCCCGATTGCCGCTGCCCGCACACAGCGGGCCTGACGTGGACGGGTAGCAGCTGAGTGGCGCCTCGCAGTCATCGCCAAAGGGCGTGCACGCCCTGGACGGCGGGCCGCAGACCAGCGGCAGCTCGTCGGTGCCTTCCAGGCGGAGCACGGTGTTGCACTCGCTCGCGTTCCCACATTGGGTCGTGGCATGGCACAGGCGCTGGCAAGTGAAGCCACTTCCTGCGCCGTCAGGCGCCTCGCGGCAGAACAAGCCTTGCCGGCAGGTGTCGTAGGCCAGGCCCCCATCACCGGGCGCCAGCGTGCAGGGCGCGCCTTCGTCCGCGGTGCCCGGGGCCACGCAGCGCCGCTGGGTGACGCCATTCTCCATCGTATACGTGCAGCGCTGCTCCTGGGCGCAGTCCTGGGCCACCACGTCGCACTCCGCTTCGAAGCAGCGGCTGCCAGTGCCGCCGTCCGCCAGGTCCGCGAAGTAGCAGCCCTGGCCGTCGGGACAGCCTTCCTGCCGCGCCACGTTGCAGGCGAAGTCCCGCGCGCCGCCGTCCGCGTCCGGCCCACCCCCGTCTCCGGTGGGCGTTCCGCCTCCATCGGTGCCCGCGTCCTCCTGGCCGCCGGGGCCCGGTCCGTTGCCGCCGTTGCAGGCCGCGGCCCAGAGGGCCAAAGCCAGGGTTCCAGTCAACACATAGAGGCGGTTCACACGCATTCCAGAGCGCTCCCGGGGAAGTCCCCGAGGACATAGGCACCCGAATTCGATAGAGGGGGCCTCTTGAATCAGGCGTGGAAAGCAGCGGACACTTGGCTGACGCCCGGGGCATGGAGGTTGGCCTGGCGCGTCACCCTGTGGGACTGTGGGTGTGGGAAGCAGCGTGGTGTTCGCCAGGAGCGTCGAACGTGGGGGCTATCGGGTGCGTATGACAACCAAGGCGGCGGATGACATGGAGAACGGGGATCCTGCCGCATACGCGAACCGGCGGGCGGATGAGCGCGTGGCGGCGCGGTTCGAGGTTCGCTTCAACCAGACGCAGGACGCGGCGCGGGCGCTGCGTGCGTACTCCATCAACCTCTCCGCGGGCGGCCTGTGCCTGCTGACGCGGAAGTCCTACGACGTGGGCGCCCACGTCCGGCTGTCCATGGTCATTGAAGGCGAGGAGTTCCACCTCACCGGCGTCATCGCCTGGGTGCGCGACGAGGCCGAGGCCATTGGCGTGCGCTTCACGGACATGAGCGACGAGGACCGGGCCCGGCTTCAGCGCGTGGTGGACAGCTTCAAGCGATAGCGGACGGGGGCACCGCGAATGTTGGTGCCCGCCGCCTCGCCGCGGTCAGCGCTGGGATTCCGTATCGACGTGGCGGAACACGCCCGAGTCGATTTCGGAGAAGCCACACGCCGTATAGAAGTTGCGCGTCTCCGGCGTCGTCGTCATGGGGGAGACGAGCTGGAGCTGCTTCGCGCTCAGCACCTTGCAGCGCTCCAGAATCTGCCGGATGAGCGCGCGGCCCACGCCGCGACGACGCCAGGTCTCCGTCACCACCAATTCGTCGATGGTGCCCACGCGTCCGCGCAGCCGGAGCTGGGGACGGTGGGAGAAGGACACCATGCCCACGGGCCGGTCCTGCGGGTCGCCGGCCACGAAGATTTCAATCTCCGGATGGCTGACGACCCAGTGGACCGTCTGCTGGTCCGTCCCCTGGGGGTAGCCCAGCTCCTTGAGGAGTGACGCCATGGCTTCGGCGTCACCCCGGCGGGCGCGGCGGATACGGAAGGCCGGCGCATCAGCGCCAGCGACGGGAGTGGCTGTCCGGAAGATTGGCTGTGACAAAGCCCTTGGAGTCTAACGAATGGGCCGCCATCCCTCCAAAGAGGAATGGCGGCCCGGGGTGCTTCGCTCGTGAGACAAGGGGCTCACGGGCAGGGGATTGTGGGTGCCGCGCTTACGGCTGCTCGCCCGCGAGCGACCGGATGGCGGTGGTGATGTCACCCAGTTGCGGCACCGACGCCATCTCCAGCGCGTCCGCCAGGCCGATGCCCGGCAGGAACTTGCCGGCCAGCAGCCGCGGCGGGGCCAGCAGCGAGTAGAACAGCTCCTCCACCGTGCGGCGCACCAGGTGCTCTCCGAAGTTCGTCACCTCGGTGTCCTCGTTGACGAAGAGGACGCGGCCCGTCTTCTGGACGGAGGCCTTGATGAGCTCCCAGTCGTACGGCCACAGCGAGCGCAGGTCGATGACCTCCGCGCTGATGCCGTCCGCGGCCAGCGTCTCCGCGGCCTTCGTGCACAGGGGCAGGGTGCGGCCGTAGCTCACGACGGTGAGCTGCGTGCCCTCGCGCACGATCTTGCCCTTGCCGAAGGGCACCGCGTACGCCTCCAGACCCGCGGGCCACTGCGGCTTCCACTGGGAGCGGTCTCCCAGCGGCGCGTCGATGAGCTTCGACAGCGCGCGGTCGTCCTCCGGCTCGCCCGGAATCCGCTCCTCGCCCTTCACGCGCAGGAGCGCCTTGGGCTCCAGGAACATGACGGGGTTCTTCTCCTGGCACGCGGTGATGAGCAGCCCGTACGCGTCCAGCGGAGTGGAGGGCATGACCACCTTCCACCCGGCGATGTGGGTCATCGTCGCGTCGAACGAGTGCGAGTGGTAGATGGACCCGCGGATGCCGCTGCCCACCGGCGTGCGCACCACCATGGGCAGGTTCCAGTCACCGAAGGTGGACCAGCAGGTGTTGCCCGCCAGCTTCAGCAGGTCGATGGTGTTGTAGACGTAGTCGCAGAACTGGATCTCCGCCACCGGCCGTCCGCCGGCCATGGCGATGCCCATGGCCGCGCCGATGATGCCGCGCTCGTCCAGGGGCGAGTTCCACGTCGTCTTCAGGCCCTGCGTGCAGGTGAAGACGCCGCCCAGGGGGGCGCCCACGTCCTCGCCGAAGATGTCGGTGACGCCCAGGTGCTCCTCGGCGTAGTGCAGGGCCATGCGGATGGCCTGTGCCATGTTCGCCATGGGTTACTTGTCCTCCGCGTAGATGTGCTTCCAGATGGATTCGGGGTCGGGCTGTGGCTCGTCGCGCACCTGTCGGGCGGCGGCGGCCATCTCCTCGGTGTAGCGGTTGCGCAGCGCGTCCATCTGCTCTCGCGTCAGGACGCCGTCCTTCTCCAGCTTCGCTTCGAACTCCGTGAGGCAGTCGACCTCGTTGCCCACGTAGTTGGCTCCGGAGGCGGACGAGTGGCCGTAGAGGCGCGACACGTTGGCCTCCAGGAGGAAGGGCTTGCGCTCCGTGCGCACGTAGGTCATGGCCTCGCGCAGCTCGGTGTAGGCCTCCACGGCGTCGTTGCCGTTGATGGTCTTGCTGCGGATGCCAAAGGCCTTGCCGCGGTCGCTGATGCGCTGCTCGCCGTGCTGGCCCTCCGCCGCCGTGGAGATGCCCCACTTGTTGTTGGTGACGATGATGAGGATGGGCAGCGGGTTGACGGGGCGGCTGCTCCACACCAGGCACGAGGCGAAATCGCCCTCGGCCGTGCCGGCGTCACCACCGGTGACGATGGTGATGCCGTCACCACCGTGGCGCTTCTGCACCATGGCCGTGCCCGGGGCGATGGCGTACTGGACCTCGATGGGCGAGGACACCGGCGCCACGTTGTACTTCCGGGCGGAGTAGTGGCCCGCGAAGTTGCGGCCGCCCGAATACGGGTCCGTGGCCGTGTTCTTCATCTGCCGCAGGGAGCCGATGGGCTCCTCACCCAGCGCGAGCAGGGTGCCGGATTGCCGATAGTGCGCATGCAGATAGTCGAAGTCGGGGCCCTGGCCCTTCTTCATGAGCAGGCCCAGGGAGACGTTGAACGCCTCCTCGCCGGGGCCGCCAATCCAGAAGTATCCGTGGCCCTGCTTGTACATCTGGATGAGGCGCTCCTCGAGGACGCGCGTCTTCACCATGAGGTCATGGATGCGGACCAGCAGCTCCCGCTCGAGCGGCGCGGACGCTTCTGAGGATTCTTTGATGAGTCGGGGACGAGACACGCGCGACCTTCCTCTGGCTGGAGGGGACGCCCCTATAACCCGGATACGTGCTTCCCGCTCAAGGCAGTTGATGGGGGGCCGGTCGGGACGTCAGGCGGAGAGCACCTTCTGGCGCGGCGCGGCAATCAGCGGGGCTCATCCGTGACAGGAGTCCGCCCGTGCCGCAGCGCGGTAATTCGCTCGGTGAGTGTGGCCTCGCGGGCCGCCCCGGCGTGCTCGGAGATGAGGGCCAGGGTGTCCTCGGACAGCTGCCGGGCGTGCGAGCTGTCCAGCAGCGAGGCCAGCTCCTGGAGCCGCCCGGTGTGCAGCAGCGCCAGCACCAGGGCATGGCCGGTGCGCGGCAGGGGTGCCTGCGTGAAGGCGGATTGGAGCGAGCCCACGGCCAGCTCCGGCAGCCCGTTGTCCAGGAGCATCTCGCCCACCAGGGCCGGGTCGTGAGGGCCCTCCAGGTCATCATCCGCATCCGCGTCGGCCGCGCCCGTGGGGCGGGGCGCTCCGCGCAGCTCGTCCATCAACTGTTCGATGGAAATGGCGTCCGCCGGTGCCGCCTGGGGCTTGCGGACCGCGCGGGGGAGGACGAACCGCCGTTCGGCGGGGCGCTGCTTCGGCGTGCGGCGGAGCTGCTCGAGGTTCATCACCCCCAGCACCATCGCCAGCATCCCCATCCACAGCTGCTTCGACCCGATGGCCAGCCCCAGCACCACCACCGCCGTGGCGATGCCCACGCCGAGCACCGCCCGTTCGTGGCGGTAGCCGCTGCGGGCGCGCACCAGGTCCGCCAGCAGATGTCCACCGTCCAGCGGCTGCATGGGCAGCAGGTTGAAGAGCCCCCAGCCGATGTTGACCCACAGGAACTGCCGCACGCCCTGGTCCGCCAGTCCGCCCGGCTCACCCAGGGGGACGAGCTGTGACAGGCCCCAGATGAGCCCTCCCGCCAGGAAGCCGATGCCCGGCCCGGCGAAGCTCACGAAGGCTGACTGCGTGTGAGTGAGGTGCGCGGCGTCGTGGGTCTGGGTGGTGCCGCCCATGCCATGCAGCTCGATTCGAGCGCGACAGCCGTAGCGGCGGAAGGCCAGCGCATGCCCCAGTTCATGGAGCAGCACCGACACGAAGACGATGCCCACCCACAACGCGAGCCTCGAGGGCTCGGAGATGAGCGTCCAGCCCGTCATCAATGCGACGACGAAGAAGAGCGGATGGAGCCGGACGGGAAAGCCGGCCACGTGGAAGTGGGGCCGCATGGACATCCGACTGTAACGGGCACCCCCGCACCGCGCCCGGCGAAGGGGAGGAGGCGCGGCGGACCCCGGGTGAATGACGCGGGGCTCCAAGCAGGCCATGACATTGGCATGACATGGCTTCAGTGACATGCCAGCCGTGGCGTCTTCCCCGGCGCGGCGTGGATGTGGGGACAGGGCCTCGCGAAGCACGAGAAGTGAGATAGAGTCTCGAAACACCCCTGTTTCCCCGCGCGCCCCCGCGCGTCCCCACCCCGGCCCGCCCTTGTCCAGTACGAATACGCGACTGAAGTCCGCGCCCGCGTCCGACGAGTTCCCGGATGACGCCGCGCTCCCGCCGTCCGAGCGGACAGGCACCCAGGAAGCCACCGGCGCGCGGGAGTCCACCGCCACGCGCCTGACGGGCCCCTTGGGGCTGGCGGAGGGGGGCACCCGCACCCTCATCGCGCCACTGGAGGCGGGCGAGCTGCCCAACGTGGCCCAGATCAAGGGCCTCCGGCTGGACCAGATTCTCCTGCTCACCACCGGTGTCCTGGTGGTGCTCATCGTGGGCTTGCTGGCGGCGCTGTCGGTGGCCTCCACCAAGTCCCAGTTCGAGGAGACGGCGCTCGTCTCCAAGGAGCGCATCCAGGAGCAGGCGCGCGAGCTGGGCCAGACGGTGGGGCAGACCATCGCGCTCACCTCCGCCACCAACCTGCGCGACAACAACTACGCCTTCCTCGAAGAGGTGGCGGGCTCCATCGTCAAGACGAACCCCAACATCCTCCGGGTGCAGATTTTCGACCCGGACGGAGTCCGGATGGCGGACAGCGAAGGCGCCAGCGAGGACAAAGAGGACGTCGCGCCGGTCCGCCGCGCCGAGCGCCGGCTGGTGAGCGCCTTCTACCGGGGGCAGCCCATCTCCGAAATCCAGGAGCCCATCGACTACGGCTCCAGCAGCGGCAAGGGGCTGGTCGTCATCAGCTACTCGCTGGGCGGGCTGCAGAAGCAGCTGGCGTCGCTGGAGCAGGACAAGCGCGCCACGGTGCGCGCCACCACGCTGCGCATGCTGGGGCTGGGGCTGGGCTTCGTGGTGCTCGCGGGCGTGCTGGTGGCCTACCAGAGCCGGCGCATCACCCGGCCGCTGGGCATGCTGACCGGCAAGGTGATGCAGCTGGCCGCCGGCAACCTGAGCGCGCGAGCGGGAACGGCGCAGGGCGCGGGCCGCGAGGTGGTGACGCTGGGCGTGGTGTTCAACCACATGGCCGAGCGCATCAAGGTGTTGCTGGAGGACGTGCGGGCCAAGGCGCAGCTGGAGCGCGAGGTGTCGCTCGCGCGCACCGTGCAGGAGACGCTGCTGCCGGGGCGCGAGGGCGTGCAGGTGGGGCCGCTGCGCATCGCCGGCCTGGTCGTCACCGCGGACGCGTGCGGCGGCGACTGGTGGTTCCGGGCCGCATTGGATGACCGGCGCATCGTCATTGGCATTGGCGACGTGACGGGCCACGGCCTGTCCACGTCGCTGGTGGCCACCAGCGCCACCAGCGGCTTCGCCTCGGCGATGACGCTGCGCGAGCCGTCGCAGGTCAACGCGCAGATGCTCATCACCGCCCTCAACGTGACGCTGGCCAACGTGGGCCGGGGTGAGCACCAGATGTCCAGCGCGCTGGCCGTCATCGACGTGTCCAATGGCTACATCGACTACGCGGCGGGCGCGCACCCCAGTCCGCTGGTGTTCAACAAGCGCAGCGGTCAGATTGCATCGCTGCCCGCGCGCGGCCCGCTGCTGGGGGCCTCCGTCGAGTCCGAGTTCACCTCGCGCCAGGCACAGCTGCGGCCCGGGGACGTGGTGGTCTGGTACACGGACGGCCTCACCGAGGCGCGCGACAACGCGGGCAAGCTCTACGGCACCCAGCGTCTGGCCGCCGCGGTCCAGGCGCACGCCCACCTGTCCGCGGAGGCGCTGCGTGACGCGGTGCTGGCGGACGCTCGCGCCTTCAGCGCCGGCCAGCCGCAGCGGGACGACATCACCGTCGTCGTGGCCGAGTTCAGCCCCGCCGCCTGACTTCCTTCTGGGACTCCTCACGCATGCGACGCTCCCCACGACATCCTCGGTCGCGCCGTCTCACGCCGGCGCTCGCGCTGCTGACCTCCCTGTGCGGCCCGCCCGCGCTGGCCCAGTACCGCCCGCCCCCCATGTCCGAATCCCAGCGGCTGGTGCGGGACGGCGAGGCGGCGCAGGTGGCCGCCAGCGCCGCCAGCGCCTCGGGCGACAAGAAGGAGGCCGAGGAGAAGTACCGCAAGGCCCTGGCCCTCTTCGACCAGGCGCTGGCCGCCGAGCCTGGCTCGGTGGCCGCCGCCGCCGGCCTGGGGGCCAGCGCCAACGCGCTCAATGACTGGCAGCGCACCGTGGACCGGGTACAGCCGGTGCTGACGGCGAACCCCGCGGAGCTGGCCCTGGCCTATCCGGTGAGCGTGGCGTACTTCAAGCTGCGCCGCTTCCCGGAGGCCGTGCCGCTGATGGAGCGGGTGGCCTCGGCCGACAAGGCCGAACACCTCATCGTTCATTACTACCTGGCCAGCTACTACCTCTACGTCCAGCAGGGAGACGCGGCGGCCGCGCGGCTGAAGCGCTACCTGGCGCTGCGTCCGCAGGCCCTGGCGCCCAACGACTTCCAGATTCACGAGCTGCTGGGCCGCGCGCACGTGCTGCGCCGGGATGCCGCGGCGGCGCGCGCGTCCTTCCAGCAGGCGCAGGCGGGCAGGCCAGAGTCGGCCTCGGTGCAGTTGGGCCTGGCGCAGGTGCTGGAGCTGGAGGGCAGGGCGGTGGAGGCGCGCACGCTGCTGGAGGGCGTCACCACGCGCTTCCCGCAGGCGGGTGATGCGCGCGAGAAGCTGGCCCGCCTGTACCTGGGCGCGGGGGACGTCGCGAAGGCGGACGCGCAGGCCCAGGCGGTGGTGAAGCTGGGCAGCTCACCCGCGGCGCACCTGCTGCTGGGGGACGTGCGCTTCGCCCAGAAGAACGCGGCCGCCGCGGAGGCGGAGTACCGCAAGGTGCTTCAGCTCCAGCCGGGCCTGGTGCTGGGGCAGATGGCGGTGGGCAAGGCGCTCCAGGCACAGGGCCGGCACGAGGAGGCCATCCAGTTCCTGGAGGGCGCGGTGCGCGCGGGCGCCAACAGCCTGGAGCTGTGGGCCAACCTGGGCTCGGTGAACCGGCGCGCGGGCCGCTTCCAGCGCGCGGTGGAGGTGCACCGGCGCGTGGTGGAGATGGCGCCGCGTCAGGCCCTGGGCTACGTGCTGCTGGGCGCGGACCACTTCGCCACCGGCCAGTGGGACCAGGCCATCGAGGACTACGCCAACGCGCTGCAGGTGGAGCCGGACCACGCCGGGGCGAAGCAGTGGCTGGCCCGGGCCCTGGCGCACCGGGCGCGGGACAGGGCGGGAACGGGACGGCTGGAGGACGCCGTCCGGGACTTGCGCCGCGCGTACGACCTGGACCGGGGCGCACCCATGGCGCGCCGGCTGGGCGCCGCGCTGCTGGAGACGCGCGCCTACGCGGACGCGCGCAAGGTGATGGAGCAGGGCGTGACGCTGCCCGGCGCAGCGTGGCGTGACAGCCTGCTGCTGGGGTACGCGCGGCTGGCCACGAACGACGCCCAGGCGGCGCTGGAGGCCTTCAACCGCGCGGCCACCCAGACGGAGGAGCCCGACGAACAGGCGGAGGCCTCCGTCGGCGCCGCGCTGGCCGAGGTGGAGCTGGGGCAGGTGGACGCGGCGGTGCAGCGCCTCACCGCGGTGGGCCCGTCGCGCGCCGCGGCGCAGGTGGCGGGCGCCAACCTTCCGCGCGTGCTGGTGCGCCGGGCGCTGGTGCGCCTGGAGGCCGGAGACGCCGAAGCCGCCGAGCGGGATTTGGACCTGGTGGACAAGCTGGGCACGGGCAACCGCAAGGAGCTGGTGCGGCTGGCCCAGTTCGTCCGCGGCCTGGCGCGCGCGGAGTCGGGACGCCACGCGGAGGCGAGCGCGGCCATCACCAAGGCCCTGGCGTCCACGCAGCCCTGGGCCTGGCCCAACACGCGCGCGCTGGCCACCGCCTTCGTGCTCTACAAGAAGGGGCAGGTGCCCGCCGCGCGCAAGCAGCTGACCGCGGCGGCGAAGAAGCCGATGCCTGGACAGCCCAGGTGGCTCACGGCGATGACGGGCGCGCTCCACCGGCGCGAGGCATCCCAGGCGTACAATGCCGGCAACATGAGGGTGGCGGAGAAGGCCTTCAAGGCCGCGCTCGCCGGCAACCCGGACGACACGCAGGTGCAGCACAACCTGGCCTGCGTCGACTGGCGCAAGGGCCGCACGACCGACGCCGTGGAGACGTGGCGCCGGCTGGAGTCGAGCGTGCCGGTGGCCGCGCTCAACCTGGGCATCGACGCGCAGGAGCGCCGCAAGGACGCGGGGGAGGCCGTGGAGGCCTGGCGCCGCTACCTGGCCGGCGGCAGCGGCCCGCGCATGGCGCAGGTGCGTGAGTGGAAGGAACGCCTGCAGAGTCTGCACGGCCTGACCGAGCCCGCCTCGGGCGCGCCCGCGGACGCCGCCGCGGAGGAGACCCCATGAAGACGTCACCTCGCATTCTCCTGGCTGGCCTCATGCTGGCCTGCACCCTGACGGCCAGCTCCGCGTTCGCGGCGCCGAAGAAGGCCACGCTGGGGGTCTTCCTCGCCACCACGCTCGCGGATGGCCAGGAGCGCTTCGAGTACGCGGAGGCCCTGGCCGCGCGGCTGACGGAGACCCTGGACACGCCCGTGGCCGCCAAGAGCTTCGGCCGCTACGAGGACTTCTCCCGCGCGGTGGCGGGCGGGATGGTGGACTTCGCGGTGGTGGACGCGTGGGCCGCGGTGCAACTGGGCGCGAAGGCGAAGCCGGTGGCCTGGGCCTCGCGCGCGGGTGACACGCAGCAGCGCTGGGCCATCGTCGCGTTGCAGCGCGGCGCGGTGAAGGACCTCGCCGGCAAGCGCCTGGCGCACGTGAAGGGCGCGGGCCCGGCGGACCCGAAGTTCGTCACCCACGTCGTGCTCGGTGGCGACCTGGACGCCCAGAAGCACTTCAAGCTGGCCCCCGTGCCGAACGTGGAGTCCGCGCTGAAGATGCTGGAGGCCAAGGGCGCGGAGGCGGCGCTCGTCCCGCTGGCGCACGTGCCGAAGGGCAAGGATGTGCGCGTGCTCTTCCGCAGTGGCCGGGTGCCGGGGGCCGTGCTGGTGGACCTGCGCAACCACGAGGCCGCGCTCACCGGCGCGCTGGGGAAGGTGGGCGCGGTGGCGCCCTTCGATGCCTTCGCGCGGCTCCAGGACAAGGACTTCGACGAGTTCAGCAAGCTCGTCACACGCGGCCCGCCGCGGCGTCAGCCCGTGCTGGCGGAAGGGGCGGAGCTTCACGTGGAGGCCGAGGTGCTGGTGCGCTCGGAGGAGCTGGGCCCCGCGCTTCCGTCCTTCGTTGGAGACCTCGCCGTCTCCGCGGAACAGCCGGACGACTGAGCCTTTCCCGAGTTTCTAGAGAATGAGAGCCAGCGACTTGGCCCGGCGTTGTCTCTGGGGTAGCTTGAAAATGATGGCGTTGGTGTCCAGCCGAGAAACCGCGTTCCCCCGGACGCAAGCGCTGGCGCCGAGCCCGTCTCCGGGTCGTACGTACAGGACCTCGGGTGTCCATGCTCCACCCTTGGATGTGAGAACGATGCACTCGACTCTGTTCGGTGAGCCGCGGCTGGGTGCGGCGAAGGCGGTTGCCGGTCGCCGCGCCCTGCGCGCCGGCCTGCCTCTTTCCATCATGCTGTGCGTGCTGTCCCTCGCCGTCCCTTCGAGCGCGGCGGCGCAGGCGGCCGCGGAGGCGGAGGCTCCCGCCAAGGTGAAGCGCCGGAAGCGGGTGGTGAAGCCCGCGGCCTCCGCGCGTCCCGCCGCGAAGACGGCGAAGAAGTCGAAGAAGCCCGTGAAGCCGCCCGTCGAGAACGCGGACGACCCGACGGCCGAGCCGGAGATTCCCGTCCTGGGGGGTGGGCCTGCCACGGATGAGCCGTCGCCCGCGAGCGCGCCGGCCCCCGTGCCCACGCCGCCGGCCGCCGCGCCCCTGACGCCGGCCATGCCCCTGACGGCCGAGCCCGCCTCACCGCAGGCGCTGCCGCCGGTCGGCGCGGACTTCAACCCGCCGGACGCGCCGACGCATCTTTCGCCGGCCACCGCGACGCTGCCCGCGCATCCGCCCGCGCCCGCGTCGAACATCCCCATCAGCGCGCCCTTCGCGGAGCCGACCCTGGATCGCCCCTTGCCGCCGCAGTCCGGGCTCGCGGGCCTGGGCGTGGACCCGCTGGACGGCGCCGACGCGCTGGAGGAGTCCGTCAACCGCGTGCTGAGCGAGGCGGTGGTGACCACCGCCGGCAAGCGCAACCAGCGCATCTCCGACGTGCCCCTCACGGTGTCCTGGATTCCGGCCGACGAGCTGGAAGGCACCGGCCAGTTCACGCTGTGCGAGGCCATCCAGTACTTCCCCGGCATGGAGTGCCGCCGGGGCTCCATGCGCAAGGCGGCGGTGAGCGCGCGCGGCCTGGGCTCCAACTACCTGTCCAACCGACTGCTGCTGCTCCAGGACGGCCGTCCGCTGACGGACCCGTGGACGGGCCAGTTCTACGCGGACGAGACCACGCCGCTCACGAACCTCAAGCAGGTGGAGGTCATCCGCGGCCCGGGGTCCTCGCTGTACGGCTCCAACGCCTTCAGCGGCGTCATCAACGTCATCCAGCGCCAGCCGTCGGACCTCATCGAGAAGGGCAAGAACGTGGGCGCCGAGGCCCGGGTGCTGGCGGGCCAGGACCAGACGTGGCGTCTGCATGGCACCGTGGCGGGCCGTGGCGGTCCGGTGGAGGCGCTGCTGGGCTACTACGGCTTCGGCTCGGACGGCCCGCAGCTCTTCAACGACCCGCGCGTGGGCCGGGTGGACACCAACCAGGACTCGCTGGTGCACCAGGTCAACGGCAAGGTGCGCATCGGGCCCCTGGCGCTGGACGCGGACTTCACGGACGCGGAGATTGGCCGCCCGGGTGGCACGCACATCTCCACCGTGGGCAACTGCGGTCGCTGCCACTACACGCCGAACGACTCCGAGTCGGTGCAGAACTTCAACGCGTCCGCGCAGGTGGACCAGCAAGTCACCGACAACCTGCGCCTCTTCGGCCAGGCGTACGGCTTCTTCAAGCGCCGCGACGTGCTGATGGAGAACGCCTTTGGCGGCGACCCCACCCGCGCGCTGGGCAAGCGGCGCCGGCTGGGCGGCGAGGCGCGCGCGCTGTGGACGGTGGGCGACCTCAACGTCACCTTCGGTGGTGACTTGAAGGCGGACGCCGTCAACGTGCCCAACGTCCTGCCCGAGCTGAGCATGGACGACACGCGGCAGACCATCCTGGGCGGCTTCGTGGACGCGGAGTACCGCCTCTTCAACCGGCTGGTGTTCGGCGCAGGTGCCCGTTACGACCGCTACCAGATTCCGGAGCGCGTCTGGCAGAACCGCACGGACCAGGTTTCGCCGCGCGCCAGCGTCGTGTTCCACGCGGTGCCGGAGTTGCTGACGCTGCGCACCAACTACGGCCGCGCCTTCCGTGCGCCCACGTTGGCGGAGCTGGCCATCAACCAGCAGATGTACGCGGCCACACTGGTGGGCAACTCCAACCTTCGCGCGGAGACGCTGGACACCATCGAGGCATCAGTGGATTTCTGGCCCTTCGATCGGAGGGTGCGCCTGACGGGTACGGGCTTCTACAATCTGGCGAAGAACTTCATCAACCAGCAGCTCGTCTTCGGCTCTGTGTCGCAGTTCCAGAACCTGGGCGACGCGCGGGTGGCGGGCTTCGAGCTGGAGGCGGCCGCGCAGATTCCGTCCATCAACTCGTCCTTCGACATCGCGTACCAGTTCCTCGACGCCAAGGCGCTGCCGTACGACGACGGCCCGCAGTCACCGTTGGACTACGCGCCGGCCCATCGCATCTACGCGCGTGGCCGGACCAACATCGGCAAGGTCGCCTTCGTGGAGCTGTACGCGCTGCTGGTGGGCTCACGTTATGACCCGGGCTTCGAGGTGGATGAGACGACGGGCCTGCCCACCACCCGTGTGCAGCTGCCCAGCTACGTCACGGCCAGCGCGCGGGTGGGCTTCAACGTCTACGACGGCATCTCCGTGTCGTTCCTTGGCTCCAACCTCTTCAACGCGAAGTACGAGGAGTCCCACGGTTTCCCAGCACCGCCCCAGTCGTTCTTCAGCGAAGTCAAGGTTCGATACTAGCCCTTGAGTACCGCCCCCCACCTGGAGGCCGGCGGCCTCCTGTTGATCGCAGATGAGACGCTTTCTCCGGCGCTGGTGGAGCAGGCGGCTCCCGTCCTCGCACAGGGCGGCATGGCGCTTTGCCAGGGGCCTGGGTCGCCTTCGGGGCCCCGGCGCCTAGTGCTCTTCGACGGGAAGCTGACGCCCGCGCACGCGGAGGCGCTGCGCGGCGAGCCGCCCGCGCTGCTGCTGGCGACACGGGCCTCCGACGGACGTCCCTCCGCGTGGGAGGTGCGCCTGTTGGGGGACCTGCTTCGCGGCGCGCCGCTGCTGCCCGCGGGGGCATCGCGTCACCGGCTTCAGTCGGTGGCGGACATCAACGCCACCGGTGAGGCCGCCGCGCAGGCCGTCACGCAGGCGCGGGGTTCACGCACGGCGGCGGCGCTGGTGGGCGACGTGGTGCACGAACTGGCGGCCAACGCGATGTGGGACGCGCCGGTGGATGCGCAGGGCCAGCACCGGTACGCGCACCGCCGCTCCGAGGTCCGCGAGGTGGCGCCGGAGGACGCGTGCGAGCTGTCCTTCGTGGTGGAAGAGGGCCGCATGTGGTTGGAAGTCGTGGACCGCTTCGGTGGTCTGCGTCCGGGGCCCTTCGCCCGGGCGCTAGGAGGGTGGGGCGGGCGCGTCCAGGTGGATGCGTCCGGAGGAGGGGCGGGGCTGGGACTGCGGCGCATCCTGGAGCACAGCGATGTGGTGGCCGTCCGTGTGGCCGCTGGCCGTGAGTCACGAGTCCTGTGCGTGGTGGACCTGGGGGAGGCCCGCCGCCGCGCCACACAACCCAAGTCGCTGCTGTTCTGTCTTCAATGAGGTCAGGGCCGGTGGATAGCCAGGTTTCCAACGCCATCATCAGCCGGCTCCGCGTGGGGACGATTACCCACGTCCGGATTTCCGGCGTCATCGACGAAACATTCCCACTGACGTCCGCCAGCCCGGAGATGAGCGGGCTGCTGGTGGTGGACCTGGGGCAGGTGGAGCGCATCAGCTCCTTCGGCGTGCGGCGGTGGATTGAGTTCGCCGCCAAGCTGCCCCAGGGGGCCCTGGGCCTCTACGTGGTCCACGCGCCGCCCGTCATCGTGGACCAGCTCAACATGGTGGAGGGCTTCGCCGGCGTCGCCCGCGTCCTCTCCGTGCTGGCGCCCTACACCTGCCGCGCCTGCAACGAGGACCGCCTGCGGCTGGTGAACCTGCTGGACGAGGCGCAGGTCATCTCCGAGGAGCGCGCGCCCGACCATTCCTGCCCCGTGTGTCAGGGGCCGCTGGAGTTCGCGGACCTGCCGGGCGAGTTCTTCGACTACGCGCGGCGGCAGCAATTCGGCCAGGTGGACCCGGTCGTCATGCGCTACCTGCGCGCCAGCATGCCGGCGGAGCAGCCGGAGCTGTCGCAGCACCTGAAGATCATCCAGGACGACATCACGTACATCACCCTGGCCAGCGCGCTGAAGGGGGACCTCAACGTGCGCCGGCTGGCGTCGGGCCTGGAGGGCCGCGTCGGGTTCGACTTCAGCCACGTCAGCAAGGTGGAGCCGGAGGCCCTGCCGAAGCTGGAGCAGGTGCTGGAGACGGCGGCGCAGGGCGGGCACGTGGTGTTGTGCCGGGTTCCGCCGCCCGCGCTGGCGGTGCTGGCGCGCTCGGCCAAGGTGTTGCCGGTGCGGCTGGCCACGCTGTGGCTGCCGTGTGACTGCCGCAACTGCGGGCAGGTGAGCCACCAGCGCCTCCAGGCCGCGGACTACCTGGCCAGGTTGCGGGCGCAGGCGTCCGGCGTGGAGGTGCCGTGCCCCATCTGCGGCGGCAACGCGCGCGTCCCCCACATGCCCCAGCTCCAGGGGCTGCTGGCGCGGGTGCAGCTGACGGACCGGCCGCTGGAGGACCTGGAGGCGCTGGAGACTCGCGCCCTCAGTCAGTACCTCTTCGGCGCCACGAACATCGACCCGGCGGCCCGCCAGGGCGCGTCCACGGACATCTCCAACTCGCTGGGCAGCACCAAGCTGACCATCATCCGGCGGCTGGGGCAGGGCGGCATGGCGGAGGTCTTCCTCGCCAAGCAGGTGGGCGTGAAGGGCTTCGAGAAGTTCCTGGTGATGAAGAAGATTCTCCCGCAGTTCGCGGAGAACCCCGAGTTCGTCGACATGCTCTTCGCGGAGGCCCGCGCCAACGCGCGGCTGACGCACCCGAACGTCGTGCAGACGTTCGACGTGGGCGTGTCCGACGGCGTCGCGTACATCCTCATGGAGTACGTGCGCGGGCCGGACCTGAAGAAGCTGGTCATCGAGCTGCGGCGCAAGGGCCTGGCGCTCCCGCTGGAGCATGCGCTGCGCATCGTCGCGGAGGTGGCCGCGGGCCTTCACTACGCCCATGCCTACGTGGACCCCGCGGGCACGCCGCACCCGGTGGTGCACCGGGACGTCAGCCCGCACAACGTCCTCATCTCGCTGGACGGCGCCATCAAGCTGAGTGACTTCGGCATCGCCAAGGTGGCGGGCGAGGAGCACACGCAGGCGGGCGTGCTGAAGGGGAAGATTTCGTACATCTCCCCGGAGGCTGCGTCCGGGCGCACGCTGGACGCGCGCAACGACGTGTTCGCGTTGGGCGTGGTGCTCTTCGAACTCCTCACCGGCACGCTCCCGTTTCGCCGGGACCACGACGCGGCGACGTTGCAAGCCATTGTCCGGGACCCCGCGCCAGTCCCTTCGCAGCTCAAGCCGAACATCCCGCAGGACGTCTCTGACCTCGTCCTCCGCGCGCTGGTGAAGGACCCGGCGCGCCGCACGCCGTCCGCCGCCGCGCTGCGCGAGGAAATCGAAGCGGTGATGGCGCATCACCGGCTCAACTCGTCGCCCGCGGCGGTGGCCCAGTTCTTCCGGGACACGCTGGGGGACCGGCTGGTGGAGTTCGCGCCGTCCGCCGTCGGCGGGACGGGAAGCCACCCGCGTCCGGTGCCTTCGGGCAGCGGCAGCGGCAACATCGGCAGTGGGGAGATGGCCGCGCCCACGGATGGACGGACACCCAGCCGGGGCAGTGTGCCCATGGCCGGAAGCCGTCCTGGGATGGGCGGCAGTGGCGGCATTCCCCGCCCGGGCCCACCGG
>NZ_JABFNS010000053.1 GCF_013116825.1 Myxococcus xanthus
GGGGCCGGTGGTGCCGCATCCTTGTTCGACATGAAGAACACCGCGCCGCCCGCGATGAGGCCCGCCAGCGCGAGCCCCCCCAGGCCACCCGTGAGCAGCGTGCGCTGCCGGGCGCGCTTGACGTCCCGGGGCACCTCCACGCTGATGTCCACCGCCAGCGTGTCACCGGATTCGGTGTTGTTGCCCACGTTGGAGAACAGCGCGGGGGACGGGTAGGGGCCCGTCGTCGTCGCGCCGCCGGGCCGCTTGAAGATGCCGCTGTTGCCGCCCGCGGCCATGCTCGCTTCGCGCAGGCCCTCCAGCAGCTCATCCATTGTCTGGTAGCGCCGCGCCGGGTCCTTCTCCAGGCAGCGGCGGACCACCGCCTCGATTTCCGGCGGGATGTGGAGGTCCGGCCGCACCTGCTGGAAGGTGGGTGGGGCTTCCTTGTAATGGGCGAAGATGAGCTCGATGTGGTCGCGCGCGATGAACGGCGGACGCCCCATCAGCATCTGGAAGAGCACGATGCCCAGCGAGTACACGTCGCTGCGCGCGTCGGTGGCGTTGCGCGCCTGCTCGGGCGCCATGTACTGCGGCGAGCCCAGGAACGTGCCGTTCTGGGTGATCTCAGGAGAGAGCTGCCCCTCCTGGGGCGCCGCCACCGACTTCACCAGGCCGAAGTCCAGCACCTTGACCAGGTCCTGATCCTGCTCGTTGAGGAGCATGATGTTGGCCGGCTTCAGGTCGCGGTGGACGATGCCCTGGCTGTGCGCCTCGCGCAGCGAGCGGCAGATCTGCTGGGTGATGGCGATGGCGCGAGACCACGCCAGCGGGCCGACCTGCCCCAGCACCTGGGCCAGCGTCCGGCCGTCCAGGTACTCCATGGCGATGTAGAAGATGCCGTCGTCCGTCTGCCCGTAGTCGATGACGGTGACGGTGTTGGGATGGCGCAGCTTGGACGTCAGCGACGCCTCGCGCAGGAAGCGCTTCTGGAAGCCAGGGTCCCGGCTGCTGGGGAAGCTGGGGTTGAGTACCTTGAGCGCGACCACGCGCTCGAGCGGCGCCTGCAGGGCCCGGTAGACCTTGCCCATGCCCCCGATGCCCAACGGTTCCAGGATGCTGAAGCGGCCGTTCAGGTTCCGCCCGATGAGAGGATCCGCGCCCGTTCCAGTGGGTGCCTCGGGATTCGGCGAGTCGCCCTTGATCATTCGTAGCCCCAGACTGCAAGCAACATCGGTTCTCCAGAAGTGTCGCCGCACTTCATCAAACCATACCTGCCGAGCGCTACGCACCAGTGGGCTGTCCGATCCAGCACGTCTGATGCCTTCCGTTGCCGCCATCACCCGCCAATCGTGTGAGAGTGAATGCCGGTTAGCCCGCATTGACGCCTCTTTGTCGGACAGACTAGCGTGCTCCAATCCCGCGCTTCAGTGACAGGCGGGAGTTCCCCTGATGGCAGATACACCAGACAATTCCATGTTCGCGCAGTCGCGCCGTCTCTCTGTCGAGGAGCGGTTGAGTCAGCTCGAGGAGGAGCAGGTCCAGCTGCGCCAGGAGCTGGCGTCGCTGACGGGCGAGCTGCGACTTCCAGGGATGTACCTGGCGGTGGACGCGGCGGGGACCAGCGCGCTGATGGACGCGGAGACGGTGCAGGAGGTGGTGCGGCTGGTGGAGCTGGAGCCGCTGCCTGGGGCGCCCGCGCATGTGGCGGGGACCTTCGTCTACCGGGGCAGCCCGGCCGTCGTCGTGGACCTGGCGGCGCTCCTGGGGGTGAAGCGAGAGGCCTCCCTGGATGCGCACCTGGTCGTCTGCGGCGGCGGTGCGCGGACGGTGGCCGTGCTGGTGGACCGCGTGCGCGACCTGGTGGAGTCCCCGGTGCTGGTGGACGGGACGCCGGATGGGGCGTCGCCGCTGCCGTGGGATGCCAGCGGGCTGATGGCGGGTCTGTGCCGGACGCCCGACGGCGTGCGTCCGTTGCTTCGGACGGCCGCGGTGCTCGTGGGGCCGGAGGCGCCGTGAGCGAGGGCGTGCTCGACGACGCGACGCTGGCCCGGGTCGAGGACGTCCTCCAGTCGGCCTGTGGGGTGACGTTGGCGCGCAGCCTGCGCCGCTCGCTGGAGACGGCGCTGGGCCGGGCCGCGCGTTCGCGAGCCCTGGAGCCCGACGCCTTCCTGCGCAAGCTCCTGGTGCGCGAGGCCGCGGCGGTGGAGTGCTTCATCGAGCACGCCGTCATTGGCGAGACGTACTTCTTCCGTCACCCGGAGCACCTGCGCGCCCTGGCGCGTCTGGCGCAGGCGCACCCGGCCCCGTGCTTCCAGGTGTGGAGCGCGGGCTGCGCCAGCGGCGAGGAGCCCTACAGCATCGCCATGGCCTTGATGGCGGAGGGGTTGCCCGAAGGCCGCTTCCGCGTACTGGCGACGGACGTGTCGGGCCGGGCGCTCCAGCGCGCGCGGGAGGGCGTGTACGGCCCGTGGTCCCTGCGCCGCATCGAGCCGGAGCAGGAGAAGCGCTTCCTGGTCGCCAACGGCGACGACTACGCCGTCATCCCCCAGGTCCGGAACGCCGTGGAGTTCCGGCGCCACAACCTGGCCGTGGACCCGCCGCCCTTCATGGGCCTGGGCGCCATCTTCTGCCGAAACGTGCTCATCTACTTCCCGACGGAGCTCGCGCGGGAGGTGCTGAAGCGCTTCATCTCCGCGCTGGCCCCCGGTGGGCTGCTCTTCGTCTCTCCGGCGGAGGTGCCGCTGACCAACGGTCTGGAGCTGGAGACGGTGGACGCCGAGGGCAGCGTGGCGCTTCGGGTCCCCGCGCCGGGCGTGCCTCGCGCGGGGACGCCGGCGGCGCGGCTTCCTCGCCCGAGGATGGGCCGCAATCAGGTGGCCTCGCCGGTGCCTCCTGCCGGGTGGCCTCATGCGCTGGACGATTCAAGGGCGCGCCGCGCGCGCGTGCCGGAGGGACGTCCAGCTCTGCGCGAGCCCGGGACGTCGCGCCCCGCGTGGGCCGCGTCAACGCCAGACCCCGTCACTCCCGCCGTGCCGCGCTCCGTGGCCGTGGATGCGCTCGCCGCCGAAGAGGTTTCTGCCCTGGAGCGCGCCATCATCGCGGCGCGCGCGGGACACTTCGAGGAGGCGGAGGCGCTGGCGCGCGAGGCCGCGAAGGCGCTCGTTCCCGAGGCGTACCTGTTGCTCTCCATGGTGGCCGAGGTTCGTGGCGACCTGAACGGGGCCGTGGAGGCGGTTCGCAAGGCGCTGTACCTGGAGCCCCGGTTGGCGCTGGGGCACGCCACGCTGGTGGCCCTCTATGGGCGCATGGATCGGCCCGAGGACGCGGAGCGCGCGCGGCAGAACGCCCTGCGCGCGCTGGATGGATTGGATGATGAACACCCGCTGCGTGGGGTGGAGACGATGACGGCCGGCGGCCTGAGGCAGGCCCTGGCGCCAGTCGAGCAGGCAGGCTGGCTTGGAGTGCGCTGAGTGGCGCGCGCTCCGCACGAGGTGGGAGGCAACGTGGACGTCAAAGGGACGCACCTGACACCGCCGGGCCGCGCGCCGGGGACCAGGCTCAGTCTGCGGATGAAAATCCTCGCGCTCACCGGGGCGACGGGGGGGCTGGTGGCCGTCATCCTCATCACCACGACGTGGATGCAGATGGGCGACGCGCTTCGCAACGACCTGTCCCGCCGAGCCAACTCGGTGAGCGTGGAGCTGGCGAAGACGCTGGCGCCCATGCTGAGCGCGAGGCGCGACCCGGAGCGGCTGCAGGAGTTGGTGCAGGGCGCGCTGAGCCTGGGGCCCGAGGTCGCGTATGTCCGCGTCCACGACGCGGACGGCGTCCTCCTGGGCGAGGCCGCCGCGGAGCGCTACGTCGGCGAGGCGCAGGCTCCGGCCTCCGTCGAAGGCGATGCCTCGGTGCTCCGCCGCAGGTCCGTGAAGGGCACGGGCCTGGTGGAGACGACGACGTCCGTGCTCGCGGCGGGCTCCACCGCGCAGCTGGGCACCCTCCAACTGGCGCTCCATGAGGAGGGGCTGAGCCAGACGCTGCGGGAGGCCACGCGCTTCACGGCCATCATCAGCCTGCTCGTGCTGGTGGCCTGCATGGTGGCGGCATGGCTGGTGTCCGGGATGCTCGTGGTGCCGCTGGAGCGGCTGGCGCGCGCGGCGGCGGGCATCGCGGCGGGAGACCTGCGCCAGCAGGTGGACCTCCAGGGCTCGGACGAGATTGGCGACGTGGCGCGCAGCTTCGCGGTGATGACGGACGCGCTCTCCCACCTGCTGCAGGACCTGCGCGGCGCGGCGGCGGAGATGGAGCGCGAGGCGGCGGGCGTGCTGGCCACCTCCACGCAGCAGTCGGCCATGGCCCACCAGCAGGCCTCCGCCATCAATGAGACGAGCACCACGGTGGCGGAGATTGCCCAGACGTCCAAGCAGGCCACGGCCTACGCGGACTCGGTCATCTCCCAGACGCAGAAGTCCGAAGCCCTCAGCGCGGAGGGGCAGCAGGTCGTCAGCGAGAGCGTCTCCGGCATGGAGAAGCTGGGCGAACAGGTGAAGGCCATTGCCCTGTCCATCACCGACCTCAGCGAGCGCACCATGCAGATTGGCGACATCATCGGCACGGTGAAGGACGTGGCCGAGCAGTCCAACCTGCTGGCACTCAATGCCTCCATTGAAGCGGCGAAGGCCGGGGAGCATGGCCGGGGCTTCGCGGTGGTGGCCACGGAGATGCGCACGCTGGCGGAGCAGTCCCGCATCGCCGCGGAGCAGGTGCGCGGCCTGCTCAACGAAGTGCAGAAGGGGACGAGGCAGGCCGTCAGCGCCACGGAGGAAGGCAGCCGCCGGGCGCAGTCGGCCATGGAGTTGGCTCGCGAAGCGGGGACGACCATCCTGGGCCTGTCGGAGGTCATCCGCGAGTCGTCGGGCGCGGCGCGGCAGATTGCCGGCAACACGCGTCAGCAGACCATTGGCGTGGAGCAGATTTCCACGGCCATGAGCGAGCTGACATCCGCCATGGGAGACTCAGTGGAGAGCACCCGGCGCATCGAACAGGTGTCAGGCAACCTGACCAATCTCTCGAAACGGTTCTCGGACCTGGTGGGTAGGTACCAGTTATGAACGCAAAGGTGCTCATCGTCGAAGACACGAAGACCATCACCAACCTTCTTCAGGTGTACCTGATGGGGTGGGGGTTGGAGTTCTTCGACGCTCCGAATGGCGCGATTGGACTGACCAAGGCGCGGGAGCTCAAGCCGGACCTCATCATCTCGGATGTGCAGATGCCGGAGATGGATGGCTTCGCGCTGTGCGCGGCGATCCGCGCGGACCGGCAACTCCACGACACCCCTTTCATGATGCTCACGTCGCTGAAGGACGACGCGAGCCGGCAGAAGGGCAAGCTGGTGGGTGCCAGCGCCTTCCTCAACAAGCCGGTGTCCGTGGACGACCTTCGTTCGAAGGTGCGCGACATCCTGAAGCTCCCCGCGACCCGGTACTGAGCGCATGTCGAAGGATGACGCCAAGATTGACTCCGCCGGGCTGCGACGCCAGCTCACCGAGGCGCACTCGCTGCTGGACGGCAAGCAGGGGGTGAGCCCCGAGAAGCGTCGCGAGGTGCTCAGCGCCCGCGCCCGGGCCCTGGCCGAATCCCGCCACGAGGAGCGCCAGGAGGTGCTCTCCGTGCTGGCCTTCCAGGTGGGCGGCGAACGCTATGCGGTGCGAATCGAGCACGTGGACCACGTGATTGAAGCGCGCGGCATCGCCTCGCTGCCCGGTGCTCCCCGGCACGTGCTGGGGGCGCTGGTGAGCCGCTCGCGCGTGGTGCCGGTGTTGGACCTGCGCCAGCTCCTGGGGCTGGAGGGGGGCGGCATGTCGGACCTCAGCAAGGTCGTGGTGGTCGAGGCGGATGACAGTGAAGAGGGGTTCGGGCTGGCGGCGGAGTCCGTCGAAGGGCGCAAGGAATTGCCGAAGGCGGAGCTGTCCCAGCCTCCGCCCGGGCCCTTCTTGTTCCTCACGCCGGACCGGCTGACGGTGTTGGACCTGGAGCAGCTCGGGGGCCCGTCCGCCACGCGGCCCGAAGGGGAGTAGGCACGCGCCATGGATCCTCAGCTCTTGCGCAGCATCTGGCCGGTGTTCTCCGCGGAGACGCGCGAGCAGATTCAGGCCATCGGGTCGAAGGTGTTGGGGCTGGAGGGCCCGGCGCAGGGGCGTGAGCCGGACCTGCTCCCGTCGCTCAAGCGGCTGGTCCACAGCCTCAAGGGCTCCGCGGCCAGCCTGGGCCTGGACGACATCGAGCAGGTGGTGCACGCCATCGAGGACGGGCTGGCCACCTTCAACCAGGAGGAGCGGCTGCCCCGCGACACGGTGGAGGCCATGCTGCGCGGCCTCTCCGCCATCGAAGGCGCCATGGCCCGTGGCGACGCCGGACAGTCGCCCGTGGTGGAGGGACTGGCCTCGCTGCTGGCCGCCCTGGGCCACGAGTCCGCGGAGGCCGTCCCCCAGACGGCGGCCTCGGGCGCGGCCGCGCAGGGGCTGGAGGTGTTGGACCTGCTCGAAGCGGGGTTGAGCGCGCTGTGCTCGCCGGATGTGCCGGACCGGGCGGCGGTGGTTCGCACGGCGGTGGAGCGGGCCCGCGCGTTGAAGGCGTCCGCCGAGTCCGCCGGGGCGCAGAAGGTGGCCACGCTGGCGGAGGCCGCGGCGTTGGGCTTCACGCGCATGGAGCCGGGCGGTGACTCCGCGGGGGTGGCCGCATCGGACGTGGCTGGAACGCTGGTGGACCTGCGGACGGCGTTGGAGGCCGAGGGTGGAGCGGGGGCGGTGGCCCGCGCCGTCCATTCGCTGCGCGCGTCGCCGTCGCCCGCGCCCGTGGAAAGCGCGGCGGCGCAGGGACCCGCGGGGGCCGCGGCCACGACAGAGTCCCGCGGACCGGCGGACCAGACGGTGCGCGTGTCGGTGAAGACGCTGGAGTCCATCGCGCTCCAGGTGGAGCTGCTCCTGGCCGGCCGCGCGCAGCAGACGCGGCGTGGCGCGGCGCACCGCGTGTTGATGGACGGCATGCGCGAGGTGCTGATGCACCTGGAGCGCGCGTCGTCGCAGCTCGCGATGGCGGGCGGCGGTCCCGCGCTGGAGCCGCTCCGCGCGGGCGTGACGCAGATGCGCGGACTGCAGAAGCAGCTCCTGGAGCTGACGAAGGAGTCGCACCGCGACGGTGAGCAGCTCACGCTGGTGGCCCAGGTGGCGCGCGATGATTTGCGCGACCTGCGCATGGTGCCGGCCTCGCAGGTGCTGGAGCCGCTGCGGCGCACCGTGCGTGAGACGTCCGCGCGGCTGGACAAGCAGGTGACGCTGGAGCTTTCGGGCGGCGAGGTCCGGCTGGACCGGCGCATCCTCGACGCGCTGAAGGACCCGCTGCTGCACCTGGTGCGCAACGCCATCGACCACGGCCTGGAGTCCACCGAGGAGCGGCGGGCCGCGGGCAAGCCCGAAGCAGGGCGCCTGACGGTAAGGGTGGAGCCTCGGGGCTCGCGCATCGCGGTGGTGGTGGAGGATGACGGCTCCGGTTTGTCACCCAGCCGGGTGCGCGCCACGGCGGTGCGGCGGGGGCTGCTGTCGGCAGATGAGGCGGAGAAGCTGTCGGACGCGCAGGCGGCGCGGCTCATCTTCCAGCCAGGCTTCTCCACGCGGGAGCAGGTGTCGGCGACGTCCGGGCGGGGCGTGGGCCTGGACGTGGTGCAGGCGACGGCGCAGCGCCTCCAGGGCTCGGTGGACGTGGCCTTCACGGCGGGCCGGGGTACGCGCTTCACCGTGGACCTGCCGCTGACGCTGGCCGCGGCGTTGGGACTGCTCGTGCGCACGGGCACCACGGTGTCCGCCATTCCCTCCGACAGCGTGAATCGCATCCTCCGGCTGAACCCGGACGACGTGGGCACCGTCGCGGGCCGCGTGGTGGCGCGGCTGGACGGGGAGCAGCTCACGTTCCTGCCGCTGGCGGAGGCCATTGGCCTGCCCCGGCTGCCGCTGGCGCTGGACTCCGGGAAGGTGCAGGCCGCCGCGCTGCTGACGGTGGGCGAGGACAAGGTGCTGTACGCCATCGACGAGGTGGTGGGGCAGCAGGAGATTGTCGTCCGCTCGCTGGGGCGCCACCTCAAGGGCGTGCGGCACCTGGCGGGCGCGGCGGTGCTGGACGACGGCCGCGTGGTACCGGTGCTCAACGCGGCGGAGCTGGTGCGCGCGGCGCGGCCGGAGACGCGCTCGGTGGTTCGCGAGACGGCGCGGCCTCGCATCCTCGTGTGTGACGACGCGCTCACCACGCGCTTCGCCATGAAGTCGCTGCTGGAGATTGCCGGCTACCCGGTGGTGACCGCGGCGGACGGCGAAGAGGCGTGGGGCATCCTGGAGCGCACGCCCTGCCAGCTGGTGGTCAGCGACTGGCAGATGCCCCGGCTGGACGGCGTGGGGCTGGCGCGGCGAATCAAGTCGCACCCACAGCTGCACCGCACGCCCATCATCCTGGTGACGTCGCTCGACAGTCCCGAGGACCGCGCCGCCGGTCTGGAGGCGGGCGCGGACGGGTACCTCGTCAAGCGCGAGGTGGAGCGAGGCCGCCTGCTGGAGCTGGTGCGCCAGCTGCTGCCCGTGTCCTGACGGCGCCGCGCCTCACGACTCGTGAGGCGCTACGGGCACGGTGTCATCCACCGGCAGGTGGACCACCCAGCCGTTGCCGGTCTCCTCCGGCAACGAGAGGCCCCCCCGCAGCCGCTGCGTCAGGTGCCGCAGCAGCGTGACAGTCTTCTCCGGCAACGGCTTGCCGCCGCGGATGTTGACGCGCAGCTGCCACACGCCCGCGTCCCCCGCGGCTTCCACGCGCACCGCCGCGGGCGCGCCCGACGCCGCCACCGCGCGGGCCAGCGAGCGCACCAGCAGCTCAACGTCATCGCGGGGGCCCGGAACGGCCACGGGCCGGTCCGGGAGCGTCATCGTCGTGTCCACGGCGCGCTGGCCGCGCGTGGCGGGGATGAAGGCCGTGCGAAGCATGGGGCGCAGGTCCTCCACGCCCTCGTCCTGCACCTTCGCCAGCCGGCGCTCGATGATGGCGCTCTGGTCGTCCGCCGAGCGGCGCAGCCGCTCCAGGTAGCGCTGGATGGGGGCTGTCAGCCCGCCCGCCGTTCCCTTCAGCATCATGTCCACGTATCCCTTGATGACCATCAACGGTGTCCTGAGGTCGTGTGACGCCCGGGAGCGCCGGTGCTCCTGGTTCACCACCCGCCGCTCCAATCGCCGCTGCGCCTTCAGCAACTGCACGTGCCGCGCCGCCGCGTCCGACTCCCGGGCATGCGCCGCGAGCAGCACGGCGCCGAACGCCGACATTCGCGCGAGCACCCGCGCCTCCCGGCCGGTGAGCCGTTCGGGCCACACCAGCAGGGCCGGCCGACGACGCATCCTTCCTCGGCCGCGCGTGGCCGTAACGACCCCGGTCGCCGCGACGCAGACGCGTCCGTCATAGAACGCCGCTCCGGAGGCGCCCGTCATCCGCTGGGCCTCGCGTACCAGGGACTCCAATCCCGCACGCGCACCACAGCGGAAGGCACGCTCGGCAACCTCCGCGAGCGCCTGTTCCACCCCTGCATCGGACTCGTCGCCGATGCGCCACCCCGTCCAAGCACCTGCCAGCACGCGGGAAGGTATGGGCACGCCACGCACGCGCCGCAACACTGCCCAGGGAGGGCGCCGGACGCCCGCGAATCGGAAATCCTTTTCCCTTCAGGGCGTGTGAGCCCCCCACTTTTTACCGTCAGGGGGTACGGAGGCGCCGCGCAACCCTGCTCAACTCTTAAGAAATAGCTCCTGGCCAGGCACTTGCTAACGGCATCCGTCACGGGTGGCGGAAGGGGCGAATGGGGACTCTCGATTACTACGCGGCGATCGCTCGACTTGCACCAGGCGGACTGGCGCGCAGCGCTGTGCGGCGTGTCCAAGGTGTGGCGCGGCAGGCCCTCTATCGTCGGCGCGAGCGCGCGGACGAGGTGCAGCTCCTCGAGTGCTACGGCGCGACGGATGGCGTGGAGCTGGTGGAGCTGGCGCTGGGCCAGCGCAGCTCACGCATCTGGTGTGAAGTCTCTCAGCGCGCGTCGGTGTTGGAGGCGCTCGCCTCGGTGCCCGGTGGCCTGGAGCGCGCGCGGGCCCGTGCCCAGGCCGCGCTTCGCCAGGAGTGGGACGTCTTCGGCACCCCGGTGCGTTTCGGCGAGGGCCGTCCCGTGGACTGGTCCCTGGATCCGGTGAGTGGTCACCGCTATCCGGTGGAGCCCGTGGAGCGCCTGTCGCTCGCCGTGACGGGGAGCGACCCGAAGTACCCGTGGGTGATGGGCCGGCTCGACAGCGTCGTGGCGCTGGGGCAGGGCTACTGGGTCGAGACGGCCGCTGACGCGCGCGCGCGGCTGGCGGATGCCTTCGTGGCGCAGGTGTTGGACTTCCTCCAGGCGAACCCCGTGGGGCAGGGCGTGCACTGGACGTGCGCCATGGAGGTGGCGCTGCGCGCCGCGAACCTGGCGCAGGCGCTGGCCATGTTCTCCGCCGCGCCCGCGGTGGCCCGGCCGGAGTTCCTGGTGCCGGTGCTGAGCGCGCTGGCCGAGCACTCCGCCTGGGTGGAGGCCCACCTGGAGGATCGCGGCGCGGTGCCCAACAACCACCTGGTCTCCAACTACGTGGGCCTGTTGGTGGTGGGCCTGCTCTTCCCGGAGCTGCCGGGCGCGCCGCGGCAGGTGTCGCTGGCGGTGGGAGGGCTGCGCGAACAGATGGAGCAGCAGGTGCACCTCGAGGGCACGTCCTTCGAGGGCTCCATTCCCTATCATCGCCTGTCCGTGGAGCTGTTCACGCTGGCGTACCTCGCCGCGCGCGGCGCGGGTGTGCCACTGGGGCCCAGGTACGAGTCCCGGCTGCGTCGCATGTTCCACGCCGTGCGGGCGTGGTGTTCCGAGCAGGGATTGGCGCCACAGATTGGTGACAACGACTCCGGCCGCGTCTTCCCGCTGCGCGATCGCGAGGACAACGCGCACGGCTATCTGGTGGGGCTGGGCGCGGCGCTCTTCGGCGATGCGTGCCTGGGCGGCGGCGAGTTCGTGGACGAGGCCGCGTGGCTGCTGGGGCGCGCCGGGCAGGCGCGTTTCGCCGCGCTCGCGCCCGCGCCGGAGCCCGTGTCGGTGAGCTTTCCGGAGGGTGGTTTTCACATCTTGCGCGGCGCGGGTGTCGTTATCACTGTCAGCGCCGGCAAGCAGGGACAAGGCGGTGTCGGGGGACACAGCCACAACGACAAACTCTCATTCGAACTCCACGTCGACGGGCGTCCCGTCATCGTGGATCCGGGCACCGGCACCTATACGCGAGAGCCCGCGTTGCGGAACTGGTTCCGCGGAACGGCCGCGCACAACACGGTGCAGGTGGATGGCGCGGAGCAGGCGCCCCTGGATTCGGCGCGGTTGTTCGCGCTGCCGGAGGAGGCTCGGGCGCGGGTGGTGGCCTTCCTGCCGGGGAAGTCGGTGGACAGGCTGTTGGTGCGGCATGACGGCTACCGCCGGCTGCCCGCGCCCGTGGGAATCGAGCGCACGTTCCGGCTGGACCGGGGCGAGCGCGCGCTGGCCGGACGTGACCGCTTCGTGGGCACGGGCCGGCATGACGTGGTGGGCAGATTCCATCTGCCAGATGAACAGGCGCGAGTGGTGTCGCCTCAAGTGCAGGTCCTGTCACGCGCGGGTCGTGTGATGGAGGAGCCGGTGTCGTTCGAGCCGCTCGTGGTGGAGCTGGGGCCGGAAGGGGCCCCGCTCGCCTGGGTGGTGCTGGAGAAGGGACTGACGGCGCGCTTGGTGCCGTCGAAGTATTCGCCAGGGTACGGGCGGGTGGTGCCGTCGCTGGCGGTGGAGTTCCGGGGGCAGGTGACGCCTCCGGCGTGGTTGAGGTGGGTGGTCGTTTTCCGCTGAGTGTCGGGTCGGGGCGTGACCGTCTTAACGGCACGTCGCATCAGGAGAGGTGAGGACGATGAGGGTGATGGTGAGCAGCCCGCTTCTGGATCGCATCAAGAAGCGGGACGCGAGGGTGGGTGTTGTCGGGCTTGGCTATGTCGGTCTTCCGCTGGGGATGGCGTTCGCGGAGGCGGGCTTCCCCGTCATGGGGCTCGACGTCGACAAGCGGAAGATCGACAAAATCGAGAAGGGGGAGAGCTACATCAAGCACATCCCCGGCGCTCCGCTGGCGGAGCTGAGCAAGTCGGGCAAGCTGAAGGCCACCACGGACTTCGCCAAGGCGAAGGACATGGACTGCGTCATCATCTGCGTGCCCACGCCGCTCACCGCGTCGCGTGAGCCGGACATGAGCTACATCATCCAGACGGGGGAGGCGCTCGCGCCGCACGTGCGCCCTGGACAGCTCTTCATCCTGGAGTCCACCACGTACCCGGGGACGACGGAGGAGGTGCTCAAGCCGCTGCTGGAGAAGAACGGCCTCAAGGCCGGCAAGGACTTCTACCTGGCCTTCAGCCCCGAGCGCGAGGACCCGGGAAACAAGAGCTTCAACACCAAGACGATTCCGAAGATTGTCGGTGGCTACTCGCCTGAGTGCTGCGAGGTGGCCGCGGCCCTCTACGGCAGCGCGCTGAAGGAAGTGGTGCTGGTGTCCTCCACCCGCGTGGCGGAGCTGACCAAGCTGCTGGAGAACATCTTCCGCTGCGTCAACATCGCCATGGTCAACGAGATGAAGATGCTCTGCGACCGCATGGGCGTGGACGTGTGGGAGGCCATCCAGGCCGCGAGCACCAAGCCCTTCGGCTTCATGCCCTTCTTCCCGGGCCCGGGGCTCGGTGGGCACTGCATCCCCATCGACCCGTTCTACCTGACGTGGAAGGCGCGCGAGTACGAGTTCCACACCAAGTTCATCGAGCTGGCCGGCGAGGTGAACTGGCAGATGCCGTACTACGTGGTGCAGCGCACGATGGAGGCGCTCAACAAGAACAAGCAGACGCTCAACGGCGCGAAGGTCCTCTGCCTGGGGGCGGCGTACAAGAAGGACATCGACGACATGCGTGAGAGTCCGTCGCTGCGCGTCATGACGCTGCTGGCGGAGAAGGGCGCGGAGCTGTCGTACCACGACCCGTACGTCCCCGAGCTGCACAAGGGCCATGGCTTCAACATGGAGCTGAAGTCCGTTCCGCTGAAGCCGGAGACGCTGGGCCAGTACGACGCGGTCCTCATCCTCACGGACCACTCGGACATCGACTACGCCATGGTGGTGGACCGCGCGAAGGTCGTCGTCGACACGCGCAACGCCACCAAGGGTGTCAGCAAGGGTCGTGAGAAAGTGACGAAGGCCTGACGGTCATTCGCCGCCCGCTCGGAAACCGACCCTCCGGGCGGGGGGCCCCTCGTTCACGGATTCCGCCTTCGCGGCATCCGTGAGCGTGGAGCTGCTCGTATCGTGGAAGGGATGGGCTAGTGTCGGGGCCGTGCAATCCCTCCTTCGAACCGTGTTTCCCCTGCTGGCACTCTCGGCGCTGCTGACGGCGGCGGCGCCCGTGCCGGATGCGCGCGTGAAGCTGCTCGAGGCGATGTCCGCTGAGCTGGCGCGCAACCACCAGCAGCTGAAGATGCAGAACCACGAACCCCCGTATTTCATGAGCTACCAGCTCAAGGACTACGAGCAGCACGCGATCTCCGCGCGCTATGGGGCACTGTTCATGGACGACGGCTACCGCGAGCGGAAGCTGTACGTCGACGTGCGCGTCGGTGACTACGACTTCGACAGCTCGGTGGCGGAGGGGCTGGAGTTCAGCTTCTCGACCAAGGGCACCAGCTATGTGTCGCGCAAGGAAGGCCCGCTGGACGACTCGCCGCTGGCGCTGCGCACCTCGCTGTGGCTCATCACCGATGAGAAGTACAAGTCCGCGCTGTTCCAGTACCTGAAGAAGAAGGGCGAGGACGTCTACGCGGTGGAGAACCCGAAGCGTCCGCCGTCCTTCACGCGCGAGAAGCCGGTGAAGCACGTGGATCCGCCGGTGGAGGCTCCGTTCGACCGCGAGCGCTGGGTGAAGGTGGCCCGCGACGTGTCGGCGCGCTTCAACGCGCACCCGGAGCTGTTCGACTCGGAGGTGCGCGTCACCAAGGACAAGGTGACGCGGCTGTTCGTGTCCTCGGAAGGCAGCCGCATCATCACCGAGGAGACGCTGTACGGCCTGCATGTCTCCGCCGTCACCCGGGCGCCGGACGGGCAGCTCCTGGACAACTCGCGCAACTTCTATGTGCCCACCGAAGCGGGGCTGCCGGACGTGGCGCGCCTGAACAAGGCGGCGGATGACGTCATCCAGGAGCTGCTGGCCCTGCGCGCGGCGCCCGCCATCGACCCGTACACGGGGCCCGCCATCCTCGCGCCGGAAGCGGCCGGGGTGCTCTTCCACGAAGCGGTGGGGCACCGGCTGGAGGGAGATCGGCAGGAAGGTGACAACGAGGGCAAGACGTTCAAGGGCCAGGTGGGCAAGCAGGTGCTGCCGTCGTTCATCTCCATCCACGACGACCCGACGCGGCGCGTGCTCCAGAACGAGCCACTCAACGGCTACTACCTCTTCGACGAGGAGGGCGTGCGCGGCCAGCGGGTGACGCTGGTGGAGAAGGGCGTGCTGCGCAACTACCTCCAGGGGCGCCGGCCGGTGGAGGGCTTCCTCCAGTCGAACGGCCACGGCCGCAGCCAGGGCAACCTGAAGCCGGTGGCGCGCATGGCGAACCTGATGGTGGAGAGCACGAACGGCGTGAGCGACGCGGAGCTGAAGAAGCGTCTGATTGCCGAGGCGAAGCGTCAGGGCAAGCCGTTTGGCCTTATCATCCGCGACATCACCGGGGGCAACACCAACACGTCCGGCTACGGCTACCAGGCCTTCAAGGGCGTGCCGCGCATGGTGTACCGGGTGGATGTGAAGACGGGGAAGGAGACGCTGGTGCGCGGCGTGGAAATCGTGGGCACGCCGCTGTCGGCGGTGAACCGCATCCTCGCCTCGGGGCAGAAGCCCGGCGTCTTCAACGGCTTCTGCGGCGCGGAGAGTGGCAACGTCCCGGTGTCCACCGTGGCGCCGGCCATGCTGCTGCAGGAACTGGAGCTCCAGCGCACCATGGAGGGGAAGGACCGCCCGCCGATTCTCACCAGCCCGGCGGCGCTGGAATCCCCGGCGGCGAAGCCGTAGCCGCGCGCCTCCGCGCCCCAGCCGCGCCTTACTCCGGGGCAGGTGAGGGGGCGACAGGCATGGGGCCCGCAGGCCGGGGGCGCGCCGGGTGGAGCTGCCTGGCGCCCTTGAAGCCGCGCAGGCGCACGTACCGGCGGAAGTCCTGGAGGAAGCGCTCCTGGGTGACGCCCACGGCACGCTGGAAGGCGCTGTCGAAGTCCGGGCCCTGGCTCATTCCGCGCAGCACCTTCCGGATGGTGTCCTCGCCATAGCGGCGCGCCAGGAAGGTGAAGGCGTGGTGGGCGGCGCCATACACGACGCCGCTGTCGGACTGGTAGAGCGCGTCGGCTTGCGACAAGGGGTCGGTGTCGGGGTGCTGGCGCCAGTAGCGCTCCAGGTCGTCCAGGCTGGCGACGCGGTAGCCCTGTTCGGCGGTGTAGGAGGCCATGCCTTCGCGGAACCAGAGGGGAATCCGCTTGCGTGTCCAGCCGAGCCGGTCCGAGGCCACCTGGTACATCAGGCTGTGGGTGAGCTCGTGCAGCAGCAGTTCGTCCACCTGGCCCTGGCTGGCGCCTCGGGCCGTCCAGGTCCGAGGGCTCTGCAGCTCGATTTGCTCGTAGCGCGCCCAGGCACGGAGGAAGTCATGCCCCGGGCGGTTGGCGGCCCGCTCCAGCGCCGCGTGGTTGGGGTGAACGACGATGGTGACGGTGTCGTCGAAGGTGCCCCAGCGCTGGAGGCGGGGAATGGCGCGCTCGACGGCGAGCTTCACCTGCACGGCCGCTTCGGTGTCGCGCGGTTGGTATTCGACGTCGATGCCGGCGCCGGTGCCCTTGCTGACGAGCACGCGGGCGCTCTGGGAGGCGTAGCAGCCGGTGAGCAGACTCAGGCCGAGCAGCACCGCTGCCCAGCCGGGACTGCCGCGACGG
The DNA here is from genome assembly GCF_013116825.1 of Myxococcus xanthus. Lineage (GTDB taxonomy): Bacteria > Myxococcota > Myxococcia > Myxococcales > Myxococcaceae > Myxococcus > Myxococcus xanthus_B. The sequence continues at coordinate 16,089 of NZ_JABFNS010000053.1, forward strand.
CCTTTCGTTGCTGGTGACTCCTGACTCACTCCGCACCCAACCAGCGAACCACCGCGCGTCCGACATCGGCCACGGTGGAGAAGGACTCCACCTCGGGCGCGGGCGGGCCGAAGTAGAGCACGGGCACGGGGTGAAGCGTGTGTCCCCGAGTGGAGAGGTCTTCCACGTTGCCATGGTCGCTACAGACGAGCACCCGGGCGTCGGCGGGGCGCGTGGCCACCAACGCGCGGGTGAAGGCGTCGAACGCGTCCAGCGCGGCCAGGGCGGCCATCCAGTCCTGGGCGTGGCCGGCCTCGTCCGCCAGGTAGTGCTCGAAGAAGGTGAAGTCCGCGCCTGAAGCAATGGCCCAGAACACGGCGGCGGCCTCCTCGGGCGTGCGCGCTGGCGCGGGCAGTCCGTAGGCACGGGCGCTGGCGCCGGTGATGTCGTGGGTGAGCCCGTCCCCGGCGCGGGCGTCATCCAGCGTCCGCAGGGGGATGCCCCCCGCGGCGAAGGCCAGCTTGGAGGCGGAGGGCTTCACCTTGCGGCGCGACTCCGGGGACAGGACGAGCTCGGGTGGGGAGGTGCTGGGCCGGCGGGGGACCTCCAGCGCGTCCAGGTAGGGGGCGGGATAGGCGTTGGCGAAGGTGGCGGTGCGGCCCGCCGCGCCCAGCCTCCGGATGATGGAGCGGTCCGCCATCAACCCCCGCAGCGGCGCGTTGGGGTAGCCGAGCACGTGGCGGCCCAGCAGGGCGGGGGCCGGGTCTCCCGTCAGGATGGCCGTCTGATTGGACGCGGACTGGGGCCGGCCGGGGACACCGAAGGTGGTGTCCGTGGGGATGCAGCGGCCTCCGTAGGGGAGGGGCGGGCTGGGGGCGTCCTCGAAGTGGGATAGCAGGTGTTCCCGGTGGGCGAGCGGATTCACGGCCGGGTCCTTCCGGCCAATCCCCACACCATCGATGAACAGGAGCGCGACGCGCACGGCTGGGGACTGTATCCTCGAATCCGACACGCATGGCCCTCCACGGTGACCTCTTCAGTTATCCGCTTCCCGAGTTCCTTCAATGGCTGGACAGCTCCCGCAAGACGGGGACGCTCCAGCTCTCCTGGGAGGCCGGCGAGCGCAAGCTCTTCCTTCTCTCCGGCCAGGTGGGAGCCACCGCCGCCGAAGGACTGCGTGGACGCGTCGCGCGGCTGCTCACGTTGTCCAAGCTGGCGTCGGGGACGAAGGTGCTGGCGGGCTTCGACGAGCTGGCGCGCACGCCGGACGTGGACGCCGCGTTCGACATCCACGGCATCCAGGCGCGGTGGATTCGGGACCTGGGCCGTGAGGAGCTGTTCGCCGCGATGACGGACCTGACCATCGCCGGTCGCGGCACCTTCCACTGGACGGAGGACGCGGACCGCTCCGGTGAGGACTGGGTGCCGTCCGACATGGGCATCCGCGAGCTGCTCTTCGAATCGCTCCGGTGGGTGGATGAGCAGCCCGACGTGGACAAGGCGCTGCCCATCGACGCGCTCAGCGTGCGCGCGCTGGCGCCGCCGAGCCCGAGCCAGCCCCTGATGCACCGGATCATCCTGGGGCTGTGCACGTCGCCGCAGAACCTGGGACGGCTGCGCCTGTCCATGGGCGTGTCCCGCTCCTCCGTGACGCGGCGCGTGCACGAGCTGTTGCGGTCGAAGCTGGTGGAGGTGGACGGGGCGCCGCAGGTGGAGGCGGACCCGGTGGCGGAGATGTTGGAGAAGGGCGCGGTGCTGATGCGCGAGGGCCAGTACGACGCCGCGGGCATCGTCTGTGCGTCCTTGCTGGCCAGCGACCCGGCGGACCGGCGCGTGCGCGAATTCGCCCGGCTGGTGCAGCGCGAGCACGTGGCGGCGCTCTACTCGGACATGCCGCCCCTGATGGTGCCCGTCATGATTCACGACCCGCAGGGGCAGGCGCTGCTCAAGCCCGAGGAGCGGCAGATTGCCGGGCTGGTGAATGGCACCTGGGACGTGTCCACGCTGGTGCTGGCCAGTCCAGCGCGAGAGCTGGAGACGCTGAAGACGCTGGCGAAGCTGCAGCGCATGGGGCTGCTGCAGCTCGTCTTCCCGCGCTGACCGGGGCGGAGGCTACTCCCCGTTGGGCAGGCCCACCGCGTTGAGGCGGATGAAGACCTGCATCATCACGTACAGGGAGAAGGCGGCGTCGTCCACGCGCAGGTGCTGCTGCGTGGCCAGCCCCTGGAGCCGGAGCAGGTCGGCGCCGTCCACGCGGAGCAGGAAGGCCTGCTGCCCCAGGGAGCCCTCGCCCGCGAAGGCCAGCGCGCGCCGGATGGCGTCGGTGCAGGCGGTGACGCAGGTGGCGTAGTCCCCCGTCATGAACGCGGCCTCGGCGGCGCGAGCATGGTCGAACATGTCGCCCGGCGCCAGGGCGCTGGCGGCGCCCAGCAGCTTCGGTCCGGGCTGGGGCGCGGGGATGGGCGTCGGCTCCACACGCGGAGGCGGCATGACGGCCACCGGGGCCACGCGAGGCACCGGGCCGCCCCCCTGCACCGGCTGGGACGCGACGGCGCCGGGCTGCTGCCGGTGCTGCAGGTGCTGGGTGAGCTGGGCCTCCAGGCCCGCGGGCTGTGCGCTCGCGGTGGGGCGGGGCGGCGGGACGATGCGCTTGGCGCGCAGGTCCTTGATGACCAGCCGGGTGATGGCCTTGAGCGTGTCGAGCACCCCACGGCCATTGGCGGCGGACGTCTCCAGCTCCGGGACGCCTCGGGGGTTGAGCTCCTTGCGGAGCACCTCCACCGGCAGCACGCCGTCCAGGTCCCGCTTGTTCCACTGCATCACCAGTGGGAAGCGGTCCAGGCGGATGCCGTGCTCGAAGAGGTTCTCCTCCAGGTTGGCCAGGGACTCGCGGTTGGCGTCCATGGCCTCCGGCTGCGAGTCCGCCACGAAGACCACACCGTCGGCGCCCTGGAGCACCAGCTTGCGGGTGGCGTTGTAGAAGACCTGGCCCGGCACGGTGTAGAGCGCCAGTCGCACGGAGCAGTCGCCCACGCGCTCCACCTTCACGGGGAGGAAGTCGAAGAAGAGCGTCCGGTCCCCCTCCGTGGCGATGGACATCATCTCGCCGCGGTGTGCGGGGCGGACAGTCTCGTAGATCTTCCTCAGCGAGGTCGTCTTCCCGGAAAGGCCCGGTCCGTAGAAAACGATTTTCGCGGCCACTTCACGGGCCATCAGATTGACGCTGCTCACGGTGTCAGCTTACCTAGAACGACTGGACACCTCGCGCCAGTTGACGGCGAGACATTCACCCCAGGTCCGCGAGGTTCAGCGCTGGGGGTGAGGCCACGGGCTCAAGACAGGCTCGCCAGGATGCGTACCCGCAAGGCGTCCGCGACGGCTCACACCGCTTCCCTGAAGAGGAATACGGTACGAACCGCACGAATGGCGGCCAATACGTCATGCCACCGGCGAACCACCGCGCTGCTCGAAAGCCAAGCAGGGATGCGGCGTCCGCACGGAATGAAACCGCTCGTGGGGGGCAGTCGCGCTGGTGAGACGCGCGTCATGCCCTCCCTCGAGCGAGAGAACCTCAAGCGGCCTTCGTCACCTTGCCCGCCTTGATGCAGCGGGTGCACGCGAGAACGCGCTGGGTGCTGCCCTGAACGCTGGCCCGGATCTTCTGGAGATTCGGCAGGGTCCGCTTCTTGGTCTTGTTGTTCGCGTGGCTGACGTTGTTACCCACCAGCGGACGCTTGCCACACAAGTCACACTTCCACGCCATGACCTCTAACTCCTTGAAAACTGGGGCGTTGGACGCCTGCCGAATAAAAGAGCGGCGGAACCTGCCAGATAACGGCCTGGAAATCCAGCCTTAGATCCAGGATCAGCCCTTGAGCGGATCCTTCTTCTTCAACATATCCTGCACCAGCCGTGCGGCCCGGATGCCCGCGAGCAGCTCGCCTTCCAGCCCCAACCCGGGGAGGACTTCGCGGTTGGCGAGCAGGATGTTCTTGGCCGGCGTGCGCTGAGTCAAACCCGTGACGCCCAGGATGGCTTCCGACTCGAAGCTGAACAAGGGGTGCGGCATCAGCCGGCTGCCACGGACTCCGCTGGCGTCCAGGTAGGGGGCCGAGCGCAGCACGCGGTACTGGGCCGTGAAGGGCATCAGCGCGTCCAGGTGCTCATCGATGCGCGTCGCGAGGCCCTGGAGGTGCTCCTCGCCCAGATCCCGCGCCGAGGCCGGGACGAAGGCGCCCGCGCACACCACGCGCAGCCCTTCCGTCGCCTTGGCCTCCTTGCCGCCGTGCGCCGGCGCCGCGCGCGCGGGGTGGACCTGGATCAGCACGGGCCCCAGCTCCGCGTCCCCCGTGTCCAGCAGGGCCAGTTCGCCCAGGCCGCGGGGCAGCGCCGACTCCGGCACCACCCAGTTCACGGTGAAGAGCAGCGCCTTGGTGTTGGACTGGTCCAGGTGCTCCAGCAAGCCGCGGTGGTGCTTCTTGTCCGTCACCAGCCGCCGCAGCGCGCCCGCGTCCGTGGCCGCCACCAGGCAGGACGCGCGGTACATGGTGTCCGAGCGCATCAGCTTCATGCCCGCGAACTTGCTGCCGTCGAAGGCCAGCTCCTCCACGATGAAGCCCGTCGGGTTGTCGCGCCCGAGCACGTCTCCGCCCAGCTCCGCCACGCGGCGGGCGAGCAGCTCGCGCAGGCCCTCATGGCCCCCGGGGAAGTAGGAAGGCGCCGACAGCACCTGGGACATGGCCCGAGTCAGCGCCAGGGGCGCCTCTGGACGGTCCAGGTGGGTGACGAAGGGCAATAGCCCCCGCACCAGGGACACCGAAGCGCTGTCTCCCGCGAGGCGGGGCGGCGTCTCCAGGCCGGGATGGGCCCTGATGAGCTTCTTCAGGCCCCAGCCCTCGAAGAAGCCGTCCGGTGGCAGGGCGGGGCCCGCCTTGAAGAAGGCATCACTGGCTTCGTGCTGCGCGGCGGCGCCGGCCAGGGCGCCCAAGAGGGACTCGCCTTCCTCGCCCAGCTCCCGCGTCACCTCGGCCTTGCGGCGGGCGGCATCGCCATGGAGGTCCAGGCGGCTGCGAGGCATGAGGAGCTGCAGCTCCGGCGCGTGGGGCCGCAGCGTGCGCTGGACGTTGGCGTTGAGGCCCAGCTCCGTGAGGGCCTCCTCCACCGCGGGCATGGCCTTGAGCGGCGGAGCGACGAAGGGGGCATAGGGGAGCACGTAACCGCCGTGCTCGTAACCGGGCCCCATGCCGTCGTGCTCCACCAGCAGGACGCGGTGGTTGCGCTTCGCCAGGAGGGCCGCCGCGAGCGCACCGCCCAGCTGACTGCCGAGCACGATGACGTCGTAGACATGCCGGGACGGCCCGGCGGGAAGCTTGAGCTTGGCAGAGGACGTCGCCATGAGGCGGGCAACACTACACAACGTGCTCGCCGCTGGCGCCCTTTTCACCACGGCGCGCCCGCGGAGGGCGGATCAGCGGGCCTGGGCGCTGAAGAGGCGCTGCTCCAGCGCAGGGGGCAGCTGGGTGAAGTCCTGGACCACCCAGTGCGCGCCGGCCGCGCGGAGGTCGGCTTCCGGCGCGGCGGTGGTCAATCCCACCACCGTCATGCCTGCCTCGCGGGCGGACATGATGCCCAGGACGGCGTCCTCGAAGGCGAGGCACTCGGTGGGGGCCACGCCCAGCGCCCTGGCGGCGGCCAGGAAGATGTCCGGGGCGGGCTTGCCGCGCGTCACCTGTTCGGCGCCGACGATGCTCGCGAAGAGGGGACGGAGGCCGAGCCCGTCCAGCACCAGCTCGCGGTTGCCCTGGGGCGCCGCGGTGGCGATGGCCGCCGGGACGTGGGCCTCCTTCAGGCGCTGGATGAAGGCCGCCGCGCCCCGGTGCAGCTTCAGGTGCGGCCGGTACAGGGTCCGGTAGTGGTTTTCCTTCTCCTCGGCGATGCGCTCCACTTCGTCCGGGGCCACCGGGCGGCCGAGCAGCTCGGGGATGATCTCCTCGTTCTTCCTGCCGGCGAAGCGGCTCTGGAAGTCGTTCGCGGTCAGCGGCAAGCCCCGCTTCTGGGCGAACGAGACCCAGGCCTCGTTGTGGAACTGCATGTTGTCGACGAGGGTGCCGTCCATGTCGAAGACGACGGCACGCAGGGGCGCCAGTGCGGAGGTCATGCGTTCCCCATAGCGCGTCTGTCCCCGAGGTGGGCCAATGAATCCACCCAAGGGGCTGCCCGCCTGATATCCCCGGCGCCATGATGGACGACCTTCTGCTCGAGACGCGTGGCGCGGTAGGCGTGGTGACCCTGAACCGGCCCAAGGCCCTGAACGCGCTGACCCTGGGCATGTGCCGCAAGCTGCACCCGGCGCTCGACGCCTGGGCGGCGGACCCGTCCATCCAGGCCGTGGTCATCCGGGGGGCTGGCGGCCGGGCCTTCTGCGCGGGCGGAGACGTACGCGCGGTGGCGCTGTCGGTGGGGGACGCGTCCGTCGACGAGAAGGAGCGGCTGTCGCGCGAGTTCTTCCGCGCCGAGTACGGGCTGAACCACCGCATCCACTATTTCGGCAAGCCGTTCATCGCGCTGGTGGACGGGGTCTGCATGGGCGGCGGGCTGGGCCTGTCGATTCACGGCACCCATCGGGTCGTCACCGAGAAGCTGGTGCTGGCCATGCCGGAGACGGCCATCGGGCTCTTCCCGGATGTGGGCGGCGGCTGGTTCCTGCCGCGCTTCCCAGGTGAGTCGGGCACGTACCTGGGCCTCACGGGGGCCCGGTGCGGCGCGGCGGACGCGATGTGGCTGGGCTACGCCACGCACCACGTGGAGTCCGCGCGGCTGGAGGCGGTACTGGACGCGTTGGTGGGGGCGCCCTGGGGCACCGGCGCCGCGAGCACGGTGGTGGACACGGTGCTGGCCGGCCTCCACGCGGACGCGGGCACGTCGCCACTCGGGGTGCAGCGCGCCGCCATCGACCGGTGCTTCGCGGCCGAGCGCGTGGACGACATCCAGCAGGCGCTGGAGCTGGAGGGCACGTCGTGGGCCCAGGAGACGTGGGCCACGTTGCTTCACAGGTGCCCGGCCAGCTTGAAGGTGACGCTGCGCCAACTCCGGATGGGGCGCACCCGCGACTACGACGAGATGGCCAACGTGGAGTACCGGCTCAGCCAGTCGATGACGGCGCGGCCGGACTTCCGTGAGGGCATCCGCGCGGTGCTCGTGGACAAGGACAACAAGCCGCACTGGCGGCCCTCCACGCTGGCGGAAGTCACCGAAGACATGGTGGAGGCGCTCTTCGCGCCGCTGCCTCACGACACGTGGAAGGTGCCCGCGCGCGGGTAGGGACTGTGGCTAGAGGTCCTCGTCGCTGAGGACGGTGACGCCCTTCGCGCGGAGTAGCGCAGTGGTGATGCCTTCGCCCGCGCGGAGCTGGCCGGACTCGTAGACTCGCTGGCTGCCGCACGACGGGCTCTTCTCCTTCAGCAGCGCCACCGTCGCGCCGAAGCGTCGTGCCGCTTCGAGCGCGAGCCGGGCGCCCTGTTGGAAGGCCTCCGTCCGGTCGGTGCCCGCGGCGCGCTCCACTGCGACTGCGCGCCCAGCCCAGACGTCGACACCGGTGCCTCCTCGCAGGTCGACGGGAGGGCGCGGCACGGGCAGGCCCGAGGCCACTTCCGGGCACACGGGGACGACGTCCTTGTCCGCCAGCGCCGCGAGGACGCGCTCGGAGCGTTGGGAGCGGCCGTCGTACCGACACGCCTCGCCCAAGAGGCAGGCACTGACCAGCACCACGCGGGCTTCCTGGAGCGCGGCGACTCGTTCGGCCTGCGAGGGCAGGGCGGTTGAGCCTTGTTCGTCTCGTGGGGACGAAGGGCCTCCCCGGGGCCCGGTGAACTGCCGCTCGCCAGCGACCACCCCGTCGTTGGTCGGCACCAAAGCGGCCTCCAGTGGCTGAACGTCGCCGTCATCCCCTGGCGCGGCGCTGGGGCGCTCCGGCTCCTGGTCGAATGTCTTCGGTCCGCTCACGCCGGGTCGACCGTCGCGCCGGGATTCCGAAGCGCCAGTTCGCCCACCGTGGCCCGCGCCTCCACTCGCGTGCGGGCCGCGTCCAGCGTCACCTTGCCCGTCACGGCGAGCCGCACGGCCAGCGGGTAGAGCCGGTGCTCCTCCGCGAGGATTCGCGCGCTCAGGGCCTTCTCGTCGTCATCCGGCAGCACCGGCACGGCCACCTGCGCGATGATGGGCCCCGTGTCGGTGCCCGCGTCCACGAAGTGTACCGTGCACCCGGCCACCTTCACGCCCCGCTCCAGCGCCTGTCGCTGCGCATGCAGGCCCGGGAAGGCGGGCAGCAGCGACGGGTGGATGTTCAGCACCCGCCCCGCGTAGTGGCCCAGGAAGTCCGCGCTCAACAAGCGCATGAACCCCGCGAGGCACACCCACTCCACGTTCGCCGCGCGCAGCGTGTCCAGCAGGGCCTTCTCGAAGTCCGTCTTCGTCGCGTGGGCCTTGTGGTCCACCACCTTGGCCGTCACGCCCGCCTTGCGCGCCCGCTCCAGCGCGAACGCCGTGGAGACGTTGGACACCACGCAGGCCACCTCGGCGGGAAAGTCCTCCTGCGCACAGGCGTCCAGCAGCGCCTGGAGGTTGCTCCCGCTGCCGGATACGAGCACCCCCAGGCGGACCCGCTGGCCGCTCATGGGTCGATGACCGCCGTGGCCTCGCCCTGGCCCGCTTCCACGCGGCCGACCTCGAAGGCCTGCACGCCCCGGCCGCTCAGCACGCTCAGCGCCTGGGCGACGTCTTCCTTCGCCACGACGAGGATGAGCCCCAGGCCCATGTTGAACGTGTTGAACATCTCGTCGCGGGCCACGCTCCCCAGCTTCGCGATGAGGTCGAAGATGGGCGGCTTGGGCCAGGTCTGCTCACTCAGCACCGCGCGAGTGCCGTCCGGCAGGCAGCGGGGCAGGTTGCCCGGAATGCCGCTGCCGGTGATGTGCGCCAGGCCCTTCACCTTCACCGCCTGGAGCAGCGCCAGCACGTCCTTCACGTAGATGCGCGTGGGCTCCAGCAGCGCGTCCACGAGCGGACGGTCCAGGCCCTCGGGCGTCGCGTCCAGGGCCAGCTTGCCGTCGTCCAGCAGCACCTTGCGCGCCAGCGAATAGCCGTTGCTGTGCAGGCCAGAGGAGGGGAGTCCGATGAGCGCGTCACCCGGCTTCACGCTCTTGCCGTCGATGATGGCCGCGCGCTCCACCACGCCCACGCAGAAGCCCGCGAGGTCGTATTCGCCGCGCGCGTAGAAGCCCGGCATCTCCGCCGTCTCGCCGCCGAGCAGCGCGCACCCGGCCTGCTCGCAGCCCAGGGCGATGCCCTTCACCACCTCGGCGGCGTCGTCGACCTCCAGGCGCCCGGTGGCGAAGTAGTCGAGGAAGAAGAGGGGCTCGGCGCCGCAGGTGAGGATGTCGTTCACCGACATGGCCACCAGGTCGATGCCCACCGTCCCATGGCGTCCAGCGGCGAAGGCCACCTTCAGCTTGGTGCCCACGCCGTCCGTGCCGGCCACCAGCACCGGCTGCTGGTACTTGCCTGGCGGCAGGGCGAACAGACCGCCGAATCCACCCACTCCGCCCATGACTTCAGGGCGCATGGTGCGCGCGGCATGGGGCTTGATGCGCTCGACGAACGCGTCGCCGGCCTCGATGTCTACTCCAGACTGCTTGTAGGTCGTTCCCACGGGCGGCCTTCTACCCGGCCCTCGCGCCGGTGTCTCGCGTGGCGTGGCGGCTGTCCCACCGGCGCGCACAGAAAAGGGAATTTGACCGGGCGAGTGTGGGCTGATTGACTCCTTTGCAGGATGGGCGCCGAGGAAACCCTCTTTCAACGTTTCGGCAAGGAGTTCCCCCAGGGCACCGAGCTCTTCCGCGAGGGAGAAGCCGGCAAGGAGATGTTCGTCATCCAGGCAGGACGGGTGGCCATCTCCAAGCGGGTCCGTGACGTCGAGAAGGTTCTCGCCGTCCTGGGTCCCGGTGAGTTCTTCGGGGAGATGGCCATCATCTCCAACAAGCCGCGCAATGCCTCGGCCACGGTCAACGAGGACGCGAGGCTGCTGGTCATCGACCCCAAGACGTTCGAGGGGATGATCCGCGGCAATGCGGAGATCGCCGTCCGGATGATCAAGAAGCTGGCGGAACGCCTCTCCGAGGCGGACGCCCAGATCGAGAACCTGCTGCACAACGACCCGGCCAGCCGGGTGGTGCACCAGATCATCCAGGCCTGCCAGAGCCGGGGTCGTCCCCTGGACGAGGGCGTGGAGATCGACTTCGCGGTGCGGGAACTGCCGCGCCAGATTGGTGTGGGCGAGCCCGCGGTCCGCGCCGTGGTGGACCGGCTGGAGCGTTCCGGTCTGGTCGAGCGGAACGGGGACCGGATGACCGTGCCGGACACGGCCAGGCTGCACGACTTCCTCCAATACCTGGAGATGAAGTGGAAGTTCGGAGACCTCTAGCGTGAAGCTGCGAGTCCTCGGCTGCCACGGCGGCGAGCTACCCAACTGCAAGAGCACCTGCTTCCTCGTCGATGACGTGCTGGCGCTCGATGCGGGGGCGCTCACGGGGACGTTGTCGCTGGATGAGCTGTGCCGCGTGGACCACGTCCTGGTGGGGCACAGTCACTTCGACCATGTGAAGGACCTGCCGCTGATGGCGGACCTGGTCATCGGCCGGCGCGACACCCCGGTCACCATCTACGCCTCGCGCGAGTGCGCCCGAGCCCTGCGCGACAACATGTTCAACAACGCGCTCTGGCCGGACTTCACCCGCATCCCGACGAAGCGCAAGCCCGTGCTGCAGATCAAGACGTTCCGGGCGGGCAGCAGCTTCCAGGTGGGCCCCTACACCGTGCGGAGCGTGCCGGTGAGCCACCCCGTGGAGTCGTGCGGCTTCATCATCTCCAACGGCAAGAGCGCCCTGGCGATGAGCGGCGACACCGGCCCCACGGACAAGCTGTGGAAGGCGCTGAACGAGACGAAGAACCTCAAGGCGCTGCTGCTGGAGACGTCCTTCCCCAACAAGCTCCAGTCGCTGGCCGACATCTCCGGCCACCTCACGCCGCACACGCTGAGCCTGGAACTCCAGAAGTTCGAGCGCAACGGCGCCTCGGTGCTGCTGTATCACCTCAAGCCCGCCTTCGTGTCGCAGCTCAAGAAGGAGCTGGCCGAGCTGCCGGTGGAAGTGCTGGAGCTGGGCGATACCTTCGAGCTGTAGACGCGTCGCGCCATACGGAAGGGTTGACGGCCGAAAGCGGCCGGATTAACCCCGCCCACCCCATGGCCTGGTTCTCGAAGAAGCCGCGCATCGCCGTCGACACCGAACCGCAAGCCGAGCCCCGTCCGTCCCGCATGGAGGGGCTCTGGGCGAAGTGCGAGACGTGCGACGAAATCATCTACCGCCAGGAGCTGGAGAAGAACTGGATGGTGTGTCCGCACTGCGAGCACCACCACTACTGGGCGGCTCGCGCGCGGCTGGCGGCGCTGCTGGACCCCGACAGCTTCGAGGAGTTCGACAAGGAGCTGGAGCCGCAGGACCCGCTCGGGTTCAGTGACTCGAAGAAGTACAAGGACCGCCTGAAGTCCACCCGGAAGAACCTGGGCGAGCCGGATGCCTTCATCTCCGGCGTGGGCCGCATCCAGGGCCACCAGGTGTCGGTGGGCTGCTTCGTCTTCGAGTTCATGGGCGGCTCCATGGGCTCGGTCGTGGGCGAGAAGGTGGCCCGCGTCTTCGAGCGCGCGCATGAGCTGAAGTGCTCCGCCATCGTCTTCTCCGCGTCGGGCGGCGCGCGCATGCAGGAGGGCATCTTCTCCCTCATGCAGATGGCCAAGACGTCGGCGGCCATCGCCCGCTTCCGCACCGGCACGCGGCCGTACATCTCCGTGCTGCTCAACCCCACCACGGGCGGCGTCGCCGCCTCCTTCTCGTGGCTGGGCGACGTCATCCTCGCCGAGCCCAAGGCCCTCATCGGGTTCGCCGGCCCGCGCGTCATCGAGCAGACCATCCGCCAGAAGCTGCCGGAGGGCTTCCAGCGCTCCGAGTTCCTGCTGGACCATGGGATGATCGACGCCATCGTCCACCGCAAGGACCTGCGCGCGAAGCTGGGCCAGATCCTGGGGTTGCTGGGCTGAGCGCGCCTCGGACACCGGAGGAGGCGCTGGCCTTCTTCACGAAGCTCAACCCCTCCGGCATCAAGTTGGGGTTGGAGCGCGTGCAGGAGGCCCTGGCCGCGCTGGGCCACCCGGAGCGGCGGTATCCGGCGCTCCACGTCGCCGGGACGAACGGGAAGGGCAGCACGTGTGCCATGACGGCGGCGTCGCTCCATGCCGCCGGGCACCGCGTGGGGCTCTACACGTCTCCCCACCTGGTGCGCGTCAACGAGCGCATTCGCGTGGACAGCGAGGACATCTCCGACGCGGACTTCGGCCTGCGCATCCTGGAGGTGTTGGAGCGCTACCCCAGCGCCGTGTCCTCTCCCATGACGTACTTCGAGTTCGGCACCGTCGTCGCCCTATGGCACTTCGCCCAGGTGCGCGTGGACGTGGCCGTGCTGGAGACGGGCCTGGGCGGCCGGCTGGACGCCACCACCGCCTCCAGCCCGGTGGTGACGGCGATCACCCCCGTGTCCTTCGACCACATGGAGTATCTGGGCGACACGCTGGCGGCCATCGCCGGCGAGAAGGCGGGCATCCTCAAGCCCGGCGTGCCGTGTGTCGTCGCGCGGCAGGCCCCGGAGGCATTGGAAGCCATCCTCCGCAAGGCCGAGCAGGTCGGAGCCCCGGTGCGGCTGGAGGGGCGTGACTTCACGGGCGAGCGTCAGCCAGATGGCGGCCTGTCGTACCGCGGGGCGACCTGGTCCCTGGATGGGCTTTCCGTCGCGCTGCGAGGGCCTCATCAGCGGCAGAACGCGGCGGTGGCGCTCGCCTGCCTGGAGGCCTTGCAGGAGCGCGGCGTCACCGTGCCGCCCGAGGCCGCGCGTGCGGGCCTGGCGTCGGCGTGCTGGCCGGGGCGCCTGGAGGAGGTGGGGCAGCAGCCCATCCTCCTGCTGGACGGCGCTCACAACCCGGCGGGCGTGGAGGTGCTGCTCGCGTCGCTGAAGGACCTCTACCCGGGGCGTCGCCTCCACCTCGTCTTCGGCGTGGTGGGGGACAAGGACCGGGGACCGATGATGCGAGCGCTGTTGCCCGAGTGTGCCTCGGTGCAGCTCACGCCTTTGGAGACGCCTCGCTCGTTGGCTCCCGAGGCCTACCTGGCAGAGGCGCGCGCGCTGTGCGCGGACGTGACTGCCTGGCCGGACGCGGACGCGGCCCTTGCCGCGGCGCGCAAGCGGGCAGCCGCGAATGACCTCGTCCTTTGTACAGGTTCACTGTTCCTTGTCGGGATGATGAAGGCTCGCATGTATCGAAACCTTGGCGCGATGCATCAGCCGCCGTAGATTCAAGACATGCGCCTGCCGGACTGGAGAGCCGCCGCGACATCGGGGCCACCCATCCCCTCCATCGACGAAGTCGATTTCAGGGCGCTTTACTCGAAGACGAAGTACGTCGTGGAGACGGCGGACGGCTGGTCGCTGGTCATCACCCGCTACCGTCCTGTGAAGCAGCCTTTTCCGCAACCGTTGTTTGGTGAGCCCCTGCTGCTGGTGCACGGTTTCTCACAGAACCGGCACACCTGGACCAGCGGGCAGTTCGTCAAGAACCTGCTCTTCTTCGGGGTGGACATCCACATCCTGGAGCTGCGTGGCCACGGCAAGAGCTCCATCGCGTTCCAGAAGGAGCGCGCCGAGCGCTTCAAGCGCCCCCTGCCGCCGGACCTCGACTACGGCTGGGATATCGACAGCTACTTCCTCTACGACCTGCCAGCGGCCGTCTCCGGCGTGAAGCGCATCACCCGGCGCGAGCGCATCTTCTATTGCGGCCACTCCATGGGCGGGATGCTGGGCTATGGCTACGCCGGCATCCACAATGACTTCGAAGGCCTCATCACCATCGGCTCCCCGGCGGACCTGGGACGCGGCTTCATGTTGCTGCGCCTGCTGGCGCACGGCGCGCCCATGCTGGCCGGGATGATTGACCTGACGCTCGCCGGCCTCAACGTGGGCAGCAGGGTGGAGGGGGCGGGGCGCTCGCTGCTCGCGCGGGGCGTGGGCGTGTTGAACAAGGGCCTGGGACGCCGGCTGTCACCGCGCGCGCGGCGGACGCTGCGCTTCGACGCGGTGCCGGTGGACATCATCCTCAAGACGCTGGAGCGCCAGCTCGCGAAGGCCGAGGACTCGCCGCTGTATCAACAGCTCACCACGCGCTTGAACCGTCTCATCAATCCGGAGCGGGTGAGCGCGGATGACATCCGCTGGTTGCTCCGCGAAGGTGGCGAGCGGGAGCCGCGCCGGGTGCTGGAGCAGTTCGCGCGGTGGATTCGCCGGGGAGAGATGGTCTGCTACCGCACCGGCTTCGACTTCAAGCGGGGCTTCGGTCGCATCGAGGTGCCCATGGCCATCATCTTCGGGGACCTGGACCCGCTGGCCTCGCTGGAGTCGACGCGCAGCGTGTATCGCGCCGCCAAGAGTGAGTATCTGCTCTGGCGTCCGGTGAAGGGGAATAGCCACATCGAACTGACGATGGGGCATGACATCCGGCAGATCTGCTACGACATCAAGAACCTCATCGAGTACGCGCGGACCCACCGGTATCGCTCGCCGAGCCTTCCGCGGCTCCGCTAGACGCGTCTGGACGGAAAGTTGGAGGCACGCTGGTGCGTGATAGCCTCCACGCTCTTCTGTCAACGTGAAGGGGTGTGGTCGATGAAGCCGTTTGCCGCGTGGCTGCTTGGTGTGGTGCTCGTGCCCTTCGTGGCGCTCGCGCAGGCGCCGGCCACGGACCTGAACACCATCACCGCGGTGCAGGTGAACGGTGGGACGGTGACCATCTCCGGCTCGCAGAAGGCCAACTTCACCACGTTCACCATGACGGACCCGCCGCGGCTCGTCATCGACATCTCCGAAGCCGTCTTCTCCGACGTGCCCGAGGAGATTCAGGTGGGCAACGGCACGGTGACGGCCATCCGCACCGCCAGCTACGGCTCCGAGGCGTCATCCATCGCCCGAGTGCTCATCGGCTACGAGCGCGAGGTGGAGTCGGACATCCAGACCCATGGCAACCAGCTCGTCGTCCGCGTCGCGGGCGGCGGAGGTCAGGCCGTGGCGCAGGCGCCGGGCACCGAGCAGCCCCAGGCGGGAAGCAGCGCCGCGGATGCCGCCGCTGCCGCCGCGGCGGAGCGTCAGGCCCAGGAGAAGGCCGCCGCGGATGCCGCCGCCGCGGCTCGCGCCGAGCGTGAGGCTCAGGAGCGGGCCGCCGCCGAAGCCGCCGCCGCCGCGAAGCGTGACGCGGAGGCCGAGGCGAGGCGCCAGGAGGAGGCTCGGGCCGCCGCTGAGCGCCAGCAGGAGGAGCAGGCTCGGGCCGAGGCGGAGCGCAAGCGCCAGGAGGAGGCTTCGCGTGCCTCGGCGCAGTCCGCCGCCGACGAGAAGCGGCGCCAGGAAGAGTCGGCGAAGGCGTCCGCGCAGGCCGCTGCGGAGGAGAAGCGTCGCCAGGAGGAGGCCGCGCGCGCGTCCGCGCAGTCCGCCGCCGACGAGCGCCGGGCCCAGCAGCAGGCCGCCGCCGAGGAGCAGGAGCGACGCAAGGCCGCGGCCCGGGCCGAGGCCGAGCAGCGGAAGGCCGCTCAGCAGTCCGCCGCCGAGGAGCGTCGTGCCGCCGCGCAGGCCGCGGCGGAGGAGCGCCGGGCCCAGCAAGAGGCCGCCGCCGAGGAGCGCCGTCAGCGTCAGGCCGAGGCCCGTGCGTCTCGGGAGAGCCGCCAGAATCAAGCGGCGGAGCCCTCTCGGCCGAGCAGCTCCGGCTCGGAGGCCGCGGTGTCCTCGCGTCGCAAGACGCTGACGCTGGTGGGGTTCCAGCAGCAGTCGGGCGTCTCGCGCGTGTTCATCCGCACCAACGAGCCGGTCAGCTACTCCGTGTCGGAGCGGGGCCGCTCCGTGGTGCTGGAGCTGGAGAACACCCGCGTGGATTCCAGCAACAACACGCTGCCGCTGGACACGTCCTACTTCGCGACGCCGGTGCTCCGGGTGGATCCGAGCGCGTCCGGGCGGGATGTGCGCATCACCATCCAGCTCCGCCAGTCCGCGCCATTCCAGGCCCGCCAGGAGGGCAACGTCATTTCATTGGACTTCCAGCGTACAGGCCGGTGAAAAGGGCGGGCCGCTCGGCCTGGGCGCGGCATACCCTGCACCCCTGAATGAGCTTCCTCGTTCCGCTCGCCGCCGCGCTGCTGGTCTCCACCTCGCAGGTGCCACTCGCCACCCCGTTGGCTCTGCCCAACGGTGAGACGGCGCAGCTGGCTGCGGACCTGGTCGTCTATCAAGCGGACACGAAGGTCGTCACCGCGCGCGGCAACGCCGTGCTGCGCACGGAGACGATGCAGCTGCGCGCCGACGAGGTGACGTACGACGAGGTGAACCAGCTCGTCACCGCCTCGGGCGGCGTGATGTTCGTGGGGCCCAGCGGCCTGGCCGCGGTCGCCGACACCGCGAAGATGGATGTGCGCACCTACGAGGCGAACCTCGAGGGCGGCCTCTTCATGCAGAAGCAGGGCGTCACCCAGGAGGCCCTGTTCACGGCGAAGACGCCCCAGGAGCTGCGGGCCATGGGGGAGACGCCCCTCCTCATGAGCGGCTCGCGCATCCGCCGGACGGGGGAGAACACCTTCCTCGTGGAGGACCTGGCCTTCACACCGTGCAACTGCAGCCCGGGTGAGCCCGGCTGGCGCATGGAGGCCTCGTCGGCCACCGTCGTCCTGGGCGAGCGCGCCACGATGACGCTGCCCGTGGTGTACGTGAAGTCCGTGCCCGTGTTCGCGCTGCCGTGGCTCTACATGCCGCTGTCCCAACGGCGCACGGGCCTGCTGCTGCCCAAGCCCACCTTCTCCTCGCTCAATGGCTTCTCCCTGGAGCAGCCCCTCTTCATCACGCTGGGGCAGAGCTACGACGTGACGCTCACGCCGGGGTACTTCAGCGGCGGCACGGACGAAGTTCACCGGGTGCGCAATGGCGCTACCGGCCTGGACGAGGATGTTCGTGAGCCTCGCTACCTGGGCGTGAAAGGACCCCGGCTGCTCACCGAGTTTCGCTATGCGCCCAGCGAGCGGACCCGAGGGCGGGCCACGCTGGGGTTCCTCTACGACTTCCGGCCCATCCGAGACCCTCGCTCCGGCGCGTTCTTTCGGCGGACGGTGGACGGTATTGCCACGACTGAGTTCGTCGACGAGCGCCGGGGACTCCGGGGCGAGGCGTCCTGGCAACACACCCAGGACATGGGGGGAGGGTGGCACAACCGGGTCGACGCCTCGTTCGTTTCGGACGGCAACTACACCCGCGACCTCACGGCGGACCTCGTCACCCGCGAGTTCACCTACCTGCGCAGCACGGGCACGGTGTTCCAGCGTCAGGACGACCTCTATGCGGGCCTCGACGTGGCGCTGCGCCAGGACATCCGGTGGGGGTACCGCTTCTTCCAGGACAACCGCATCCCGGCGGCGACGGACCCTTCGCGCCCGGACCTGAAGGGCCCCACCACGTTCCAACGCTTGCCGGCCATCACCCTGGCCCTTCCGGAGCGGCCCGTGCTGGGCGGAATCATGGGGGGCCTGTCGGTGCAGTATCTGCGGCTCGCGCCCCTGCGAGGCGGGTACGGCGACGAGGGCATCGACGGCATCTTCCGGGCCGACGGGTTCCATGTCCCGTTCGGCTCCGCCGGGTGGCCGTTTCCCGCGGACACCGCGCAGTCCGACGGCGTCTTCAATGCGAACGACCGCGAAGCCCGCGACCGCGTGGACTTCTTCCCCCGCCTGTCGACGTCCTTCGCTCTGGGCAGTCTGATGCGCGTGTCTCCCTCGCTGGGGATGCGCCAGGACGTGTGGCTGGGCGAGGTGTCGGGCCGGACGTGGCAGAGGGGCTACCCCATCGCTGGGCTGCTGCTCGAAAGCCAGGTGGCGCGCGTCTTCGAAGGACGTGAGACGAGCTTCCGCCATGCCATCACCCCTTCGCTGGAGCTGCGCTACGTGCCGGGCGGGTGGGGCCGGCTTCCCTCGGCCGGGGGCTCCGGGGAGGACCTGGCTCGCCCCTATGACGAAGTGGACGCCGCGGTGCCGTTCCAGAGCGACGGCCGCACCCGGGGCTTCCTCCACGCGGTGCTCGCCGTGGACCAGACGCTGCGGTTCAAGCGCGGTAACGACATCCGCGAGCCGCTGCGCCTGCGCATTGGACAGGGCTTCGACCTCACCCGACACGTGCCCGCGGCGGGGAAGGTGGACGACCCGGGGTCCGTGCTGCGCGACACCTTCGCCCGCCTCAGCGCCACCGCCGGAATCTTCACGGCCGCGGGCACCGTTCGCTACGACCCCAACGCGGGCCGCATCTCCGGGCTCTCCGCGGAGGTGAATGTCGACAACGGCAAGGGGCACGCCGTGTACGCGCGCTTCGATGACCTGCTGTGGACCGGGGGAGATGCGCTCAACCGCGGCGCGGATCCCCGTTCCGTGGGGCCTGATGTGCTCCGCCGCTCGCTGGATACCTTGGTAGGCGGACTATCCCGAGTAGAGCCCGGCTTCCCTCCAGCCGAACGGGCTCAAGCCCTCATCGCGGGTACGCGTTTGAAGCTCGGATTTGGGCTGGGAGTGCGGTACGAAGCAATTGTGCAACCGCTTTACCAGGATCTAGTAACTCAAGAAAATCGCCCTCTTGCTCAGCAGACATTCGGCCTCTCGTATGGGCCTGCATGTGACTGCTGGCGGGTAGAAGGGGTGGTGACGCTGCGGCGAGAGCTGGGGCTGGAATTCTCCGGCATCAACCTCATTGTGGCGGATTTCGGATCCTTTGGTTCCGGAGGCTAGGAATCACCAGCGGTGGGTGGTGGTTCCTCTAACCCCGAAACAGCCAGGAGAAGTACTTCGTGTCGGACCTCGGAAAACGAATTGGGCAGCGCATCCGCGAGCTTCGGACACAGCGGCCGGAGCGCTGGACGCAGGAAGAGCTCGCGGAGCGGGCGCAGATCAGTGTGTCGTTCCTTTCCATGATCGAGCGTGGCGAGCGTGTCC
Organism: Myxococcus xanthus; assembly: GCF_013116825.1. Classification (GTDB taxonomy): domain Bacteria; phylum Myxococcota; class Myxococcia; order Myxococcales; family Myxococcaceae; genus Myxococcus; species Myxococcus xanthus_B. Next base: position 35,222 of record NZ_JABFNS010000053.1, read on the forward strand.
CCCATGTGGAGACGCTGGCGGCCCTGGCCAACGCCCTGGGCGTGAGCCTGGGCGAGCTCTTCACGGGAACGGAGCAGACCCTTGCTCAGACGGAGGACCTCCTGCGGCCCCTGTCTGACTTCGCGCGCGCCCGCGGCCTCACCGCCCGGGACGTGGACCGTCTGCTGGGCGTGGCCCGGGTGATGTTCAGCGGCACCGCCGCCTGACGTTGCCCCGTGGGATTCCAGGCCCTGGACGCAAGAGGGCGCCGGTCCACCTGTCCTGTCCTTGACTGGACGGTAGGTGGCCCGGGAAGATGAGGAAGATGCGCTGTGCGCTGCTCGCGTACAGCCCGCTTCCTTCATCGCCTTCAAGGAGTTTCCACTGATGCGTCCGGGTCTGGCCCCGTGGGTGGCCTTCGCGAGCCTGCTGTTTGTCGCATGCTCGCCGTCGGCCCCCGCCACACTTGAATTCGTGGACCAGTCACCGGCTCAGCCGCGACTGGGAGAAATCACCACGCTGCGCTTCCGCGCGGTGGACTCCCGAGGCCAGCCGCAGGCGGGTACGCCGGTGTCCTTCACGCTGGAGTCCCCCGTTCCGGGCGTCGAGCTGTCGCCCACGGAGGGTGTCACCAACACGGGTGACGGTATCGTGTCCGTGCAGATGACGGCGCGCGGCGGCCGGGTGGCCTCCGCCGTGGTCATCGCCACCGCCGGCACGGGTGCCGAGATGAAGCGAGCCGTCTCGCCGGTGGTCAGCTTCGCGGGCACCAACTCGAACTCGCGTCAGTTCACCTTCCAGTGTGGCTCGTTCTCGGGTGACGGCTCCGGTCTTCACCACGCCGTTGGCGCCTGGGACGAGACGCGCGCCCTCATCGCGGGCGTGAAGGTCCGGTGCATCGCCCACGTGGGCGATCGCAACGGTGACGGTGTGGTGGGCGCCCAGGTGTCCTTCCTCACGGAGGCGGGCACCATCGGTCCCAGCGCCGTGTCCGTCACCGACGTGGTGGGCAACGCGGAGGTCCTCTACAAGACGTCCCTGCCGCTGCCGCAGGACGTGGAGCCGGGCATCTTCAGCTGGAACCCGCAGAAGGACGCGACCCACACGGGCGAGTACTTGGCGCCGCTGTGGATGCACCCCTTCCTCTGGGACGAGAACCCCATTGCCGCCTACGGCAACGCCCCGCAGCCGCAGCAGGACCGTCCGGAGCCGCGCCGCCCGGACCCCATCCGCCCCGGCATCGTCCTCAACCCGCGTGACAACCTGGTCTCGCTGATCGCCATCACCAGCGGTGAGGAGGCCTTCGACGACCTCAACAACAACGGCGCCTGGGACACGGGCGAGCCGTTCGAGGACCTGACCGAGCCCTTCGTCGACAACAACGACAACGGCACGTGGGACCCGGGCGAGCGCTACGTGGACACCAACGGCGACGGTCGCTGGACGGGCAAGAATGGCCAGCACGACGCCAGCACGCTCATCTGGGTGCAGGAGCGCATCCTCTGGACGGGCATGCCCCACGCGCTGGACAAGGACCAGACGCAGCGGCAGCTCGACCCGCCGCCCAACGCGCCGCCGCCGCTCATCAACCACTTCGGTGGCATCTCGATTTCATTCATCGTCTCGGACCCCTGGTACAACCGCATGGCCCAGAACAGCGGCAATGACGGTTGCAGTGGCGGCGCGTCCGGCCCCGTCACGGTGTCCCCGGCCAACACGGGCATCGCGCTGACCTACCCGTCCTTCAACTTCGAGACGTACCTGGTCAGCGATGCGCACGAGCCGCCCGCCGAAGGCCCCCCGCCGCCGGTCTTCAACCCCCCGGTTGATTGGAGGGTGACGCCCATCTGCAAGTACACGGCGGCACAGCTGGAGGGCCACGAGGCCATCGTCCAGGGACCCATCGTGCGGGGCACGGTGGAGTAGTCTCCGTCGTTTCGCCGGGCGGGCCCACGAAGGCATTGACCCCAGGGCCCGCCCTCCGTAGGTTCTCCGCTGGTTGACTGGCGAATCACCCGCCGGTGGAGGACAACCGTGGGTCAGCAGAGCAAGCCGGCGGCGGAGAGTGGCACGCGCGAAAGCGAGCGCCGCCGCACCATCCTCCGCGCGGCCATCGACGTGTTCGCGCGCAAGGGCTACCACGGCTGCCGCATCGCGGACGTGGCGAAGGAGGCCGGCGTCGCGTACGGGCTCGTCTACCACTACTTCAAGAACAAGGATGAGCTGCTCGAGACGGTGTTCGACACCGGCTGGAGCGGCTTCGTCACGCGCGTGCGCGCGGTGGTGGAGGGCGAAGGCCCGCTGGCGGAGAAGGTCCGCGGCATCGTCGAGGTGGCCTTCGAGGCCTACCGGGTGGATCCGCGCGCGGTGAAGGTGCTCATCCTGGAGATTGCGCGCAGCCCGGCGGGCTCGCGCATCAACCGGCAGACGGCCTTCGTGGATGCCATCCGGCTCAGCTCGGCGCTCTTCAACGCCGCGCAGGAGCGGGGCGAACTGCGGCCGGGGTTGGATCCGCACCTGGCCTCCGCGCTCCTCTTCGGCAACATCGAGATGGCGCTCACCGCCTTCGTCGTGGGGTTGGCTGACGCGCGCGACCCCGACGCGCTGGAGCGGGCGAAGTCGCAGATTGCCGACTCCTTCCTTTACGGCGTCCTCACGGGGGCCCAGGCAGCGGAGACGTCCGAATGGAAGCCGGAGAAGTCCGCTACGAAGTCCAAGGCGCCCAAGCGCTCCTGACCATTGACCGGCCCAGGGCTCGCAACGCCTTGTCCCCCGGGGTGGTGCGCGAGCTGATGGCCGCGCTGGAGCGGGCCGACTCCGACACCTCGGCGCGCGTGGTGGTGCTGACGGGCGCCGGTGAGAAGGTCTTCTGCGCGGGCGGGGACCTGGGAACCATGGCCGGTGACGAGGGCTTCCTGTCCACGCACGAGGGCCGCCGTTCCTATGGGCGGCTGCTGGCGCGCTTCCAGGAGCTGCGCAAGCCCACCGTGGCGCGCGTCAACGGGCACGCGCTGGCGGGTGGCCTGGGGCTGGTGCTCGCGTGTGACCTGGCCGTCGCCGTGGAGGGCGCGGACCTGGGCACGCCCGAAATCGACGTGGGCCTCTTCCCGATGATGATGATGGCGCTGCTCCAGCGTCACCTGGGCCGCAAGCGTGCGCTGGAGCTGGTGCTCACCGGAGACCGGCTGCCCGCGCGCGAGGCGCTGACGTTGGGGCTGCTCAACCGCGTGGTGCCGGCCGCGGAGCTGGACGCCGCGGTGGGCACGCTCGCGGGAAAGCTGGCGGGAAAGAGCCAGGCGGTGCTGGCGTTGGGGCGCCGTGCCTTCTTCACCGCCGAGGACCTGCCGCTGCCCGCCGCGCTGGAGTACCTGGCCTCGCAGCTGTCGCTGAACGTGCTGGCGGACGACGCGGGGGAGGGCATCTCCGCGTTCCTGGAGAAGCGTCCCCCAAAGTGGAACGACCGCTGACGCCGGTTACTGCGTGCCCATCTCGGCGTTGCCGCCCCGGGCGACGCTGGCCGGCAGGTGCGGGAAGAAGTCCAGCTTCAGCAGGCGCTCTCCGTCCACCCACAGCCCGTCCACCTTCACGCCCCAGTGCAGGTGCGGGCCGGTGACGCGGCCGGTGCTGCCCACCTTGCCCAACAGCTGGCCTTGCTTCACCCGGGTGCCCGTCTTCACGTCGATGCGGGACAGGTGGAAGTACGCCGTGTAGAGCCCCGCGCCGTGGTGCACCAGCACGGTGTTGCCCGCCGCGTAGTTGTCGCGCGCCATCACCACCGTGCCGTCGTTGGCGGCCTGCACGGGCGTGCCCGGGTCCCCGTCGATGTCCACGCCGAAGTGCTGACTGGACAGCTTTCCGTTGAAGGTGCGGCGGTCGCCGAAGGGCGCGGTGATGCGGTCCGCCCTCGGCCACGCGAAGTTCTGCGCGAAGTGCGGCGCGCTGAACTCCTGGGCGAAGGCTTCAGCGAAGGCGCGGCGGTCCGCGGCCATGCGCTTGCGCACCGACGCGGGCGGCTTCACGTACTTGCCGGCCACGCGCAGCTCGCGAGACGGGTAGCCGGACTCCACGACGTCCAGCGTGCCCGTCAGCTCCACCTGCGGCGCGCCCGGCGTGACGGGGCCCATGGCCGTCACCTGCGCCGCGCCGGGCGCCATCTCCACCGGCAGGCCGGCGACGGCCAGATAGCCATCACCCCAGGGGAAGAAGCGCAGCGCGCGTCCAGCGAGCGTGCCGGTGGGAGGCGCCGTCATGCCGCTCACCGTCACCAGCACCGGGTCTCCCGGCTTGGCGGTGCCGGGCTGCAGCGTCAGCTGGGGAGGGGCCTCCAGGGAAGCGTCCTCGCTGGACGCGCGCACGGGGACCGAGGCGGTTCCGGCCGCACCGGCCTTCGCTCCAAGTGCGAGCAGGGCGAGGAGCAGGAAAGGGGACTTGGAATACTTCCGGCCGGGAGCGTGCGAAGCCATGGGCCGTTTTTACACCACGTCGCGCGCAACTCTTCCCGGAGTGTGGTGTTGAGCCGCCGGACGCCTGCTCCGCCCCTTGAAAGCGCTCGGCCCGTCGCCTGGGTGGGATGATGGCCGCACGCCTCCTCTGCGCGGAGCCGACGCCAGAGGTTGTCGGTACTTGGACGACGCATCTCGTCCGCGCGTCGCTTGCCTGGCCGCAGGGCAGGCGGGCCACCAGGGCGCATCCCGTCAAGGCGTACCCGGGGGACTGGGGGCTTCCTAGCTTCTGAACGGACTCGTTGATTGGGAGATTCGCGGATGCCTCGTCCCTATAGCTTTGACCACTACCAGGTTCCGAAGACGCTGCCGGCGCCGAAGCGAAGCCTGCGTCGGCAGGACAAGGCGCGGCTGGCCCACTCCAAGGCGCATCCCGGGGCCATGGAGAGCCACGAGGGCGTTCACTACGGCAAGCGCTTCGCGGAGACGGAAGAGCTCTACATCGCGCATCAGATGGAGGCGCAGTTGGAGGAACTGGCGCGGCCCGAGCCCGACGCCAAGTTCTCCCACGGTCCGGAGTTCAAGGCGGCACGTGGCGCGCCGAAGGGCAAGGCGCGCACGACCTCCGCGCCCGTCGTGGGAGGAACGGCGCCGATTGGCGCGCTGCCACCCACGCGCGAGCAACCGCCGCGCGGGCGGCTGCCAGAGATTCGCGACGAGGCGGAGCACCAGCTCCAGGCCCTGCGGGGGGGCCTGGGCGACGCCATCAAGGCCGTGTCCCGGCTCATCCTGCTGCCCGTCACGGTCGTCCGCATGGCCGCGGGCCGCATCCTTCCTCTGTCCTGATTGGGTGAGCGGCGCGCGTGGAGCTGAGGCTCGTTTCGTACAACATCCATAGTGGTATCGGAACGGACGGCCGCTTCGACCTGGGCCGCGTGGGCGCGGTGCTCCGCGAAGTGGACGCGGACATCGTCGCGCTCCAGGAGGTAGGCGACTTTCGCGCGGTGACGCCTCGGGAGGACCAGCCCGAACACCTGGCGGACATGCTCGGGCTGCACATGGCCTTTGGTCCCAATGTCGTGCGCAACGGCCGGCGCTACGGCAACGCCATCCTGTCGCGGCTGCCCATCGTCAAGTCGAAGAACTACGACTTGAGCGTGGGCCGCCGCGAGCCTCGCGGTGCGCTGCGCTGCGACCTGGACATCGGGGGAGGGCTGCAGCTCCACGTCTTCTCCCTCCACCTGGGCCTGCGCCTGGGGGAGCGGCGCAGGCAGGAGGCGCTGCTGTTGTCCTCGGACATCCTCCGCGATGCCGCGCGGAAGGCCCCGTTGGTGGTGTGTGGAGATTTCAATTACTGGGGGAATGGCCCGGTGCCCTCGCTGGTGCGCCAGGCCATCCACGACGCGGCGCTGGAGCTCGGCGCGCCCGCTCGCACATATCCCACGCGCCTGCCCCTGCTGCGGCTGGACCGCATCTTCGTGGACGCGGGCGTGCGCCCACTGTCCATCCATCCTCACCGGACGGAGTTGAGCCGGGTGGCGTCTGATCACCTGCCCCTCGTGCTGCGCTTCGAGGCCCCCGTCGCCGTGGAGCCTTCCGTCTCTCCTCCTGTGCAGCTCATCGGGTAGACTGGGCGGATGGGCCGACGCGCGCGTTCACTGGCCGACGCTTGCGTGCGCCGGACAAAAACTCCGTGACGTGGTTGTCGCGGAACAGGTGCATGCCTAGGTTGGCCCGCACCTGAGAGGCCGTATGCGTCGGCCGGAGAGCGCATGCACGTGGGAAGTGAACAGGCAGAGCGCGGGATTTCCGCGCTCGTCGGGCGCATGGCCGACGGCTTCAGCCGGCTGGTGACCCAGCACCTGCAGCTGGCGCGCATGGAGCTGGCCGAGGACGTCAAGGCCACGGGCCTGGACGTGGCGATGATCGTGGCCTTCGTGCCCTTCATCCTCGTGGGTTATGGCTTCGTGTGCGCGGCGTTGGCGGCGTGGCTGTCCACGTGGTTGGGATGGTCCGGGGCGCTGGCTGGAATCGGCCTGCTGAATCTGGTGGGAGGCGCGGGCGGCGCGATGTGGGCGGTGAACCGGCTGAAGGCGCGCCGGATGATGGACGATACGTCGCAGGAGCTCTCGCTCAGCGTGGCCGCGCTCACCAACGCCGCCCCCAGCGCATCCGTGAACGCGCTCCAGGGGACGAACCGTGAACTCTTCAAGGAGCCCCCGCATGGCCGGTAGCAATGGACAGCCCAAGGCCTACAGCCCCCGCAGCAGCGCGGACCTGCGTGCCGAAATCGAGCGCACGCGCGCCGAGCTGGCCACGTCCGTGAGTGCCCTTCGCGAAGAAGTGGCCGTGGCCGCCGACTGGCGCCAGTGGGTGAGCCGCAATCCCTACGCGTGTGTAGGCGCGGCGTTCGTGGTGGGCTTCTGGTTGGGCTCGCGCGACTGACGACTGCCGTAGTACCCCCAATTGAGGAGATGGCTTCGATGGAGATGAATCCGCAGCAGATGGCCGACAAGGCGCGTGAGCTTCAGGACCGCGTGGTGCCGCAGATTGACGAGGCCCGTCAGAACATCGTGGACCTGAACAACCGCGTGGTGAGCTTCATCCGCGCCAATCCCGGCACGTGCCTGCTGGGCGCCGTGGCCGTGGGTTTCCTCGTCGGCCGCATTGCCTCGCGCCGCTGAAGACGCGCGCTGGAACCACACGAGAGGGTGAACGCATGACGACGTTTCCAGGTGCATCGGGCAATGGCTCGCCGCAGGACCCGCAGGGCGGCGGCTTCGGGCAGCGAGTGGACCACATTGGCAGCGACGCGCAGCAGCTCTGGTCCGACGCGCGCGGCGCGGTGACGGACTTGGGGCAGACGCTGGACCTGCGGGGGCGCGTGGAGCGCAACCCGTACGGGATGATGGCGGCCGCCGTGGGCGTCGGCTATCTGTTGGGCGGCGGGCTCTTCACGCCGCTGACGGCGCGCATCCTCCGGCTCGGCGTTCGCCTCGCGGCGCTGCCACTGGTCAAGGATGAGCTGCTGGGCATGGCGGAATCGGCCTTCCAGGGCTATCAGACTGGACGTGGTATGGCGGGTCCGAGCCCGCAAGGCTCCGCCTCGGCGAACGCCACTTCCGCAGGCACTCCTCGCCCGCCGACGTACTGAGGCCGGGCTTTCCTCCACCCCACAACCCCGGAGTCTCAAATGGTGAACTTCAACAACCTCAAGAAGCTGGACAAGGACGACCTGCTGCACCTGGTGGGCCTGGAGACGCGTCGGGACACGGTGGACACGCTCCTGCCCGTCGTGGGCGCCTTCGCCGCGGGCATCCTCGTGGGCGCGGGCCTGGGCCTGCTGCTGGCGCCCAAGCCGGGCAACCAGCTGCGCGATGACCTCCGTCAGCGCCTGCACAGCGGCCAGGAGTACCTGTCCAACGCGGTCGGCCGCTCCTCCGAGGGCGCGGCGCAGACGGGCCCGCAGGGCTCCGTGTCCCGCACCGCCTGATTCGCGGCATCCGCCGCACACGGCCCCGGAGGGGGCCAAGGGCCTCCATTCGCGCCGGCAACGGCCGCGGGTGGGGGCCTTCCCGTTTGGAGCCGGTTAGAGTCCACGGCCGTGAGCGAGACGACGCAGGGTGGGATGGTGAAGCACGCCGGGGCCAGCCAGGGCGTGAGCCCGGACGCGGCGCTGGCGCGGCTGCGCGCGCTGGAGACGCTGGAGTCCGGGTATGAGGCGTGGCTGGAACTCCAGGTGGAGCACGCGGCGTCGCGCCTGCGCTTCCGTGAGGAGCGCGAGCGGCTGGAGCAGCAGGGCTCGTTCCTGTTGGGCGCGGTGCGCGCCGCGGGGCTGACACCTTCGTCGGGCGCCGAGCCCGCGCTGGTGACTCCGCCCGCCGCTCCAGGGGACTTCCTTCGGGACGCGGAGGACAAGCTGACGCAGGCCCGCGACGCGCTTGCCCGGCGAGAGGCGGAGAGCGAGGCGAAGCATGCCGAGGCCTTCACGGAGATTCGGGCCACGCTCAAGGACCGCGTCCAGCGCTACCTGAGCGCGAGCCGCCCGTCCCTGACCTTGCTGCTGCGCCGTGTGGGGACGGAGCGCGCGATTCTTCATCTGGAGCGCGTGTCCGGAGACACGCCCGTGCTGCTGTGCTTCCTGTTCGCGGCCAGGATTCCGTCCCGGTACGGCTTCCTGCTGGATGACGCGACCGAGGACGTGTCGTTGCCGCCCGCGCCGCTCTATGCCGACGCGGGCGTGGCCGCGGACGAAGTGCGTCCGGACGCGGTGGGGTTGGAGTCGCGCGTGCGGGAGGCAGGGGAGGTGGTGCCGCTGAAGGGCTTCCTCCCCGTGTTCGTTCCGCGCCCTTCGGGAGGCGAGGACTTCTTCCGGCTGCTTCAGCGGGGCGTGGTGCTGGAGGTGGAGGTCGCGGACGGGACGGCCTTCCGCAACGTCCTCTCCCGCGAGGAGTCCGAGCGCTTCGCGGGGCACCTGCTGCGCCTCAAGCTGGAAGGGCGCATCGGGCTGGACATCGAAGTGGGCTGACGCGCCTCGCGCCGGCGGGGCCGTCCTACCGCGTGCGCACCACGCCCACCTCGGCGGTACCCGCCAGCAGCGCGCTGCCGAGGAACAGGTTGCCGGATTCGGCGCCGCCCATTCGCACGGCGTGGAAGATGACCAGGTAGGTCTGCTCGCGCTGGGGGAAGGCGGTGCCCGGAATCGTCACGCGGGCCTCGCGGTACGGGCCCGGCAGGCCCACCAGCTGGAGGAACTGGACCGGCGTGGAGGGCAGGTTGGTGTACGTCGGCTCGCCCTGCGCGCCCTCGGCGCTCAAGGGCACCACGGTGACGAAGCCGAGCGTGCGGTCCGTATTCGCCGGGGGCGCCGGCCGGTCGAAGGACAGGGGCGTGCTCGCGTCGATGCGCAGGAAGCCTTCGGGCGGGTGCAGCGCGGCGATGGTCTCCTTCATCGGCGCGTCGTCCACCTGGCCCACGTAGCGCGTGCCACCCCGGTTCGCGATGAACTGGTAGGTGGCGCCGGGCTGGTAGGTGAAGTCGGAGGCGCCCACGCTGGTGCGGCGGTAGTTGCCGGAGCCCTCGTCCGCGAGCTCCGTGGCCTCGCCACCGACCGGCTGCACCGCGATTTCGGCCCCCGCCAGGCCGGAGGGCTGCGAATCCTCACCCGTCTTGCTGCCAAAGAAGACGATGGCGGCCGTCTGCGCGGGCAGGGCGAGCACGTCGCCACCGTCCGGGCCGAAGGTGCCCGCGTCATAGCCGGCCAACGCGGAAGCGGAGACCTCCACCTCGGGGGTGGAGAGCAGCGTGCCGACCATGACGTGGTCGGCGGTGAGCTGCTCCAGGTCGCAAGCCAGGAAGGCGAGGGAGGAGGCGGCGAGCGCTGCGGACACCAGGGTGCGTTTCATGGGAGCACGAGCATAGCAGGCACCCCCGCAACGGCGACCGCGCTCGGGCCCATCTCGGGGTATCCTCCGGGCCACCCGTGCAAGGTCACCGCGTTCACTCCGCAGGCCGGCGCTTCCTGAAGCGGCTTGGCGTCTCCCTGTTGATGGCCCTCCTCTTCGGAGGCGTGCTGGGGCTGCTCGTGTACCTGCGCCCCCCAGGCATCGTGCCGCCCAAGGACCCGCAGTCGGCGTGGGTCCCCTCCGCGGCGGTGGATGCCGCGCAGGCCTGGCTGGAAGGCTGGGAGCGTGTCACCTACGACTGGCGCGTGCGGGAGCTGGGCGAGCGCTCCGAGCGTCCCGACGAGGCCGTCGTCATCGCCATCGACGACGAGACGCTGGCCGAGGCCCGCCAGGATGTGCGCCCTGGCGTCGCCACGCAGCCCTGGCCGCGCCAGCTCGTGGGCCGAATGGTGCATCGGCTGGTCCAGGAGGGGGCGCTGCTGGTGCTCGTGGACCTGCCCTTCACGGACCTGAGCCCCAACGCCTGCGCTGAAGCCTCGCCCGCGTCGGCCTCGTCGCTCTCCTGCGATGACGCGGCCTTCGCCGCGCAGCTGGCGAAGGACCCGGGCCGGGCGCTGCTGTCGTTCACCTGGGAAGCGCAGGGGCCTCGGGTGCTGCCCCCCGCCAACCGCCTGTGGCCGTACCGCGTGAAGCTGGGCGTCTATGACGCGTCCGAGGCGGCCTCCCTGCGCGCGCAGGCCGTGCTCGCGGCGCAGCGCCCGGCCTTCATCATCCCCGCGGGCAGCCAGGTGGAGGTCTGGGGGGGCGCCATGGACGACGCGGACGGCAGGGCGCTGGGCTCACGCCTGGGCGTCACCGCGCATGTCCTCGAGGAGCGCCGCGCCGCGGACGACAGCTACCGCGTGGGCCCCACGGAGCTCTTCATCGCGCTGGCGGAGGTCCAGGTGGAGGGACTGGACGCGGCGAACCTCATCGAGCTGCGCCAGATTCAGCACCCGGTGGTGCCGCTGTTGAGCGGAAGCGCGGGGTTCGGTGCGTCCACGCTCGTGGCGGGCCGGGACGGGCGCGTGCGCGCCGTGGCGCACCTCATGAGCTACACCGTGCGCGGCAAGCGCCACATCCTGCCGTCGCTGCCCCTGGCCGCGGCCATGCGGCTCGCCGGTACGCGCTCGCTCCGTTACGCGGACGGCAAGCTGCACGTGGGGGACCAGTACGCGTTCCCGATGAGCGCCTCGGGCCTGAGCCTGCTGCGCTGGGATGCGCCCAACGCGGGCCGGGGCTCACGCGGCTCGCTGGCGCGCTCCATCCGCGCGTGGAACGTGCTCCTCAACGTCTTCGACGTGGCGGACGAGCGCCCCGCGCGCTTCGAGAACGACCTGGAAGGCCGCACCGTCGTCCTCACGCGGACCGCCGGCGAGTCCGCGCACCTGCGTTCCACGCCCCTGGGCCCGGAGACGCCGGGGGGCGCGATTCTGGGGCAGGCGCTGGCCAACATCCTCCGTTCGGAGGGCATCACCCGCGCGGCGCCGGATTTGGACCTGCTCCTCACGGTGGGGCTGGCCTTCCTCGGCGCCTTCCTGGCGCTGTCGCTCAGCTTCCTGCTGCGCTCGGTGCGCGGCGCCGTGCTCTACGTGGGCTTCCTGGTGGCGGCGGCCGCGGGCTACGCCTTCGGTGCCGCGTACGTCTTCGTCGAACAGCGGCTGTGGGTGGCCATGGCCGGGCCGCTGCTGGCCATGGTGGGCGCCTTCGTCGCCACCATCCGCTACGCCTACGGGACGGAGCGGCAGATTCGCGACTTCGTGCACAACGCGCTCGGCCGCTACGTCAGCCCGGACGTGGCCCGCCTGGTGGCGAGGGACTTGAGCCTGATGCGCCCCGAGCGCCGGAAGATGTCCGTGTACGTCTGTGACATCGAAGGCTTCACGCGGCTGTCGGAGAGCATGCCGCCCGAGCAACTGGTGGGCCTCTTCAACGCGTACCTCACCGAGATTTCCGCGGTGGTGCGGTCCACGGCGGGGCAGGTGGACAAGTACATCGGCGACTCGGTGCTGGCCTTCTGGGGCGCGCCGGTGCGCACGGACCGCCACGCGCACCTGGCCTGCGAGGCGGCGCTGAAGATGCGGGAGGTGCTGACCGAGCGTCAGTCCGCCTGGGAGAAGAAGTACGGCCACCGCCTCAGCTTCCGCGCGGCCGTGGACACCGGGGAGCTGGTGGTGGGCGACCTGGGCAGCGAGATGAAGTCCAACTACACCGTGCTCGGAGACGCGGTGGGGCTGGCCTCGCGGCTGGAGGCCATCAACAAGGTGTACGGCACCTTCGTGCTGGCCGGGGACACCACCGCGCAGCTCGCCAGCGGCAGCTACGTCTTCCGCTTGGTGGACCTGGTGCGCTTCAAGGGCCGGCCGCAGCCGGTGCGCGTGCATGAGCTGGTGGCGCGCCGCGGAGAAATCACGCCCCGCATGCAGGAGCAGCTCGCGCTCCACGAGCAGGCCCTCACCGCCTACCACCAGCGCCGCTTCGCGGAGGCGCATGCCCTCTTCGAGCGCGCTGCACACGAGTACCAGGACACCGTCGCCGCGCTCTACGCCGGCCGCTGCGCCCGCTTCCTCGTCACGCCGCCGCCCGCGGACTGGGACGGCGTGCACGGCATGGAGGAGGGCGAGCCCACCGCCGCGGCGGCGTGAGTCACGCCTCGCCGTCGTCCGAGTCCGGTTGGCCGAAGAGCTCCTTCACCGGGGCGTCCTTCGCGATGTGCTCCGCCACCACGCGGCGCATCTTCTCCGCCGTCATCGCCGAGTAGTACACCTCTCCCGGCCAGCCCATGAGCTGGTAGTCCTCGGGAGAGAGCGGGTCTCTCTTGCGGCCGGTGTCCTCACGGACGACGACGTTGGGCCCCATGTGGCAGAAGCCGTAGCAGCCGCCGCGGTACAGCTCACAGCGCGGCACCAGCCCCTGGCCGGAGAGGGCGTCCCGGGCCTCGGCGTAGACGGCGTCCGCGCCGCCCGCCTTGCAACTGGAGCCCTTGCACACCGACAAGCGGTAGCGCTTCACGGCGGCGTCTCCGGGAGGTCGGCATCAAGCGTATTGAAGAGGTTCAGCTTCACCACCAGCCCCCTGAAAAAGCGCCGGCCCGCCTTCCGCTTCAACGCGGGAGGGCGGGCCGGGAGTCCTGGTGAGGCCGCTACGGCCTCACTGGGAATCTGGATTCACTTGATGAACTTCGTCACCTGGATGGGGCCCTGCTGCGTGACGACGGCCTGGTGGCCCGCCTGGGCCCCCGCGGGCAGCGCCTTGCCGTGGCCGCCGTGCTCTCCGTGCGGCAGCTTCAGCTCCACCAGTCCCTCGCCGATGCGCGTGTGCGCTTCCTTGTGGACGTGGTGCGGCTCCTCGGAGCCCTCGCGCTTGTTCCACGGGTCCGACGGGTGGGACACCGGCGCGCCCTTGAGCAGCTTCGGGATGTCGTAGACGAAGTTCTGCCGCGTGTACTCGGGCGGGGTGTGCATGTAGGTGTCCATGCGGATGGCGTCCTTGGGGCACGCATCCACGCAGAGGCCGCACACGATGCACCGCAGCTCGTCGATGACGAACTGGGTGGGGTACTTCTCGATGACGCGGTCCTCGGAGTCCGAGGCTTCGTCCTCGTACTCACCCGCCTCGATGTAGATGCACTGCGCCGGGCAGATGGTGGCGCACATGTAGCAAGCCACGCAGCGCGGCTTGCCGTCCTCGCGCGGAACCAGCCGGTGCAGGCCGCGGTAGCCCTCGGGGTAGATGGGCTTCTCTTCGGGGTACGCCACCGTCGTCATCAGGCTGGCGCCGGTGCGGTCCACCACCTGCGTGTTGGTGTCACGCGTCCCGAAGAGGTTGCGGAAGAAGTGCTTCGCGGTGATGCCCAGGCCGCGGAGCAGGTTGGGCACATAGGTCCGCTCGCGGATGTCCGTGCGAGGGTCCTTGCTTACCTTGTAGGCCATGATGGTTCTCGATTCCCGGATGCTGGGGCCGAAAGGGGCGGCCTAGTGGGTGGAGGCCGGGGCCACGCCGTGGGCGTGCGCCGGCAGGTCATGGGCACCGTGCCCACCGTGGGCGTGGGCATGCCCGTGGTCGTGACCATGGCCGACGTGCGCCCCGTGCGCACCGCCCGCGGGGACCTTCGTCGTCGTGGTCAACACCACCAGGATACCAATCTCCGCGATGCCGAGGACCGCCAGCGCCCGCAGGGACGGATCCCAGAGGACCAGCGCACCGGTCACGAACACGTTCGCCAGGCCGAGGGGAAGGAGGATCTTCCAGCCCAGCGACTGAATCTGGTCGTAGCGGAAGCGGGGGAACGTCCAGCGGATGAGCAGCTGCACCCAGATGAGGAACAGCACCTTCAGCCAGAACACCGTGCCCAGGATGGTGCCCAGCAGCCAGCCGTGCTCCTGCATGATGGGCAGGTTGGCCAGCCACTCGTTGCCGAAGGGCAGGTGGTAGCCGCCGAAGAAGAACGCCGTCGTCACGCCGGCCAGCACCACGACCTCCACGAACTCGGAGATCATGAAGAGGCCGAACTTCATGCCGGAGTACTCAACGAAGTAGCCGATGATCTCCGACTCGCCTTCCGGCAGGTCGAACGGGGCGCGCTTGGTCTCCGCGAAGGACGCGGCGAAGAAGAGCAGGAAGCCCAGCGGCTGGATGAAGATGCCCCACGCGGGCAGCCCCAGGTCGAAGGCGCCGTCCGTGCGCCACAGGTAGCGGCCCTGGCCGGTGCCGCCGGTGAGCGCGTTGCCGATGTCACCGATGATGGCCGGGAACTGCACCGAGGAGAACGTGAGGAAGATGCCGACCAGGGACAGGCCGAGCGCGACCTCGTAGGCGATCATCTGCGAGGTGGCGCGCACGCCGCCCAGAAGACCGAACTTGTTGTTGGAGGCCCAGCCGGCCAGCGCGGTGCCGTAGACGGCCAGCGAGGCGATGGCGAGCACGTAGAGGGCGCCGAAGTCCGGCGTGGCCACCACCATGTCCACGTTGCGGCCGAACACCTGCACGGACGGACCGGCGGGCACCACGGCGAACAGGGCGAAGGTGGGCGCGAAGGCCAGGATGGGGCCCAGGTTGAACATGAACCGGTTCGCGGCGGCCGGAATCAGGTCTTCCTTGGTCAGCATCTTCAGCACGTCCGTGAGGATGTGCGGGAGGCCGCCCAGCGAGCGGTTCTTCAGGCCGGGCAGGGCGATGCGGGCGCGGTTGGGACCCATGCGGTCCTGGATGAACGCGCTCCACTTGCGCTCCGCCATGGTCAGCAGCGTGGCGATGACCATCACGAAGATGAGGACGAGGAACAGCACGTTGGTCAGCCGGCTCGCGCCAGTGAACCAGTGCTCCTCCACCAGGCCACCCACGAGGTAGGCCGACGCCATGCCACCCGCCATCAGGAAGACGATGGTGAACATGGCGACGAGAATCGTCAGTACGCGGCTCATGACTAGATACCCCTCACCCGAGGCGTGCCGAACTCACGGTACCCCGCGGGGCGACCGTCGGCACCTGCCGGCAGCGGATTGATGCCCGGCTTCTCCCGGTCCGCCGGAGACGCCTTCTCCCAGTTGAACTCCGCGAACTCGGCCACCTTGCCAGCCAGCTCGCGCCACACGTCGACGGCGCGCTTCCAGGTGGACTCGCCACCCAGCTCGCTCGTCAGCTCCCTGACCCACTCCCAGCCCGGGACGACGTCGCCCTTGGGCGGGTACGCCTTGCGGAAGCGCTGGATGATGCCGTCCTGCTGCACGAACGAGCCCTCGTCCTCGACAGGGACGGAGGCCGGCAGCAGCACCGTGGCCTGCGCGGTGATGGCGGACTCGGTGAAGGCCTGCGCCACGAACACGTCCAGCTGAGCCGCGGCCTCCGCGAAGGCGTCCACGTTGCCCGGCACCTCGGTGCCGATGGCGTAGAGCGCCTTCACCGTTCCCGCCTTCAGCGCGGTGGTGAGCGCGTCGAAGGTCTCCAGCTTGAGGCCCAGCCCCTTCGCGATGAGCTCCAGGCCCTTGCGGTTGGGGTTCTTGTCCGCCGTCATCAGGAAGTGGTCGGCGGCGCCCGAAGGACGGCCGCCCACGTACACGGTGGACACGCCCAGCGTGCTCTTGGCGAAGTTCAGCCCGGCCAGCAGGTCCTCGTTGGAGGCCAGGGGCGAGGCCAGCACCGCCAGCTGCTTGCTGCCCTGCACCGAGCGCAGCGCCTTGGCCGCGGCCTGGGCCGCTTCCTTGCGCGTGGTGACGGGCACCGCCTCACCGGCGCGGTTGGCGCGGCGGCCCACCTGCGCCTGGAGCACGCGGCCCAGGTTCAGGTACTTGTAGGTGAGCCGGCCCTCGTCGCACATCCAGCTCTTGTTGATGGCCTCGTTCTCCCGCGGGCGGTAGCGGTACGAGTCCTGCGACATCCAGTCCACGTAGGTGGTGCAGCCGCGCGAGCAGCCGGTGCACACCGACGGGGTGGCGGACAGGAACCACGCGCGCGCCTTGAAGCGGAAGTCGCGGCTGAGCAGCGCGCCCACCGGGCACACGTCCACGGTGTTGAGGGAGTAGTTGCTGTTCAGCTCGCTGCCCGGGAACACGTCGATGCGCTCGTGGCTGCCGCGGCCGAACACGCCCAGCTGCGGCTCCTTGGCCACCTCGTTCATCACGCGCACGCAGCGGGTGCACATGATGCAGCGCTCCTGGTCGATGACGACGCGGGGCCCCAGCACCTTGCGCTTGTTCTTGAGGGCCTTGGTGCCCTCCAGGCGCGAGGGCCGGTAGTCGTACTTCATGTAGTAGTCCTGCAGCTTGCACTCACCGGCCTGGTCGCAGATGGAGCAGTCGACCGGGTGGTTCAGCAGCAGGAACTCCATCACCGCGCGCTGCTGCTCCTTCACCTTGGGCGTGGTCGTCTTGACGACCTGGCCTTCGGCCATGGGCGTCTGGCACGCGGGCACCATCTTGGGCGCGTTGGACGCCTCGATGAGGCAGATGCGGCAGTTGGCCGCGATGGAGAGGCGCGGGTGGTAGCAGTAGTAGGGGATGTCCGAGCCGACCGCCTTGGCCGCCTCGATCATGTTCGTCCCCGGCTTCACCACGACTTCCTTGCCGTCGATGGTGGCGGTGATGAACCCCGGGTTCTTCGGCGCCGGCTTGGGCGGCGGGCCGGAGGGCGGCTTGGGCGGCGGCGTCCCCGTGGGGCCGCTGGCGGCGGCGGGCGGGTTGTCCAGCTTCGCGCCGGCGGGCGGGTTGGACGGCTCCGAGCCAATCTTGGCCGCGGGGGTGTCCGTGGGCGCCCCCTTCGGAGGCGGCTGCGCATCACCGGTGGGCTTCTTCGTGTCGTTGTCGCTCACTGCTCGACCTCGCCGCCGATCATGTTGATGGTGTCAAACGTAGGGATGAGGTCCGCCAGCATCTTGCCTTCGATGATGTGGGGGACGGCCGCGAGCACCGGGAAGCCCGGGGCGCGAACGTGGACCTTGTAGGGACGGCCGCGGCCGTCGCTCACCAGGTACCAGCCCAGCTCGCCGTTGGAGGCCTCGGTGGCGTCGTACACCTCGCCGGCGGGCACCTGGATGCCCTCCATCACCAGCTTGAAGTGCGACATCACGCCTTCGATGGTGCCGTAGACCTCGGGCTTGGGCGGCAGCGCGATGCGCCAGTCATCCACGATGATGGGGCCCGCGGGGATGGTGTCCATGGCCTGGCGCAGGATGCGGATGGACTGGCGCATCTCCTCGAGCCGGACCAGGTAGCGGTCGTAGTTGTCGCCGTGCTCGCCCACCGGGATGTCGAAGTCGAACCGGTCGTAGACCCAGTAGGGCTTCGTCTTACGGATGTCGTAGTCCACGCCGCACGCGCGCAGGGCGGGGCCGGTGTAGCCGAACTCGATGGCGTCCTCGGCGCTGATGACACCCGTGCCCTTCGTGCGGTCCACGAAGATGCGGTTGTTCGTCAGCAGGCCTTCCATCTCGTCGAGCAGCGCCAGGCCCTGGTCCAGCGTCTTGTGGACGCGGGGAATCCAGCCCTCGGGCAGGTCGCGGTTGCTGCCACCCACGCGGCCGAAGCTGGTGGTGAGGCGCGCGCCCGTCAGCTCGGCGGTGCGGTCATGGAGCAGCTCGCGGAACTCCATGGCGAGGAGGAACGGCGCGAAGCCGCCCATCTCCAGGCCGGTGGCGCCCACGCACGTCAGGTGGTCCGTCAGGCGGTGGAGCTCGGAGCCGATGACGCGGATGTACTGGGCGCGCTCGGGAATCTCCAGGCCGATGAGCTTCTCCACGGCGTTGAGGAACCCGAAGTTGTTCATCATCGCGGACAGGTAGTTGAGCCGGTCCGTGTAGGGCAGGCACTGCGTCCACGTGACGTTCTCGCAGCTCTTCTGGAAGCCGCGGTGCAGGAAGCCGATCTCAGGGTCGATCTTGACGATCGTCTCACCCTCGAGCTCCACCTTCAGCCGCACGGTGCCGTGCGTGGCCGGGTGGGAGGGGCCCATGTTGATGACCATCCGCTTGGTCTGGAGGTGGGCGTCCAGCTCCGACTCGTGGGCGTACGCGTCGGTGTCGGGGTTCGGCGCTTCGGGCTTGAGGGTGTCAGCCATGGATGTCCTCGCTCAGGAGAGCCCGCTGGTGCCAGGACCGCGGAAGATGTCCTTGATGGGGCGCTCGGGGATGAGCGGCTGCCGGTCACGCAGCGCGTAGTCCTTGCGCAGGGGGTGCCCCTCGAACTCGTCGTAGAGGAGGATGCGGCGCAGGTCCGGGTGCCCGTCGAAGCGGATGCCGTAGAAGTCGAAGGTCAGCCGCTCCCACCAGTTGGCGCCGCGGAAGAGCGGCACCAGGGTGGGCACCACCGGGTTGGCTTCACTCACCCGCACCTTGAGCCGCACGTGCTCGTGCCGCTTGAGGGAGTAGAGGAAGTAGACGACCTCGAAGCGAGGGTCGTTCTCCGCCAGGTGCAGCCGATCCACGGCGTCGATGGAGCCGAACAGCTTGAACTCCAGCTCCGGGTCGTTCTTCAGGAACGCGGCGACCTTCGGGAGCGAGTCTGCATGGATGACGGCCCAGGCGCCTCCGGTCCGATCCACGTAGCGATCCGCCACCGCCTCTGGGAGCTGGGCGGAGACCCTGTCCAACGCGAAAGTGCTCAAGGGTGCCCCAATGACTAAGGGAGAAGAATCCGCGGCTTTATAAGGAGCCCTCGGCGGGTGCGTCAACGTAAACCCTCAACCATGTAGCCCACTTAGGAGGCCCAGAAGCGGGCGTTGCGCGAAACCGGGTGCGAAGATGGGCGGCGGCCAGGACAGGGGGTGGATCAGCCGGCCGCGAGCGCGACTCCGAGCTGTCCTACACTGGGTGTAAAGGTGGCCATGGGCCGTCACTTGCCGGGCGTGGAGGTGGGATTCACCGGCACCCAGGCGAAGGGCCTGGCTGTCATCGGGATGGACGCCATGAGGTGAGGCAGGGCCTCGCCGGCTGCCCGTCGAGGCGGACTCCCTCCGTCGATTCTGCAAGGCCCTCGCGCGGAGGGCACGTTGGCGCGGGGCGGTCGTCCGGCCGGCACACGCCTGTTTCAATCAGGTATAGAAGAGGAGGTCATGCCCGAATCCCCCCCTTCCGGCATTCTCCGTTCCTGGTGGCCGCGCCTGCTCGTGGGGGCCGTGCTGGGTGTGTTGCTGTTCGCCGCCGAGTCGTGGCTGCTGCTGCGCTCGGGTGTCGTGGGCATGGACATCCCGGTGGATGGCCCCTACGCCGCGTTGATGGCGGCCGTGCGGCCCGTCCTCCCGGGCCTGCTGTTGCGAATCGCTGCCGTGTATGCCGTGGCAGGCATGGTGCTGGCCGTGGCGGGGACATTGCTTGCGCGTGCCTGGGGGC
>NZ_JABFNS010000054.1 GCF_013116825.1 Myxococcus xanthus
TCCCCTTCCCCGCCCCACCGTTTTTCATCCCCCTGCTGGAGCGCACGTCATGACCCCGCCCGTCCCGAGCCTGACCGACACCACCCTCGTCGCCGACGTGAACGCCCGGCTCCGGGACGTGCCGGACTTCCCCAAGCCCGGCATCGTCTTCAAGGACATCACCCCCGTGCTGGCGGACCCGCGCCTGTTCGGCCGCGTCATCAACGCCATGTCGGCGCCCTTCCGGGGCCAGCACGTCACGAAGGTGGTGGGCGTGGAGGCCCGAGGCTTCCTGCTGGGCGCGCCCATCGCGCTGGCCCTCAATGCGGGCTTCGTGCCGGCGCGCAAGCCCGGCAAGCTGCCTCACCGCTCGGTGGTAGAGCGCTACTCGCTGGAGTACGGCTCCGACGGCGTGGAGATGCACGAGGACGCCATCCTTCAAGGGGAGCGGGTGCTCATCGTGGATGACGTGCTGGCCACGGGCGGCACGGCGGAGGCCACCGCGAGGCTCGTGTCCCGGCTCGGCGGCGAGTTGGTGGGCTTCAGCTTCCTCCTCAGCCTGGACTTCCTCGAAGGCCCCAACCGCCTCGGGCGCGAGCGCGTGACGACGCTGCTGACCTTCTAGATGAAACAGCGGCCCTCCGCCCGGCCGTAACAGCCCCTGCCGTGTTGCCTGCTGACATGCGGGCCGGGCCTGCGCACCCTCCGACGAGAACCAACCAACGATTCCACGGAGGGGACGACATGCCGGAAGTACACACTCGCGGCGGCGCCCGCATCCGCTACGACGACGCGGGCCAGGGCGAGCCCGCGCTTCTCTTCATTCCAGGGTGGTGCACCACCCGAGCGAGCTTCCAGAAGCTGATTCCCCGCTGCTCCGCCTTCCGCCGTGTCCTGTCCGTGGACATCCGGGGGCACGGTGAGTCCGAAAGTGGAGGCGCCGACTTCGACAGCACCACGGTGCTGGAGGACCTGCTCGCGGTCGTGGAGGCCAGCGGCGCGCGGCACATCGTCCCCGTGGCCATGTCCCACGCGGGCTGGTGGGCGCTCGACCTGCGGCGGGCGTTGGGCCCCGCGCGTGTGCCGCGGATGGTGCTGCTGGACTGGATTGCCACCGAGCCCACCCCGGCCTTCCTCCGCGCCGTGCGCGGGCTCCAGACGGAGCGCTGGAGCCAGGTGCGAGACGGCCTGCTCCAGGGCTGGCTGAAGGGGCTCGACGACGACGCCATCCGCCGCTTCGTGCGCGACGACATGGGCGCGTTCGACGAAGCCATGTGGGCCCGGGCCGGAAGGGAGATTGAAGCGGCCTACGCCCGCGAGGGCTCTCCGCTGCGAGCGCTCGCGGCGCTGGAGCCCATGCCGCTCACGATGCACCTGTACACGCGACCGGAGTCACACGACTACCTGACGACGCAGGTGGACTTCGGCGCGGAGCATCCGGGCTTTCACGTGCTGAAGCTCCCCGCCTCCAGCCACTTCCCGGCGCTGGAGGTGCCGGCGATGGTGGCCGCGGGCATCGAGGCGCTCGTCTCCGCTCGAGAGGTCCCCATCCACGCCAGCGCCGTCCCAGCCTGAGGCGGCGCGGGGACTACCGCAGCCCCAGGGCCTCCTTCATGCCATCGGTGCGCTCCCGGGCGCGCCGCATGGCGATGCGGGTGTGCTCGGGGTCCACGGGCAGCGGCATCCACGCCAGATACCGGGCACCGGCCCCGCCTTCCTTGAACTGCCCGCTCGCGACGACCATCGTCCGGTGCTGGAATGCCTCTTCCCAGGGGCCGCACCCCGACATGGAGAACTTCTGCACGGTGTCGTCCTTCGCCTGCGTCCAAGCGATGCAGGGGAATTCGGAGCAGTCCACCGCCACCACGTCGAGCCCCATGCCGCACTCGTTGGCGGCGCGAAAGGCCACACGCTCGAACCCCTTCGGCGTGAAGGGCTCCGGCAGCTCGGGCGCGAAGGCGAGGGGCCGGTCTTCGGGCGCCGTGTCCTGCTCGGGCGCCGTGTCCTGCACGGGCGCAGCCGGGACAGCCGCAGTGGGTTTCGGGAGCCTGCGGAGCACGGTGGCTTCACGCGCCGCCGAGGGCGTTGTCACGGCAGCCTCCCGCCTCGGCGCCTCCGACGGACGTGGTGCGGCGCGCGCATCGGACGGAGTGGATGCGGCGACGGTGGGCGCCTGGGCGGCGGCATCCCCTGCCAGCACCTGTGAAGTGACGGAGTCCCCGCTGAACCAGACCCCGGCGGAGAATGCCAGGGCCACGATGAGCCCCGACAGCGCGAAGCGAAGCGGTTTCATGGCGCCACCTCATTCATCGAGGATGAACTTCACCGGGTGCCCCGCCGCGCCGAAACAGCCCGCGGGCACATCCTTGCCGGGAACGAGCGTGAGCGCCGCTCCCTTCTTCTTGAGGCCCCCTCGCTTCAGGGGCGTGTTCTTCCCCGGCAGCCCCACGGAGACCTCATAGGCTCCGGAGTCACTGCGAGTCGCATGCAGGCGCAATGCCCCCTTCCAGCCGGGCCCGCGCACCTGGACCTCGCCTCCGGACTCGACTCGGAGGGCGTGTTCGCGTCATGCGCTCCACGCTAGCAGCGCCTTGGGGCCCTTCCACATTCGGGCCCTCGTCCCCAGGGGCAGGTGGGATTGACGCCCTCGCCCACCCTGTTTATAAGTTGGTCAAACAACCAATAAACACACCATGCCCCGTCCATCCAACACCGAGGAGCGCCGTCAGCAGATTGTCGCGGGCCTGCTGAAGGTCATGTCGGAGCGCGGTTACGAGCGCGCTTCCGTGAGCGAAATCGCGAAGGCGGCGGGGTTGAGCCCGGGGCTGGTGCACTACCACTTCAGCGGCAAGCAGGAGATTCTCCTCGCGCTGGTGGAGCAGCTCGCGGCGCAGGCGCGCCAGCGGGTGGCGACGCGGCTGGAACGGGTGAAGGGCCCGGACGCCCGAGCCCGCGTGGATGCCTTCGTGGAGGCCTTCCTCGCCACGGGCGACGACGCGGCCCCGGCGGCCGTCGCGAGCTGGGTCACCATCAGCGCGGAGGCCATCCGGCAGCCCGAGGTCCGAGCCATCTACGAGCAGGTGGTGCGCGCCGACCTGGAGCACCTGACGTCGCTCGTCGCCGCCGTGGTGGGACGACGCAAGGCGCCCGCGCTGGCGGCCGGGCTGTTCGCCGCCGTGCAGGGCTATTTCGTGCTCGCCGCCAGCGTCCCGGGACTGGTCCCCGCGGGCTCCGCCGCCAGTACGGTGAAGCGCATGGCCGCGGGGCTGATGGACTCGGCCGGCGTGAAGGAGGACGCATGAGGACGGCCACGAAGCTGGGGCTCCTCTCCAGCCTCTACCTGTCACAGGGGCTTCCCTTCGGCTTCTTCACCCAGGCCTTGCCCGTGCTGCTGCGCCATCAGGGCCTGTCGTTGCCTTCCATCGGACTGGCGCACCTGCTGGCGCTGCCCTGGGCGCTCAAGTTCCTCTGGGCCCCGCCCATGGACCGGCACGGTTCCACGAGGTGGGGCCGGCGGCGCGGCTACATCCTGCCGCTGCAGTGCCTGTCATCGGGGCTCCTGCTCGCGCTCGCGCTCCCCGAAGGGGGCCTGGACATGCGGCTGCTGATGGCCGCGGTGCTGGGCATCAACCTCCTGGCCGCCACGCAGGACGTGGCCACCGACGGGCTGGCGGTGGACCTGCTCGCGCCGGCCGAGCGCGGCTGGGGCAACGGCGTCCAGGTGGCCGCCTACCGCGTCGGGATGATTCTGGGCGGAGGCGTGATGCTCGCGGTCTTCGACGCGGTGGGCTGGCGCCCCACGTTCCTCGCGTTGGGCACACTGCTGCTCCTGGCCACCGTGCCCATGGCCCTCTTCCGCGAGCCCCCCACCGCGCCCCCACCCGCGCAGAGCCTGGGCCTGCGCTGGTGGCTGAAGCGTCCGGGGGCCGGCGCGTGGCTCACGCTGCTCGTCGTCTACAAGGCGGGCGAAGCCCTGGCCACCGGGATGCTGCGCACCTTCCTGGTCGACGAGGGCCTGTCGCTGACGGCCATCGGCTGGCTGCTGGGCGGCGTGGGCTTCACCGCGGGGCTCGTGGGGGCGCTGCTGGGAGGCGGGTTGGTGGTGCGGCTCGGAAGGCGACGGGCGTTGCTCGTCTTCGGAGGCATCCAGGCCGGCGCGGTGCTGCTCTACGCCCTGGTGGCTCAAGGCCCCACGTCCCTGCCCCTGCTCACCCTCGTCTGCGGCGCCGAGTACGTGGCCAGCGGCATGGCCACCGCGGCCGTCTTCACCGCGATGATGGACGCCTGCCGGCCGGACCACGCCGCCACGGACTACACCGTGCAGGCGTCCCTGGTGGTGCTGGCCACGGGCGCCGCCGCCGCGCTGAGCGGCTTCAGCGCCCAGGCCCTTGGCTATGCCGGCCACTTCACGCTGGCCGCGCTCCTGTGCGCGGCGGGCACGCTGTACGCCGCCCTCACCTTCCACCCGCCCCGGAGCCTGGCCTCCGAGGCCGCTCCCGAGGTGTCGTGATGACCATCGCCGTCTACGCCGGCAGCTTCGACCCCGTCACCGCCGGCCACATGTCCGTCGTCCGGCAGGCGGCCCGCCTCTTCGGCCACGTCGTCGTGGTGGTGGCCGTCAACCCGGACAAGCAGAGCCTGCTGTCCGCCGATGAGCGCGTGGCCCTCCTGCGTGAAGCCGTGGCGCATCACCCCAACGTCACCGTGGCCCGCACGCAGGGGCTCATCGTCGACTTCGCGCGGGACATTGGCGCCAGCGTCCTGCTGCGCGGCGTGCGCGGCGCCACGGATGCCCAGTTCGAGACGACGCTGGCGCAGAACAACCGCGCGCTGGCGCCCGAGCTGTCCACCCTCTTCCTTCCAGCCGAAGCCCACCTGGCCGAGGTGAGCAGCAGCGGACTCAAGGCGCGCGTGGCGCGCGGCGAGGACGTTTCCGCCTTCTGTCCACCGGCCGTCGCGGCGAAGCTTCGGGAGCGACTCGACCCTTCCCTCCGGAGCCTGCCTTGAGCCTGTCCTTCATCACCCTTGGCATCGGCGACGCCTTCTCCGCCCTGCGCTATTCGTCCTGCTTCGCCGTGGAGGCGGAGGACCAGGTCCTGCTCGTGGACTGCCCGCACCCCATCCGGAAGATGATGCGCGAGGCGTCCGAGTCCTCCGGCGTACCCCTGGACGCGGACCGCGTCAGCGCCGTGGCCCTCACCCACCTGCACGCGGACCACGCGTCGGGCCTGGAGAGCCTGGGCTACTTCTCCTTCTTCGTGCTGCAGCGGAAGCTGGAGGTGCTGGCCCACCCCGCCGTCGCGGACCGGCTGTGGGAAGGCAACCTGGCCGCGGGCATGGAGTGCCTCATCGAGCGGCGCGGAGAGCCCCCCAACGACAAGCACTTCGAGGACTACTTCCGCCACACGCCGCTCTCCACGGAGGCCGCCGTGCGGCACGGCCCCTTTCTCATCGAGAGCCGGATGACGTACCACCACGTGCCCACCACCGCGCTGCGCATCCACGCGGGGGGCCGCTGCCTGGGGTACAGCGCGGACACCGCCTTCGACGAGGGCCTCATCGACTGGCTCTCCACGGCGGACCTCATCATCCACGAGACGAACTACGGCGTGCACACGCCCTACGAGAAGCTGGCGGCGCTGCCCGCCGAGCTGCGCGCCCGGATGCGGCTCATCCACTACCCGGATGACTTCGACACCAGCGCGAGCGTCATCGAACCGCTCGCGCAGGGCCGGCGCTACAACGTCTGAGGCGCGAACGAGCGCCCGGGAGACTCCACCCCGGGCGCCCGGTGCCGTCAGGCGCTACTGCGAGAAGATGACCAGCGAGTAGGGACCGATGGCGAACGACGCGTTGTGCGACAGGCCGTCCTTCGCGCCACTGTAGGCCACGGTGTCAATCGACGCCGTGTTGCCGAAGTCGCCCGAGTACCCGTTCCAGTCGCTGTTGAAGCGCGCGTACCACATGCCCCCGCGCGGGAAGCCGATGTTGTAGCTGGGGAAGTACGTGCCGCTGAAGTTGGCGACGATGACGACGTCATCCCCGGGCCCGCCGTTCTCCCAGCGGTGGTACGCAATCACCTTGCCGCTGTTGTTGACGTGGTGGACGTTGACGTTGCCGCCGCGCAGGCCGCGCGTGTTGTTGAACCAGTTGCGGCGCAGCCGGATGAGGTCGCGGTACAGCGTCCGGATGCCGCCGTAGGTGCTGTTCTTGCCCCAGTCCACCGGGTCCGTGTCCTGGAAGTAGCCGTCCTCGAGGAACTCCTGGCCCTGGAAGATCATCGGGATGCCAGGCGAGGTGAAGACGACGCCCGCCGCCAGGGTGGAGCGCTTCTTGGCGGCCCAGCTGCCCGCGTTGCCCGGCCAGATCTCCTCCGGGACGCGCGCCTTGCCGTTGGCCACCTCGTCGTGGCTCTCCGAATAGATGACGCGCGCGGTGTGCCGCCCGCTGTAGCGCTGAGTGATGGCGTTGCGCACCGAGCTCATGTCACGGCCGCTGTCGTTCGACGCGATGACCGCCGCGCGGATGGCGTGCACGAAGTCGCCGCCCCACTGCGCGTCGAAGCCCGCGCCGCCCGAGGTGTCGGACGTGGCGTCGTTGGTGATGGAGTCACCACCGCCGAAGTCCTCGGCGATGCTGATCTTCCACGGCTGCGTGGCGTTGATTTCGCGGTTGATGGAGCGGAACACGCGCCACGCGTCGGGGATGGCGGTGGTGTCGCTGCCATTCTGCGTGCGCATGTACTTGGTGGCGTCCCAGCGCAGCCCGTCACCCCGGAAGGAATGGGTGAGGTTCATCATCGAGTCGCGAATGTACGCGCGGACCTCGGGGCGGCCGTAGTCCGGGCGGGTGTCGCCCCACGGCGTGCTCTTGCGCCAGTCGTTGTAGAAGTACTCGCCGCCCGAGCCCAGGCAGTCGCCGCTGAAGCACCACATGGGCAGGTCGCTGGGGCCGTAGTGGTTGTGCACCACGTCGAAGATGACGCCGATGCCACGCATGTGCGCCTCGTCCACGAAGCGCTTCATGTCATTGGGGTGCCCGTAGGCGCTCTCCGGCGCGAACGGGAAGGCGGCGTTGTAGCCCCAGGAGAAGTCACCGGCGAACTCGTACGCGGGCATGACCTTGATCATGTTCGCGCCCAGGTCCCGGACGTGGTCGAGCCTGGCAATCGCGCTGTTCCAGTTGCCGGGGCCGAAGCCGGGCGAGTCGTGGAACGTGCCGACGTGCATCTCGTAGATGACCATCTCGTTGAAGCCAGGGCTGCTGTACTGCTGCGCGTTCCACCAGTACTCGCCGTGGTCGTAGATGATGCTGGAGCCGGTGGAGTTCTCCTGCCACGCCGAGCGGGGGTCCGCCCGCCACGCGTCGCTGCCCCACTGGTTGCGGGTGATGAACTTGTACTTCTGGCCCGCCACCGCGCCAGACACATCGCCGGAGAAGTTGCCGTTGCCCTCGCGGCCCAGCTCAATCCAGGTGCCCCAGCCGTTGAAATCGCCCGAGACGAACACCCGGCTCGCCATCGGGGCCCAGACGCGGAACGTGGTGCCACCCGCATAGACGGTGGCGCCCATGCCGGGCCGCGTGGACGCGCTGAGCTGCTGGCTGATGACCGCCGTCTCTTCCGCGGAACCTCGCGGCGCCTCGAGCGCGGACTCCCCACAGCCGGCAATCACACCCGCCAGCAGGAGCGCACTCCACCTGTTGCTGTGCATCATGGATGACAACCTCCCTTGGTCAGGGGGCGTCCTAGCAACCGACGTAAATCCCGCGCAAACAGCTATGCTAGGAATCTGTAATTTTCCATCACAACACAGCGCGTCAAACGTATCCACCGGCACACCTGTCCCCCCTGTGCGACACGCGCGAGAAGTTCCCTGTGCTCGCCATCGACGCATGAGTGCGATACGCCCCACACGTTGCGCCCCACCCAGGGAGCGCGATGGGGAGAGCGACGTACGATGACGAAGAAGACAGCGCTGGCCCGGCGTGAGGCTCTGCTCGCGTTGGCCGCGGTCCTTGCCAGCGGATGCGCCACGAGCGCCCCCTCCCCCACGCCAGCACCGCCTTCCGGCACGGTGCGCCTGACGCTCCTTCACCTGGCGGACGTCTACCAGGTCCAGGCCGTCGAGGAAGGAAGGGGGGGCATGGCCCGCGCCGCCACGCTGCGCAAGCAGGTGCTTCGCGAGAGCCCCCACGTCCTGACGCTGATGGGGGGCGACACGCTGTCTCCGTCCGTGGAGTCGCTGGTGGAGGTGGACGGCAAGGCGCTCAAGGGCCGGCACATGGTGGACGCGTGGAATGCGTTCGGCCTGGACTACGCGGTGCTGGGCAACCACGAGTTCGACTTCGGCGACGAGGTCCTGCGTGAGCGCATCCGCGAGTCCCGCTTCACGTGGCTCGGGGCCAACGTGCAGGACGCGAAGTCCGGGGGCCTCTTCGCGGGGGTCCAGGCCTCCGCGATTCGGGAGTTGGGCGGCATCAAGCTGGGCCTCTTCGGCGTGGTGCTCCAGGAGACGAAGGCCACCACGAAGGCCGGCAAGGACACACACTTCGGGGACGTCTGCGAGGCGGCCCGGGGCGCGGTGGCGAAGCTGCGCGAGTCCGGCGCCCAGGTGGTGGTGGCCCTCACCCACCTGACGGCGGACCAGGACCGGGCGCTCACCCGCTGCGTCAAGGTGGACGCGGTGCTCGGGGGGCATGACCACGAGGCGCTGGAGGACCGCAGCACGGGCACGCCCATCTTCAAGGTGGCGGCGGACGCGGTGGACCTGGGCCGGCTCACGCTGGACGTGGACGCGGCGACGGCCACGGTGCGCCAGGTGACGTGGCAGACGATGCCGGTGACGCGGCAGGTGCCGGAGGACGCGGCCTTCAACGCGGCCATGCAGCCCTATGCCGCGCTGTTCAACCAGCTGTCCGAGCACGTGGGCCGCTCCCCCGTGCCCCTGGAGGCGCGGGCCGCGCTGGTGCGCACCCAGGAGACGAACCTGGGCTCGTTCGTCGCGGATGCGTTCCGCGCGGCGGCCAGGGCTGATGTGGCGCTGGTCAACGCCGGGGCGCTGCGCGCGGACGCGGTGCTGCCCGCGGGTGGTGTCACCCGGCGGGACTTGCACGCCATCCTTCCATACGCGGATGAGCTGGTGGTGCTGGAGGTGAAGGGGGACACGCTGCGCGCGGCGCTGGAGAACGGCGTCAGCCTCAGCCGCGAGGACTCACGGCCGGGCCGCTTTCCGCAGGTGTCCGGGTTGGAGTTCACCTTCGATTCGGACCGGCCCGCCGGACAGCGGGTGCTGGGCGTGACGGTGGGCGGCAGGCCGTTGGACAAGGCGGCCACGTACCGGCTGGCGACGCTGAGCTTCCTCGCCAGCGGCAAGGACGGCTACGACATGCTGCGGAACCAGCCGTCCACGCCGGCCCGGGTGACGGGTAACTCGCCCCTGGACGTGCTGGCGGAGGCGTTCCGCACTGGCAGGCCGTCGCCGCACGCCCAGGCGGATGGCCGTATCTCCCGGCTCGGTACGGGCGCCCTGGCGCCCGACGCGCGTCAGCCGCCCGCGCCGCTGAAGTAGGACGGGGCGCGGCGCTCAAGGCGCCGTCCAGCCTCGCACGCGATACACCACACGCCCCGCCAGCTCGCGCAGGGCGTCGGTGCTCAGGTTGAGCTGGAGGTGAAGGGGGACACGCTGCGCGCGGCGCTGGAGAACGGCGTCAGCCTCAGCCGCGAGGACTCACGGCCGGGCCGCTTTCCGCAGGTGTCCGGGTTGGAGTTCACCTTCGATTCGGACCGGCCCGCCGGACAGCGGGTGCTGGGCGTGACGGTGGGCGGCAGGCCGTTGGACAAGGCGGCCACGTACCGGCTGGCGACGCTGAGCTTCCTCGCCAGCGGCAAGGACGGCTACGACATGCTGCGGAACCAGCCGTCCACGCCGGCCCGGGTGACGGGTAACTCGCCCCTGGACGTGCTGGCGGAGGCGTTCCGCACTGGCAGGCCGTCGCCGCACGCCCAGGCGGATGGCCGTATCTCCCGGCTCGGTACGGGCGCCCTGGCGCCCGACGCGCGTCAGCCGCCCGCGCCGCTGAAGTAGGACGGGGCGCGGCGCTCAAGGCGCCGTCCAGCCTCGCACGCGATACACCACACGCCCCGCCAGCTCGCGCAGGGCGTCGGTGCTCAGGTTGAGGGCCCCAGACCTCGGCAGCCAGCTCATGCGCCGCAGCGGCGTGTTCGACGCCCGCGAGTCCACCGGCAACAGGTCCGGACGCAGCCCCACCGCCGCGAAGCAACCCGCGGCGCGCGGCATGTGCGCGGCGCTCGTCACCAGCAGCAGGGACTTCCACCCTCGCTCCTGGATGATGCGCGCGGACTCCACCGCGTTCTCCCGTGTATTGCGGCTGCGCCCTTCCGTGACGATGCGCTCCCGCGGAATCCCCCACTGCTGGAGCTGCCGGAGCAGCACGTCCGCCTCCACCACCGCCTCGGGCCTCGGGTCCAGCGAACCGCCAGAGATGAGCACCTGCCGAGCCCGGCCCTCGCGCAGCAGTTCGAAGCCCCGCAGGACCCGCTCCGCCGCCGCGTTGTACTCCGGTACGCCGGTGCGCTCCGTGGCGGCAGGATCCAACCCGCCCCCCAGGACGATGACGGCGTCATACGTGGCCCCCGGCTGGAAGGACCGCACCGCCCCCGCCTCCGTCGCCCGCATCAGCCCCATGGCCACCGGCTCGATGGAGAAGGCGTACAGCACCACCCCGCCCAGCACACTCAGCACCCGCGACAGCCGCTCACGTCGCCGCCGCAGCCCCCAGGCCGACAGCCACAGCAGCAGCGCCCAGGAGAGCGGCGCCAGCAGCAGGTCCAGCACCTTCGACAGGAAGAGGAACACGGCGCGCGGCGCCCTTCAGCGCTCGCCCCAGTGGAGCTTCTGCCGGAGGATGGAGAAGTAGGCCACCTTCGGGTTGCGCACCAGGTTCACCCGGTTGGGCGAGCGCTCCACCTCGATGCAGTCCCCCCCCTGGAGCCCGTGGCCCGTCTGCCCGTCGATGGTCAGGTACGTGTCCGCCGTCTCACTGCGCAGCGTCACCCGGATGGTCCGGTCCGCCGGCACGACGATGGAGCGCTGCGTGAGGGCGTGCGAACAGATGGGCGACAGCACCGTGCAGTCCACCGACGGGTGGACGATGGGCCCACCCGCCGACAGCGAGTACGCCGTGGAGCCGGTGGGCGTGGCCAGGATGACGCCGTCCGACTTGTAGGTGGTGATGGGCACCCCGTCGATGGACGTCTCGTGGTCGGCGATGCGCGCCAGCGCGCCCTTGTTGATGACCACGTCGTTGAGGACCTCGTCCTCGATGAGCACCCTGCCCCCGCGCAGCAGGCGGCAGGTCAGCTTCATCCGGGAGTCCACCTGGAAGCGCCCCGCGAGCACCTGCTCCAGCATGGGGTACAGCTCTTCCACCGGGACTTCCGTCATGAAGCCCAGGCTGCCCAGGTTGACGCCCAGAATCGGGACCCCGCGGCCACCGAGCAGGCGCGCCGCGTAGATGAGCGTGCCGTCACCGCCCAGCACCACCATCAGGTCCGCACGGGTCACCAGCTCCCGGTCATCCACCCGCGGCCAGCCCAGCTCATGGGCCAGCGTGCGGTCCGCCAGCACCGACAGGTGGGGGTACCGCTCACGGATTTGAGCCGCGAGCGCTACCGCCTCGGGCTTGTCCCTCTTCGCGACGATTGCCAGGGTCTGCACGCAACCCCGCCTTGTAGTCCAGGAGGGCCCCGGGCGCGCATGGGAAACGCCCGGGTGCCCGCCGGCTGACATACATCAGGACGCGGCTTCCAGCGCCTCGCCGTCGTCCTGGGAGACCACGCGGGGCTTCATGGACCGGCCGGCCACCTCGTACTGCTTGAGCAGGCGACGGAAGTTGGAGCGGTCCACGCCCGCCGCGCGCGCGGCGCTGGAGACGTTCTGGTTGTTCTTCTCCAGCAGTGCGGAGAGGTAGCGGCGCTCGAAGGCACGCATCGCCAGGCGCTTGGCCTGGGCGTACGGCAGGTGTGCCAGGCTGAACACCTCCACCGTGGAGTCCGGCTGCGGCGCGGACTGGAAGCCCGGCGGCAGGTCCTCCACGTCGATGACCTCGTTGCCCGTCAGCACCACCGCGCGCTCGATGACGTTCTCCAGCTCACGCACGTTGCCCGTCCACCGGTTGCAGGTGAGGGCCTCCATGGCGCGCGGGGAGATACCCGTCACCTTCTTGTCCGCCTTGGAGGCGTAGAGCTTGAGGAAGTGGTGCGCCAGCAGGGGCACGTCCTCCGGCCGGTCACGCAGGGGCGGCAGGTCGATGGTGATGACATTGAGGCGGTAGAAGAGGTCCTCGCGGAACTTGCCCTGCTCCTTGGCGCGGGACAGGTCCACGTGGGTGGCGGCGATGACGCGCACGTCCACCTTCACCGGCTCGTTGGCGCCCACGCGCTTGACTTCACCCTCCTGGAGCACGCGCAGCAGGCGGACCTGGGTGGCCGGGGGCACGTCGCCAATTTCGTCCAGGAAGATGGTGCCGCCGTCGGCCGCCTCGAAGAGGCCCTTCTTGTTGCCGGTGGCTCCGGTGAAGCTGCCCTTGACGTGACCGAAGAGCTCGCTCTCCAGCAGCGTCTCCGTCAGCGCCGAACAGTTGACCGCCACGAAGGGCTTGTCCTTGCGCGCGCTGCGGTAGTGGATGGCGCGGGCCACCAGCTCCTTGCCGGTGCCGCTCTCCCCCTGGATGAGCACCGTGGCGGTGGAGTGGCTCACCGTCTCCACCAGCTTGAAGACGGAGCGCATCTGCGTGGACTGGCCGATGAGGTCCTCGAACTGGCTGCGGACCGTGAGTGCCTCCTCCAGCGCGCGGGTGCGGTCCTTGAGCGCCTTGCGCTCGGCCGCCTTGGCCACCGTAAGGCTGACCTCGTCGATGTTCTCGAAGGGCTTGGTGAGGTAGTCGTACGCCCCCGCCTTCACCGCCTCCACCGCCGTCTCCACGGTGGCGAAGGCCGTCATCATGATGACCTCCACGTCCGGGCGGTCGGCCTTGATGCCGCGCAGCAGGTCCATGCCGGACAGGTTGGGCATCTTGATGTCGAGGACGACCACGTCGATGGTCGGATCCTTCGCGGCCGCCAGGCCCTCCACCGCGTCGTCAATGGCCACCACCGGGTGGCCCTCGCGCTGGAGAATCTGCGTCACGGCCTTGAGGACGACGGAGTCGTCATCCACGACGAGGACTTTGGCGCGCTTGACTTGGTTCACGGCAACCTCTCGAGCTGCAGGGGGATGGGCAGAAAAACGGTGAAGCAGGAGCCTTCGCCGACCTGGGTGTCCACGTGGAAGCTGCCCCCGTGGTCCTGGACGATGCGGTAGGCAATGGAGAGCCCCAGGCCGGTGCCTTCACCCGGGGCCTTGGTGGTGAACGACGGCTCGAAGATGCGAGGCAGGTACTTCTCCTCGATACCCGTGCCGGTGTCCGTCACCGCGAAGAAGCAGCGGTCGCCTTCGCGACCCGTCACCAGCTTCAGCTTGCCCTCACGCGTGGGCAGCGACTGGAGACCGTTCTGCAGCAGGTTGAGCACCACCTGCGCGAGCTGGCCGGGGTCGCCGTACACCTTGGGCAGGTCATCCGCGAGCCCCAGCGTCAGCTCCACCGTGGGCATGGACTTGAGCTGCGCGCGGAACAGCACCGCCGCGTCCTCCACGCACTTGGACAAGTCGAAGGGCCGCCGGTCCTCCACGCGGCTGTGGCGGCTGAACTTGAGGAGGCTCTCCACGATGCGCTTGCAGCGCAGCGCGCTCTCCTCGATGAGGCCCAGCGACTCCAGGTCCGCCTCGCTGCGGCCCGCGTCGCGCGACATCAACTGCGCGAAGGCGAGGATGCCGCCCAGCGGGTTGTTGATTTCGTGCGCCACCCCGCCGGCGAGCTGGCCCACCGCGGCCATCTTCTCCGTCTCGATGAGCCGCCGCGTCATCGACTGCTCCTCGGTGACGTCCCGGTAGGTGCAGACGACGCGCTCATCCCCCGCCATGGGGTAGGCGGCCACCACGAAGGTGCGACCGCCCTGGCGGACCTCACCGCGCGCGCCCTTGCCGCTCTCCACCGCCGCCGGCAGCGGGCAGCCCGTGCACGGCTCGTTGCGGCCGAAGAGGTAGCGGTAGCACGTGGTGTCGGAGGGAATCTCCTCGATGGAGCGCCCCGCCACGTCCGCGTACGCCAGGTTCGCCCGCCGCACCGCGAAGTCCCGCGCGCGCACCACGCACAGCGGCGTCTCCATGCAGTCGAAGGACAGCTCCCACTCGCGCTTGGCCTGGCTCAGCATGCGCGTGCGTTGGGCGACGCGCTCCTCCAGGTCCGCGTTGAGCAACTTCAGCTCCGCGTTCTGCGCCTGCGTCACCGTGTAGAGCCGCTCGTTCTCCGCCTGGAGCGCGTACTGCTCGAAGGCGCTCTTCACCGTCAACACCAGGTGGCTGTCGTTCCAGGGCTTGGAGATGAAGCGGAAGATCTCCGACCGGTTGATGGCCTCTTCGATGGCCTGCTGGTCCGCCTGACCCGTCAGCATGATGCGCTGGGCCCGCGGCGCCTGCTGCTTCACCCGGGTAAGGAAATCGACGCCATTCATCCCCGGCATGCGGAAATCGGAGATGACCACCTCGGGGTGGAAGGCCTCCACCGCCCGCAGGCCCTGCTCGGCATCCGTCGCCGTCTCGATGTCCCAGTCGCCGCGGCGCAGCACCCGGCGGATGGACTTGAGGATGTTCTCCTCGTCATCCACCAGGAGCAGCCGCCCGCGTGGCGATTCGGCCTGCTGACCGTGGACATATGCGGCTTGAGAACCCATGAATTGTTTCCGCCCCTAGACAAATGCAATGGCCCTGCCAGCAGAAACTCCCTGCCCAACAGTCTGGAATCACGGGCCTTGACATTTCCATGGCGCGAAAAAACACAGGGTCCAATTAGACCCATCCCCATCAAATGGGTCAATACGGACCCCGGGTCTTTGACCCGGGCTAGGTTCCGAGCGGACCGACCGGGAGCTGGGGATGTAGGCAGATGCGATCCCTGCCGTCCCGTTTGGCCTGATAGAGGGCCTCGTCGGCCGTCAGGAGCAGCTGCTCCGGGGTGAGGACGGTGCGGTGGGGGAAGCTGGAAACCCCCAATGACGCGGTGACTTGCAGGCTGTCCGACACCTCCAGCCGCAGGGCGCGCAGCTCGCGGCGGACGCGCTCGGCGACGGTGAGCGCCCCGGTGAGGTGGGTGCGGGGCAGCAGCACCGCGAACTCCTCGCCGCCATAGCGGGCCACCAGGTCCGTCTCGCGCACGCCCCGGGTGAGCGCGGCGGCCACCTCGCGCAGCACGCCGTCGCCCGCGGAGTGGCCGTACTTGTCGTTGATTTCCTTGAAGTAATCCAAGTCCAGCAGGATGAGCGACAGGGAGTCGTCATAACGCTGGGCACGGCGGAACTCCTCCCTCAGCCGCTCCTGGAAATGCCGGTGGTTGTGGAGGCCCGTGAGGCCGTCCGTCGACGACAGCCGCTGGAGCTCGCTCACCTGGGCGGCGAGCGACTCCATCCGAGCCTGTACGGCCAGGGCGCGATGCACCCGGGCCACCAGCTCATCCGGCGACCATGGGTCCAAAACGACCTCGGCACCTCGGCGCAGGGCCTCCAGCCAGAGGCCCCTGGGTTCGGGTGGCGCCACGAGCACCACGGGGGGCCCCACTGGGCCTTCCTCGGGCATCAGGCGTTCGAGCGACCCCACGCTGGCCTGGGCGTCCTCGCCCGGGCAGAGCACCACCAGCGATACCTCCCGCGCCAACCTCGGCACCTCCGGGCCGTGGGCGGTGATTCGGAGGGCGAAATCCTCCGGGCCCAGCGCACGGGCCAACCGAGGCAACGTCGACTGCGAGTCGTCCACTACCAGCAGGGTGAAGGGCCTGGAGTTCACAGTGTCCCCGCAAAATGGTGATTTCACGGTACCATAGGCGTGCGACGATATGCGACCCCTGCAATTGGATAAAAACCGGATTCTCTGCTAGCGAGCCGCCAACTTCGCAGGTCCGCCCGCCGAGGTCGCTCGTGGCCCAATACCCAAGCATCAGCCTGTTCTTCCCCGCATGGAATGAAGAGGACTACGTCGAGCGCGCCGTCAGCCGGGCGCTGGAGGTCCTCCCTGCCCTGACGGACGACTTCGAAATCATCGTCGTCAACGACGCATCCACGGACCGCACCCGTGAGGTCTGTGAGGCGCTGGCCCTGAAGGTTCCCCAACTGCGTGTCATCCACCACCCCGTGAATCTGAAGCTGGGTGGCGCCATGCGCACCGGGCTGGCGGCCTCGACGAAGGACATCGTCGTGTACTCCGATGTGGACCTGCCCTGGGACATGCGCGAGCTGGAGCGGGCGCTGCACCTGATGTCGTACCTGGAGGCGGACATGATTTGCGCCTTCCGGTTCGACCGCACGAGCGAGGGCCCCAAGCGCATCATCTACTCGTTCGTCTACAACATGCTCATCCGGTCGCTGTTCGACATCCAGATCAAGGACGTCAACTTCAGCTTCAAGGTGATGCACCGCCGCGTGCTGGAGTCCATGGAGCTGCACAGCCAGGGCTCGTTCATCGACGCGGAGCTCGTGGTGAAGGCCATCCGCCAGGGCTTCCGCGTGTTCCAGATGGGCGTGGACTACTTCCCACGCACGCGCGGCGTGTCCACGCTGGCCTCGCCCTCCGTCATCACGAAGATGGTGCGGGAGCTGGTGAAGCTCTATCCGAAGATGCGCGCGCCGCAGCCGCCAGTGCACCCGGTGCGCTTGCCGCCTTCCGTCCAGCAGCTCCACGCGGTGCCGCCGGGCCGCACGGCGCGAGGCTGAGCCCCGCATGACGCGCCCCCTCACGCGCCTGGTGGTGAACGCGGACGACCTGGGGCTCCACGCCTCGCTGGACGCGGGCATCCTCCGCGCACACCGTGACGGCATCGTCACCAGCGCCACGCTGCTGGCCACGGGCCCCACCGCGCCTGAGGCCGCCGCTCGCGCGAAGGAGGCACGGCTCGCGGTGGGCCTCCACCTGGCGCTCTCCACTCGGTTGCCTCCCGCGGCGCCCGCGCACGAGGTGCCCACCGTGGCACCGGAGGGACGGCTGCGTGGCAGCTGGGCCGACTTCGCCCGCGCTTGGCTCACTGGCCAGGTTCGCCGGGACGAGCTGGCGCGCGAGCTCTCCGCGCAGCTTCAGCGGGCCCGCGCCTTGGGCGTGACGGTGGACCACCTGGACGGGCACCAGCACCTGCACCTGCTGCCCGGTGTACGCCCCCTGGTGGAGTCCCTGGCCGCGCGCGAAGGGCTCCCCCTGCGCTGGCCGGACGCCCTCCCCCGCGCTCGCTGGCTGAAGGCGCCGGGCCCCGCGCTGAAGGCCACGGTGCTGGCCGTGCTCGCGCGCGCCGCGCCTCGGGCCCCCAAGGGCGTGCGCCGGGTGAGCGCGGGCGGCGTCTTCGAAGCGGGGATGCTGGACGAGGCCGCCCTGCTCGCGGTGGTGGACGCGCTGCCCGCGGGCGACTTCGAGCTGGGCTGTCACCCGGGTGAAGGCACGCCGCACGTCCCCGAGGACCCGACGTGGCGCTACGGCTGGCAGACGGAGCTGGCTGCACTGACCAGCACGCGCGTGAAGGCGCGGCTACATGAGCGCGGCATCGAGCTTCACAGCTACGGAACGCTGGTCTCCGCCACATAGAGGACGTGCGGCGTGGTGTAGCCCTGCCCCAGGTCCACCACCTCGCGCACCGCGAAGCCCGCGTCCTTCAGGTAGCGCGTCATCTCGGCTCGAGGCTTCAGCGCCATGCCGCCGCTGGCCTTCGTGCGGCCCAGCAGCGACACCATCACCCACTCCTGCGCCAGCGCCTTGCGGTGCTTCCAGGAGCCGTCACCCTCCACCTCCTTGAGCAGCAGCCGCCCGCCGGGCTTCAGCAGGCCCCGCAAGGTGGAGAGGAAGCCGGACCACTTCGACTCCGGCAGCAGGTACAGCACGTCGCACACCACCGCCGCGTCGAAGCGCCCGGACGCGCCCCGGGCCAGCGTCTCCTCAACCGTGCCTTCCTCGATGCGCACGTTGGGCTGGCCCGCGAGCGCTCGCCGCGCCCAGGCCACCTTGCGCGAGTCCGGGTCCACGCCGTGCACGGTGCGGCCCGGGTCCTCCAGGGCCAGCAGCGCGGACAGCAATCCATGCCCACAGCCGATGTCCGCCACGGCGCCCACGGGCGTGCGCGCGGCCATGGCCAGCAGCGGCGCGGAGAAGGCCCGCGCGTGGACGTGGAAGCGCTCGGCGACGGGCAGCCCGTCGTAGCGAAGGAGGGCCTGTTCGAGGAGGTCGCTCATGAGACGTAGTAGTCCGCGCCGAAGGCCCACGAGAGGACGAGCAGCGACGCGGCGCCCACCGCCAGCGCCCCGCGCAGCAGCAAGGGCCGCTCGCGCAGCAGCATCGCGGCGGTGAGGAAGACGGGGAAGGCGGACAGCAGGTAGCGCCCCATGCCCATGAAGTCCTTGGTGGACCACGCGGGCAACCCGACGATGGCCAGGAGGTAGACGGCGTAGCCCCACCCCAGCAATTTGCGCGTGGGCCACACCAGCGCCAGCGCCAGCAACGTGAAGAAGGCGTGCGCGGCCAGCCGGAAGGCCTCGCGCTTGTCCTGCGGCGCCAGCACGACGCGCTCGAACCAGCTCACCTTCAGCCACGTGTGCCAGCCCGGAATCTGCTCCCAGCCGGGCGAGCCCTGCACCTTCACGAAGGCCACCGGGTCACCGAACTGGTGCCACAGGAAGAGCATGTACGCGCCGAAGCCCAGGCCCGACAGCACCGGCAGGAAGTCCACCGCGCTCCACTTCTCGCCGCGCGCGTGCTTCCACTCCAGGCGACGCACCAGCAGGCCCAGCACCACCGCGGGCGCCACGGGCCGAGCCGCGGTGGCCACCGCCGCGACGAGGACGGCGGCCCCCAGGTGCCCACGCTCCAGCAGCAGGAAGGCCGCCACCACCAGCAGGACGAACAGCGCGTCCGAATACATGGCGCCGTAGAAGTAGAGCGTGAAGGGGTAGCAGGCCATCAGCAGCCCGGCCTTCAGCGCCGTGTCCTCGTCCGTCAGCTTGCGCGCCCAGACGGTAAAGAGCATCAACGCCAGCGGGCCGCACAGCAGCGTGATGAGCACGCCGGACTGGTACACATTGGGCCCCAGCGACTCCACCGCGCGGATGAGCAGCGGGTACAGCGGGAAGAACGCCACCGAGCTCTGCTGGCCCGGAGCGAACTGGTAGCCCTCCTGGGCAATCCGCATGTACCAGCTGGAATCCCAGGCCACCCACCCCATGGTGAAGTACTCGTCGAGCCGGACGACGGGGTTGCTGGGGTCCTTGTGGAAGAAGCGCCAGGCCCCCGCGGTGGCGGCGGCGCCACAGGCCACGACGGCCGACAGGACGACGAGGACGATGGTGCGGGACGCGGAGCGGGCCATGGGGCCCGGGAGGCTCGGGCCAGAGACGGCCTCCGGTCAAGCCCGGGAGCCGCTGATACGCGGGACTCCCGGGCGCAGTCACTGGAATGACTCAGCGCGGGTAGAACGTCTTGCCCGCCTTCACCATCTCCACCAGGTGCGGCGCGGGGGCGAAACGCTCCCCGAGCTTGTCGTGGTAGTGCTCCAGCTTGCGCAGCACCTCGGCGGGACCGCGGCTGTCCACGTAGTGGAAGGGACCGCCCAGGAAGGGCGGGAAGCCCAGGCCGAAGATGGCGCCCACGTCGCCGTCACGCGCGCTGCGGAGGACGCCCTCGCCCAGGCAGCGGATGGCCTCGTTGACCATCTGCAGCACCACGCGCTCCGCCATCTCCGCGCGGTCGAAGGAGCGGCGCTCCGTGCCGTGCGGCAGCAGGGCGTAGATGGAGCTGTCCACCTCCTGCTTCTTCCCGTCCTCGTACAGGTAGAAGCCCTTCTGCGTCTTGCGGCCCAGGCGGCCGTCGGCCACCACCTTCTCCAGGGCCTTGGGCGCCGCCATGCGCTTGCCGAAGGCGGCCTCCATGATGGGGCCCACCTTCTGCGCCACGTCGATGCCCACCTCGTCCAGGAGGGTAATCGGGCCCACGGGGAAGCCGAACTCGACCAGCGCCCTGTCCAGCTCCGCGATGTCCGCGCCTTCCGCCAGCAGGTACGCCGCCTCGTTCATGTACGGCGCGAGGATGCGCGAGGTGTAGAAGCCCGGCCCGTCGTTGACGACGATGACCGTCTTGCCCTGCTTGCGCCCCACCTCCACGCAGGTGGCCGTCACCCAGTCCGCGGTGCCCGCGTGGGTGATGATCTCCAGCAGCGGCATCTTGTGGACCGGGCTGAAGTAATGCATGCCAATGACTTGCGCCGGCCGGCGGCTGCCCTTGGCCAGCTCCGTAATCGGGATGCTGGAGGTGTTGGACGCGAAGATGGTCTGGTCGCCGGTGACGGCCTCCACCTCCGCGATGATGCGGTGCTTGAGCTTGAGGTCCTCGAACACCGCCTCGATGACCAGGTCCGCGGACTTGAAGCCGCTGTAGTCCGTGCCCGCCGTCACCAGGGCTGACTTCGCCGTGGCCTCGCGGCGCGTGAGCGAGCGCCGCTTCACGCGCTCGTCCAGGATGGACTGCACCTGCTTCATGGCCCGGCCCACGCCCGCGTCGTCCTTGTCCTTCACGCGCACGGGCACGCCCTGGAGCACGCTGGTGACATAGGCGATGCCGCCGCCCATCAGCCCGCCGCCCAGCACCGCCACCTTCTTCACCTCGCGCGGCTTCGCGTCGGGGTTGGAGGTGCCGTTCTCCTTCTTCAGCGCCGTGGTGGCGAAGAAGATTTCGACCAGCCGCTTGGAGACGTCCGACACCACCAGCTCGCCAAAGGCCTTCGCTTCCGCCTCCTGGCCCGCCTTGTGCCCGGACTCCAGGCCCACGCGCACGACCTGGAGCGCCTTCTCCGGCGCGGGGAACTTGCCGCGCGTCTTCTTCAGCAGCTGCTTGCGCGCCTGGTCGAAGAGGACCTTGCGGCCCAGCGGGTTGTCCTCCAGCGCCACCTCCGCCCACAGCTCCTTGTTGGCCAGTCCCTGGATGAAGCCCGCCAGCCCCTTCGCCTTGCCGTTCGCGGCCACGCCCTTGAAGCCCTGGCCGTGACGGCGGTCCACCTTCAGCGTTCCTTCGGCCAGCTCCTTCGCGCGCCGCACCGCGATGGCGCGGAGGATGGGCGCCGGCACCACCTCATCCACCACGCCCAGCTTCTTCGCCTTCGCGGGCTTGAGGCTCTTGCCGGTGAGGATGAGGTC
Organism: Myxococcus xanthus; assembly: GCF_013116825.1. Lineage (GTDB taxonomy): Bacteria > Myxococcota > Myxococcia > Myxococcales > Myxococcaceae > Myxococcus > Myxococcus xanthus_B. The sequence continues at coordinate 21,305 of NZ_JABFNS010000054.1, forward strand.
CAGCGCCGCCTGCACGCCAATCAGCGCTGGCAGGCGCTGGGTACCGCCCGCGCCCGGAATCAGGCCCAGCTGTACTTCCGGCAGCCCCAGCGACGTCTTCGGGCTGTCGGTGGCGATGCGGTAGTCACACGCCAGCGCCCACTCCAGGCCGCCGCCCAGACATGCGCCGTGGATGGCCGCGACGACGGGCTTGGGGAAGTCGGCCAGCTTGTCGAAGCCCTCCTGCCCGTTGCGGCTGATGGCGGTGGCCTCCTCCGCCGTCTTGATGGTCTGCAGGAAATCGATTTTCGCCCCGGCGACGAACGAGTCCTTCTTGCCGGACGTGAAGACGACGGCCTTCACCTCGGGCTCGCGCTCCGCGCGCGCCATGACGCGCAGGAAGGCCTCGCCCGTCTCCGGCGACAGCGTGTTCACCGGCGAGTCCGGCAGGTCGAAGGTGATGACGGCGACGCCGTCCTCCACCCGGTACGAGAAGCCCTGCTTCACCTCGAGCTCTTCCGCCTTGGTGGCCATCACGCACGCTCCAGGATGACGACTGCGCCCAGGCCGCCCGCCGCGCAGACGGTGCACATCGCCGTGTTCTTGTTCCGACGCTTCAGCTCATTGAGGGCCTGGGTGACGATGCGCGCCCCCGTGGCCCCGAAGGGATGACCGATGGCGATGGAGCCACCCGTCACGTTCAGCCGCTCCCGGTCGATTTCGCCCACCGGCGCGCTCCAGCCCGCCTTCTTCGCGAAGGCCGGGGACGCCAGCGCCTGGATGTTGCTGGCCACCTGCGCGGCGAAGGCCTCGTGCATCTCCACCAGGTCGATGTCCGCCAGCGTCATGCCCGCGCGCTTGAGCGCCGTGGGCGCCGCGTAGGCCGGGCCCTGGAGCAGCTGGTCGCCCGGGTCCGTGGCCGCGTAGGCGTGGCTGCGCAGGAAGCCCAGCGGCTCGTAGCCCAGCACGCGCGCCTTCTCCTCGCTCATCAGCAGCAGCGCCGCGGCGCCGTCCGTCAGCGGCGACGCGTTGCCCGCCGTAATCGTGCCGTACTTGCGGTCGAACGCCGGCTTGAGCTGCCCCAGGGCCTCCATGCTGGAGTCCTCACGGACGATGTTGTCGCGCTCCGCCGTCTTGTCGAACTTCGGCGGCACGACGACGTGCATGACCTCGTTGTCGAACAGGCCGTCCTTCCACGCCTTGGCCGCGTTGCGGTGCGAGTTGAAGGCGATGCGGTCCTGCTCCTCGCGGGAGATGCCGTTCTCCTTGGCCATCTTCTCCGCGCTCTCCCCCATCGTCATGCCGGTGGAGTACTCGGCGATGGCCGGGGGCACCGGCAGCAAGTCCCTGGCCTTGAGGCGCTGGAAGGGCTTGAGCTTGTCCGGCAGCGAGCGCCCCTTGGACGCCGCCACCAGCGCGTGGGCCAGCGGCCGGCTGGTGAAGATGGGCGCGTCCGACATGGACTCCGTGCCACCGGCGATGATGACGTCCGCCTCACCCGTGGCAATCGCGTTGGCCGCCGCCGTCATCGCCTGGATGGACGTGGCGCACGCGCGGGACACCGTGAAGGCATCAATCTTCTTCGGCAGCCCCGCCGCGATGACGACCTCGCGGGCAATGGACGGAGCCGTCAACGTGGGGATGACCTGGCCGAACACCACCTGGTCGATGACGTTCGGGTCCAGGTCCGTCTTCTGGACCAGCTCCTGGACCACCAGGCGGCCCAAATCCAGCGCCGTCAGCCCCGAGAAGACGGACCCCGCCTTGACGAACGGGGTCCGCAGGCCGCGGACGATGGCCACCCTTCGGGGGCCGTTGCGCTTCTCGCTTGCCATGTGTGCCACACCTCCAGCGAAGTCGGGAGGTGGGCATCTAACGAGCGGCAATGCGTCGCGTCAATCGTCCGTTGATTCAAAAATCAATCGGTGGACACTCCCCGCGGGAGGTTGCCGGCCGGGGGTGAAAGCGACCCCTACGCCCCCAGCGTGCCCTGGCGCAGGGCCACGCCGTGGCGGTGGACGGCCTCCACCAGGAACTTCGCGGAGTCGGGGTCCGTGGGCGGGAGGATGCCGTGGCCCAGGTTGAAGATGTGCCCTTCGGGGCCCGCGCGGCGGAGGATGTCCTTCACGCGGCCGTCCAGCTCCTCACGGGGGAGGAACAGGTGCAGCGGGTCCAGGTTGCCCTGCACCGCCACGTCCGGCCCCAGCACCTTCCGGCCCTCGTCCATGGGCAGCGTCCAGTCCAAGCCCACCACGTCCGCGCCGGTGCTCTTGAGCAGCGGCAGGTGGTTGGACATGCCCACGCCGAACACGATGACGGGCACGCCGGTGGCCTTCAGCTCGGACACCATGCGCTTGAGGTAGGGAATGCAGAAGCGCTCGTAGTCCCAGGGCGACAGCGCGCCGCCCCACGAGTCGAAAATCTGGACGATGCTCGCGCCCGCCTCCACCTGCATCTTCAGGTAGGGGATGAGCGTGTCGGTGAGCTTGCCGAAGAGGCGGTGCGCCAGCTCGGGCTGCTCGAACATCAGCCGCTTGATGAGGATGTAGCTCTTGGAGCCGCCCCCCTCCACCATGTACGCGGCCAGGGTGAAGGGCGCGCCCGCGAAGCCGATGACGGGCACGGAGTCATTGAGCGCCTTGCGCGTGCGGCGGATGGCCTCGGCCACGAAGCCGGTGCCCTCCACCGGGTCCGGCACGCCCAGCTTGTCGATGTCCGCCGCGGAGCGCACGGGGTCGGGGAAGTGCGGTCCCTTGTCGCCCAACTCCAGGGTGATGCCCATGGCCTCCACGGGGATGAGGATGTCCGAGAAGATGATGGCCGCGTCCACACCCAGGCGCGTCACCGGCTGGACGGTGACTTCCGCCGCCAGGTCCGGGTGCTTGCACAGGTCCAGGAAGGCGATGTTGCCGCGGATGGCACGGTACTCGGGCAGGTAGCGGCCCGCCTGGCGCATCAGCCAGACCGGCGTCGTGTCAGTGGGCTGGCGGCGCGCCGCGCGGAGGAGTCGGTCGTTCACTTCGAACCTCGGAGTGGGCCCCGCGCCAGGCGGGGCGAATGAAACACGTGCGGTCAGCGCTGGCTCCACGCCAGCGTCTGGCGCAGCGGCCCGGTGCCTTCGTCCACGAACAGCAGACGATTGGCGCCGGCCTCCCAGTCAAAAGTGCCCTGGGAGCCGCCGCGCAAGAGCTTGTACTCGAAGACGGCGCCCACGGGCAGCGACAGCGCGAAGCCGTCGGGCCCCGGACGAAGTGAGCGCTCGGGCTTCCACCCGCCCAGCTCCGGCCCGCTGCCCACCAGCCGCACCGACGGGTCCCCCACCGCCAGCTCCACCCGGCGCCGCGTCCCCAGCCCCCGCCACCGCAGGCCCGCGAGCCTCGCCGCCGTGGCGAAGCCGCCCGCCGCAGGGGGCTTCAGCCGCGCCAGGGCCACCTCGCCGGCGGGCACGCGCATGAAGCCCGCGCCCCCGGCGGCCAGCGGCGGCGCCAGGGCCAGCGGCTCCAGCTTCGCGCCGGCCAGCCCGTCAGGCAGCGGCACGTCCACGGCGCTGTCACGGGTATTCACGGCGATGACGACGGCCTCGTCGGCGGTGACGCGGGCGTAGGCGAAGAGGTCCTCCCGGGCGGCGAGCATCCACGTCTCGCCACGCTGGAGGGCCTCACTGCCTCGCCGCAACGCCAGCAACCCGCCAATCCACGACCGCAGCGGGTGGTTCGTGAAGCGCATGTCGCCCCGGTTCTCCGGCTCCTTCGCGCCCGTCAGGCCCTCCTCGGTGCCGTAGGTGAGCGCCGGCACGCCGCGCGCGGTGAGCTGCACCGCCAGCGCCCGCTTCACCCGCTCCACGTCACCACCGCACTCGCTCATCACCCGGGGCAGGTCGTGGTTGTCCACCATCGTCACGAGCGAGCCCGGCGCCGGGTAGAGCCGGTCGTTGAAGAGGATGGCGCCCAGGTGCGACGGGGAGCGGTCCCTGCAGAAGACGTCCACCAGCGCGAAGGCCAGCGGGAAGTCGAACATCGTCCCGAAGCGGCCCTCCTTCATCGTGTTCGACAGCAGCACCGGGTCGCCGTCCAGCATCTCCCCCAACAGCAGGAAGTCCGGCCCCGCGTGCTGGCGCAAGTCGTCGTTGTAGCGAGCCCAGAAGGAGGTGGGCATGTGCTTCACCGCGTCCAGCCGGAAGCCCGCGGGCTGGAGCACGTCCACCCATCGGCGCGAATGTGCCAGCAGGTGCGCGTACACCTCTTCCTTCTCCACGGCGAGGTCCGGCAGGCCGTGCACGTCTCCCATCACCAGCTCGCGTGAATCGCCCCAGTCCTTGATGGGCCCCAGGCCGTGGAACCAGTCGGGCCGCTCACGCGACAGGCGCGTCTCCGGCCCCACGTGGTTGAGCACCACGTCCAGCACCAGCCGCATGTCCCGGCGGCGCAACTCCGCCGCCAGCGTCTTCAGCAGGGCCTCGTCTCCGAAGCGAGGCTCCACCCGGCCGAAGTCCTCCACCCAGTAGCCGTGGAAGGCGCCGTACCCATGGAACTTGTCGGTGCGCATCTGGAAGACGGGTGAAAGCCACACCGTGCGGACACCGAGCTGCTGCAGCCCGTCCAGTCGGTCAATGACGCCTTGCAGGTCTCCGCCGTGAAAGGCCTGCGCGTCCTCCAGGTCCACGGCACCGTCGTTCTTCGGGTCGCCATTGGAGAACCGGTCCACCATCACGAAGTAGACCGCGTCTCCCGCCGGCGGCTCCCACGAACCCCGGTAGGGCTGCACGGCCGGCGTGCCCGTGCCCGGCTCGATGCCCGGTCCGGCCGGCGCGTCGAGGCCCGGCACCGTGCCCGGTCCACCGTCCGTGTCCGGCACCAGGAAGGGCGAGGCCAGGAAGGAGTCGAACAGCGCGCCCGCCTGCCCGGCGATCTGCGTGGCCACCTCCAACTGCGCATCGTCCTCGCGCTGCTGGTCGAATTGAAGCGCCGCGCCGTAGTCCTGGGTGACGACGGTGGGCGCCATGGCGGAGTCCGCGCGCGCGCCCGTGGTCCGCACCGAGACGTCCCACGAGAAGCGGCCCCCCACCTGGCTGAAGAACGACACCCGCGTCTCCACCAGCAGGTGCAGCGGCGCCTCCGGCGTCAGCGCCTTCAGCATCTCGAAGCGGCGCTGCGAGTCGCGCACCTTCGCGAAGTAGGCGGCGTAGTCCGCGTAGGGCACCACCTCCACGCGCAGGTTGCGCCTGGCCAGGGTCTCCGCGATGCGTTGCTTCAGTCCTTCCGGGACGTCCGCCACCACGCCTGCCCGCCGCGCGTCATCCCGCACGTAGGCCACGGCGACCACCGTGCCGCTGGGCGCCAGGGGCGGAGGCGCCGCGCGAGGCAGGCACGCCGCGAGCGTCACCGCGGCCAGCGCCGCCGTGAGGGAGAGCACCGCGCTCCATCGCCTTGTCAGAACCATCCTTCGGCCTCGATCGCGACCACCGAGTGCCAGTGACGCTCGGGGCCGACGTAAACGTTGTACTGGTCCAGGCTGTCCACGAAGGAGTTGCCGAACGCCGCATGTTGGGTGGAGCGCTGGAGCCCGTACAACAGCCGCAGGCTGGGGCGCGCGTAGATGCTGCGACCCGTGGGGTTGAGCACCACACCGGCCTTGAACTGCCAGGTGTCGCGCGTGTCGCTGTCACCGAACTCCAGGCCACGCGAGTCCGCCATGCCGCCGGTGCTGGTGAACACCGAGTCCACATGGTTGCGGTAGAGATTGCCGTTCAGGCTCTTCTCGCGCGCGACGCTGCTCTCCACCAGGAGGTGAACCTTGTCAGTGAGGAAGTACTGAAGGCGGAGCACCGTGGAGGCGATGACGCGGTTGTCCTCGCCCGCGGCGATCTTGTTGTCTCTATTGAACGAGTAGCCAGCCCATACGCCCCAGAGCGCCTCCAGCTTGTCGGGGATGATGCGCAGGTAGGCCTCGTTGCCGAGGTTGGCGTCGTAGCGCTCGTCGGTCTGGTCCGTGACGTACACGGTCCAGTCCCGGCCCCGGAAGTTCTCCGTGTAGAAGGGCTGCGGGTGGCGCTTCTCGAAGGTCAGGTACAGGTTGCTCCACACCAGCGGCCCCACCCCGCCGAAGCCCACGTATCCCATGGCCCGGTACGACAGCGCGCTGCGCGCCTTCAGGTCCGGGACCAGGTCCTCCGCGCCCGGGTTGGCCTCGAAGTAGCGCCGCACCACCTCGCGCCGCGCGAAGTTCTCGTAGCTGGTCCCGGGCGACGCGTAGAGCGCGTTCCGGTTGCCGCGCACCGCGGGCTCGTAGCCCACCTGCCCGCGGATCCCCACCTCCAGATGACCAGGAATCAACCGGTAACGGAACGACGCGGCGCCCGTCAGCACTGTGTTGTAGTTGTTCGGGCGCAGCGTGTAGCCGCTGTCCCCCACCGCCAGCAGGACGTCGTAGCGGTCACCCTGGTAAGTGCCGGACAGGCCCACCGTGTCCCAGAGCAGCGTGCCGGGACGCTGGTCGTAGATGTGCAAGTCGTTCCAGCGGTCCTCGAGCGTGCCGAGCTGCCACGTCACCCGGTCCAGCAGGATGTTGCCGGCGCGGACGAAGAGGTAGTCAGCGCTGAAGTTCACCAGCGAGCCATTACCGGGATCCGCCGAACGAAACGACCTGCCAGAGATACGGGAGTGGACCTCAGCCCATACGTCGTCGGTCCCCGGCGTCGCCTGCAACGCATCCAGCCGCAGGTTGAGCTCACCGTAAGGGCTTTCGTTGAGGAGCCGACCGTAGAGCCAGTAATAGCCCAACTGGCCCGAGCCGCCCGCGAAGTCCGGGCGGGTCATGATGCGGAAGTAACCCGCGGCCCCGAAGCGATCGCGAGGCGCTTCGGCCAGGGCAACGAGCGGCAGGAACGTCAACAGGATGGCGCAGAGGCGCGCAGGCAGGACTCGCATGGGCGGGCCCCGCTTATAGCGCAACCTGCTTGCCTGCCTACTCCGCACGCAGGACGACGATGGTTCTTTCCGGCATCCCGTACGTCGGACCGTTCACTGGTGACGGTGCATCAAGCCACGAGTTGCCCGTGGACCGGCTGTCCAGGCCCGCCGTCGTGAGATAGGCGGGGCTGTCGAAGTACGCCTGCGTGTCGATGAGCCGCGTCCACTTGCGGCCTTCGGGCAGTGTGAATGTCACCGCGCGGGGCTCCATGTTGATGAGCACCAGCAACTCCGGCCCGTAGGACGCGTCGTAATAGTGAATCATCAACTGCTTGCTGTCCCACGCCGCCTCGGTGTTCTGGGCGCTCTTCCAGGCCAGCGGCGCGCCCTTGCCGTAGTCCTTCGGCGCGAAGGCGTAGGCGTGCTCCTTGCGCAGGCGGATGGCGGCCTTCACGAACTCGAACATGCGGTGACGTTCGTCGCGCGCCAGGTACGTTCCCCACTGGTACCAGTTGAAGGGGTTGTCGGACAGCGTGGAGTAGGCGTTGTTGTTCCCCAACTGCGTGCGCATCCACTCGTCGCCGCCCAGGATCATCGGCGTGCCGTGGCTGATCATCATCGACATGAAGGCATTGCGAATCATCTGCCGTCGCATGCTCTCCGCGCGCTCGTCGCCAATCGGCCCCCAGTTGCGAGAGCGGTTGTGATCCTCACCGCTGACCTTGTCGCAGAAGGGGCTGTTCGGCGTGTCACAGCACACCGGGTTCAGCGGACCGCAGCGGTTCTGCTTCTCGTCGTACGCGAACAGGTCGTACATCGTGAAGCCGTCGTGCACGGTGATGAAGTTCATGGAGTGATACGGGCGGCGGCCATTGCGCTCGAACCACTCCTGGCTGCCGTACATCAGGAAGCCGCCGTCCACCGTGCCAGGCCGGCCGCACAGCGAACCCTCGTTGGAGTTGAGCTTCCAACCGTCCTGGTTCATGAACGCGCGCCACCAGTCGCGGAAGCGGCCGTTCCACTCGTACCAGCCATTGCCCGGCTGCGTCCTGGCGTTGGGGAACTCGCCCAACGGCATGCAGTACCAGCCGCCCGCGCTCCACGGCTCGGCCATGATGCGGGTGTTGTACTTCTGGAGCACCGGGTCGTCGATGACGTCCTGGAGCACGGTGTTGCGCGGGTCGTCCCAGCGGTTGTAGTCGCCGTCCCGCTCCCCCAGGATGGGCGCCAGGTCGAAGCGGAAGCCATCCACGTGGAGCTCTTCCACGTAGAAGCGAAGGCTGTCGATGATGAGCTTGCGCGTGGGCCGGTGGTTGGGGCGCGTCTGGTTACCGACGCCGGTGTTGTTCCAATACGTGCGGCGGTCCGGGTTGAGCGCGTAGTACGCCTGGTTGTCGATGCCGCGGAACGAATAGAGACCAGCCGTCTCCGCGGGGTCCAGGGACTCCAGCGGCTCGCCGGGCATGACGTCATCCGTCTCCAGCTTCTCGCGCCAGAGGCCCCCCTCGCCGGTGTGGTTGTAGACGACGTCGATGATCACCTCGATGCCGTGCTTGTGGAGCTGCTCCACCATCCACTTGAACTCGTTGATGACCTGGTGCGGCTCCTTGAAGGCCGCGTAGGACAGCTCGGGCGCGAAGAAGTTGATGGTCTGGTAGCCCCAGTAGCCACCGTCCAGCGGCTTCTCGTGGATGGGCAGCAGCTCCACCGCGGTGATGCCCAGCTCGGCCAGGTAGGCCGCCTTCTCACCGAAGCCGCGGTAGGTGCCCGGGAAGCGCACGCCACTGGCGGGGTCCGCCGTGAAGCCCTTGGCGTGAACCTCGTAGACGATGAGGTCCTGCCAGCCGTGTCCCTGCCAGTTCTCGTCCTGGCGGTTGGCGCGCCACTGCTGCTCCGCCTCACCCCACTGGTAGTCGCCGCTCTTGACGAGCACGCTCTTGGCGGAGGCCGCGTACGTCACCTCCGTGCGGGCCGGACCGCTGGCCGTGCTGCCCTTGCTCCAGTCGTGGTCGCGGTGCAGGGCCTTGGAGTACGGATCCGTGAGCAGCTTGTTTGGATTGAAGCGGTTGCCGTAGACGTCCGCGTCCGCCTTGAAGCCGTGGATGGACCCGGGGAACCACCGCGGGTCGAACTCCCAGTTGGGTCCCCAGGCGCGGAAGCCATAGTGCTGTCCCACGCCCACGCCTTCCACGTAGACGCTCCACACGTCGCCATAGCGTGTCATCTCATAGGCGCGCGCCGGACGGTTGCTCTCCGGGTCCTCGAAGAGCAGCAGCTCCAGCCGGGTGGCGTTCTCCGAGTACAGGGCGAAGTTCACGCCCTTGTCCACGTAGGTGGGGCCAATCTGGCGAAGGGACTCGATGTCGTCCACCGAGTAGCTCGGGGCCCGAGCATCACTGTGGTACAGCCGGACGTAGTCGCTCTCGCTACAGCCCGTGATGAACAGGGCGGTGGACAGCGCCGCGCCCACGAGGCGGGACATTCTGTGAGTGAGCATCAGGTAGGCTGACCTCGAGGTCCGGACATGACTCGGCCCGGCAATCAAACTCCGTTTCCATAACAAGCGCCTTCCATGCCTGACAAGGCAGGGCCTGGGTTTCCAATCGGGAACAGACCTTCGTTCACTGGCGCACGCGACGGGAGGATGCAGCACAAGCAACCAAGGAGGTTTGAGGAAACAAGAAGCGTCCGGGTAAGGTGCGCGACCGTCTTCCCATCAATTTCTCCGAGCACGACTTGTCCGAAGTCACCCTGAGCGGGATCAAGAAGTCGTTTGGCCAGAACCTCATCGTGAAGGGCGTGGACCTTCAGGTGGGTGAAGGTGAATTCCTGGTGATGGTCGGCCCGTCTGGTTGCGGGAAGACGACCTTGCTGCGACTCATCGCCGGCCTGGAACAGGTGGACGCGGGCGAGGTGCGCATTGGCGGCGCCCGGGTGAACGACGTTCCGCCTCGTGACCGCGATGTTGCAATGGTGTTCCAGTCCTATGCGCTCTACCCGCACATGACGGTGCGGGAGAATCTGGCCTTCGGCCTGACACTCCGGAAGTTCCCCGCCGCGGAGATTGCGTCGCGCGTGCAGGAGGTGGCCGGAATGTTGGAGCTGAGCCATCTCTTGGAGCGCAAGCCCAAGGCCCTGTCCGGCGGCCAACGCCAGCGCGTGGCCATGGGGCGAGCCATCGTCCGCCGCCCCAAGGTCTTCCTCTTCGACGAGCCCCTCTCCAACCTGGACACCGCGCTCCGGGTCCAGATGCGCGGCGAACTGGCGCGGCTCCACCGCCGGCTGGGCGCGACGATGATCTACGTCACCCACGACCAGGTGGAGGCCATGACGCTGGCCACCCGCGTGGCTGTCTTCAATGGCGGGATTCTCCAGCAGGTGGGCCCGCCGCTGGAGCTCTACAACCGCCCCGCCAACCAATTCGTCGCGGGGTTCCTCGGCTCCCCCTCGATGAACTTCCTGGAGGCGCGGCGCGAAGGGGCCCAGTTGACCGGCAAGGGCTTCACCCTGCCCTGTCCGGCGGACGTGACCACGGAGGAAGCCACGGTGCTGCTGGGCCTGCGTCCCCAGGATTTGCGCGTGGAGTCCCAGGGGCCTCTCACCGGCACCGTGGACGCGGTGGAGCGACTGGGCTTTGACGGGTACGCCTTCGTCAAAACGGAGGCCGGACTGGTGGCGGCTCGCTTCGACAAGGGCGTGAACGTCGCGGTGGGTGACAAGGTGCACCTGGCCCCCGTGGCGGACGCGCTGCACGTCTTCTCCAAGGACGGCGCGAAGGCGCTGCGCCATCCGGAGCAGCGCGCCACGATGGAGATCGCGTCGTGAGCCGGTGGCTCGGCCTGGCGCTGCTCGCCACGGCGCTGAGCGCGCACGCGGCGCCTGCGACGGAGAAGCCGCTGAAGCTGTGGCACGCGTACCGCGGCGGCGAGGAGATGGCGCTCATCCAGGCCACGGAGCTCTTCACCTCGAAGACGGGCGTCCAGGTGGAGCTGCTCGCCCTGCCCTATGACGCCTACGCGGCCAAGCTGACCAACGCCATTCCCCATGGCGTGGGCCCGGACGTCTTCATCTTCAACCACGAGCGGCTGCGCAACTTCCACGCGATGCATCTGGTGGCCCCCGCCAGCGGCCTGGCGCGCGAGGACTACTTCCCCAACGCCGTGGAGGCGCTGGAGGTGGATGGCCAGGTGTACGGCTATCCCTTGTCGCTCAAGTCGCTGGCGCTCTACGTCAACACAAAGCTCGTGCCCCAACCGCCAGAGACGACGGACGCGCTGCTGGCGATGCTGCCCGCGCTGTCGGACACGGGCGCGGGCCGCTTCGGTCTGGCCTACGAGAGCGGCGACTTCTACTTCCACGCGGGGTTCCTCTTCGGCTTCGGCGGCGAGCTGTTCGATGCAAACGGCCGCGCGAGCTTCGACACGGAGGGCATGGCCCGCTCGCTGGCCTTCGTGAAGGACCTGCAGGACCGGCGCTTCATCCCCCAGGAGGCCTCGGCCGCGCTGGTGAAGAGCCTCTTCAACGACGGCCGGGCCGCCATGCTCATCAGCGGACCGTGGTTCGCCGGGGAGATTGCCCCCAACGTGGACTACCGCGTGGTGGGGCTACCGGTGGTGAGCGCCACGGGAATCCCCATCCGCCCCTTCCTGGGCGTGGAGACGGCCTACGTATCCGCGCGCTCCGAGCGAGCGGAGCAGGCCCATGCGCTGGCGCGCTTCATCTCCCTGGGCGAGGCCTCGCGCGTGCGAGCCACGGTGGGCCGGCAGATTCCGGCGGACGTGGCCGCGTACACGCTTCCCGAGGTGCGGGAAGACACGCTCATCTCCTCCTTCCGCGAAGCCGCCCGCCACGCGACGCCCATGCCCAACACGCTGGAGATGGCGCGTGTCTGGGAGCCCATGAAGCTGGCGCTGCGCGCGGTGCTCCAGGGCGGCAGCGAGCCCCAGGACGCGGGCGCGCTGGCGGACCGGCGCTATCGAGCCCTGCACCGCGAGCGCCCGCCCGACGCCAGCCCCCTGCCCTGGCTGGGACTGGTGGGCGCCATGGCGCTGGGCGGCTCCGTCTGGGTGCTGCGGCGCCCGGCGTCGACGCTGCCCTTCAAGCGCCGTTACCCCGATGTGGCGCAGGCGGTGGCGTACATCACCCCCGCGGCGGCCGGCGTGGCGGTGCTGGTGTTCGTCCCCTTCGCGGTGGGCCTCAGCCTGTCGCTGTTCCACCACGAGGCGGGGGAATACGCCTTCGTGGGCCTGGCCAACTTCGTGGATATCCTGGCCAGCCGCGGCTACAGCATCACCGAGCCCCTCTCCTTCTACTTCACGCTGGCCGTGACGCTGCTGTGGGCGGTGGTCAACGTGGTGCTCCACGTCAGCATCGGCCTGTTCCTGGCGCTGCTGTTGAAGGATCCACTGCTGAAGCTGCGGGGGGTCTACCGGGTGCTGCTCATCATCCCCTGGGCCGTGCCCAACTACATCACCGCGCTCATGTGGAAGGGCATGTTCCACCGGCAGTTCGGCGCCATCAACGGCCTGCTGGTCGCCCTGGACCTGGAGCCAGTGAGCTGGTTCACCCGCTTCTCCACGGCCTTCGCGGCCAACGTGGCCACCAACACCTGGCTGGGCTTTCCCTTCATGATGGTGGTGGCGCTGGGCGCGCTCCAGTCCATCCCCCAGGAGCTCTACGAAGCCGCGGAGGTGGACGGCGCGAGCAAGTGGACGCAGTTCCGCCACATCACCCTGCCGCTGCTGAGGCCCGCCATGCTGCCGGCCATCATCCTGGGCAGTGTGTGGACCTTCAACATGTTCAACATCATCTACCTGGTGTCCGGCGGTGAGCCGGGCGGCGGCACCGACATCCTGGTGTCGGAGGCCTACCGTTGGGCCTTCCAGCGCAACGAGCAGTACGGCTTCGCGGCGGCGTACTCGGTCCTCATCTTCGTGGTGCTGCTGGTCTGGTCCGCCTTCACCAGGCGATTGATGCGGTCGTCCTCGGAGGTGATGGGATGAACCGCCCCTCGCGCTTGAAGATGGCCGCCATCCACGCCGGGCTGACGCTGCTGTGCATGGCCACGCTCTACCCGGTGCTCTGGGTGGTGAAGATGGCGCTGTCGCCCACGGACGGGCTGGCGCTCACCGCCAACCCCTTCCCCGAAACCGTCACGCTGGAGCACTTCCGGCAGGTGCTCTCCGGCACGGACGCGGCGGGGCGGTGGGTGTTCGGCCGGCAGCTCCTTGCGAGCATCGTCGTGGCGGGCGCCACCACGCTGGTGGGCCTGACGCTGGCGGTGTCCGCGGCCTACGCGCTGTCGCGCTTCCGCATCCCCGGCAAAGAAGGCGGGATGCAGGCGCTGCTCGTGACGCAGATGTTCCCGGCGACGCTGATGATGGTGCCCATCTACAGCATCCTCCAGAAGCTGCACCTGCTGGACAGCCTCACGGGGCTCGTCCTGGTCTACGCCACTACCGCCCTGCCCTTCTGCATCTGGAACCTCAAGGGCTACTTCGACACGCTGCCGCGCGAGCTGGAAGAAGCGGCGGTGATGGACGGCGCCTCCACCTTCCAGGTGTTCGTGCGCGTGGTGCTCCCGCTGGCCCGGCCCGCGCTGGCCGTGACGGCGCTCTTCTCCTTCATGACGGCGTGGAACGAGTTCATCCTCGCCGCCACGCTGCTCAATGACCCGGCCCGCTTCACCCTGCCCGTCGCGCTCCAGCGTTTCGTCGGCGAGCACAAGGTGGAGTGGGGCAAGTTCGCCGCGGGCGCGCTCATCGTCTCCGCGCCGGTCATGGCGTTGTTCTTCGCGCTTCAGAAACACCTCGTCGGCGGTTTGACCGCTGGCGGCGTCAAGGGGTGATGTCGATGTCGTCTCGCTGTCTCCGTGCCCTCGTCCTCGTCCTGCCTCTGCTGGTCGTCGCTTGTGATGGCGATTCAGACGGAGGACCTGTCCCCAGCGACAACGCGCCCGTCGTGCGGGAGGTCCAGCCTTCGGGCGGCCCGGTCGCGGGCCACACCCTCATCAACGTCTACGGCACCGGCTTCAAGGAAGGCGCGAAGCTCTACTTCGGCCAGCAGGAGGCCCTGCGGGTGGTGGTGGTCAACACCTACCGCATCTACGGCTACACCCCCACCGCCATCTCCGGCGTGGTGGACGTGCGCGTGGTGAACCCGGACAGCGCTCACGGCACCCTGGTGGGCGGCTTCACGTTCGAAGGCGCGCCGGTGGCGAACATCGAACAGGCCGAAGTGCTCAACGGCAACGTGGACGCGGTCAGCAACGGCCAGCCAGTGGGCACCACCGTGCGCGGCGCCGTCACCGTGACCGGCATCACCCGTGGCACCGGCCAGGGCGGCGGCACCCGCGCGCAGGTGGGCTTCGCCCTGGCGGACGCGGAGCTGCTCAACCCGGACAGCTACACCTGGGAAGAGGCCATCTATGAGGGTGACTCGGGCAGCCGCGAGGCGGACATCTACCAGGGCACCGTGCTGCTCCAGCCGACCATCGGCGGTGAGCGCCGTGAGTGGGTCGTCACCATGCGCTTCTCCATCGACAACGGCGCCACGTGGGTGATGGCGGACGGCGATGGCAGCGCCAACGGCGTGTCGGAGGACATGCTGCGGCGGGTGTTCATCTCCCGGCCGCGCGTGGACTACTGCAAGCTGGGCCCCGACAACAACCCCGGGCCGGTCAACGTCTTCTACCGGCCGGGCGACATCACGCGCGTGAAGGTGGCCGGTCAGGTGTACGCGGCAGGCATCACCCAGGGCGGTGGCGCGGGCTCGGGTCTGGTTGCGCAGCTTGGCTACGGTCCGGCGGACTCGGACCCGCGCAGCGACAGCGGCTGGACGTGGGTGAACGCCACGTACAAGACGGACCACGGCAACAACGACGAGTGGGAGGCAGACCTGCCCAACCCGGGCACCGTGGGCACCTGGCGCATCGCCTACCGCTTCAGCATTAGCGAGAACGTGTGGCGCTTCTGCGACGCGGACGGCGTCAACGACAGCGACGAGGGCAACCTGACCTTCAGCCTGTCCAAGCTGGGCACGCTCACCGTGGGTGACGAGGCGCCAAAGCCGGCGGTGGAGTGGTGCAAGATTGGCCTCGACCAGACAGCGCCAGAGGTCATCAACTACACGACGACGCAGACGTCGGGCCTGAAGACGGTGTACGCCCAGGTCAACCTGCCGGGCGTGACGGACCGCGAAGGCGCAGGGCCAGGCCTGGCGGGCCAGCTCGGCTGGGGTCCCGTGGGTGAGGACCCACGCACCTCGCCGCTATGGAACTGGTCGGCCCAGCTGACCTTCGACCAGGACAACTTCGAGGTGAATGACCAGTGGAAGGGCACGCTGCCCAACCCGGCCCTCAACGGCGAGTACCGCTACGCGATGCGCTTCAACCACGACGGTGGCCCCATCCGTGTGTGCGACGGCAACGGCGTAAACGACAGCGATCAGAACTTCGAGCTGGACCAGCTCGGCACGCTCAACGTGACGGGCCAGCCCGTCATCCCGCGCGTCATCGGTTACTGCAAACTGGGGCCGGATGGGAACAACTCGCCGCAGTCGCTGGCGTACACCACCGGGGACGCGGCCAGCCACGTCATCATCGCGTACGTCAACGTGGCGGGCCTCACCAACACCACCACGGGCGAAGTCGCGGACATCGTGGGCCAACTCGGCTGGGGACCCGCCGGTGAGGATGCGGCCACGTCCGACGAGTGGGACTGGACCACGACGGCCCAGTTCAAGGGCGACTTCTGGGCCAACGACGAGTACGAGGCCACGCTGCCCAACCCGGGCGTGGTCGGCAGCTACCGGTTCGCCTACCGCTTCCAGGTGAACGGCGGCGCGTTCATGTACTGCGACGCGGATGGCAACAGCAGCGGCCCGGACGGATTCAACGCGGACTTGACGGGCAGCCTGGCGGTGAGCGAGGCCCCGGGCCCCGAGCCGACGGACAGCTACTGCCGCCTGCAGAACGTGAGCGGAGCGACGGTGGGCAGCGGCGACATCGTCACCGTGGTGGGCCGGGTGCACATCCCGGGCGTCACCGCGGGCGAGGGCCCGGGCGCCAACGTCCAGGTGCAGGTGGGCGTGGGCGCCGCGGACGCCAACGCGTCCACCCAGGCGGACGCGTTCACATGGAAGGCCGCGGAGTACACCGGCGAGGCCGACGGCGAGGCGGACACGGATGAGTTCTCCACCACCGTGACGCCGGCCTACACCGGCGACCGCGCCGTCAGCCTGCGCTACACCACGGACGGCACCACGTGGACGTACTGCGACAAGGACGGCAGCAACGTGGGTGGGTACGCGCTGGGCCAGCAACACGCCCTCACGGTGGGCAACCACAGGGGGATTGACTACTGCAAGCTCCAGCACCCATTCGAAATCGCGGTGGACGCCATTGGCGGTGCTCGGACCGTCTACGGTCGGCTGTACCACGGAGGCGTCACCCCCGGAGGTGGCCAAGGCGTTGGCGTCGTCGCGGAGCTCGGCTACGGCCCCGCTAGCAGCGACCCGGGTATCTCGGGCTGGACATGGGTGGCTGCCAGCTACAACGGCGACTCGGGCGACGATGACGAATACGCCGCGAACCTGCCAGAGGGCGTGCCTGTCGGGATGTCCTACACGTACCGCTACTCCCATAACGGCGGTCCGCACTGCTTCGGCGATTGGCAACCCGGCGGCGGCGAACCAGGCGGCTCAGCCAACGGCGTGTCGCCGAACACTCTCGGCACGGTCATCCCGTAGCCACATGGCCAGCCCACTGGCCGCCCGGATGCCCACCAGGCCCCGGGCGGCCTTGCGGAATGATCGGACCTGCTGAAGCGTATGCTTGACAGTGTCGGATGAGGCCGATAAAAGCCCGCCTCACCGAAGCGCGGCGGACGCCTGACGGGCGGATAGCTCAGCGGTAGAGCGGCGCCCTTACAAGGCGATGGTCACAGGTTCAATCCCTGTTCCGCCCACTGTTGTACCGATGTGGGGAGTTAGTTCAGTTGGTTAGAACGCCGGCCTGTCACGCCGGAGGCCACGGGTTCAAGTCCCGTACTCCTCGCCACAAAGAAGGGCCCGGAACCGAGAGGTTCCGGGCCCTTCGCCTTTTAGTGAGAGGCTCGGTTTTTGGCCCTGCCCCTCGCAGTCCCATCTGGGGAGTTAGTTCAGTTGGTTAGAACGCCGGCCTGTCACGCCGGAGGCCACGGGTTCAAGTCCCGTACTCCTCGCCACAAAGAAGGGCCCGGAACCGAGAGGTTCCGGGCCTTTCGCTTTTCTGGCTGCCCTCGCATGCGCCCTCTGCGTGCCCCACCAGCGTCGGTGGCCAAAGCGGCGTGGAGGCGGATGATGGGCCGGAACCCGGTGAGCGCCGCGACACTGGCCCGTGGCTCCCCTTGGTGCGCCAGCTGTGGGGTCCGAACTGGACGACGGCGGGTTCAATCGGTCGTCGCAACACTCCAAGAAGGAGATGTCGCGATGGGCGCAAGAGGACGTCGGCGGCGCGTACGACAACGCGATGCGCGAGAGATTCTTCGCCAAGCTCGATTGCGAACTGCTCGCACGCCGCCGCTTCACGTCGCACGCAGAGGCGCGGATGGCCGTCTTCCGCTTCATCGAGGGCTGGCACAATCCGCTCCGGCGCCACGCCGCGCTCGACTACGAGTCACCCGCTGGTCACGAGAAGAAGCACCGCGCTGCCGTTTCGAGGGCGAAAGCGCGGAACGCGCTGCGGAACCGGGACAACTTCAGTCCGAGCAGGCGCCATCAACGCAGATTCCAGACAGGCCCCCCCTTCAACCCATCCTGCGTGCCCGGTGTTCACGCCACCGCGCGAGGTCCCAGGCGAGCGCGAATGCCTCAAGAGCGCGGCAAGGCACGGTGACATCGGATGGCCACATCAGAGCGAAACGGAAATGGATGCGATTTCGCGCATCGCGCGGCGCCCCGGAAGGACTCACGGACCGCTCCCGCGGAGGAGACGCTCCCCTCCCCTCTCCTTCGCAAACACCGCTACCTGGCGCTCGGCGCCGGACAACGGCAACCGGTACGCCCGCGAGGACACGACGCGCAGTTGCCGCTCCGCTGCGCGCGCCGCCGCCTTGATGAACGCGACCATCTTCCCCACCATGTCCGCCAACGTGACGCCCAGCGACTGGCACCCAGTCACCCGTGAAGGCGCGCGCGAGTGCCGTGCCTACTCGTAGCGCGGGTCGTCGGACACGCTGCGCGTGGACTGCCGCACGACAATGCAGCCGGCGGCGCCGCAGTCCTGATGTCGGTTACCACCCCCGGCGGCAGCCGTTCGGGTTCCCGGCCACTCCGGGCCCCATGTCGCATCTCACATGCATCCCGTTTTGGATACGCTAGGAACTCTGGCCGACTCACCAGGAATCATTGGATGACCACCACCCGTCGTGACCTGTTCAAGTTCGGTGCGCTCGCCGCTGCCTCCGCCGCCCTGCCGGGTTGGGCAAAGCCGTCCAAGCCCATCAAACGCGCGGCGAAACCGCTGAACATCCTGATCCTCGGCGGCACCGGTTTCACCGGACCGTTCCAGGTCAACTACGCACTGGCGCGCGGGCACAAGGTGACGCTGTTCAACCGCGGCAAGCGCCCATCACCGGAATGGCCGAGCGCGGTCGAGCAGCTGTTCGGAGACCGCAATACCGGCGACCTCAAGTCGCTGCAAGGTCGCAAGTGGGATGTGTGCATCGACAACCCCACCAGCCTGCCGTTCTGGGTGCGCGATGCCGGCAAGGTGCTCAAGGGCAACGTCGGGCATTACCTCTTCGTCTCGACGATTTCCGTCTATGCCGACGGCAGCAAGCAGGGCATCACCGAGGACGCGCCGCTGGCGGTGTATGCGGGCAAGGACGCGATGGCCGAAACGCAGGACTCACTGAGAGCGGACATCGAGCACCTGTACGGCCCGCTCAAGGCGTTGAGTGAGGCCGAAGCGCGCAAGCAGTTCGGCAAGCGCGTCACCATCGTCCGGCCTGGCTACATCGTCGGCCCACGCGACGAAACCGATCGCTTCACTTACTGGCCGCACCGCGTGGCGCAGGGCGGCGAGATGCTCGTGCCCGGCGATGGCTCCGACCCGATGCAGATCATCGACGGCCGCGACCTGGGCGAGTGGATGATCCGCCTTGCTGAAGCGGGCACGCTTGGCACGTTCAACGCTGTCGGCCCGGCGAAACCGCTGAGCACCACGGCCATGCTGAAAGGCTGCGAGCGGGTCACCGGCAAGAAGCCGACGTACACGAATGTGTCGCCGGAATTCCTTGAGGAGAAGAAGGTCGAGCTGCCGATCTGGGTGTCATCAAAGAGCGGGCCCTATGCGGGCTACGGAGCGGTCAGCAATGCCCGGGCGATGGCGGCCGGGCTCACCTACCGCCCCTTCGACACCACGGTGACCGATCTGCTTGCATGGTTCCGCAGCCAGCCGGCCGAGCGCCAGGCAACGCTGCGTGCCGGCATCACGCGGGAGCAGGAAGCGGCGCTGCTGAAGGAGTGGCACGCCAAGCGCTGAAGCACGGGGTGGTGGCGCATTCCAGCCCGAGCCACATGGACTGCGTCCCCAGGTTGTCTCCATCCCCGATGTCGAACGCTCCCCATGCACCTATGTCGAGCGGCTGCGCATCCGTGCCGGACGTGCCCCCCGGCTGTTCGGAAGGAAGGCCTCGGTCAACCTCGATGAAAAGGAGCGCCTGCCCGTCCTACTCCAGGACCTGCACGCTCGCACTCCATTCACCGGGGGAATGCGGCTGGGTGATGGATACATCCACGGCTTCGAGCTTCCCGAGCCCATACGGGAGGTGAGAAGGCACACCGCGCACACCGCCATCTGCTGGCACGAGGTCCACGAGCTGCGCTTCCAGAAAGGTTGCCTGACGGGAACTGGCCGTGGAGACGAACGTGCCTGGAACCCCGGCCTGGAGCGAAGACCTCCAGCGCCGGCTCAGGTGTCTCTTCCACCTCGACTACGGTGGGCTGATGCAGCCTCGTGTCCTCCGGTCAGCAAGGCCCCGTCACGGACGCTCGGACGCTCTGCTCACCGCGCGGGCCTGGCCCCGCGCAATGCGCCTACCTTCGAAGTGGATGATGTGTCGGCGGAGGCTCCTCTGCGACGAGTCATTCTGACTCCAAGGAGGGTTGAGCTCACCCCACACGGTCAGGTAGACGGCAGATCCCCTTTGATTCGGAGGAACCTTGTTCAAGTCGATGATCCTGGCGGTTGCGGTGTTGGGACTGACGGCATGTGGCAGCGATGACTCGGAGCAGAGCGCCGAGTGCAAGAAGTACCTGGCCTGCATCAAGGCCACGACCCCCGAGATTCAGGCCACCGCCGAAGTGACCTACGGCGCCGACGGTTCCTGCTGGAACTCCGACGAGACGGCCAGGGTCTGCACTGCCGCGTGCACCGACGGCCTGACGCAGCTCCGGGGCCACCACCCCGACGAGTCCGCCTGCAAGTAGGACGGAGCCCTGTAAGGGCACACTGGCCGCGCACACGTTGCGCGGCCAGGTGCAGGACAACACCCGCGGCCTGGGCTGGCCCTCGTGCCGGGGCCCACCTCGCACATGCCGTCGGCAAGCCCAGGTGTTCCAGAATTGCCCGCCCCCACCGGGGGCCCCCTTCACGTACGCCAAGCCCCTTGAGCCTGTCTCCAGACCTCACACAGGCGTACACGTCGAAGTCGAACATCCTCCTGAGCAACTCTGCGTAAGTCCACTGGCGGTGTCCTCTCCTTCAGCCGCTCATTCCTGGCCGCTGCCTCATGCCCCGCGCTCGCCTCCTGCGCACCTGCTTGAGGGAGCGCATCTCCACCACTACCGACGCCGCCATGTCGCTGAAGATGCTCTCCGAGCGCATGGCCGAGGTGGTGCGCTCCTACCGCGCCTGAGCCACACGTCGGTCCGGACCAGCGAGAAGCCCGCTGGCGATTCGCGTCGCGGAGGCTCCGTCACGGCGCGAGTTGCTCGACGGAGGGCGCGTGTGAAATGCGGATGGCGGGGTTGTCCACGACATCGTCGTTCTTCACGCGGGTGCCCACGATGACCTGATACGGCGGTTCGTCCATGACGGGAGCGCGGCCGTAGACGATGAAGTAGCGTCCGTTCGCATACGCGACGTTCCCGAAGAGGAGTTGCCGGTTCGCAGGGCCCTTGGAGATGGCGAAGCCGTTGCGATCACGGACGTCCCCATTCCGTTTCACCCGTGCAGCGCGAACACGGGCGGTGTCCGCCGTCAGGGCGCTCCAGGAGACGAGCACCTCGTCACCCTCGGAGGCAACCTTGGGCGAGCGCTCCGTCGTGCTCGCGGTGGAGATGCGGATGCCCGAAGGGTCCAGGACGTTCGCAGACCCGCGCTGCAAGCGGGTGCCGTAGATGTCTGCCGAGCCTGAGCGTGAGTCGCTCCACGCAACGAAGAAGCCATACTTCGTCGCTGTCACGGACTGGTAGTTCTGATTGCCCGGCGCGGCGGAGATGATGAAGCCATTTGGGTCGAGCACCGAACCATTGGCGCGGACCCTGGCGGCAAAAATGTCATAGCTGCCATATCGCGTATCCGTCCATCCGACGAGGTACTGATCTTCTGACCATGCCACGGAGATGCCAGAGGAGAACTCAGTGCTCTGGGAGCGGGAGATGACCACTTCCTGGACATCCAGGCCTGGTTTTCCCGTGTCGAAGGTGACTCCACGAACCTCACGGGACACCGTGAGTCCAGAAGCAATCCAAGCCACCAGGCACTTGCGTTTGTGGCAGGCAATGCCGGGGGAGCCCACGGCAATGTAGTCGGTGGGTGTGAAGAGGGTGATAGGGTCTCCGGCGAGCGTGCCATCCCGGTTGACTCGGGTAAGGAAGACGGATCTCTCCCCGGTCCAGATGACCAGGAACTGCCGTCCATCGAATGCGGTGGCGTGATAGTAGGCGTCCGGGCGGAGGTTGGGGTTGAGGTCGATGGCGTCGGGGTCCAGCAGCCGGCCGTTCACCGACACGCGCGCGGCAACAAGCTTGCCTGCACGACTCCAGTCCGACCAAGCGACGAAGAACTGATTCCCGTCCTCGGCCACCTGGGCGTTGTTCGCGAAGGTCGGTATCGACCAGTTCGGGAGAGGCCCTTGCCCCCCATTACCGTGAAGCCCGAGCTCGACCTCCCCCTGCGCGCTCCGGTCTTCTAAAGCGGATTCCGGTTCACCGCCACACGAGACGGCCAGGAACGCTCCGAGCAGCACTCCTCTCCATGTCCGCAGGCTCATTGTCTTCCATTGCATGCTTCGCTCCCCCTCAATCGCAATGCGGCGACAGGTTCCATGGCTCGGGACTGACGGGCAACACCATGTGGGCCATGACGAACGCGAGTGGACATCTGCGACAGACGTCAACGTTCTTGCGTTACACCTTGAACGAATGAGAGGGACTCACGCCGCATGGGCAGCCGCGAGCCATGGCCATGGCTCGCCCATGTCGCCATGGATCATCCGACACAGCCTTCGCACCAAAGAACAGCAACAACGAACTGACAACATCAAAAACAATTACACCCACACAGAAACCGCCATTGCCCCCCCCCTGTTATGAAGACTCGAACTGAAGGGAGCTCACCACCTACGACGTCGCTTCGACGATGCACCATCCCTGGTGCAACGGCGTTTCAACGTCCACGCTCAACCTCACGTACCTGGGTGCCACGGGGGCCGCCACCCTTTATGGCTGGCATCCCCATGCAAACAATGGGGACTGCCGCTACCCGGCGGCGCACACCAATGACGATACTGCTGCGCTTCAGAGGGGACAGTCGTTCCTCATTCCCTTCGCGGTGACCACGAACTTCGCGGAGGGGTGCTTCCTGGTGGGCAACGGCTCGACCGCCGCTCACATCCGCTACGGTGATGGCATGGCAGGCGCTGTGCTCGCGTCAGCGACGAGCGTCGTCGACACGGGGGTTCAGTGTGGCGTCAACTCCTCGTACACTTGGCACCGCGCCAACTTCCCGGGCGTTGCGACGTTCGCGAACAGCGTGTTCACGGTGGTCTTCGGCAATGGCACGCAGACGCTCCGCATGACCATCAACATTGGAAATCCATACACCAGTGGAAACATGTGGGACTCATGTGGCGGCGGGCGCAGCCTGTCTCCTTGTGATGGGCGGGTCCGGATGGGGCGCCTGGGCCCTCCGTGAGCTGAACGAACGGCGGGGCCGAGGTCCATGCCCCCTCCGGTGGAGCGGCGAGGGCGCTCCGCGCCCTCCTCGCGCCTCAGGTGTGGCGCCAGCCGAGTAATGCTCCCCTCCGATGGACAGGCCGCGCAGCCCCTCCTGAGCGGCGCGGCCATCGCACTACCTCATCTACGAGGGCCAGCGCCACGACCTCACGCACGACCCTGACGCGGAGAAGGTCATTGGAGACATCGTGGCCTGGGTGGAGGCCCACGTCCCGCCGAGCGCGCCCCCTGACAATGGGAGCGGTCGCGGGACACCAGCCTCCCCCTGAAACCGCCCAACCACAGCGCATCATCAGTACCGCGAGCGGCTGTTGATGATGACCTGCGTATTGATCCAGGAACGGAACTCAGAGACCCGGGCATAGACACCAGGCAAGCCCGCCCTCGCGCAGCCCACGCCGAAGCTCGTGATTCCGTAGAGCACGTATCCGCCACCGGCCTGAGCGACCAACGGCCCTCCGCTGTCCCCCTGGCAACTATCCTTCCCCCCTGACATGTACCCAGCCCCGAGCATCACAGAGGGATCGATGGTCATGCCTGCTTTCTTGTACGCAGTCTTCAGGGTCTCAGCGTTCACGGCGGGAACCCACACCTGCATCAAGATGGAGGATGTATCGTATTCCCCCTCTCTGGTATGCCCCCAGCCTGCGGTCACCATCATCGTGCCATCCGGGACATCCGCACCCACCGACGAGAGCCCCACAGGGTTGAGCGACGTTTCAGCCAACGGGGACTGCGCGATCAGGTTGGGACGCATGACAACACTGCTCTTGCCGCACGGAGCACCGCTCACCGAGAACGAATCCTCCGGGAGACACACAGGCTGCACCATGGAGGTGAACTTGATGGGCTTGTCGAGCACGACAACCGCGACATCGTTCGCCATCGTATCCGGGTCGTACGCTGGATGGTAGGCAGTCTTTCTCGCGGCGACAACCTGCTGCGAGGACGACGGGCGATTGAAATCATGAGCCCCAGCGACGACAGTCAATCCGGATGTTCCGTCGTAGACGCAATGGGCAGCCGTGACCACGATATCGCTCTCCTCCTTGTTGCCAACCCTGATGAGAGAGCCACCGCAGAAGTGATTGTTGTATTGCTGCAGGCTGACAATCCACGGATGACTCCCAGGACGTGCCTCGACCCCTCCCACAATCGCCTGGTCCATGCGACCCGTCGCTTCGGCGTCCTGCCTCTCCAGCTCCGGACCACCACATCCCAACAGGCTGACCGCGACAATCACTCCACTCACGAAGCGCAATGCGCCCTCATTGCTCATACGACACATGCCAACAGCAAGCCACATGCCATGACTCAACCAAAAGAATCCCGAGCGCATTCGACTCACGGCGCGCCGTTGACACGTCAGCGAGCTCTCGCAGAGACGGGATGACGCGTCAGCCGTCCATTCGTCGTGCTGCGCGGGCCGAAGAGCCGGCCAGCAGGTCAGCAAGAGCTGGTCTGCCCCCCGATTTTCGGACCAGTTGAAGCGTGAGAGAGTCCTCGCGGCCTGGGGTGGCCCTCGTGCCGGGGCCCACCTCGCACTTCCCGTGGGCATGCCCAGGTGCTCCTGAATTGCCCGCACCCCGGGGCCCCCTTCACGTACGCCAAGACCCTTGAGCCTGCCTCCACTCCTCACGCAGACGAACGTATGTGGCCATGGAGGTCTCACGAGAAGCTGATTCCTATCGCGACGGGGCACGGCCAAGACTTACCCGGAACACGCACACGTCTGGATTGGCGCGGACGCGGAAGCATCTGGCGCCCGCGAGGAAGCCCCATGCCGGGCGGAAGTGTAGACACGCTGCGACTGTCCTGGACCGCTGACCCGTGTCTGCTCACGGCGCCAGGGATACTCCGTTCCACTCGAGGTTCTCCATGCGTTTATTGCGCCGTTTCACTGCCCTGCTGCTCCTGCCGCTCGCCTTTGGCTGTGGTCAGGAAGGTCTCCCCGAAAACGAAACCGAGTCGCTCTCCTCGCGAGCTGACCCGTTCACCATCATCCGGGAGACGGTCCAGAATGCGTGCGGCAACGCGGGCACCACTCCGCAGATCTTCAGCAATACGCTGATGAGCCCCGCGGCCCTCAATGTCGGCGGCGGCGCACCCGCGAATTGGAATCCCGAGAGTGGCCGCATGAGCCGCGGTGGCATCGAATACGTCTCCGCCAATGGCCTCCGCTTCGAGCTCGTTACTGACAAGTGCACTTACATCAAAGAGGTCAAAGTCGGCTCGCGCGTCGTGACGCCGACGTATACCGATGGCTATTGGTATTCCGCCCAGGACTCCTCTTACCCACCCGCGGACCCCAGCCGTTACGGCTACAACTTGTGGATATTCTTCCCCTATCTGGGAGATGGCTCCACGAACCAGGTCACCATCACCGTGGGGCGCACCTCCGGCAGCGGCACCGCGACGTACAGCTTCCCGATGGTGCAAGTCGATAGCGTCGAGGCGAGCTACGTCCCCGCCCCCATCGGTTTCTCTCGTGCCGAGCTGTGGAACATGTTCGGCAAGGCGCTCTACACGAAGTTCAATGGCGCTACGAATTCGACCGTCCTCACGTCGTCGGAC
Organism: Myxococcus xanthus; assembly: GCF_013116825.1. Classification (GTDB taxonomy): domain Bacteria; phylum Myxococcota; class Myxococcia; order Myxococcales; family Myxococcaceae; genus Myxococcus; species Myxococcus xanthus_B. The sequence continues at coordinate 46,987 of NZ_JABFNS010000054.1, forward strand.
GGCTCCACGCGCCGCATTTACGGCTACGACCCGAATAGCCTCCAGATCTCCGTCACCTCGAATGGCGTGGGCTTCTCGTTCAAATTCAAAACGGATATCAACAATTGGTGCGACCCGACGATTCGCGCCTATGGCACCTTCAAGCTGAATGCGAACTTCTCCGGCATTTCGGTGCACTGGGTGAATGCGCCCCAGGCGAGCCTCGATTGGCCGCTCCTGTGTCAGGCGGTTCAGGTCGTTCCCATTCTCGGCCTCATTCCCACCCTCATCTACGACATCATCGAGAGCGAGGCGGCGAACAGCATTACTTCCACCATCGAAAGTTCCATCATCGATTCGCTGCCGGAGACGACAGACGTGCAGCTGTTCCTCGATGGCTCGACGACGCGCAACAACGAACTGCTCGTCAATCTCAAGCTGCCGGCGCCCTCCATCAAGATCAACGTCCCGTACGACGCGTTCGACATGAACCGGAGCGCGACGCTCTTCCCCTCGGGCGAAAACCTGACGCTGCTCGCGAGCGGCTTGGGCGTGAATGACTACGTCGCCGGTGTGACGCCCCAGACGACGCTCTACTCGGGCCCCAATGGCGTTCCGCGCTACGGCTCCACCACGTGGCCGAATGCACAGACGTTGAGCCGTGCGACCAACCCCGTTTGGAATGGCCTGCCCATCGCCCGCCTGCTGGCGCGCATGTCGCCGACGGTCGTCTCCACGTCGACGTACCAGTACACGCCGGGCTGTACGTTCAAGGCGAACAACAAGTCCGGCCGAGCGTCCGTGCGCTTCGGTGTGAATGACACGGCCACGGATGCGCAGCGCCTTCGCGGCATCTTCGGCGCCGCCCCAGGCTACTCGCTGCGGGTCGTCTTCCTGAACGACTTCAGCACCTCGAGCGCGGATAACGCTTCCCGCTGCGGTGTCACGACGTATAGCCCCACCTATGGCTCGGATTGGCCCGTCCTGGCGAATCCGTAGTTTCCCTGTTGGATGGGAGTGGGCGTGCCCCGATTCCGTGGACAGGCCGCTTGAGCCCCCTTGGGGTACACGCCTGCCCAGACCGCGCTCCCTTCAGGTGCGTACCAGGGGCCTGGTCCTCTTCGCGCCTCTTGAGCCTCAACACCACGCGTTCTGGGGTGGCCCTCGTGCCGGGGCCCACCTCGCACTTCCCGTGGGCAAGCCCTGGTGCCCCAGAATTGCCCACACCCCGCGGGCCCCTCACGTACGCCAAGCCCCTTGAGCCTGCCTCCACACCTCGCGCAGGCGAACATGTCGAAGTCGAACGTCCTCCTGAGCAACTCTGCGAAAGTCCACTCGCGGTGTCCTCTTCTTCATCCGCTCCTTCCTGGCCGCTGCCTCAAGCCCCGCGCCCGCCTCCAGCGCACCTGCTTGAGGGAGCGTGCGCACGCAGGGCGGAGGGCCCCTGACGTTCACATGTCAGGAGGGCCTGCTGTGGCTCACCTGCGAAGGGGACGTGAAGGACCACGTGCTGCGACAGGGCGACACCCCGCACCTGACGAGCGCCGGACACGTGATGGTCCAGGCACTGAGCGCCTCTCGCTTCTGCCTGGCACAACGTGCCTCCCGTGTGCGCGCCGTGCACACCGCCGGCCCAGGGATACGAGGCCCCTGTCCGGTAGGCAGTACAAGGCCCCCCGAACGCCCCCGATGCCATGAACGGAGACGGAGACCGCCGCCGCTTCGCGCGCGTGCGGCCCCCGGCTGCGCAGGCGTGGACCAGCGCCAACGTATGAACTGGCCAACGGTTCGCCCCCAGTTCGGACAAACGCCCGCCGCAATTGAATACCTTGCCTGAACAGCAGAGCACCATTCCGGGTGAAGTCAGCCCCAAGGAGGACTTGCATGAAGCCGCAGGGGGGAATCCCACACATCGCTGTCGCGGTCATGGGCCTTTTCATGATGGACACAGGCATGTCCCACGCCCAGGAAGTGCAGCGGCGGGGAAGCACCAGCTACATGCCCGTGGACCAGACGGAGCCCTTCGCTGACGTCATGGCGCGGATGAAGGCGGAGAAGCCCAAAATCACCGCGCGCCACCAGCAGCTCCTCGAACACCGCTATGACCTGGGAAACCGTCCGGCCCGGGGCGTCACCATGTCCCGGGGGAAAGCCGTCCAGGAAGGCGTGCGGGTGAAGCTCCCGCAGGGCGTGACCTGGGAGTCCCTCGCCGCCATGAGCCCGGAGGCGATCCGAGACAGGGGGCTCTTCCCCGCGGGCTTCATGCCATTGCCCCACCCGAATCATCCGGAAGGCGGCATGGTCTTCCCCAAGTTCCACATCGATGAAATCAAGCGGCAGGAAGGGAGGGACCTCACACGGTTCGACCTCGACTTCGACCTGCCGGACCACCTGCTGCCGGAGTTCCCGCCGCCCATCTTCCTCACCACGCGCCCGGACCTGGGGGATGTCTCGCAAGGGAAGCTGGTGACCATCATGAACGTCCAGGAGCTGTTCAACGGCCTCCTGAATCCGAAGCAACTGGAAGGCCTCCGGCTGCTCGTCACGCCCTTTCCCCAGCAGCAGTTCAATCAGACCGCCGACCGCCGCTCCGAGCTGCCCAGCCGGGGCGTGAGCTGCTTCGACTGTCACGTCAACGGCCACTCCAATGGCGCCACGCACCTGGTGGGCGACATCCGGCCCCAGGAGTTCCGCCACCGCATCGATACGCCGACGCTCCGCGGGGTGAACATCCAGCGCCTGTTCGGCTCACAGCGGGCCCTGAAGACCGTGGAGGACTTCACCGAGTTCGAGCAGCGCGGGGCGTACTTCGATGGCGACCCGGTCATCGCGACGAAGAAAGGGGTCAACATCCTCGAGCGGGGCAGCCAGGTACACTTCATGGCGGAGGTCCAGGCCCTCCTCGATTTCCCGCCGGCCCCCAAGCTCCGCTTCGACGGGAAGCTGGACCCGAAGAAGGCCACCCAGCAGGAGATGCGCGGACAGACGCTCTTCTTCGGCAAGGCGCAGTGCTCCGTGTGCCACCTCCCGCCGTATTACACAGACAACCTGATGCACAACCTGCAGGCGGAGCGCTTCTACAAGCCCCGGCTGGTGAACGGCGCGGTGATGGGCGCCGATGGCCCCATCAAGACGTTCCCTCTGCGAGGCATCAAGGACTCTCCGCCCTACCTCCATGATGGGCGGCTCATGACGCTGGACGACACGGTGGAGTTCTTCAACCTCGTGCTGGAGACCCGGCTCACCACGCAGGAGAAGAAGGACCTGGTCGCGTTCATGCGCACGCTCTGACGCGCGCGCGGCAAGCCTGCCTCCGGCGCATGAGCGGCCCCCTTCCGCCGAGCCACACGCGGCTGGGCGGGAGGGCGCCGCGAGACTCCGCCGATCCAGCACGAATCCCCGCTCTCCCATTCGTCAGGGGCGCGGCACATCCTTGAAGCCCACCGCACGCTCCCGAGGAGAGGTCGTGGCTCACGAACACCACGCCCACCCCGTGTCTGGCTTTGGCGCGGACCGCGCCCCCCCCACGATGACGCCCAGATGTCCATCAGCCTCGCTGACAGCGACGCCCTCTACTAGCTGGGCGTCAGCGCGCTCACCGCCCAGCTCGACGGACAGGACACGGCGTCACTGATTCACGTGGGCTCCCCCAAGCAGGCAGGGAGCCCGCACGATAGGGCTATGAAATGACGAGGGTCAGAAGGTGGGTGCGGTAGGTGTCGTCGTGACCAGCCTGCCGCACGCGCCTGGGCAGGATGGCCTTGAACGAGGTGTCAGCCTTCAGGACGGCAAGGGCTGCACGGCGTACCACGGCGAGGTTCTGAACGCATAAGGGGGAGGGAGGGTGCAGAGGTGCCGAGGAGGGCCGCTGACGGGGCGGCCCGAGTGATGCTCCCGTCCGGCGGACAGGCCGCTTGAGCCCCCTTGGGGTACACGCCTGCCCAGACCGCGCTCCCATCAGCTGCGTAGCAGGGGCCTGGACCTCTTAGCGCCTCTTGAGCCTCAACACCACGCGGCCTGGGCTGGCCCTCGTGCCGGGGCCAGGCTATCGGTCTGGTTGCCATGGCAGCGGATGTGCCACGCCCCCCTGGAAGGGAAAACCCATGGATCGCCGTGGGTTACGAAACGCCCCAGGTTGTGGTGTCACGTGGGTCGGGAAGAATTACCGACACCCGGCGAGGCCCTGACGACTGCTTTCACTCCGCTGTCACGCGTTGATGGAAGACATTTTCCCGAGGCGGGGCACGTGGCTTCCCATTCCACACCGTGTGTGCGCGGCACGCGGATTGAAGTCATGTTGGAGGCAAGACAATTGAGTTCACACAACGGGCCCAGCAGACAGGGAGCCTGCGGATGAGGAAGGCAGCGGGGGCGGTGGTGGCGGCGTTCGCGTTGGGCACGGGGGTGATGACCTGGCTGGGTGTGGCCCTCGCGGCCCAGACAGAGGCCGCCGCGCTGGGGCTGATGGGGCTGGCCCTCAACGCGAGCAGCGCGCTGGTGAGCGGCAAGACGTCGGAGGAGACGACGCGGGGCATGGCGAACCAGTCCTGAGCCCCGCCTGGGGTGGAAGCATCCACCACGGCCGCAGACGGCGGGATGCGAGGGCTCGGCGCACGCCTCGCATTCCGCCTGCGGACAGCGGCCATGGCGCGCCCTACCCGCCATGCGCCTCGCGCATGAGGCCCGGGTCCAGGCCGCGCGCTTCACCCCATAGGCCTCGCGCATCCTCACCGAGCAACCTCACGATGAGCGCCGCTCGGGAATGGACCGCGAAGCGCCGGTAAAGGGACTTCGTGTACTGATTCACCGTGAAGCGGCTGATTCCGAGCCGGGCCGCGATTTGTTTGTCACCCAGGCCCGCAAGGACCAGCTCGAGCGTCTGGCGCTCACGCCGGGACAGTCGAGCCTCGTGGCCCACCGGCGCGGGTGGCCTTGACGTGCCGAGCAGGGCTCCCCACTCGGTGTGGAACAGGTGGAGCAGCTCGCGATCCGCCTCATCGAAGGGCCGCCCGCTTCGTCCACGGTAGACGCCAATGCACTGCACCACGCCCGGCGGCGTGGACCAGAGAGTCGAATACACCGAGTCGTCGAGCGCAGCCGGGCGCAGATAGCGCTCGACGTACGGCGCGCCCTCCCAGGCCCGGTCCCCCACGAGCTCCTGTCGCAGCGCGGTGACGACGTCGCCCGGCATCGCGGGACGAGACATCATCGAGCGGATGGCGGGGTTGACGTCGCTCCCCATCGTCCGGAGCGCATCGAGCGCGGGCCGCGCGCGGCCCTCCCATCCTTCCAGGACCATGGCCGTGAAGACGCGACGTCCGCCCTGTCTGACGTCGTGCTCCAGGACGCAGGCCCCCGCCTCGGCCCCCAGGATGCGGAACACGCCCGTGAGCAGATGCCGGGCGCGCTCCCCTCGTCCTTCCCGCTGCTCGCGCGACGCACGGACCAGGCGAACCAGGGCGTGAACCTGCGAGCTTCGGAGTCTGCCTTCGGCCATCGAATCCCCTATCGCCACCTAATGATAATTGCCTAGTTTTAGTGAATTTCAAGTTTCCATCGACTCTGCCCAGATGGGCCCGCAGCATCCCACTGAAGGAGAGAGGCACATGAAAAGGCAGCTCAAGCAGGCGCTCCTCGCGACGGCGTTCACCCTTCCCCTGGCGGCGCTCGCCAGCTCCGTCCCCGCGAGCAGCGGCAGGCCCGCCATCTGGGGCGATGGTCCCTGCTTCTTGATGACCAACAGCACCATGTACAACAGCTGCTCGACGCGTCGGTCCTATGAGCTCCCGCTGCCGTTGAGCACCGCAGGCAGCAAGACGGTGCACGTCACCGCCTCTGGCGCCACGTCATCGAACAACGTGGGCTGCGCGGCGGTGGGGGTGAATCGCGAGGCCACCCTGATCTGGGGAGGGACGCGCAAGTGGCTCCCAGCCTTTGGCTCGGCACAAATCATCACCCTGACCGACGCCTATGTTCCCGTCGCGGGATTCCTCTACGTCGGCTGTCTGGTGGATCCGGGCGCGACCATCAACACCGTCGAGTACAACGGCTAACGCTCGCCGCACGAATCCATGATGGATGGAGCAGGGTCCCCGCGTACGCGTGGGGGCCCTGATTCAAAGACATGACACGAAATGGACTGTGGCTTTGCGCGGTCATCCTTTCGGGAGCACTGTCCTACGGGGTGTCTCGCCTCACGCTCGACAACGCGACTCCGGCACGTGAGTCCGATGCGCACGCGGCGGAGTTGCGGGCATTGAGGTCCCAGGTGCGCGAGCTCGAAGCCTCCGTCGAGTCCTCCGCGCGAGTGGCACACGAAGCACACCTGACGGCGCAGGCGGCACGGGTCGCGAATCTACGCCCGGACGCCCCCGCCGCTCCAGCGGCTCCCTCCGCC
>NZ_JABFNS010000055.1 GCF_013116825.1 Myxococcus xanthus
GCCCGGGTCTATGAGGAGAGGCGTGAGCGAGCCCCAGTCCTCCTACGCTGCTGACGAGCCGCGCCGCAGCCGCACCACGGCCATTGCCGCGGCGGCGTGCGTGCTGCTCGCCCTGCCCTTCCTCGTGCTGGGCCCCTACCTGCTCAGCGCCCAGGCCCGCGTGGAGCTGCGGTGCCAGCCCGGCGGCGTGTGCCTGCTGTTCCATTCCAGCTGGCTCACCCGCCACGAAGTGGCCAGCTTCGCGATGAAGGATGTGCAGGGCGTCAAGGTGGACCGGACCCGCGCCGCCCGCCGCAACCGCGTGCCCATCTTCCGGCCCACGCTGGTGACGGCGTACGGCGAGTACCCCCTCTTCTTCCAGTGGACCACCGAGGAAGCGGAAGCCACGCGCGTGAAGGCGCAGTTGGAGCAGGCCTTCGCGAGCTCCAGCGGGAAGACGGTGGAGTTCATCCGGGATGACCGCAACGCCTCCCTGCGCGTGGGCGGCTCCTTCAGCGGCGTGGGCGTGCTGCTGCTCGTCTTCGCCGCGTGGCTGGGATTGCGAACGCGGACACACCTGCGCACCGAACGGGCGCGCCGCGCCGCCTGAGCCCCCGGGGACGACGGGCCTTCGCCTCAGCCCCCGGCGAGCAGCAGGACGCCGACGAAGCGGGCCAGCACGAAGCCCGTCGTGACGCAGAAGGCCGCGCCGAAGCGCTCCAGGTCGAACCGGAACTGCCAGTCCCACAGCTTCACCTTCTGGAAGCCGGCCACGACGGCGCCCACGACGAAGGGGGCCAGCAACCCCACGGTCCACGCCAGCCATTCGTCGCCGATGAGGGGCTCGGCGGAGAGGCCCAGGCTGCCCGCCCCCAGCAGCACGCCCAGGCCCAGCAGGAGCAGCAGCCCGGCGGCGCCGAAGCGGCTCCTCTCCGAGTAGGTCGCCAGAACGCCCCGCATCAGCTCGATGAGCCCGTCCGCCAGCATGCCCCGATGTCTAAGACAGCCGGGCAGGCGATGAAAACACGCATCCACCGGGTCACTAGGTTCTACCGGGTGGGACAAAGGCCGTGGGCCCCGAGCCCTTCTCCGCGCGCAAAGCAGGCGAGCAGGCCAGGAAGCCCTCAACGGGCCCTTCGCCTGCTCCCCCTTCCCACCTGTACCTACGTGCCTAGTTTGTGGTCGATGCTGCGCGCCCTCCTCGGCCGTTGGAGAAGTTCCCTGCGCCTGCTCCAGCCGGCGCATGTCGGCGCGGAGCGCGCGAAAATCAGCGTCGCCCGGCTGGACCACGAGTACGCCAACAAGGTGGTCGCCTTGCAGAACGTGGACCTCAACGTCCGCTCGGGCGAATTCGTCTGCCTGCTGGGCCCGTCCGGGTGCGGCAAGTCCACGCTGCTCTACGCGCTGGCGGGGCACGTGGTGCCCACGGGGGGCTCGGTGTCCATCGACCGGCAGCCCATCCACGGGCCCGGGCCGGACCGGTTGCTGATGTTCCAGGAAGCCGCCTTGTTCCCGTGGCTCACCGTGCGCGGCAACATCACCTTCGCGCTGGCCGCCCGGGGCGTGCCCCGCGCCGAGCGCCGCGAGCGGGCGGACACCTACATCCAGCGGGTGCAACTGGGCGGCTTCGAGGACGCGCTGCCCCATCAGCTCTCCGGGGGCATGAAGATGCGGGCCTCGCTCGCCCGCGCGCTGGCGGTGGACCCGGCCGTGCTGCTGATGGACGAGCCCTTCGGTTCGCTGGACGCGCAGACGCGCATCCACATGCAGGAGCTCCTCCAGTCCATCTGGGTGCGCACGGGCAAGACGGTGGTGTTCGTCACCCACGACGTCCATGAAGCGCTGATGCTGGGCACCCGCGTGGTGCTGATGGCGCCCCGGCCGGGACGCGTGGTGCGGGATTTGGAAGTCCACCTGCCCATGCCGCGCCAGCCGGAGGACGTGGCGCTCAATGAAATGGTGCGGCACGTCGGCGGCCTGCTGCGTGAGGTGGAGGGCCGCGCCCACACACGCTCGCTCCAGCCAGCGCCCACCCGGGCCCCCGCCCGGCCCGTGCTCCGTCCGCAGGTGATTCCCGGCCCGTAGAGGTGCGTCATGAAACACCATGCTCAGAAGCTGCTGGTGGTCGCGTTGCTGATTGGCCTCTGGGAGCTGGTGGCCCGGATGGGCGTCTGGTCTCCCCACCTGCTGCCCCGGCCCCTGACGGTGGCCCAGAGCCTGGTGGCCATGGTCACCGACGGGCGACTGGTGGGCGCGGCGGGGCGCTCCCTGGGGCGGCTGCTGCGCGCCTACCTGATGTCGGTGGCCCTGGGCGTCCCCCTGGGCCTGCTGATTTCCCGCATCCCCTTCTTCCGCAACGCCGTGAAGCCGGTGGTGATGGGGCTGCAGGCGCTGCCGTCCATCTGCTGGCTGCCGCTGGCGCTGCTGTGGTTCGGGCTGACGGACGGCGCCATCCTCTTCGTCGTCGTCATGGGCAGCGTGCTGGGCATCGCCATCGCCACCGAGGACAGCGTCAACGGCGTGGACCCGCAGCTCACCCGCGTGGCCAGCACCCTGGGCGTGCGAGGCCTGCGCTTCCAGTTTGGCGTGCTGCTGCCCGCGGCCCTGCCCGGCATCGTCACCGGACTGAAGCTGGGATGGAGCTTCGCCTGGCGCGCGCTGCTGGCCGGTGAGCTGCTCTTCGTCTCCGGCGGCCTGGGGCAGTTGCTCACGGTGGGCCGCGAGCTGATGGACGTGCCCCAGGTCATGGCCGTCATGGTGGCCATCGTCATCATCGGCACCGCGGTGGACCGTGTCCTCTTCCAGACGGTGGAGGTGCGGCTGCGGCGGCGGTGGGGGCTGACGGCGACGACGTGAGGCCCCCGGCCGTGTGGCGCCTGACGCTTGGACTCGGGCGGGCGTTGAAATCCCGCCGCCGCGTCACACCTTCAGCGGCCATGCGTGTCTTCCGCTCCCTGTTGCCCGTGGTGGTCGCTGGACTGGCGGTGCTCGGCGCGGGCTGCAAGCGCGAGTCCGCCGCGCGCGGCCCGGACGCGCCGCTGCGCCTGGGCTTCTTCCCCAACATCACCCACGCCCAGGCCCTGGTGGGCAACGCGGAGGGCACGTTCGCCTCGCAGCCGGGTGTGGGCCGCCTGGAGGTGATGCAGTTCAACGCGGGCCCCGCCGCCATGGAGGCGCTGGTGGCCGGCTCACTGGACGTGTCCTACGTGGGCAGCGGTCCGGCCATCAACACGTTCCTCAAGGCCGGGCGCGAGCTGCGCGTCATCGCCGGCGCGGTGAACGACGGCGCGGTGCTGGTGGTGCGCACGGTGAAGACGCCCGCGGAGCTCAAGGGCAAGAAGCTGGCGTCGCCGCAGTTGGGCAACACGCAGGACATCGCCCTGCGCTACTGGCTCAAGCAGCAGGGGCTGACGACGCGCCTGGACGGCACCGGGGACGTGCAGATCTTCCCGCTGAGCAACCCGGACATCCTGGGTCAGTTCCTGCGCGGCGGCATTGAGGGCGCCTGGGTGCCGGAGCCCTGGGGCGCGCGCCTGGTGGCCGAGGGCAAGGGCCACATCCTGGTGAATGAGAAGGACTTGTGGCCCGGCGGGCGCTTTCCCACCACGGTGCTGGTGACGACGCGACAGGTACTGGAGACGCAGCGCCCGCGCGTGGTCGCCCTGCTGCGCGCGCACGTGCGACTCACCGAGCGCTGGCAGGAGGACCCAGCCGGCTTCACCACCGCGGCCAACGCCGCGTTCGGCCGCCTCACGAGCAAGCCGCTGCCCGCCGGCATCCTCCAGCAAGCCTTCTCCCGGCTGGAGCCCAGCCTGGACCCGGTGCCACAGGCGCTCGCCACCGCGGCCGAGCACGCGAAGACGCTGGGCTTCATCACCGACGCCAACATCGACGGGCTGGTGGACCTGAGCCTCCTGGACGAGGCACGGGCGAGCGCCGCGAAGTGATGACGACGGAACACAGCCGGGGTGACGCGGGCTCGAGGCCGGGGGAGGATGCGCGCCCATGAAGATGGAGCGTGTGGAGGAGACGCTGGAGCGCATCCGGTTGGAGGCCGAGCGCGCCCCCGGCGGGGTGCTGGCCTTCGACGGCGATGGCACGCTGTGGAGCGGGGACGTCGGAGACGACCTGTTCCTGGCCCTGCTGGAGCACGGCGACATCCGCCCGGAAGCGCACGCCGCCCTCGGGCGGCTGGCCACCGCGCATGGCTTCGAGAAGGGCCTGCCCGCGCGCGAGCTGGCACACCAGCTCTTCGCCGCCTTCGAGGCGGGGCGGATTCCGGAGAAGGACATCTACGAGATGGTGGCGTGGCTCTTCGCCGGCTGGCGCGTGGACGCGGTGCGCGCCTTCGCGAAGGACGTGGTGGCCCGCCACGCGGTCAAACAGCGCATCCACCCGGAGAGCCGCCGCGTCGTCGAGTGGGCCCGCGGCCAGGGCATCCCCTGCTACGTGGTCAGCGCCTCGCCGCTCGCCGTCGTGGAGGCCGCCGTTCATGAAGTGGGGCTGGACCCCTTGAACGTGCTGGCCTGCACGCCGCGCACGGAGGATGGGACAGTGCTGGCCGGCATCGTCGAGCCCATTCCCTACGCGGCCGGGAAGGTGCACTGCCTGCGCTCGCGCACGTCCCAGCCGCTCTACGCGGCCTTCGGGGACAACGTGTTCGACCTGGAGTTGCTGGCGGCCTCGCGCGTGCCGGTGGCCATCCGGCCCAAGCCGCGGCTCCGGGCGAGGGCAGCGGAGCTGCCCTCGCTCGTCCAGCTCCACCCGGAGGACTGAAGCGCGTCAGTCCTTCGGCTGCACCTCGCCGGCGAGCGCCAGCGCCACGTTCTCCGTGGTGTTCTCCACCTGGTAGACGGCCACCACGTGCTGGCCCTTCTCCGGCTGCTTGCGGATGCGCAGCGCGCTCAGGTCCAGGGGCACCACGGCGCCGGGCTCCGTCTCCAGGTAGAGCATCTGCCCGTTGAGCTTCAGCACCTTGCCGGACAGGCGCTTCATCTCCTCCTGGTCCGGCGTCACCTCGCGGATGGGCATGCCCACGCCATTGGCCTGGGGGCCCACGTCCAGGTTGCGCTGACTGCCGCTGCTGGAGCGGTCAATGGACATGGTCGCGCCGAAGTTGGTGAAGTTCCGGTCCAGGCCCTCCTGTCTGGGCACATTGCCAGCGCCAGAGCCGTCATTCGGGGAGTTGACGGGTTCACGGGCCAGGACAGCCACCGGCACCATCAGCGCCGCCACGGCGGCGGCCCGCCAGTTCCCAGCGTGCATTCGTTTCATGGGTCCTCCTCCTGGAGGGGCCGTGAGCCCCCCGTTGCCGACAAGCTAGGCCCTGGCCCGAGGTCCCAGCCCTGTGGACGGAACGTTCCGTCGCCCCAAGGGCCGTGCGCCATGCGGCACGCCGGGCCCTCAACCGCGGGCCTGCGCCTTGAGACTCAAGGCGCGAAGACGGGTGTTCGCCTCCCGCCGGCTCTCGAGGGAGATCGCCGGGCGCTGCAGGATTCGCAGGTAGGCCTGGTAGCGGCGCCGGGCCGCGGCCCTCGCGCCCGCCCGTTCCTCCAGTTGGCCCAACCGGAAGTTCGCATCCGCGACGAGGCCCCGTGCCCACCGGACGCCTTCGCCACACTCGCGAGTGCCCATCACCTCCGGCTTCTGCCGGGCCAGGGACAGGAAGAGCTTCCGGGCGTCGTCCGCGTTCCCGCGCGCCATGAGCGCGTTCGCCAGCCCCCACCGCCCCAGTGGACAGCGCGGCACGCTTTCGAGCACTTTCAGATAGAGGCGTGACGCCTTGGAGTACTTCCTCTGCTCGTACCAGGCATCCGCCTGACGGACGTGCAGCCAGTGGTCCTCGGGAGTCCCTCGCAGGGACTCGGAGATGAGTTGCTCCAACTCACTCCACTGCTGCGCGGAGAAGAGCGCGTCGATTCGCTTGCTGATACGACGTTTTTCAGCGTCGCTGAGCGTGTCTGGTCTTTTCTTCACGAGGCCCCCCCTGACTCATTTCTTCGCGGACTCTTTCTTCCGCTTCGCTTCTTCCTTCTTCTCCTTGCCGCCCGAGCGCGTCTTCGTGTGCTCCGCGGCCAGCATCCAACGGGCCTCCGGCAGCACCGTGGGGCTCAGGGACAAGACTGACCGCGGGACTTCGGAGCAGGCGCCAGGGTCGTCGCCCCCACCACCGCGCTGACCGTGGCGCCGACGGGGGCCCCGACAATGGCGTCCGTGATGGCGCCCGCCGTCCACCTGCCTCCATTCCCCCAACGGACCGTGGACGTCGCGTCCCCAGAGGAGGCTTGCGTGCAACCCCCCAGTACACCCAGCAACACCAGACAGGTGATGCGCATCACGTTTTTCGTATCGAGCATGGAGTGTCTTTGAAGCCCGAAGTGGCGCTGACGACGCGGCTTCCCCCCTTGGCCCATACAAGCGCCTAGTTTCAACCCTGCCCAATTCACTATCATTGCGTCAAGCTTTATCCCCGAGTAACATTCAATGACACATCGGCATCCCTTGTGCCGTCGTTGTCCGGGCTGAGGCCCGGTCCTCCAGGGAGGACCGTCCAATATTCAGCCGGTCCTCGCCGGGTGCATCCTCTCCCCTTGAGCGATTCAGGCTAGGGTGCGCCATCCTGCCCGGATCCTTTTTCCCGCCGCCCTCGTGGCGGCAACACGCAGAGGCCGCACGTGAACGGTCGCAACGAAGAGCATCGCATCGCCCTCTTCATCGATTTCGAGAACCTCGTCACCAACACGGGCATCAGCTCCGCGAGCTTCGACTTGCAGCCCTCGCTCGACCGGCTGCTGGAGAAGGGCAAGGTCGTCTTCCGCCGCGCCTACTGCGACTGGTCCCGCTTCGCCGAGGCCAAAATCCGGCTGCACGAGTTCGGCGTGGAGCTCATCGACGTGCCGCCCTCCACGCGGGCCGGCAAGAATGGCGCGGACATGCGCCTGGTCATCGACGCGCTGGAGCTGTGCTACGCGCGCGAGAGCATCGACACCTTCGTCATCGGCTCCGGGGACAGCGACTTCTGCCCGCTGGCCTACAAGCTGCGTGAGAACGGGCGCACCGTCATCGGGCTCGCGGTGAAGGAGTCCACGTCGCCGCTCTTCGTGAAGGCCTGCGACGAATTCATCTACCTGCGCCCGCGCCAGTCACGCTCCGACAAGGGCGACAAGGAGAAGGGCCGGCAGAGCGTGTCCGCCGAGGAGGCGGGACACGGCAAGCGCGGCGGCCGCCAGGGGCGCGACGAGAAGGGCCGGGGAGACAAGGAGAAGACGCCGCAGGGTGGCGGCAAGTCCCAGCCGAAGACGGAGGTGCCGGACATCGCCCGCGAGGTGGTGCAGAGCATGCTGGCGCGCGCCACCGGGCCGGTGAATCCGTCCCTCATCAAGGAAGCCATCGTCCGCAAGGAGCCCGACTTCGACGAGCGCGAGCACGGCTTCTCCACCTTCGCCCGGCTGCTGGCCGCGCTGGAGCAGCAAGGCCTGCTGCGCCGCATCCAGCAGGGCCGCCAGTGGTACGTGGTGGCGGCGGACTTCGACGTCGGCAGTGGCGACAGCAAGGGCAAGAAGCGCGGCCCCGCGCACACCGCCGAGGAAGACGACGAGCTGGAGTCCTACCCGGACCCGGACGAAGACGAGGGCTGAGCCCCCGCCCCCGCGACTACGCCCCCGCCGGGGGCGTGGTGGCCTCGAAGAGGTGCTCGAGGAACTCGGGCAGCAGGCTGGCGGAGATGACCCACAGCTTGCCTTCGCCCAGGTCCGCGAGCGACGCGCGCTCCACGTACTCCACGCAGGCCGCTTCCACGTAGTGGATGAACACCTTGCGCTCGCGCGCGCGGTACCAGTCCGCCGCGTGGGCCAGCAGCGCCACCATGGCGTCCTGGGCCTCCTTCGTCGCGTCGTCCACCAGCGGCACCAGCCGCACGCCGTCCAGCACGTTGAAGAGGTTGAGGCCCGGCTGCGCCGTCTCGAACACCGCCAGGACGACGGGCTTGCCCTCATGCCGCGCCACCACCAGCTCGCGCTCGCGGCCCATGCCCGCCTCGCCCCAGCGCTCCTTGGCGCGCTTGAGGTCGAAGCGCTCCGGCACCAGGTCCAGCGCCTCGCGGTAGGCCAGCGGACGCGTGCGCTCCACCTGCTGGAAGAAGGCGGCGCGCTCGGCCTCCGTGGGCGTGCCCACCTCGATGCCCGCGGGGACTTCCCAGGCCCCGTCCACCTCCGCCTCCATCAACTGGAAGGGCACGAGGCACGTCTGGCCCGTGTGCTCGTACCAGGTGGCGAAGTCGAACTTGGTGAAGCGCACCCAGCGCACGCGGGCCTCGCAGAAGGCGAAGAACCACTTCACCTCCGGGTCCACCTGCGTGGGCTCGTAGCCGCGCAGGTAGATGTCGCGCAGCGCCTCGCGCGCCGACGTGCGGCTGCCCTTCACCGGCTGACGCGCCAGCTGGTGCGCCATCCAGCTGCCTTCGTACGGCTTCACCACCGACAGCGTGGCGCCCACGGACTGCCCCTCCGGGTGCACCACCCGGTAGCCCAGCCGCGTCCGGCCCTCCAGCCGCGCCAGCGTGGCGTCGAAGCTGGGGTGCGCGTCCTCGAAGTCCTCCGGCGACTTGCCCGGCAGCCGGAAGTAGCCCGAGCCGTCGAAGAGCTTCCAGGTGGCATCCCCCCAGTCACCCTCCACCTGGGTGGCCGGGTGCATCTGCGCCTCCACCAGCGCGCGCCACGCCTGCGCGCCCGCCGCATCCAGGGGACGCACGGACATGCCGCAGCGGCGGCCCGCCGCGGTGCTGGAGATGTTGCGCACCTCGGCGCGCAGCCGCACCGGCGCCATTCCTTCCGTCACGACCTCCAGCACCGGCTGGCGCAGGCCCGGGTACAGCAGGTCCTCGCCGGGCTCCGTCAGGAAGGCGATGCCCTCATAGGACAGGTCCAACACCTGACGCCGCACGTGCACCTGGGGCCACAGCGGATGATCGAAGGACAGCGTGCAGGCACGGCTCGGCGGCGCGCGCCGCAGCCAGCGGTGGCGGTAACGGACGAGCTCCCGGGGCAGCGGCATCAGCACCAGGCCGGACTCCTCGCGCGCCTCGCTGACCTCCAGGTGCACCACGCTGCTGTAGCCGAAGGCCTCCAGGGTGAAGGGCTGCGCGGGCAGTCCGCCCTCGAAGCGCCAGCCCATGCGGCCTTCGCGCGGGTCGAAGTACGCGGCCGTCACCGGCACCTTGCGCCCGTCCGCGGTCCGCGCCATGCCGCGCGCCTGTCTGCCCACCAGCGCGTCGCAGATGCGCCGCACGCGGTCAGGGTGCTCGATGCGCTCCTTCCACACCGGCCGCGTCTCCGGCGGGAGCAGCAGGCCGTTGTCACGCAGGGCCTCCAGCACGGAGACGATTCGGCGGCCCGCGTCCAGGGGCGGCGCCAGGAAGCGCATGCTCACCTCCGGCGCGCCGCGCACGTCCATGACCTCCACGTCCAGCGCGGTGGCCCATCGCTCGCCATGGCCCAGCACCACGGAGGCGGTGTCTCCCGGCTTTGGCGCTGCCTGCGTACCGAGGTTCAGCGTCAGGTGCTCCAACGACAGCTGCACCAGCCGACACGGCGCCTGGAGGTTTCCGAATGACGCCACCGCCGTCAGTTCCGTCCCCATCCGGTAACCGAGCATCGACGCCCGGCCGCTCAACCCTTCCAGCGTGTCCGCCTGCATGACAGCTCCGTTGTCTGAAGGAGGCCGATTGTACGGCTTCACAGGTGCGAGACTTGAGAATTCTCACTGGAAGCGTGAGCACGAAAGAGCCGTGCGTAACCTGTTCTCCAGGACAGGACTGGATGTCTTATTTTTCAAGTGTCACACGGATGGTCATTTCCCTCTCGGACGGGATGTGTGCCCGCATCCCATCGGGTCCGTGTGCACCCGGTTTTTCGGGGGTGAGGTGGTGTGGCATGGCCACCGGGAGGGTGAGCGCTCGTACGCCTGCCCGCTGAGGTGGCACCGGCTCCGTCAGCGGGTTAGGGGGAAGAGCATGCCGCGCAACACCCTCTGCCTTCGTTGCGGCATGTGCTGTGACGGAACGCTTTTCACGCACGTGTCGCTCCAGCCGGAGGAAGCCCTGGCGCTCCAGCGGCGGGGATTGCCCGTGGGCGCACGCACGGATGGAAGTCTCGCCTTGCTGCAACACTGCTCGGCCCTGGATGAGCGCACGTGCACCATCTACGAGGACCGCCCCGCGAGCTGCAGGCGTTATCACTGTCAGCTCTTCTCCGCGCTGGTTGAGAAGGAAGTCTCGCTGGACGAAGCGCTCGCGGTGGTGGACGAGGCCCATGCGCGAGTGGCCGGCGTGGCGCGCACGCTGGCGCCTGCCTCGGAACAGGCGCCGCGCTCGGTGCTGCAACGCGCCCGGCGCGCGAACCTGCGCGAGCACGGCGGCCCGCTGTCCGCGACGGACCTGGCCACCTACGAGCATGCGGAGGTCTATCTGGATACACACTTCCGGGGGCGCTTCGGACGTTGGGATTGAGCGCGGCGACGCGGTGAATCCCAGCCGCCTCGCCCCCCCGTGTGGCTACGATGCGGGCGCGATAATCCGGGCCGTGCTTCCACGGCGCCGCGTGACACCGAGGACTTCGATGAAGACGAACGCGTCCGTGCTGGCGGTGATGACGTGCTCCCTGCTGACGGCGCCGTTGGCCATCGCGGATGACACGGCCCCTGTGAAGTCCGCCTCGGTGGATTTGAACGGTGATGGCACGCCGGAGGCCGTGTCCATCCAGTTCGACGAACCGAAGAACGAGTTCATCCTCAAGGCGGGCAGCGCCACCATCCGGGGCCCCGGTGATGACAATGAGCCCGCGGGCGTGTTCATCGTGGACCTGGACAGCC
Source organism: Myxococcus xanthus (assembly GCF_013116825.1). Taxonomy (GTDB): domain Bacteria; phylum Myxococcota; class Myxococcia; order Myxococcales; family Myxococcaceae; genus Myxococcus; species Myxococcus xanthus_B. Next base: position 10,846 of record NZ_JABFNS010000055.1, read on the forward strand.
GGGACAAGCGCAAGGAGCTGGTGGTGCGCACCGGGCAGACGGACTACGACCAGCGCTCGTACATCTACGGCTTCGATGGCAAGGCGCTGAAGCTGCTGGGCACCGTGCCCGCGCTCACCGAGGCCAAGGGCAACGGCATCATCCTGTCCGACTCATGGCAGGGCTTCTGGAACCGGCGCGACAAGTACGTCGTGGACGCGAAGACGGGCAAGGTGTCCGAGGTGCCGCAGGACCTGTACGCCGTTGGCGTCGAGGCAACGGTGAAGCAGTCCTTCCCCCTGGCGCGCAGCCGCACGGACAAGAGCGCCGTCGCGACGTTGGCCCAGGGCTCGAAGATTCAGGTCCTCGCCGCCGCGCCCTCGGGCCGCAAGGATGAGGGCTACCTCTACCTGGTGAAGTCCTCCACGGGGCTGCTCGGGTGGGCCACCGCGAAGGATTTGACGGGGAAGACGGACGGCCTGCCGCTCGCGGGTTGAGGGCAAGCACGCGCCGGTTACTCGGCCAGTGACAGCTCGATGCGGCCGAGCTGCTCGTCGGTGGAGGTCACCTTCACCGTCACCGGCATGCCCACGGTGAACGTCCGCTCCTTGCCCACCAGGGACAGCTCGCGCGCGTCCGGCCGGAAGGGGCCTCCGGACAGGGCATCCGCGGGCACCACGCCTTCCACCAACATGCCGTCCAGTTGCACCACCAGGCCGAAGGGCCGCACCCGCGTCACACGCGCCTGGAACTGCTTGCCCACGTGCCCCGCCATCCACCGCGCCTCCAACTCGCGGTGCCGGTCGTTCTCCGCCCGCGTCGACGCGCGCGCCTTCGCGTTGATGTGCACCGCGAGCGCCTCCACCCCCGGGTCTTCATCCACGAAGTCCCGGCGCCCACGCAGGTACCCCTTCAACGTCCGGTGCACCGCCAGGTCCGCGTACCGGCGAATCGGTGACGTGAAGTGCAGGTACAGCGGCGCCGCCAGGCCGAAGTGCGGCCCCGGCTTCACCGTGTAGCGCGACGGGCCCAGTGAGCGCCGCAGCACCGAACGCAGCGCCGGCTCCGCCACCGCGCCCGCGATCTGCCGGTCGAACGCCGCCAGCGCGAGCGGCGTCAGCTCCCGTCCGAAGCCCGCCGCGAAGCCGGACGTCTCCGCGAACGCATTCAGGTCCGCCACCCGCAACGGGTCCGGCTGCTCGTGCACGCGGTACACCCCGGGCAGGCCGCGCGCCAGCAGCCACCCGGCGATGGCCTCGTTCGCCGCCACCATGAAGCGCTCAATCATCGCGTGCGCCGACGTCGGCTTCTCACTCACCAGCCCGGACAGCTCGCCCGTCGCCTGGTCGAAGGTGAAGCGCGCCTCGTCCCGCGCGAACTCCATGCCGCCTCGCGCGGCCCGCGCCACCGCCAGCCGCGCCGCCGCCAGCCGGAACCACGGCATCACCTCGCGCACCGGCTCCATGGGCGCCGACACCTCACCCCGGTCCAGGAAGGCGGCCACCTCGTCGTAGTTCAGCCGCGCCCACGAGCGGATGACGCTCTCGTACACGTCCGCCGCCGTCACCCGGCCCTGCGGGTCGATGCGCAGCTCCACCGTGAGGCACAGCCGCTCCTCGCCCGGCACCAGGCTCAGCCAGTGCGAAGACAGCGCTTCCGGCAACATCGGCAGCACGCGCCCCGCCAGGTACACGCTGGTGGCCCGCTCACGTGCCTCGGCGTCCAGCGCCGTGCCCTGCTTCACGTACTCCCCCACGTCCGCGATGGACACCAGGAGCCGCAGCGCCCCGTCCGGTCCCGCCGGCAGCACCGAAATGGCGTCGTCGATGTCCCGCGTGGATGGCGCATCCACCGTCACCGTGGGCACGTCCCGCAAGTCCCTCCGCGCGCCCACCGCATGCGGCACCGCGTGCGCGCCCCGCGCTTCCTCGACGACTTCCGCGGAGAAGTCCTTGCGCAGCCCGTGCCGGGCGATGACGCGCTCCAGGGAGCGGTCCTCCCCTTCCTCCACCCGGTAGAGCAGCACCACCTTGCCTTCGTCGATGCGCGCCACCACCGCGTCACCGGCCTTCACCTGCGTCCCCGCCGGGTCGAGCACCCAGTCCGCGTTGGCCACCTCGCGGTCCACGTGGAGCAGGGTCGCGCCCTTGCGCAGCACCACCTCGCCGTAGACCTGCGTGCGAGGCCGCTCCACCAACGACAACTGGCTGGCCGACCAGCGCCCATCCGCGCCCGCCGTCACCGTGGCCGTGACGACGTCCCCGGCGAAGTATGGATTGAGGTCGGGCGGAGGGACGAAGGCCGACAGCACCTCGGGCGAACCGGGCGTCTGAACGGTGAGGAAGCCGAAGCCTCGAGGGTGGACGTCGAGACGGCCGGTGACGGTGCGGGGCGAAACGGAAGTATCCATGGAACCTTGGGCGCGTGTTTAGCCCACTCCCATCCTGGGAAAGCAGGGCTCGCGCGGGAAAATGTCAGCCCCCGGGAGCACGGCCCATGGAGGGCCTGCGTCTCACCGGGAAAGCCATCGCCAGGAATTGGCGACCTGCCGCCGGGGACGCAGCCGGGCCCGCGTCCCTGACATCCGCCGTCCTGGCCGCCCACGATTCCCCACCTGAATCCGGCTTCAATTCCGCCCTACCCGGGAAGTCATCAGGTCCGGTAGCGAACCCGTGAGGGACGGGGCTTTCGCGTCCATCCGGCTCGCGGTGTACATTCGGCGCCATTCAATGAGTGGGAACACGCTGCCGCTCGCGCCGGAAGCGCGCTCGCTGGGCAAGTACGAGGTGCTCTGCCGCCTGTCGACGGGCGGGATGGCGGAGATTTTCCTCGCATCCCAGCGGGGCCTGGCGGGTTTCCACAAGCTGGTGGTGCTGAAGCAAATCCTCCCCGACATCCGCGGCGAGGAGGAGTTCGTCCGGATGTTCCTGGACGAGGCCAAGGTGACGGCCGCGTTCAACCACCCGCACATCGCCCAGGTGTACGACCTGGACATCGCGGACGGAGAGCTCTTCCTCTCCATGGAGTTCGTCCCGGGCGCCACGCTGGTGGAGGTGGCCCGCGCGTGCCGGCAGGCCAACACGCCCATCCCCATGGGCTACAGCCTGATGGCGGTGCGCGATACCGCCGTGGCGCTGCACTACGCACACACCTTCACGGATCCGCTGGGCCGCCCCTCTCCCGTCATCCACCGGGACGTGGCGGAGAAGAACATCATGGTGACGTACGAGGGCGTCACCAAGCTGCTCGACTTCGGCATCGCCAAGAGCCTGGCCCGCGCCAGCCGCACCGCGGTGGGCATGGTGAAGGGCACCAGCGGGTACATGTCGCCCGAGCAGATCATGGGCGAGCCGCTGGATGCGCGCAGCGACCTGTTCAGCCTCGGCGTGGTGCTGCACGAGTGCCTCACCGGCATGCGGCTGTTCTACGCCAAGCAGGCCGAGGCGATGATGAACGCGGTGCTGCGCTGCGAGGTGACGCCGCCCTCGCGCACCAACAAGCACGTGCCGCCGGAGCTGGACGCCATCGTCATGCGCGCGCTGTCCAAGCGCCGCGAGGACCGGTACGCCTCCACGCTGGAGTTCGCCCGCGCCATCGAGCGCGCCGTGGGACCGCTCATCTGGCATCCCGAGCAGAGCAGCGAGCTGATGCTGCGCCTCTTCTCCGACCGGCGCGAGCAGACGCGGCAGCTCCTGATGAGCGGGCAGAACGACACGGGAGACACCACCGGCGTGGTGAACCTGGCCAAGGTGATGGCCATGGGGGTCGAGCCGTCCGAGCTGCCCACCGGCGGCGTCACCTTGCCGCCGTCGTCTCGGACTTCGGGAGCGCCTCGGAGCGCCGCGCCGCCCCCCTCGCCCCGGCGTCCCACCACGGGCGCTCCCGCCGTGTCCCCGGAAGCCGGCGCCGTTCGCAAGGCCGTGCTTCAGGCGCCTCCGGGCAAGCGGCTGGCCTCGCGCGCGTCTCCCGCTGACGTACACGCTCCGCCGCCGCCCCCCGCCGAGGCGGTGACGCTCCCTCCGTCCGGGGGGCAGCACGCGCGCACCCAGCCAGGGATGCCGGCCCACGCTCCGGAGCACACGGTCCGCACGCAGGTGCCGGGCACCGGCCGGGACGCGGGCGCCTCTGCGTCCGCGCCGGGTGAGGCCTCCGGACGCCAGGGCTCGCGGGCCTCGGCGGCCGATGCCCAGACCCCTGACCGGGAACAGACCCAGGTCCGCGGGGTCCGTTCCCCGGAGCCACCCGCTCCTCCAGCGCCCGGGGAATCTCGCGCCCGACCGATTCGCACGCCGGATACGCTCCCTGCCGCGGATGATGCGCCTCGGGCACGCTCAGCTCGCACGACTGAGCCGGCGCCTGCTGGCGATGACGCGCCTCGGGCACGTGCGTCTCGTACGCCCGAGCCTTCCCTGGCTGGTGATGACGCGCCTCGGACACGTTCATCCCGCGCACATGAGCCGGCGCCCACCTCGGATGACGCTCCACGGGCCCGTTCATCTCGCACGCCGGAGCCATCCCCGTCCGTGGATGAGCCCCCGCGTGCCGAGGTACGGGCCCGCGCGTCCCGCACCCAGGACGGCCTGCGCGCCTCCGTGCCCACGCCGCCCCCCGCCGAGCGCGACCTGCAGACGGCGATGATTCGCATGCCGGTGCCGCCCCCCGAGCGTGGCGGGGACACGGTTCCGGTGACGCCCTCGCCGCGCCGACCCATTCCTCCCCGCCGCCGGCAGGGTGGCGCTTCGACCGAGCCCACCACCCAGCCCGTCCGCTTCCACGACATGCCCATGGAGGAGGACGACGAAGAATCCACGGTGCAAGGCCGAGGGAGCGACACGACAGGCCCCAGGCGCGCACGGGCCCCCCAGTCCCAGCCACAACCCGAACCACCACCTCGGCGAAGCCGGGCCTGGATGGCTGTCACGGCGGCGGTGGGCGTGCTGGCGCTGGGCGTCGCGGTGGTGATGCTGGGGCTGGACGGTGGCGTCGTGTCCTCCCGGCTGAGCCCCCTGCTCGGTCAGGGTGCCCCACCGCCCTCCCAGCCAACCGCCGGGACACGCCCTCCGGTGAACGCGGACAAGAACGTGGCGGCGGCCACAGCGACGCCCGTGGCCCCACCGGTGAATGATGGGCCGAAGGACACGGGTGATTCGGCCCTGGCCATCGCGGATGTGGACCCCGCCACCCTGACGGATCAGCTCCCCGTACCGGCTGAGATTGCCCCGGACTCGGCCCCCGCCACCGAGGACGACACCCCGCTCAAGGAGCCCAGGACCTTCAAGCGCGTCCGCAACGGGGCGCAGCGGAGCAAGGCGGTCGCCACGGCCCCCCGCAAGGCACCGACCACGCCGCCCGCCCCGGAGAGCGCACCGGCGGGCGAGCCCGGCTTCCTCACCCTGGTCACCGAGCCCAAGGCCCAGGTGTTCCTCGGCGGCCAGGACCTGGGCAAGACGCCGCTCTTCAAGGTGAAGCTGCCCGCGGGCCAGCACACCCTGAAGCTGGTGGATGCCACCACCAAGGCGCACCAGGTCCCCGTGGACATCAAGCCCGGGGAGACGACCTCCGTCCGCGGCCCGTTGAGCCTGCTTTCGGACCCCTGAACGGCGGGGCAGGCAATCAATGCCGGGGGCGTGCGTACCTTGAGCACGCCGGGGCCGGTGTCGTGGCCCCCCTTTTCCATTGGAGCGTGCCCATGTCCCCCGCCCGCGTCTCAATCGTCACCGCCTTCCTCCTCTTCGGTGCCTGTGCCCATGCCCAGGATCCTCAAGCCGGTGCGTCCGCTTCCGCACAACAGCGAGGCGACGTCCGAGAGGTGCCCGACTTCGACGAGGTATCGGTGAGCCACGGCATCCGGGCCGAGGTGAAGGTGGGCCCCAAGTCCGTGCGCCTGGAGGGACCTGCCGAACTCGTGTCCCGAATCGAAACGGATGTGCATGACGGGACGCTGCGCACCCGCGTGGACAAGAAGCTCTTCAGCGGATTCAAAGGCAGCAGCGTCCGCCTGTACGTCTCCAGCCCGCGCGTCGAAGGCATCCACGCCAGCGGCGGCAGCCACGTGGACGCGGACGCCACGCGCACGGACGAGTTCGACGTCGAGGCCAGCGGCGGCTCCATCGTCAACGTCCGCGGCGTGGATGCACGCCAGGTGGAAACCGAGGCCAGTGGTGGCTCGAAGGTGACGCTGGCGGGACGGGCAACGGACTTCGACGTCGAGGCCAGCGGCGGCTCCATCGTGCGGGCCCTGGACGTGAAGGGCGTCAAGACGCTGGACGCGGAAGCGAGCGGCGGCTCGCGCGTGGAGGTGGATGCGTCCGACCGCGTCAGCGGCGAGGCCTCCGGGGGCAGCGTCCTCCAGCTCGTGTCCCGCCCGAGCCAGAGCGACGTGCGCGCCAGCGGAGGCTCCAAGGTCGTCTACAAGGACTGACGCGCCCGCCGCCGTGGGAGGCGTACCGCGTCAATGACAGCACACGGGTGGGGTGAACGGGACAGCACCCGGAGTAGCGGGTGGGCCGGCTTGCTCCACGAGGGCCGGGGCGGCTGGAATGCGCGTCCCCACCCCTCGCGGAGATTCCAGCCCGATGACGCCTCCCCTCCCTTCCTCCGATAACGCCCCGGCGCATCGGCGACGCGGCAAGCTCCTGTGGGGAGGCGCGGGCGTCGGCGTGGCGGTGTTGGCCGGAGGGCTCTTCCTGTGGAGCCCACGGCCTCCATCCCCCGCTTCCACCCCGCGGGACATGCACGACGCACATGGCGAGTCCCACGCGGACCCCACACACGAGGCGCCCAAAGCAAAGTCCCAGGCCCCCATGGAGGTGCTGGTCCAGACGGACCGCGCCGCTCGGGCCGCCGCGACGGGACAGCGGGCCCAGGCGCATGAGGCACTGGCGGCCGCGCTGAAGCTGGCGCCCCAACATGCTCCGGCGCTCCTCGTGAAGGCCTGTCTCGCGCTGGAGGAAGGCCAGGACACCGAGGCCAGCGACGCGCTCCGCCGGCTGGAGGCCGCCGCCCCGGGCGCTCCGGAAACAAAGCTGCTGGCGCGGCTGGGCGAGCTGCGGCGCACGCCCGGCATGGACTGGCAGCAGGCGTTCCGCCAGGCCTGGGTGGACCTGGGCCAGCCCGACCTTCAGCAGAGCGAGCTGCTCCCCGGAGCCACACCGCTGCCGCCCGACCCGGCCATCGCCGCCGCGGCGATGGCCGCCTGGGAGCGCGCCGCGTCGGACGACGTGAGGCTGATGCTGGCCCTGGGCAGCCCGCGACTGGACGCGGACAAGGCGCTCTTCCTGCTGCGGCAGGTGCCTCGGCTGGAGGACCCTTCCCTCTTCGTGGCGGTGATGGACGTGCTCCGGGGCGAGGCCTTGCCGCAGTCCTCCCACGACGAAGCGCGCACCGTGTTCCGCCAGAAGCTGGAGGCGCTGGCGGCCGCGAACCCACGCGCCATGCAGCTCCAGTTGCTGCTGCTCCTGGGAGACACGGAGCCGGGCTCGGAGATGAGCGCGGCGGAGATCGACCGCCTGGAGCAGGTGGCCGCCCTGCCCGTGTGGCGCGAGGGCGTCTTCACCCGCACGTACGAGGAAGCCCGGAAGCTGCTGGAGGGCTCGGGGGTGCCGGATGTCAGCGCCACGGCGATGGCGGTGGCGGCCCACAGCGTGACGGACCGGGGCTCATGGGTGCTGCGCACGCGCAACGTGGGCACGCGCGGCTCGCTGTCCCCCGAGGGCCGGAAGCGGCTGGGCCGCATCACCCGCGACATCGGCGCGCGCATGGCCGAACAACCCACCATGGTGGAGCGCATGGTGGGCCTGCAGCTCGTCCGCGGCGGCGCCCAGGAGATGGGCGACGAGGCCGGACGTGAACAGGCGCTGGCGCGAATCAGCGCGCTGGAGGGCGCGGTGGCCCTCTTCCGCAAGGCGTCCATGGACCGCTGGCCCCTGCATGCGCTGACGGAGGAGTTGATACAAGCGAGCACGCGAGACGAGCCCGCCTACCTGCTGTCCTTCACGCGCGTGGAAGCGAATCAGGCGGCGGAGACACAACAACCGTAGCGGCGACTCAAACGAGGTCTCTCGGGCCCCGGGAGACTTCCACCCGGGGCCCGAGCGGGCCCCCCACGATGCCACGAAGCCGCCGCACGCCGGACCTCCAAGGTCGTCCGGGCAACCGCACTCCTTCCACGCGAGCGCCGGGAACAAGGGGGTTGCTTCCCGAGCGGCCTGCGCGTGGGCACCGTGGAATACCGTCCACGAACGCCAACGCTACGGTGGGCGAAGAATATCGGCTGCGCGGGGCCTGTCCACCCGCCGGGTCCTGACTCCCGCAAGCACCGTGACAGGCCGGATGTGGTGAGGACCCATAGCAGTTGCGCATTCACGATGAGTGTGAGCAGGCGCGGTGGAGACTGAATTCCTTTCAGGGCGCGTCATGAAGCAGCGCGATATGTGGGAAACCGCTACGCCGGCTTGAGCTCACCCTGCGCTTCTCCGAGCTCCGGTGGCCTGTCCCCTCGAAGGCGCTCGGCTCCCCCCGAGCTGCTGCGCGCGTCATTTCCTATGAACCCGGAGGATGTGCTCGCCATCGATGGACCCCAGGCGCTGGCCCGGCCGGGGGCCTCCGTGCGCGAAGCGGAGCGACGCCTGCGCGCGCCGGGGCGCACGCACGACGTGCCGTCTTCCGATACGCCCACAAGTTCTCCACAGTGAAGGGCCGCGCCGCTCAGTGAGCCGCGTTCTCATGGTGCCCATGCCCCGGCCCTCCGAAAGTCCCGGGCCAGGGCGCGTTCGCGGGCAGCAACCCCGGCATGGGGAAGCGCATGAAGCGTGGCTGACTGTTGGCGAAGGGCGGATCGCACTCGCCACAGCTGAGGGCCCCATCCATCACGTAGAGGGCGCCAGGCCCCAGCTCCATCAACTGCGGCACCGTGCGCGGCGCGTAGTCGAGCGGACACTGAAAGGCCTCCGCCCCATCCCGCGCGCGCACGCCCACGAGCAACCGCTGGTTGTCGGCCGCCACCGCGTGCGTCAGCACCAACGTCTCGGGCGGAAGCCCCGCGCCCCTGGGCCAGGTGGCCAGCCGGAGCTCCTTGCTCGTCAGGTGCTGGCCTTCCTTCAGCGAGTACAGCCACGCCGGCTCCAGGCCCGGGAGCCGGAAGCCCTTCAGCTGCGTGGCGGCCGGCGTGGAGCTCAAGCTGTCCACACCCGCGTTCACCGTGGTGCCCGACGCGCTGGGCACCACCACGTCCCGGGTGGCCACCGCGCGGCCCAACTGCTGGGCCAGGTGCTTCCCCACTGGTGTCCCGTCCCGGGTGCTCAACGCCTGGAAGCCCCATTCGGGCAGCAGCAGCCCGTTCACCACCGCGAGCTCGCCCGCGCGCAGGGGCTCCGTCTTCCGCCAGCGCGGCACCCCGTCCGAGGAGAAGGCCATCAACAACGAGGGCGTCCCCGACGCCAGCGGCGCCCCCGTGTTCAGCGTGGGCGCGAAGGCGACGTAGAGGTCCCCCACCGCGTCCGAGGCGAGGCCATACGGGTGCGGGTGGTTGCACTCGGCGAGCTGTGGGTCCGTCAGCTCGCGCGCGGACACCATGTGGCCGAAGGCATCCAGCACCACCAGGAAGTACATGCGGCACGACGTGTCGCGCCGCTGGTCGGTGGGGTAGGCCTCGAAGAGGGCCGCCAGCCGGTCCGGCGCCATCACCGCCAGCCGCGCCAGGAAGAGCGTCTGCGTCCTGTCGCGGAAGTCCGGCCGCGCGTCGGCCAGGGTGAAGGTCCACCGCGGTGTCCCCGTGTCGCGCTCCAGCAGCGACACCGTCCCGTCCGTCGGCATGTCCATGCACAGGAGCCGGTCGTTCCACAGCATGCAGCGGCGCGCCGGATTGGAGGCCCGCACCGGAGGACCCTCGCCCGCCGCGTCCAGCACGGGCGTGCCGTAGAAGCCCGACAGCGTCACGTCGCCTTCCGGCCCCACCAGCAGGTCCTGCAGCTGCTCTTCTCCCGCCCGGGCGTCGTGCTCCCAATCCACCTTCAGGGGTTGCGCCGCGGGCCGCGCGCACACGCCGCCGCGGCAGCGCCCCGACGCCTGGCACGGGCTGGCCGCTTCACACAGGAAGCCCTCCGGCAGGTCGCGCTTCACGCAGGCCCCATCCAGGCACACGTCCGCGTCCTCACAGGTGCCTTGGGCCGCGCCGCAGAGGGTGCCGTCCGGCGCGGGGGCCGTGGCGCATCCCATCCGCGGGTCGCACGTCCCCACCTGACACGGCCCGGCCGCGGGACAGGGCGGCGCCGGCACGGACTGGCACCCGTCCAGCACGTGGCACACGTCCGTGGTGCAGGCGTTGCCGTCGTCACAGGCGCGCTCCTCGCCCCGGCAGCGTCCCGCCTGGCAGGTGGCGCCGGTGATGCAGGCATTGCCCGGCTCACACGCGGTGCCGTCCGGCAGCACCGACTCCACGCACCGCTCCGTCACCAGGTCGAAGGTGGCCGCCGCGCACGTCACGGGTGTGAAGCACTCCGGCACCGGCTTCGCCTCGCCCGCCAGCACCAACTGCACCTGGCCGCCGTCCGACGCGGTGCCGGTGAGGATGACCTCGTAGGTTCCTTCAGCTTCGGGCGCGAAGCGCAGACGCACCGGCACCTCGCCCGCCAGCACCCGGACCGGCAGCGCCGCCTCCAACGAGAAGGGCGCCGTCACGTCCGTCCACGTGACGTCCAATGGAGCCCGGCCGCCATTCACCACGCGGACCTCGGCCTCCCGCCGGGTGCCCGGGTAGGCGTGCGGGAAGTCCACGCGCCGCGCCGACAACCGCAACCGCCCCTCCGCCCCCGACAGGGACGGTGTGTCCCGACAAGCCGCCGCTCCCAACCCCAGCATCAGCGCCAAGACGATGCCGCTGTACCGGGACGCCTGCGTTGCGTGCGCCATGGCGTTCCCCCCCGTGCCTCCTGGCTATACCCGCGCCAGAAGGCCCCGCGGACACCCCGTCCCCTCGATGTCCCACCTCCCAACACTTCAGGGTCGGCGGGGAGGGGGGCAGTGTTTTTTACAGGCCGTTCCACTGCTACAGGCTGCAACCACGCGAAATGGTTGGATGCCGGAAGGGTATGGTTCTGGCACCCAGGGTACGCCATGACCTCTGTCGCATCCTCCTCATGCGCCCCTTCGTCATCGCAGGCCTTCACCGTGCTCATCCCACGCGGCCTTCAGGCGGCCGTGGAGGGGCTCGCGGCGGAGACCCGCCAGGAGCTGCTCGCCGAGCTGTTCCGCCTGGCCGCGCTGGCCCGGCAGGAGGAAAGCCAGCTGCCCCCCGAGTTCCCGTACACGCTGCGGCTGGACGTCGCCGGCTGCCAGGTCAGCGTGGAGCTGGACCCGTCCCGCTCGCGCCTCACCCTCGTGGGCCTGCTGCGGCCCCAGCCGCTGGAGTGAGCCCGGCGACCCGCCTGGGCCAGGGGTGAGATGTCACGCCGTGCTGGATACGCAGAATCCTGGGACCTCACGTACCTGGTGGAGCAGCTCCGGGAGCTGATCGGGCACGACCTGCGCCTGGGCGAGGCCCTCAGCGATGAGCTGGAGGACGTCCTGGGCAGCCTGGTGCAGCGCAATCAGCGCCTGAGGGTCCTGCAGCGCATGGTGACCGCAGAACGCGCCCCAGAGGACCTGGCGGCCCTTCGCGGGGCATTGGAGGAGATGGACCGGGAGCTGATGACCCGGCTGCCTGCGTTGCTCGAACAGCTGCGCCTGGCGCTGCCTTGAGGTGGAGGCACCTGCCCTGGGTTTCCACAGGCACTTCGTCCCCAGGGCGGACTGCTTCTTCTAAAGGTTCATAAGAGGTATTGATCTATTGGTAGTGGCAGTAGGCAGCTCGGACTTGGGGACAAGTCAGCAAGCTCCCGGGAACACTCACGAATTCGGGATGTGCTACATGTGGGTAAGGTGACGGTTATCCCCGGGAACCCACAGGTGTTGATCCACACCGGGGTTTCTCCACAGCCCCTCCCCCACTGTCCACAGGCCATCCACAGCTTCCCGGTGGATGCGGGAGGCACCCCTGGTGGAGGCCCGTTCTCACCACACGTCCGCCCCGTACATGCCTGTTATCGTCTGGCGCGGGATGTGCCCCGACAGCGGGGTGCCGGCGGAGGGTTTCCCCATCGACTTCTATCGGGGCGAGCGCATCGGGAAGTACGAGGTCGTCACGCAGCTCTCCGTGGGCGGAATGGCGGAGCTGTTCCTGGGCTTCACTTCGGGTCCAGGTGGCTTCCGCAAGTACGTGGTCATCAAGCGGGTGCTGCCGGACGCGCGGGACAATGCGCAGTTCGAACGCATGTTCCTGGACGAGGCGCGCATCACCGCGGCCTTCAACCACCCGAACATCGCGCAGGTGTTCGACCTGGGGCGCGAGGATGACGGGCTCTACCTGGCGATGGAGTTCATCGCCGGGCAGAACCTGAACCAGATTACCGGCGCGTGCCTGCGCCGCCAGGAGCAGCTCCCGCTGGGCTTCACGCTGTCGGTGGCGCGCGACGTCTGCATGGCGCTGCACTACGCGCACACCTATACGGCGCCCTCCGGCGCGCCCAGCCCCGTCATCCACCGCGACGTCGCCCAGAAGAACATCATGGTGACGTACGACGGCGTGGTGAAGCTGCTCGACTTCGGCATCGCCAAGGCGAAGGACAGCCTGGAGCGCACCAACGTCGGCACGGTGAAGGGCACCACCGGGTACATGTCCCCGGAGCAGGTGCGCGGCGATACACTGGACGGCCGCAGTGACTTGTTCTCCGTCGGGGTGATGATGCACGAGCTCATCACCGGCGCGCGCCTGTTCGCGGGCAAGAACGAGCGCGATGAGATGATGAAGATCCTGGAGGCGCCCGTCCCCTGGCCCTCGCACGTCTCGCCGCACGTGCCCGAAGAGGTGTCCAAGGTGGTGATGCGGGCGCTGGAGCGCAGCCGCGAGAAGCGCTTCGCCACCGGCCGGGACATGGCCCGGGCGATTGAAGCGGCGGCGGGCAAGTTGCTGCTGGACGCGCATGACCGGGCCGCGCTGATGCAGGATTGGTTCGCCGAGCGCATGTCCGCCACGCGCGTCATGCTGGAGTCCGCGGACGGCACCACCAACGGCGTCATGCTGGACTCCGCGAAGCGGGCGCTGCGCAGTGATGACGGGCCCTACCTCCCCGAGCGCAACGACATCCCGACGCCGTCGAACGGCGTGGCTGGCATGCCGCGCAAGCCCTCGCGCAAGGTGCCCGCGGCGGCGCCCCGGAAGGCTTCGGCGGCCGTGGAGGACACGCCGCAGCCGCCGGAGAGCAAGGCCTCCAATGTGCTGTGGGGGCTGGTGCTGATGGGCATCCTGGTGGGCGGTGGCTATGCCGCCTGGCACCTGTCGAAGGTGCTGAACGAGACGGTGGAGGAAGAGGACGCGAGCGTGCTGCGCACCCTCCCCCACCACGACCCGAACCTGCCCGTCTACCTGGGACCGGGCTCGGGCCCGTCCACGGATGCCGGCACCGCGGAGGCCCCAGCGAAGGCGTTGGGCGCCGCGGTGGGCGGCGAGGACGCGGAGGGCTCCCGTTCCAAGGAGGCGGCGAGCGCTCGCCCGGCGAAGGGCCGGGGCAAGCTGACCTTGCTGGTGCTGCCGGAGGCGGAGGTCTTCCGAGGCAAGAAGCGGGTGGGCCGCACGCCGATGTTCAACGTGGCGATGCCCGCGGGGGAGCACGACCTGACCATCGTGGGCCCGGACGGCAAGAAGCGCATGCTGTCGGTGCCGATCAGCGCCGGGGAGACGACCCAGTTCCGGCTGAAGCTGGCGGAAATCCCCGAGCGCTGAAACACAGAACCGGGATTGAGGGGCACGTTCCGGGGCACTTGGTTATCTTCGCGCCCCTCTCCCTCTGATTCCGGACTGTATGGCCCCTCTGACCATTGGCTTCCTGATGGACCCGCTCGAGACGGTGCGGGTGGACCACGACTCCACGTTTGCGCTGATGCTCGAAGCGCAGAAGCGCGGCCACCAGGTGCGCTACTTCGAACAGGGCTGGTTGCGCTTCAACGGCGAGTGCGCCGAGGCGCGCATGCGCCACGTCATCGTGCGCCGCGAGCCGGGACGGCACTTCGACATCCTCGACGAGGCCCCTCGCCCGGTGTCCTCGCTGGACGTGCTCTTCATGCGCAAGGACCCGCCGGTGGACGCGGAGTTCCTGCACGCCACCCAGCTGGTGGAGCTGTGCGGTACGGGCCGGCCGCCTGTCTACATCAATGAGCCTTCGGGCATCCGCGACGCGAACGAGAAGCTCTACTCCTTGCGCTACCCGGACCTGATGCCGGACACGCGCGTCACCAGCGAGCTGCCGGTGCTGCTGGACTTCATCGCGCGCAACGCGGCGGGCACCATCCTCAAGCCGGTGGACGGCTTCGCGGGCAAGGGCATCCTCTTCCTGTCCGCCACGGACCGGAACGCGCGCTCCGCGGTGGACATGCTCACCCGGGGCGGCCGCGAGGCCGTCATGGCGCAGGCGTACATCCCGGAGAGCCGCCAGGGCGACAAGCGCATCCTCCTGGTGGACGGCGAGCCGGTGGGCGGCGTGCTGCGCGTCCCGTCCGACGACGACCACCGCGGCAACATGGCCGCCGGCGGCGTGCCCCGGAAGGCCGTGCTCACCCCGCGGGATTTGGAGATTTGCGAGCGCCTGAAGCCGGAGCTGGTGAAGCGCGGGCTGCGGCTGGTGGGCATCGACGTGCTGGGCACCTACCTCACCGAGGTCAACGTGACGAGCCCCACCGGCCTGGTGGAGGCGAACCTCCTGGACGACGTGTGCGTGGAGGCCAAGGTGCTGGACGTGGCGGAGCGGCTCGTCGCCGAGCGCGCCGCGCGCTGAGCCCCGCCGGAGGACGCCGGGCGGCCCGGCGCCCGGTGTCCTCCCTGAGCTGAGGGCTGACTCATGTTTCAGCGCACCACACGACGCGGTGCGTGATTTGAATCCTGGTTCATGTTTCAGCGCGATGCGACGCGACGCGCCTTGAATCAGTGACTCCCGGAAGAGTCAGGTTTCGTCCCACGGCCGCCCTTTTCCCTCGTGGCCGACAGGGAGACACCATGCTCAAGCAGCGTCGCAGCCGTTCCTGGCCGTGGTCGTGGTCCGCCAGGGTGCCTCTTGCCGCGTGGCTGTTCGCGGGCCTCGCGGGCTGTGGTGCTCTCGTCGGGGACGTGCCGGAGGCCGAGGTGACGGAGCAGCAGCAGCCCCTGCTGACGCAGGTGACGAGCTTCGGTAGCAACCCCGGCAACCTGCAGATGTTCCGCCACGTGCCGTCCGGCATGCCGGCCAACGCGCCGCTGGTGGTGGTGATGCACGGGTGTACGCAGCGGGCCGCGGGGATGGAGGGCGCCGGCTGGTCCGCGGCGGCGGACGTCTACAAGTTCTACGTCGTCTATCCGCAGCAGCAGGGCGGCAACAACATGAGCAGTTGCTTCAACTGGTTCGAGCCCGGTGACTTCTCAAGAGATCGGGGCGAGGCGCTGTCCATCAAGCAGATGGTGGACACGATGAAGGCCACGTACTCCATCGACCCGTCGCGGGTGTTCGTGGCGGGGTTCTCGGCGGGGGGCTACATGACGCCCGCGCTGCTGGCCGCCTATCCGGATGTCTTCTCCGCCGGGGCCATCCACTCCGGTGGCCCGTACCGGTGCGCGGAGTCGATGAACGCGGGCTTCAACTGCATGAGCCCGGGTGTGAATCGCACGCCCGCCGCGTGGGGAGACATGGTCCGCGGCGCGTACCCGGGCTACGCGGGTCCGCGTCCGCGCGTCACCATCTGGCACGGCACCAGCGACTACACGGTGAACGTGATGAACCTCACCGAGGCGATGGAGCAGTGGACGAACGTGCACGGCATCGACCAGACGCCGGACACGGTGGAGACGGTGTCCGGCTTCCCGCACAAGGTGTACCGGGACGGCGCGGGCAACGCGCTGGTGGAGACGTGGGAGCTCACCGGCATGGGTCACGCGGTGGCCATGGACGCGCAGTTCCCGTTTCCAGGCGGAACGGGCAGCGCGGCCTGTGGCTCGGTGGGGGCGTACCTGAGCGATGTGAACCTCTGCTCCGTCTACCACCAGGTGAAGTTCTTCGGGATGACGGGAGGCGGAGGCGAGCCGACGGGGGATACCACGCCGCCCACGGTCAACGTGACGGCGCCGGCGAACGGGGCCACGGTGAGTGGCACGTTGAATGTCACCGCGGATGCGGCGGACGTGGTGGGCGTCACCCGGGTGGAGTTCCTGGTGAATGGCGAGGTGGTGTCCACGGACACACAGGCGCCGTATGCCTTCGCTTGGGACAGCACGGCCGCGTCCAATGGGGGCCACACGTTGGGGGCCCGTGCGTTCGACGCCGCGGGCAACCAGGCCACGGACGACGACACGGTGGTGACGGTGAGCAACTCGGGCGCCCCGGCGCCGGTGACGGTGCAGTTCGCCAGCATCGCGGCGGAGGACGGCTACCTGAAGGCGGACGCGGATGGCAGCGGGGCGGCGCTGGGATTCATGACGAACCTGGCGCTCGGCCGGGGGACGGATGGGAAGTACAACCGGTCGTTCCTCTCCTTCGACACGTCGAGCCTTCCGGACGGGGCCACCGTCACGCGGGCGTTCCTGACGGTGAGCTACTCGTCGGGCTCGGGAGACCCGTGGTCGACGCCCGCGAGGAACACGCTGGTCATCGACGCGAAGACGGGGACGTTCAACGCGGCGAACACGGAGGTGACGGACTGGGCGGCGGCGGCCACGGCGAGCAGCGTCGCGGGCATCGACCGGTTCAGCGCGGGAGCGAAGAGCTCCGGGGAATTCAGCCCGGAGGGACGCTCCGCCATCAGCAAGACAGGGAAGACGCAGCTGCGGCTGCGCTTCACCGAGGCGCAGACGGCCACGCAGTACCTGTTCATCCGGGATGGGGCGAACGCGGTGCTGACGGTCGTCTATGCGCCGTAGGAAGACGGAGCGGACGCCGGCTCAGACCGGCGTCCGCTGCATCAGCGCGGCAAGTGAGTCCCTGCATCGTGCGCAGTGGCCGCGGAACGTGTCGCTGAGTTCGGAGGTCTGCTCCAGCCGGTTCCAGTAGGCCAGTGCGTGTTGTGCGGCATCGGCCCAGACATCGAGCGTCTCCGCGGTGGGCGGCCGGGGCTCGAAGGAGCGCTCGACGATGCTCGTGCCCACGGGGGCGAACATCATCGGGAGCATGTCGTAGGCAGGGGCGAGCCGGAACCGCCTGGGGCCGTCCTCGAAGAAGGAGAGGTTGCCGAAGTGCCGGTCGGTGTTGCCGGTGAGCTGCCCGAAGGTGTCGAGCCAGCGAATGCGCCTGGCGTCCTCGTCGCTGATGTACTGGCTCTGCAGGAGGTAGCGGGCCGCGCTGGTCCAGGTGCTCCCCTTGCCTTCATGGCCGAGGTACTCGTTGTCGATGGCCTTGAGTGAGAGCAGTGCCTTGCGGCCTCTTTCCCCGACCCGGTCGAAGCGCTCGACCTCGAGGAACTGGTAGCCTTCGACGCGGATGGAACGCGTAGCCGCGGCCGGAATCCCAGCGGCGTGGACGGCCTCGAGTGCCAGTCCTTCGCAGACGAGCAGCTCTCTCCAACGCTGAGCGGCGGCACCGTCATCGTTGGCCGCGAACTTCACCAGGACGTGGCGTCCCTCTGTGTACGCCGTGAACTTGGGTTGTTCGCCACCGGCGGAGGAGCCTGCCTCGCTCGACATCGATGAGCGGGCGAGCTCCGGGTACTGGGCCTCGGTGACGGGCCGAAGCGGGCTTGCGAGAAACCGGTCCAGGGAGGCCGCGCCGATGATGTGGTTTCCGACGCAGTCATCGCCTCGCAACGCCAGCGCGATGAGCTGGTGGTCCTCCGTCCAGTCCGTGATGCGAGGGGGGAGTCCCAACTCGGGGTGACGGCTCGTGAAGCCTCGGCCCAGGTAGCCCTGAGGGCTCATGTCGGCGGCGAAAGGCGGCAGCCCGGCGAACCGTTCACCTACCCCGT
Source organism: Myxococcus xanthus (assembly GCF_013116825.1). Lineage (GTDB taxonomy): Bacteria > Myxococcota > Myxococcia > Myxococcales > Myxococcaceae > Myxococcus > Myxococcus xanthus_B. The sequence continues at coordinate 28,834 of NZ_JABFNS010000055.1, forward strand.
CCTCTCGCGCAATCCAGCAGCCCCCGTTCCACAGCGGGTGCAGGACGCCTGCCTCGTGGGGACGGCCGGTCTCGTCCACGCGGTACATCCGTACCTGTTCGCCCAAGGGGACAATCGAGCGGGTCCGCGCGTAGCGCGTGGCGGGCCCCTGTCCCATCCGGCAGACGCTCGGGCCCGCGGAGGCCAACAGCCGCGACACTGTCGGGCGCGACACGCGGAGCTGAGCGGCCAGCTCGCTCCCCTTCACCTCGACCTGGCGTCCAAGAGCCGCGAGCAGTTGTTCCAGGGTGGCCATGAACAGATTCCTGAAAAGATCCGTGAAGAGATATCGCTGACCGATATCTCCGCGCAACTTACTGAAATAACATGTGAATTTTCTGATGAACCTATGGTGGGTGAGCCGATTTTTCAGCGGTAATGCTGGGACACAGTGCGGGAATCTTGGGTCCAAAGCGGACGTTGGGTAGGAAGCCCTACAGCCCATGCCTGAACCCACCCTGCCCGAGCCCGGCCCGGACGAAACGCTCGACTCCATTGGCACGGCGGGGGTGCGGGTGCTCCAGCGACGGACGGGCTACCGCTTCACGCTGGACGCGGTGCTGCTGGCCCACTTCGCGGCCACCGAACGTGTCGGCGAGTCTGGGCGGATGTTGGAGCTGGGCGCGGGCAGCGGCGTGGTGTCCTTCCTGCTGGTGAAGCAGTTCGGCCTGGGGCCCGTGGATGCCCTGGAGCTCCAGCCCGCGGTGCATGCCCGGCTGACGCGCGCCGTGGCGCTCAACGCGTGCGAGGCCCACGTCACTCCACTGCTCGGGAACCTGCGACGGATCCGCGAACTCGTCCCCGGTGGCCAGTACGCCCACGTCGTGTCCAACCCGCCCTTCCGCCTGGCCGACGCGGGGGTCCGCAGCCCGGATGATGAACGGGCCGTGTCCAAGTCAGAGGTGGCGTGTGACGCGCCATCCGTCGTCGCCGCGGCACGGTACGCGTTGATGCCCGGCGGCGGCGTGAGCCTGGTGTACCCGGCCGCACGCGTGGCCGAGGTGTTGGGCCTGCTGACCCAGGCGAAGCTCCACCCCACCGTGCTGCGCTTCGTCCACGCGCGCGTGGGAGCCCCGGCCACGCGCTTCCTGGTGCATGCCCTGCGAGACAGGGACCGGGGCCTCGCCGTGCGCCCGCCCCTCATCGTTCATGGCGAAGGGCCTGGTGGCTACGCCTCGGAGGTGGCGGCGTTGATGGATCCGCCCCTCTCCGAGAAGCCCTGAGCAGCCCCTTACGGCGTGCCCGTGAGCGGCTTCGTGTTCGTCACCTGGATGCCGTGCTCCTGGGACGCGGTGACGAACAGCTCGTGGCCCGGGGGCACCGCCAGCGTCGAGCGCCGCAGCTTCCCGCCCACCGTGAAGTCCACCTCCAGCGCATGTTCCCCGGGCGGCACGTCGCGGAGGCTCAGGTTCGTCGCGTTGCTCGTGCCCCGGCGCTGTCCGTCCATCATCACGGTGCACGGCTTCGTGCAGCGCACGTGGACCCGGGAGGTCGTCGCCGCGCGCGTCTCGGGCTGCTTCGCCGCCGCCAGGTCCTTCTGCTCCGTGAGCGTCACGCGGCCCTTGGAGTCCCCCTGGATGGTGACTTCGGAGCCACCCGGCACCTCCACGTAGCCCACGAACTGCCGCCGGTTGAGGACGCCACCGCTGCCTTCCACGCGCCGCTGGCCGGGCGCCACGTCGCGGAACTCCCAGGTCCGGTTGTCCCGGCGGAGACCTCGCTTCCCATCGAGCAGCACCGTGCAGTCGTCCTGGCACTTCACGGTGGCCACGCTCGGCGCCTTCGACGTGGAGGCGGGCGTGGGAGGGTTCGGCTCGGCCCAGTCCGGTGTGCCGGGCATGGTGGAGCTGCCGGGCTCGATGATGATGCGCTTGTTGCTGGCCAGGAAGACGTCCGCCGTCGCCACGTCCGGGATGACCACGAAGCTGCCGGCGAGCGGACGGCTCAGCACGCCCGTGGCGTCGATGCGCAGGGAGCCCGGCGTGATGCCCTTGAACTCCCAGGTGGTGTCATTCACCCGGAACCCGTTCTTTCCATCCAGCACCACCGTGCACTTCTCCGTGCAGCGGATCCGGACGGCGACGCCGTCGACCGCGAGCGCTGGAGCAGACACCAACAACGACAGGGACAGGAGCGGCCAGCGGAGGGACATGACGGGGTGACTGCCTCGTACCAAGGGGTATTCACGCGGGGCCCCCAGGGATGCGGATCCACTCCCGCCTCATGAGGCATGCCCCTTGGGGCCGGCAGTATGCCTACCGGGCAAGGGAGGCGGAATCGCCGCGGCGTGCCATGCGCCCAGGCCGGGCCCAACCTACCCAGGTTTCCGGCAACGGCCCCGGCCCATTCAAGGAGTGGCAGGTATGAACGTGGCGACCCTGACCGAGCAACCGAGCATCCTGAAGGCAGCGGCCCTGTTACCCCCGCGCCTGTCGCTTGGAACGACGATGGTGGTGCATGGCGTGTCCAAGCTCCGCGCCGAGGGCACCGCGCAACACGTGGGCTTCTTCGAGCAGTTGGGCTTCAAGCCAGGCAAGCCCTGGGTCATCGCCACGGGGGTGGTGGAGCTGCTCTCGGGCGTGAGCTCCATCCTGGGCGTCGCCACGCGCCCCGCCGCGCTGGCCGTCCTCGTCACGCAGGCCATCGCCGTGGCCAAGGTCCATGGCTCCAAGGGCTTCGACAACACGAAGGGCGGCTTCGAGTTCAACCTGGCGCTGGGGGCCATCGCGCTCGGCCTGCTGCTGCGAGGTCCGGGACCGCTCTCCGTCCACAGCGCCATCGAGCGCCGGGTGAAGCGCAAGGAGCTGCGGCGGCTGCGGTTCCTGCCGCGCCAGCGTCGTCGTTCGGTGCTGCTCGACGTGCTGGGTTGAACCCGGGCCGCGCCGCGACACACATCCCATCACCCTGACCGATGAGGTGTGTGTCGCCTGTCTGGCTGCTGGCCAGGGCGAGGTCATCTCCCCTGTCACAGAATCCCGGTAGGGCCTCTAGAATGGCGGGACATGCCCTCGTCCGTCTTCCTCATGATGGCGCTCGCCACCACGCCGGGTGCTGCTTCGGCGCGTGAGTCCGCCCCCGCCCAGCACGTCTCTTCCTCGCAAGGCCCCAGCGCCGATTCGAGCTCGACCCAGGGCCCAGCTTCCCAGGGCACCGCGCCCGCGCCAGAGACTGTCATCACGGACCTCAACGCCTACCCTCGTGCCGGTGACTCCGGCGCGGTGCTGGACCTGGGCCGCGCCGCCGCGGAGGCCGGCGCCGCCGCCCTGCGCGCCGCGGCCCTGGCCATGGGCAAGAGCGCCACCCCGCGTGGCCCGCTGGCGGACCCGGACACGAGCTACGCCCGAGGCATGGAGGCCCTCCAGGCGAAGGACGCACCCACGGCCATCACCCAACTGTCCGCCTGCGTGGAGGCCGCGCCCTCACGCGTGGATTGCCGCTGGGAGCTGGGTTGGGCGCACTCGCTGGAGAACCAGTGGGCGGAGGCCTACACGCAGTGGTCCGAGGTACAGAAGCTCCAGCCGGACCACCCGGACCTCGAGGGCGCGCTGACCCAGGCCCGTGGGCAGGCCATGCTCCAGGCGAAGCTGTCGCAGGGGCCGCAGCTCATCCACCGCCCTCCCCCGCCGGCCAACGCGAAGGTGCGCATCCGCGCGGTGGGTGACGTCATGCTGGGCACCACCGTGCCCGAAGGCCACCTGCCTCCCGATGGCGCCGGCAGCGTGATTGCCGGCGTGCGCCCGTTGCTGGAGGACGCGGACCTCACCTTCATCAACCTGGAGGGGCCGCTGTGCGACACGGGCGAGACGAAGAAGTGCCGCTCGTCGAAGAACTGCTACGCGTTCCGCTCGCCCACCGAGTACGGCCAGTACCTGAAGGAGGCCGGGGTGGACCTGGCGTCCACGGCCAACAACCACTCGGGTGACTTCGGCGAGGAGTGCCGCCGCGCGACGGAGTCCACGCTCGACGCGCTGGGCATCGCGTGGAGCGGCGCGCCGGGCACGGTGGCCACGGTGGAGCGCAACGGCCTGCTCATCGGCATGGTGGCGTTCCACACGTCGCCGTCGTGCAACCACCTCAACAACCTGACCACGGCGACGGGGCTGGTGCGCGTGGCCGCGGCCGAGCACGACATCGTCATCGTGTCGTTCCACGGCGGCGCGGAGGGCAGCAAGGCGCTGCACGTGCCCAAGGGCCGGGAGAAGTTCCACGGCGAGGACCGGGGTGATTTGCGGGCCTTCTCGCGCGCGGTGGTGGACGCGGGCGCGCACCTGGTCATCGGCCATGGCCCGCACGTGGTGCGCGGCATGGAGTTCTACAAGGGCCGGCTCATCGCCTACTCGCTGGGCAACTTCGCCACCTATGGCCGGTTCAACCTGCGCGGTCCGCAGGGCCTGGGCATGGTGCTGGAGGTCGAGCTGAACCGCGACGGCGACTTCACGGCGGGCCGCATCCTCCCCACGAAGCAGGTGGACAGGGGCATCGCCGTGCCGGACCCGAAGGGCGCCGTCATCAAGGCGGTCCGCGACCTCACCGCGGATGACTTCCCGGAGACGGGCGCGCGCATCTCCGACGACGGCACCGTGAAGGTCCGCGGCAAGGGCCCCGTCTCCATGCGCTGACACGTCGTCTCGTGCGCACGGCGGCGTGTGGGCACTTCGCGGACCTCGAGCCCGGGCTGAAGCGCGGCTGCTGGATATGTCCCAGCTTCCGTCATAGCGGCTCAAAGCAACTGCCGGCCCCTACAGGCATGTCGCACGGCTCCGGGATACAAAGGTCCCTGCCGTGCGCACCCTTCGACTGCCACGTCTCTCCTCGCTTCGCGCCTTCGACCACCCCGGCTACTTCGCCGTCTGGGTGGGAGCCCTGGTCTCCACCATCGGCACCTGGATGGAGACGGTGGCCATGGGCGTGTACGTCACCGAGGCCACGGGCCGCGCCGAGTGGACGGGTGGCATCGTCGCCCTCACCTTCCTCCCCGCGGTGGTGCTGTCGCCGGTGGGCGGCGCGCTCGCGGACCGGTTCGACCGTCGCGCCTACGTCGCGCTGGGCACGGTGGTGCAGTTGGTGCTCGCGGGCGTGTTGACGCTGCTGGCCTTCACGCACCGGCTCAGCGTCCCCGTCGTGGCCGTCATCTCCTTCGTCCACGGCTGCGCCAGCACGCTCATCAGTCCCGCCTTCGCGGCGATGCTCGCGGAGCTCGTGCCGCCCCGGGACTTGCACAGCGCCATGAGCCTCAACTCGGCGCAGTTCAACCTGGGGCGCATCATCGGTCCGGCGCTGGCCGCGCTGGTGCTGAGCATGGGCGGGACGTCCTGGGCGCTGCTCATCAACACACTGTCCTTCGTCGCGGTGTTGGTGGCGCTGTCGCAGGTGAAGACGCTGACGCGGACGGCCTCGAAGGCCACGCAGGGCCTGTGGCGGCAGATTGCCCACGGCTTCTCCGTGGCGCGGAGCGATTCGGAAATCTCGCTGATGCTGTGGGGCACGCTGCTGGTCGCGGCCCTGGTGGCGCCTTTCATCGGCCTGGTGCCGGTGTTCGCCATCCGCGTCTTCGGCCAGGGCGCGGCGGCCACGTCGCTGCTCGTCACCTGCCAGGGCGCGGGCGCGGTGACGGCCGCGCTGCTGGTGGGCACGCTGGTGGACAAGCTGGGCCAGCGCAAGCTGCTGGGCCTCGTGGCGACGTCCATTGGCGGCGTGTCCACGCTGTACTGGCTGTCGCCCACGCTGCAGGTGGCCGCCGCCGTCATCTTCGTGCTCGGCGCCAACTACATGATGCTGATGAGCGGGATGCACGCGTACTGCCAGTCGCGCGTGCCCCGTGAGCTGCAGGCGCGCATGAGCAGCCTGTACAGCATGGTGCTCGGCGGCGCGTACGCGTCGGGCGTGTGGGGCCTGGGCGCATTGGCCGACCGGATAGGCATCCGCTTCGTCACCGTGAGCGCCAGCGTGCTGTTCCTCGCGCTGGTGCTCACGCTGCGGCTGCTGCGCCCGCGGCGCTTCGATGGCGCTGGCGCGTAGACGAATCCACCCCTGGGCGTCAGAGAAGCTCCTCGCGGCGGTGGGTCGCCCACCCTGTGGGCAACTTGGGGATGCCTCCGGGCGTCCCCACCTTCCTCGTGAGCCGGGCGGCCGGGCGTGCCCCCGGCGCTCCGCGGGGACCTTGGTGCGCCGCGAGCGCGCTCCGACATTCAGCTTCGGAGCGGTACCCACTTCGACGAGGAGCGCACCATGCCGAACAGGAAGTACGACCCGTACACGGGAGGCAAGGAGGCCGCGAAGAAGCCTCCCTATGCGCCGGACCGCGTGGAGCGGGGACTGGAAGCCGACGACACCCTGCCGCTGTACTCCGCGGACTCCATCCGCGACACCCGCGAGGAGAAGTTCGCCCTGGACAGTGACTCCGAGGTGGGCGGTTACGTCCCCGACATCCGCAGCCCCATCGACGAGGCGGACGAGTTGGAGCGCGAGCGCCGGGGCCGCGAGCGAGCCGAGGAGCGGCAGGTCTCCGACGAGGAAGACGAGGCGCGCAACCGCTGAGCCGCAGGGGAGGGCCGGACCTTCGGACCTGTACCCCGTGAAACACCGGGCCGTGGCCCGCGAGCAATTGTCTCGCCACCACGGCCCGGGATGACTGCCTGCGTGCTACTTCGCCGCGCGCGGCACCGGTGCTTCATCCGGCTCGATGGGCACCAGCTTGCCCAGGCCGAGCGGCGTCACCTGCTCCTGGATGGTCGCCGGGTCACCCACGAGGACAATCTGCATCATGGCCGGGTCCAGGTACTTTTCGGCCATGCGCTGCACCTCCGCGGCGGTGGCGTCGCGCAGGCCCTCCACGGTGCGGTTGAACTCGTCCAGCGGGCGGCGGGTGATGAAGAGCGCCGCGGCGCTGGCGCCCAGGCCCTCCACGGACTCGAAGGCGCCCGGGAAGGCGCGGATGAGGCCCTCGCGCGCGGCCTCCAGCTCCTCGGCGGTGATGGGCCGGTCCTTCAGGCCCGTCAGCTCGTTCATCACCTCGCTCAGGGCCGGGCCCGTCACGTCCTGGCGCACGGAGCTGTACGCGGTGAGCGGCCCGACGCCCAGGCGCGGAGAGAGGCTGGCGCCCGCGCCGTAGCTGTAGCCCTTGTTCTCCCGCAGGTTCATGTTGAGGCGGCTGCCGAAGAAGCCACCGAACACGGTGGTGGCCAGCTCCAGCGGGTACTCGTCCGGGTTCCCCGCGGCGATGCCCGCGCGGCCCACCAGCAGCAGCGTCTGGTCCAGGCCCGGCTTGGGCACCACGTACACCTGCTGACGCGGTGGGGCCTTCGTGGCCGGCGGCGGAGGCGGCGGCGTGGCCTTGTTCTTCGACCAGCTGAAGTGCTTCTTCGCCAGGGCCACGCCTTCTTCCAGGCTGATGTCACCGGTGAGGATGACCGCCTGGGCCTTGGGGCCGGTGTGCTTCCGGTAGAAGCCCATCACGTCCGCCAGGGTGAGCCCCTGCACGGACGCGGGCGTGCCGTCGGGGAGGTGCCCGTAGGGGTGCTGCAGCCCGAACACGGCCTCCAGGTACGCCATTTGTGCCAGCACACCGGGCTGCCCCATCGCGCGCGCCAGGTCCGCGAGCTGCTGCTTCTTGCGGCGCTCGAAGGCGTCGAGGCTGAAAGCGGGTCGCAGCACCACGTCCGACAGCAGGGCCATGGCCGCGTCCAGGTTGCGCGTCAGCACGCGCACGCCCACCTGCGCGCCGTCCGCCTGCACGTCCATGGCGGGAGTCACACCCAGGTCCGCGAAGGCGTTGTCCAGCACCACCGTGTCCCGCTTGCCCGCGCCTTCCAGCAGCATGCGGTACGTCAGCTCGGCGAGCCCTTCCTTGCCCTTGGGGTCCTGCGCGCTGCCCGCGGCGAAGGCCACGCCCGCGAACACGAGCGGCAGCTCCCGCCGCGTGCTCACGATCACGGTGATGCCGTTGTCCAGCTTCGCGCTCTGGAAGGTGGGCAGCACCAGGTCCGGGGCCTTGCCGGGCTGGGGCGGCGTGGCGCGGAAGGACTCGGCGTCAGCCGTGGCTTCGGCCGGGGCCGCCTTCTCTCCCAGGGCGGGCGAGTCCGGATTGGCCGGCGCGGGCTTCGGGTTGCTGGCGCAGGCGGCCAGCGTGGTGACGAGCAGGGCGGAGAAGAGGCGGCGCATCAGTGGCGCTCCTTCGAGTCGAGGGGCGCCTGCCGACGTGCGGGCGGCACCGCGTGGAGGATGACGCGCGCGCCGGGGCGCAGCGTGTTCTGGGCGAACTGCTTCACGGCTTCGGGCGTCACCGACTCGTAGCGAGCCAGGTCCTGGGCCACGTAGTTGGGCTCGCCGACGAAGTGGTTGTAGCTCTGGAGGACGTCCGCCTTGCCGCCGAAGCCGCCGACGGACTGGAGGCCGGCCAGCGTGCGCGTGTCATAGCGCGTGCGAGCGCGGGCAATCTCCTCCGGGGTGATGCCCTGCTGGCGGACCTCGTCCAGCACCGCGTCCACCTCATGGAGCAGCGTGTCCGTGGACACGCCGGGCCGCGCCACCACGTCCACTGAGAAGACGGACTGCGCGCCCTGGCTCTGCTGGGTGGCGCTGACGCTCTGGGCCAGCTCCTTGTCCAGCACCAGCCGGCGGTAGAGGCGGCTGGCCTTGCCGGTGGACAGCGCGGTGGCCAGCACGTCCGCGGTGGCGTCCCCTTCCTCCAGGTACGCGGGCGTGAGCCACTGGATGGACAAGAGCGGCAGCCGGGCCACGCGCTCCTCCTCGCGCAGCACCACGGGCGCGGTGAGGTTCACCGGCGCGACCTCCGGCCGCTGCGGCCGGGCGTGGCTGGGCAGCGTGCCGAAGTACTTCTCCACCAGCGCCTTCGTCTTCGCCACGTCGAAGTCACCGACGATGGCCAGCGTGGCGTTGGACGGCGCGTACCACTTGCGGAAGAAGTCCTTCACGTCGTCCACGTTGGCCGCGTTCAGGTCCTTCATCGAGCCGATGACGTCCCCGTGGTACGGGTGCGGCAGCGGGAAGAGCGCGTGCCACGCCTTCTCGCGGGCGGCGCCGTAGGGCGCGGTTTCAATGGATTCGCGCCGCTCGTTCTTCACCACCTCGCGCTGCGTCTCCAGCTTCTCCGGCGTGATGGCGTCGAGCAGGAAGCCCATGCGGTCGCTCTCCAGCCACAGCGCCGTCTCCAGGTGGTTGCTGGGGACGGTCTCGAAGTAGTTGGTGCGATCGAAGCTGGTGGTGCCGTTGAGGTCGGTGGCGCCCAGCTGTTCCAGCCGGGCGATGTGGACGTCGTCGGCCACGTTGCGCGAGCCCTGGAACATCATGTGCTCGAACAGGTGCGCGAAGCCGGTGCGGCCGGGTTGCTCGTGATACGCGCCGACGTGGTACCAGATGTTGACGGCCACCACCGGCAGCTTCCGGTCCACGGAGAGGATGACCTCCAGGCCGTTGGGCAGCGCGTATTTCTCATACGAGATGGCGAGCGCCTCGCGGCCGGGCTCCAGCGGCTTCGCCTCTTGATGTGTCGGTGTCTGGGCAAGCGCCGGCGACCCGCTGAACACGAGGGCTGCGGCGACAAGGGCCTTCATTCGGAACAAGGTGCCTCCGGGTCTCGATGCCAATGACTCACGTGACGCGCTTAGCACGCACGTCCGGTGACGTGGGTAGGGAATGGTGGCCGGAAAGGACCGCGCCCCGGGATGTTGGTTCCTGGTCAGCGTGAGAGACTGAAATCATGTCCGTCGAAGTCCCATCCGGTGCCCTGCCCCGCTGCGCCCTCCATCCGGGTGCGCTCGCGGGCGCCACCTGCCAGCGCTGCGGCGGCTTCGTCTGCACCGAGTGCACGACGTGGGTGATGGGCCGGATGTACTGCCCTCCCTGCGCCGTGCGTCCGGAGGTGAACTACCTGGAGACCTTCCGGCTCAAGCTCTGGGGACGGAGAGACGCGAGCGCCTGGCTGGTGGTCGGTGTCACGGAGCTGCTCCTCTTTCTGGCGCTGGGGGCGCTGATGGCGGGGAGATTCGGCGTCGCGCTGGCGTGTCTGGCCAGCGCGGGCGTGGGCCTGGCGTTCTTCCTGGGCATGCGCTGGGCCCGCGTGGGCCTGCTGGCCGTCCCGCTGCTGGCCATGCTGCTCGCCGCGCCGTCGATGGGCGCGCCCGCGCTGGTGTTCTTCGTTCCGCTGATGGTCGCGGTGAACATCTTCCGCGACACGCGCAGCCGTCTCTTCTTCCGCCTGGAGGTCCCCGAGCGAGAGCTGCGCCGGCTGTGGGAGCTGCGGGCCAACAACCCCCTTGCACGGCATGCGCTGTCCCTGGGCGTGGGCTCGCTGCTCCTGCTCGTGCTCACGCCGTTGCTGTCCGTCCTCGGCGTGGGGTTCGTGTTGAGCCTCATCCTCATGGCCATGGCCATGCTGGCCCTCGTCCTGGGCGCGGTGGCGCTGCAGCGGGTGGACCCGGAGGCACGGCCGCCCATCGGGAGGCGCTGGGAGGCGTTGGGCGCCATGGGCCTGGCGCTGGCCTCGCTGACGTTCGGGTTCATGCTGCATGGGCAGCGACTGGTGGAGCTGCTCGGCGGCGCGATGGACTGACGGCGGCGAGACGGTGCCGCCGGTGCATGGCTCGCTTCCCGCCCTGGCGTCCCGGCGCGCGGGGGGCGGACGGTGCCTGGGGAACGTGGGGTGCCCACGCTCAGGGAAGAGACCCAAGCCCGACACCGAGGAGGCCACCGTCATGGCGAACATACGTGAGGAGCAGGGAGAGGCAGCGGAGGGCCGGAGCGCTACGCCCAGCCTCAAGGAGCAGCGCAGCGAGTCGCATGCGGCGCAGACCTATGCGGTCTTCTTGAAGGACCTCGAAGCGAACGCGGGCGTCGTTCGTGACCTGGCGGAGAAGGCCGCGCAGTCCGTGCTGTGCCTGCTGGAGCAACGCCTCATGGACACCGAGGCGAAGCACCTGGAGGCCCAGCTTCCGCGGAAGGTGAAGGACATGCTGAAGCGGTGTCCTCAGCACGAGGGCAAGGTCGCTCGGAAGTACAAGCTGGAGCAGTTCCTCGCCATGGTGGCCGAGGAGCTCGACACCACGCCCAACGAGGCCGAACGCCTGGCCCGGGCCGTGTTCGTCACGGTGCGCAATCACATCAGCGAGGGCGAGGCCGACGACGTCATGGGCCAACTCCCCGCGGACCTGCGCTCGCTGTGGGTGCCCGAGGCCTGAACCGGGGAAAGGAGACGAAGGACCTCACGGTCATCAACGCGAAGGACTCATTGAAGGACGCCGCGCTGAAGATGCGCGAGCTGAGCGCGGGCCGTCGCCGCAAGGACGCGTAGCGCTTCGAAGTGGAATGGATGCCGGGTGAACTCATCCGCCCGGCACCCCGCCCTACTCACCGAGCAGTGACGCCGCCAGCGCGCGCACGTTGGCGGATCCATCGTTCGTGGCCACATCGCGAAGCAGGGCCGCAGCGGGAGCTTCCACGGCTTGCAACTGGCCCAGCAGCCGCACCACTTCGATGCGGACGCGCTCACTTCGCTCGGTGCGCAGCACCCGGGCCAGCGCTTCCATGTGGGCGCTGACGACCCGCTGAGAGACAGCCTTCACCGCGAGCGCACGAACCCGCGGGCTCGGGTCGTCAAGCATCACCTGGTCCAGCAGGGCATCCACCGCCGCGCCAGGGATGGCACTCAGTGCCTCCGTCGCCGCACCCCGCACAGCCGCCTCCGGATGCACGAGCGCCGACTTCACATAGGCCAATCCCACCGGCGCCCCAGCCCGGGCCAGGGCATCCAGACAGACCTCGGGCTCCAAGGCACCCGTGCGGCAGCGCCTCACGAGTCCCTCCACCAGCGATTGGCTCCGGCCCGGCTCCGCCACCTCCAGCGCCTTCGACAGCGCCCCCATCGACAGCGCCGCCGCGCTCCTCACCCCCGCGTCCCGCGTCCCATCCACCACGCGCTCCAGCGCATCACCGAGCAGCGGCGAAGGCCGTTCCATCCGTCCCACGGCCCGTGCCGCGTGGGCCCGAATCTTCGGCCGGACCCGTTCCCCCTCCAACACGGACACCAGCGCCCGCTGCGCCTCGGGCGTCCCCGCGCTGGCCAGCGCCTCCAGCAGCTGCTCGGAGCGCACCGCGTTCACGGAGCCCTGATGAATCAGCGCCACGGCCCGGTCCACTTCCGTCAGATTCTGTCGGAACAAGGCCGCCAGTCGCAGCCGCGCCGGGTCCAGGTCCTCGCGCTTCGCCAGGGCCCGCAGCAAGTCATCCAGCGTCGCCCCCTTCACGAGCCGCCTGTCCCGCGCCTCCAGCGAAGCCCCCTCCATGCCGGTGGAATCCGTGAGCCGCTCCGACCGCAACGTCGCCCGCGTGGCCTCAAACGGCCTCAGCGACGAAAGCAGGTAGTCCATGCCCACGTGGGTCAACGCGACCCGCGTCTCCTCGCGGATGCGTGGGAACCTCGCGCCGCCTCCGCCCAACTCCACCACCTCCGAGCCCGTGACCTCCTTCACGCGCCCATCCGGGAACAGGGTGAAGTCCAGGTGCCCTTGCAGCCGTGGAAGCACCGCCGAGCCCGCGCGCAGGTAGCGCCGCTTCGTCTTCACGTAGGTGTTCGCGCTGCCACCCGCGCGGTACACGGCTTCGAGGTCACCGCGCGAGTCCGGCTCCTCGGTGCTCCAGCGGGGACCGTCCTCCGCCACGAACTGCGTCGACGCGAGCAGCAGGCGCACGAGCCGCCGCGCCGCCGCGTCCTGCGCCGCATCGAAGTGCACGGCCATCACCCGGCCCCGCACGTCCTGGCCCACGTACACCGGCCGCTCGAACATGCCCCGGAGCACCTGCAGCGCCGCGTCACCAGTCACCAGCGTCTCTCCAGATTCCACGGCCACCCGCGTGGGCACGAGGTGGCCGGAGAACAGGTGCTGTTCTCCCTCCGCGCCCAGGTAGGTGAGCGCGAACAGGCCGCTCCATCCGGTGTGCAGGGACTCCCGCGCGCCAGCCGAACGCTCCGTGTGGGTCCGGAGGTCCAGGTCGAACGTGTAACGAAGCCGGTGGCCCACGACGAGCACCCGCTCCCGCCCCTTCACGCCCGGAAGGTTCTCCTCGGGCTCCGGTGTGGGGGCTTCAACGTCCAAGGCGTGTGAGGCAACTGGCGGTGCCCTAGGAGTAGCCGGCGTCTGTGTCTCCTGGCCTGCACGCCACAGCGCGGCCGCCGTGAGCACGGCGAGCAGCAGGACCAGGCTCTTCAGGCGCGGGCTCACGCCCCCGCATACGCGCCCGAGCGTCAATCCTGGTTGCGCGTCAGCCGGACACGGCCCGTTTCACGCGGGCGCGTGTCGTCCGACATGAAACAAAGGTACGGCTGTTTCAGGGATTGCCGAGCTTCAATTCCAGCTCCGCCAACTCACGCTGCACGGTGGCGTCCGTCATGCGGAGGCCCTCCACCTTGCGCACCGCGGAGATGACGGTGGAGTGGTCCTTGCTGAAGCGCGCGGCGATTTCCGGGAAGGAGCTCTTCGTCAGCTTGCGGCTGAGGTACATGGCCACCTGGCGCGCATGGGCCAGGGCCTTGTGCCGGCGGTCTTCCTTCAGCGACTCCACCGTGACCTTGTAGAAGCGGGCCACCTCGCGCTGGATGGATTCCACGTCCACCGCGCTGTGGGCGGGGAGGATGTCGCGCAGCACCTGGGACGCGAAGTCCTCCGTCACCGGCTGGCGCGTCAGGCTGTGCACCGCGGACAGCTTCACCAGCGCGCCTTCCAACTCGCGCACGTTCTTCTGGATGTGCTTGGCGATGAAGTGCGCCACCGAGTCCGGCAGGTCCAGACCTTCGGCCACGGCCTTCTTCTGGAGGATGGCCACCCGCGTCTCGTAGGTGGGCTCGCGGATGTCCGTCAGCAACCCCATGGCGAAGCGGCTGCGCAGCCGGTCCTCCAGGCCTGGAATCTCCGAGGGCACGGTGTCGCTGGTGAGGACGATGGCCTTGTTCATCTCGTAGAGCGTGTTGAAGGTGTAGAAGAACTCCTTCTGCGTCTCCTCACGCTTGCCGAGGAACTGGATGTCGTCGATGAGGAGCACGTCGCACTCCTCACGGAACTTCCGGCGGAAGTCCCCCATGCGGTGCTCGCGGACGCTCTCTACGTACTCGTTGGTGAACTGCTCGCTGGAGAGGAACACCACGCGCTGGGACGGATCCCGCTCCCAGATGAGGTTGCCCACGGCCTGGAGCAGGTGCGTCTTGCCCAGGCCCGTGCCGCCGTAGATGTAGAGCGGGTTGTAGTGGTGGCCCGGCTTGTCGGCCACGGCCTGCGCCGCGGCGGCCGGGAGCTGGTTGCTGTCCGCCACCACGAAGGTGTCGAAGGTGAAGCGCGCGTTCAGCCGACCCGGGCGCGTGGCGCTCGCCTTGACTGAGGGTGTGGGTGGAAAATGCGGGTCCGGCTCCAGGCCCTCCACCACCTCATAGGCGATGGAGGTCAGGCCCTCCCCCATCCGCGCGAGCTGGACATCCAGCATGGGGCGGTAGTGGTCATCCACCCAGTCGCGGAAGAAGCGGTCCGGAACGCCCATCACCAGGGCGCCGTCACGCACCTCCAGGGGGCGCATCCGCTCCAGCCATCTCAGCGCGTAGTCGAACTTCTCCTGGCGGATGGCATCCAGCATCCGAGCCCAGAGAATTCCAGCACTTGGGAGGGGGGTAGCGGCTTGGGCGAGGGCGTTCACGCGGGACTCAAACGTGCGGGAGCAGGGGGAAAACGAGGCGTTCGGCGGTGCTAACAGACGGTTCCTGGTGGATCAAGCAACCGGCCAAAACCGCCGCGACCTCAAGGGTTTTTCCCAACACGGATGATCCGCAACGGACATGCCACCTCAGCCCGGTTGTGGATCATCCCCTCCCCTACCCCAAGGACTGGGGGCCATCGTCAGGGTGTTCACTCAGGGTGAATTCATCGCGGTCCCCCGTCCAGTTCAGGTCCCGAGCAGACCGCGGATGCGCGTGTGGAGCTGGGCGTCAGGCACGTCCTGGGTGAGCAGGTGCTGGAGGAGCTGGCGCACCTCGGGTGCTCGCTGGAGGTAGGGCTCCACCACCGTCACGAGGGTGTGGTGGTTCTCCACGGGCACGCGACCGGAGAGGGCCAGGTCGCGCAACTGGCGCAGGGCCGATTCGTCCAGGTCCCGGCGGCCCAGCGCCGTCAACGCGGAGGACTGCACGGGCGCGTCGGTGTCCTCGGTCATGGAGAGGAGCATGCGCATGGCCTGGGGCGTCTGAATCTTCCGCAGCGCGCGGGCCGAGGCCCGGCGCACCTGCGCGTCCGCGTCCTGGGCGTAGTGGGCGATGACGTCCACCTGCTCTTCCAGGCCCGCGTTGCCCAGCGCGAGCAGCAGGTGGGCCTTGTCCTCGGGCGTGCGCGCGGCGCGCAGCTCGGCCCCGAGCTGCTGGACGGCGGCCAGGGACTCCGCGTCCTGCTGCTGTCGGTAGAGGGCGCCAGCGGTGGCGCCCAGGGCGTAGGCGGTGGCCACGCGGGTGTCGTCACGGGCCGCGCGGTGGGTGCGCTCGATGAAGCGCACCGTGTCAGGGGTGGGGCTGGTCAGCAGCGACAGGCGGCTGAGCAACATGCGGTAGCCGGGTTCGGCCAGCGCCTGGGGGCTGGACAGGGCGCGCACCAGCGCCGTCTGCGCCTCCGGCGTGCCCGCGCCCGCCAGCAGGTCCAGCACCAGCGCCCGGCCACGCGGCTTCAGGGTGGACTGCTGGAAGAAGTCGGCCAGCCGCGCGCACAGCTCGGGCTGCTGCTCCAGCAGGCCCGTGGCCTGGAGGAGGAAGTGGTTGTGCTCCGGGAAGGTGCCGCCGTTGGCGTACTTCTCCATCAGCTCGAAGAAGCGCTCCGGGGTGAGCCCGTCCACCTGCTGCGCCAGCATCCGCTCCCGCGCGTGGGCGTCCGTCACCAGCTCGCCCGGCGCGAGCCGCTGGAGCTGCGCGGCTGGCGCGGTGGAGGCTTGCGCCACCACGAACCGGTCCCGCTTGCCGGGCTCCAGGCGGAGTTGGATGTGCGAGGTGGCGGTGGGCTCGCCGCCACCGGTCGGGCGGCGGAGCACCCGCTCTTCACCGGAGAGGCGCTCCAGGACGCCGTCCGCGTCCAGCGTCAGCTCGAAGCGTGAGGCCACCTCCACATCGCCGCTGCCGGTGCCCA
This sequence comes from Myxococcus xanthus, assembly GCF_013116825.1. Classification (GTDB taxonomy): domain Bacteria; phylum Myxococcota; class Myxococcia; order Myxococcales; family Myxococcaceae; genus Myxococcus; species Myxococcus xanthus_B. Next base: position 45,033 of record NZ_JABFNS010000055.1, read on the forward strand.
TGCCGCGGGGCTCCGGGTAGGCCAGGCGCCGCTTGAGGATGCGCGCGGGCAGGGCGCCTTCGTCCAGCCGCGCGTACTCCGTGAGCGCCGTGCCTCGCGACGTCAGCTCCTCCACCTGCCAGGTGGCGCCGTCGCGCAGCACCCACTGGAGCTCGCCGGCCAGCGTCTGCACGGTGTTCTTGAAGAGGGAGGGGTCTTCCTCCTGGAAGGAGACGGCGCGCAGGGTGCCGTCGGCGTCCAGGTCCAGCAGGGCCTCGCGGCCAGTGAAGGTGGCCGCGACGGCCGCGGCGTCCGGGAGCAGCGCGTGGCCAAACAGCTCGAGCGTGTGCTCGTGGAGGTTCTCCAGGCTCAGCCCCACGCGCAGGGCGGTGCCCTGCGCGGGGTGGCTGCGGAGGACCAGGTCTCCAACGAAGTGGGCCCGGCCCCCCATGGCGGTGGGTTTCTGCTGCGACCCGGCGAGGCGCACCTCGGTCCGGGCCGTGTAGTCCATGCGGTACGTCCGGCGCTCCCCCACGGGGAAGTGGACCCGGAGGGGCGTCGCCGCTGGAGGCGCCCCGGTGACGGGGGCCTGGGTGTGGAAGAGCCAGGCGGCTCCCAGGAGCAGCAGTGCCAGCAGTGCACCGCCAGTGATGACCTTGCGTGCGTTCATGGGGCGTCTCCAGCGGGTGCGGGGATTACAGCAGGGAGCGGAGGTCGACGAGGTTGACGTTGAACGCGTGGTTGAACAGCTTCACGTTCTCCTGGATGCCGTTCCAGCTCACGAGCGTCTCCTCGAACTCCGCCTCGAAGGGCCAGACGCCCACCTCCACGTAGGCGGCGATGCTGCCGGACAGGAAGGTGAACTTCAGGTCGGAGTTCCCCTCCATGCGCAGCTTCAACTGGCCCCCGGACGACGCCAGCCAGACGCGGCCGTCGAGCGGGACGGCGGCGTGGACCAACTGGAGGCGGCCCTTCACGCCCGCCTCGATGATGAAGAGGTCGACGCTCGCGTACAGCTCACCGTCCACCTGCGCGTAGGGCTTGATGTGTCCGGCGACGCCCAGGTTCGTCACGCTGCACGCCGTGGTGCCCGTCACCGTGTGCTCCGCCGTCAGCGCGTATTCGAGCCCCACCACGCCGGCCACCTTGGCGCCGAGCGTGACGGGAACCACGACGACGACGAAGGTCGCCTGCGCGTTCACCAGCGTGGCCTTCTTCTCCTGCTTGCCGGACACGATGTTGAACTGACCCAGCGTCAGGTCTTGATGGATGTCCACCAGCGGCACGGTGTTGTCGAGCACGTCCAGGTCGATGTCCGCGCGCTTCTGCGTCACCTGCAGTTGGGCGTTGATGAGGTTGGCGCTGATGCCCAGGGCGCTGCCGGTGGCGGTGAAGCTGCCCGTCATCTCCGGGGAGAGGCCGCAGTCAGGCGTGTACTTCACGTTGTTGATGGCCACGGCCACCTGGTAGTTCGCGGTGGCGCCGAAGGTGTCATTGCCCAGGCTGTAGCTGTCACCGGACTCCCAGCGCAGGCGGGGCTGCGCCGTCTTCGGGTCCAGCATGGTCCCCACCGTGGAGGACAGGGCGCGCAGGTACTGGTCCCGCCGGGTGAAGTACGTCTCCAGGCGTGAGGGGCTCGTCGTGTAGTCCTGCGCGGGGAAGTTGACGGTGCCGTGCTGCAGGGGCTTCGCCTTGAGGTCCGGGAAGTCGTCGCGGGTGTAGGTCGCGCACTTCTGGAAGTCCTGCTCACGCGCGCCCTGGTAGAGGTTCATCACCCTGCGCGCGAAGCGCTTGGGCGACCAGTCGCAGGGAGCGGCCGCCTTGCCAATCTGGAAGTTGAGGCAGCCTTGCGCCTGGGCCTGCTGGAGCGCCGCTTCGATGACGGCATCCAGCGAGGCCAACTGGTAGAGCTGGGGGATGAGCGAGTCCTGGGGCTCGTCGTCTGTCAGGTGGCTGGACGTGCCCGGCTCGGCCTTCAGCATCCCCGGGAGGGGGCGGTAGCGCCGGGCCAGCTCCGACGTGATGGAGGTGACCAGTTCCTTGCGCTGCTGGACGAGCGCGGCGAACTCCTCCTGGAGCCGGTCCAGCTCGTACATCCGCTCATCCAGGACGTTGGCGTTGCGAACGGTGCTCATGCCTAGGTGCCACGACCAGCTCTCGTTGTAGTAGCTGGCGCCGTTCGCCAGGGTGGACAGCGTCGCCTCGGGCAGGACGGTGCCGTAGAGGTTCAGCGGACGGTCCAGGTCCTTGAGCTGGATGAGGGCCGCGCCCATCACGCCTGGAATCACGACCACCCGGTCCACGTCGCTGGCGCTGATGGTGACCTTGCCCTGCACGGGAGGCGGCACGGTGAAGAACTCGTTCTTCGGTGCGCCGGCGGGGAACTGGATGGCGGGTTGGATGGGGGTGCCGTCCTTGCCGCGCTGCACCGGGTCCGCAATCGAGCGGGTGCCCATGGCGGAGGCGGGCACGCTGCCGCCGCTGGGCGCCTGGGCGTAGGCGATGTTGAAGATTTTGCGGTAGTCGGTGCCCGAGGAGGAGATGGCGTCCTCGAAGACGCTGTAGTCGTAGTACTTCTCGTGGACGTACTCGCGGCAGGAGTCGACGGTGTTGCCGGAGTTGTTCCACGCGTTGCGCTGGGAGATGCGCGCCATGCGCATGAGGGAGGCCGCCTTGGTCGACGCGGGGAAGTAGGTCCGGTCGCGGTGCGCGGTGCCCAGCATGAAGCTGGAGAGGCCGCTCATGTAGCGGGCGTTCGGGTTCTCCGCGACGAAGGCCACGCTCTTGGTGGCGGCGTCTGGCGCAATCTCCTGGCCGCTCGCGTTGCGGGTGACGGGCACCAGCACGGTGCGCTCGGGCAGGCTCGCCACGGCGTTCAGCGCGGCGTCGCGCACCAGGACGTTGCAGGTGGCGTTCGGGTTGGTCTTCGCCGCATTCCGGGCCAGGTTTGCGCAGAGGGTGGTGGGGTTCTGGCAGTCCTCGAGCGTGGGGACGTAGGCATTACAGAGGAGGATGGGGTTCGGCACCGGGATGATGGGGGGGAACGATTGGGCCAGGACGGGCGCGGAAGACATGACAAGTCCGAGCACGACGACCCGGGGTCGCGTGAGCAACGACATGCGGACACCTTTGTGTGGAGTTTGCGAGAGAACGGGCCTTCAAAAGGTCCTTCGCAAAAAATGATGGTGTCCCTGGATGGGTATCCGCGGCCCCCAGCGCTCTCAGGTGTTGTGAGTCCGAGGCGGGTGGGCACCCGGGCTGGCAGGCCCACGCTGGAAAGAAGCACCTGGGAAACAGACGTCCGCGCTGTTCACGGTTAGACTCCCGCCGCCGTGCGTTGGGCGGTGGTCGGCACCGTCAGTAGCACCCAAGCCTTCATGGCCCTACCTCAGGCGGTCCGATCGGCCGGCTGGGCGTGGGTTCCCGGGTGGGTCAGGGTGATCCACTCGACCTTACCCAGTTTTCCCACACGCGTGGAAACGCGACTTTCGCAAGTAAAGTCGACGGGTTAGGAACGTAAAAACCTCCGTGCGGTAGATGTGCGCGGGGTGTCTACCCTAGTAGAATGGCCTTGGGGTAATCCAACATAGTGGGGCCAAGCCCGTACTATCGGTACGAGGCGAGTTGGCGAACCTTCGACGGCTATGTCGAAGTATCTGGAGGACATCTCAGCAAGGCCCTCGCTGTCCGCGACCGCGCGTTGCGACAGGTACCTTGGCCTCAATCGACAGATGCCTCAGAGAGTGCAAATGCGGCGGGACTCGTTCCTACCCTTGGAACGAACCCCACCACACCTTTTTTCCTCACAGTTGTTCTGCGACGCCACTACCGCGACTTGATGTTGTCGAGCATGGCCAAAGTGCTCTTCCCCATCTCCGCAGCTTGCTGAGGCGAACCCAACCCTTCTTCAGTCCGCTTCAGGTACTCGCGAAAAAACTCCTCACTCTTGCGCAGGAACTGCATCCGCGCCTCAAGTGGGGCATCGCGGAGCGGCACGGTCGTAGTCGGCCGCTGGGACGAACTCAGCACCGGCGCCGACTTCGTGTACCATAGGCCCCACCGCCCATCACGCCTCTCAAGCGAGACGGACTCCACGCTCCGAGTCAGCGCGACGAGCAGAGCTAGCGCGTCAGTCTGCCCAGTCGTGTTCGGCGGATCGTTTAGCTCAAAGGCCGACATCGAGATGCCCAGCATCGTCCCGAAGTGCCGGGCGCGCTCGTCGCATAACTCGACCACCTTGGTGACTTCATTTTGAGCAAGTTCTAGCTGGCTCGGAATGGGGCGGAGAACCGCCTGGGGAAACGTCAGCGGCGCTGGAACACTCGCAGCGGAGGTTCGCGCTGGGCCTGGACGGATACTCGGCGGACGCACGTCAACCGATTGATTGGAGTTCTTCTTCATCGCTGTCTTTCTGGAGGACCGCGTTCAGCTCCCCCAGCGCAAGGGAAATCCGTGCGCGCCCGATCAGGGCTCCATCACTAGTAATCCTCGCCCAATTCTTGTCAACCCCAGCGACCATGTCGCCGGACCTCGAGGACACTCCACTATGGCGAAAACCGGCGGAGTACGGACGCCTCCGCCGGTGAATCGGTGGCCCGCGGAAGGCCGAACTGCTCCTCACCCATCGGTCTGTTCGGCCGACTCACTCCCCTGTTTCTTGCGCTTGGCTGCCGTTGTCCGCTCACGGAACTCGATGTAGAGCTGCCTCTCCCAGTCGGAGGCACTGGACGGGTCAAGGTCGTTCAGGAACGCTCCGAAGTTGGTGTAGAGCTGGCCGCCAGGCTGGCCCTGTCGCGGTCCGGATTCGACGAAGTCCGCAGCCTCCTTGCGGCTCTTCAGCCTGCGGACCTCCTGCTCAAACTCGACCTGCGCGCGCCAGCCAGCGTTGAACTTCTCTTCCTGCTGCTGCTTCGCCGTCTTCCGTGGGGCCATGGAACCCTCCATGCGGCGCGCCATTGCGCCGTAGTGGAGAGAAGGGGCGGCGCTCACAAGTCGAATTTCGCGGGATTTTCTGAGGGAGATTTCCTCTACGAACTTAACTTGCGCGAATTAAATCGCTTCAGGTCTGTATCGGAGGCGGCCGTCGGAGGGCAGCCTTTGTACCGGGCGGTGCAGGTTACCGAGCTACCTTGCGCGCGGATGTGGGGGTGGTGGGCCTGGCAGGGACTGTCATTGTGGATGGATCGGGGCGTCGCGAAGTACTTGGGATGTGGCGTGCTAGACATGGTGCGGGGCAATTGTTGAGATTGGCATCCACTCTTTCCAGGGGGTGCACATGGAGTTCCGCAAGACCACTGTCCTTCCGCTCAATGATGCTCAGGAAGCGCAAAGGCTGCTGAGGAAGCTCATCAATGATGAGCCCTACGTTCTATTCGTCGTGCTGGGAGAGGGACTTAGCCGCGAGCAGTTGGTGTCGAAGGCTGGCAAGTTCGCGGGACTGGAAAGCGACCTCAAGTGGGTGGTGTGGGCCCGCTCGCTGGAACAGGTGCGGCCTGAGATCGAGAAGCTGAAGGGCGATGCCCAGCTCAAGAACAAAGTCCTTACCGCTAGCCCCCAGGCATTTGTCCTGTCCTTCGCCGACGAGCTCTGCGACGTAATCGAGCAGAACGAGGCTGCCAACAACGTGCGGGTGGTGAAGGCCTACCTGAGCGGGCAGAAAATCTCATGAAGATCGCACTGCTGATATCCGTGCTGCTGTCGACTGGTGCGGCTGGTGGCGCTACCCCTTCCCTTGCTGACGCGCAGGTATTGCATCTCAAGGAAGTCGATGTGGATAGCAACGCCGTGGAAATTACGGCCAACATAGCCATTGTGGATATTGGCAGCACCATCCATATCGGCGTGACCCGAGATAATGCGCTCGCGAAGCTGGGAATGGCCGCTGGCGCCACGGAGCTGACCGCCACTCTGGTGAAGAATTCCAAGGTCCTAGCGGATGCACTCGCACAGGCCAATAAGGCGACGGAGCAACTGCGGATCGCCATGCACCTGTGGACCTCGAATCCGACGCCCGAGACGCTAAAGGCGCTCCAGGACGCCACTGGGAAGGCGGCGGATCCCGCGTTCAACATCGTGGCGGCGGCCACATCGGGTTCCCGCTTCGAGAACGTTCTTGATGCTGCCCTTGAGGCCGTTCCGCCCGAGGGCATCTCAGATCCCGAACTCTTCCGGCTTATCGCAGACGCGGCCGCAGCCGAACTGGTGTCCCTTCAGGCGGACTTGAGGCAATCGCTTCAGGAGGAGGGGGTCTATTTCATGCTGGGGGCCTGGATCGTGGGGAAGGATGGTAACCGGTCGGTGCATCTCGATGGCTTCGATGACATCAAACCCTCGGAGCGCTACGTGCTTGACCGCTGGAGCATTTTACTGACCCCAGAGCAACAATCGCAGCTTGATGCGGCTGGTAAGGCTGCGCACCTGTTCAACAGTGAGGGCGCTGGAGCTTTGGTACAGCGCACGGGCTTGCCCATGATCCTCAGTGCTTTCAATCGTGCGGCCCAGTCTCTAGAGAGCACTGATAAGAGCGCCCAAAATGTGGCCACCACCGTGGGAGGGCTCAGCACTGCCATCCAGGCGGAACTCATTCAGACGGCCACGGAGATGAGGCAGTATCGCGCTTTCCTGGAGGGGCTGATGCGCAAGTACCAAGCGGCCACGCCCGCCCCAGACTCCGGAGCCACGCTTCTTGCCGGCTTCAACGCCGACCTGCGCGAATCCATCGTCCGCGCCCGGGAGTTGGTCCGGAGGGTTAGCAACCTGCAGGTGGGCTTGGCAGCACTGCCAGGCTCATTAGGGCCACCCTTGCAAGAACTCGACAAGGCCCTGCGTTTGACTGTCACGGTGCTCAAGGCGGACATCGACGGGCTGGCAGAGGGGGTGGCCGCGCTGTTCTCCCTTGCTCGGGTCAACGCGGAACTGCTGGAATTCTCGAAAGAGGTCAAGCGGCACTCGGTCGCTTCGCTTCCCTCCGCGACGGTACTCGACCTGAATAACACCGGGCGCAGAGAGCCTGGGGACGCAGTCGTGTTCCGGTTTGCCGTGGGCCGGGGCGAGTCGAAGCCCACAGTGGTGGAGACCCGCCAGTTGACGATGTACCGCGTCCTGCCGCATTTCGACACGACTGTGGGACTCATCTTCGCGCGCGTGCCGGATGCTGTGGAGGGCAGCTCCCGGTTCCAGGCAGCACCAGCCTACAGCGTGCTGCTGAAGTGGGGCTCGCGGACGGAATCCTACGTCAACTCGATTGTCACCCCGGGCTTGGGACTCAATCTCTCCGCTCTGGACTTCAACCGGGACAACACTCCGGAGGTGGGCGTAGCGCTGACGTTGTCGCTGTTTCGGAACATCCTGCAGGCAGGCGGGGGCTACAACGTCTTTCGGGACCAGTGGTACTTCTTCTTCGGCGTCGGTTTGCCGATGCCGAACATCGGTGGCCTACCGACCAATGCGAGTTCGTCTCTACCGGATCCCTAAGCTCCCGGCAGCGGCGGGGCCGAGAGAGGCGGCAGCGGGAGTAGGGGGAGTACAGGAGGTGTCAGCGCTCATTCGGGTTCGAGTGGACATTTTCTGCCGCGGTAGGTGCAAGGGCACTTCGGACGCCATTCCATGGGCGACCTCCCACTAGGACATGGCCAGCCAAACTCTTAGGCGACTTCTCTGAAGGGGGTCAGCGAGTGGACTTGCCACCAAAGTAGAAGCCCATCACCGTTGCGATGAGGGTGATAATTGGGCCAAAGATAATGGTGAGTACGGCAACTAAGTCCGTCACAGGCGGGCTTGTTGCGCTAAAGGTGGGAACGATCGCAGGCGCTGCTGAGGACTGATAGCGCAGTTCATCTGGGCTGAGCGACGGAGTAACCGCAGTAGGCGAACCAGCCTGCTGCGTCGCTTGGGGAGATGGCCGCCAGAGCGAGCTTTATGCCCTGGTGCAAGGCGGAGCGGGTCCGCAG
>NZ_JABFNS010000056.1 GCF_013116825.1 Myxococcus xanthus
AAGACAGCTCCCTCCCGAATCCCCCCAGCGCCGCCGAGCGGCCTCCGTGTGTCCTCGTCGCCGACGACCAGGCGGACGTCCTGGAGGCGCTCCGGCTGCTCCTCAAGCGGGACGGGCTCACCGTCGTCACCTCGCAGTCGCCCGCGGGTGCGCTCGCCACGCTGGAGGCCGAGGATGTGGACCTGGTCCTGATGGACCTGAACTACGCGCGCGACACCACCTCCGGGCAGGAGGGCATCGACCTGCTTGGCCGCATCCGCGCGCAGGATGCGTCCCTGCCGGTGGTGGTGATGACGGCGTGGGGCAGCGTGGAGGGCGCGGTGGAGGCCATGCGCGCCGGTGCTCGCGACTATGTGCAGAAGCCCTGGGACAACACGCGCCTGCTGGCCACGCTGCGCACCCAGCTGGAGCTGCGCCGGGCGCTGAAGCGCAGCCGCCGGCTGGAGGAGGAGAACCAGCACCTGCGCCGGGGCCAGGGCAATCAGCTCGCCATGGTATCCGAGTCGCGGTCCATGCAGCCGGTGCGGCGGCTCATCGAGCGGGTGGCGCCGTCTGGCGCCAACGTGCTGGTGACGGGCGAGCACGGCACGGGCAAGGAGGTGGTGGCGCGGCTGATTCATGGGGGCTCCACGCGCTCGGAGCGGGCCTTCGTCGCGGTCAACTCCGGCGGCCTGTCCGAGGGCGTCTTCGAGAGCGAGCTGTTCGGCCACGTGAAGGGCGCCTTCACGGACGCGAAGTCGGACCGCATCGGCTGCTTCGAGCTGGCGGACGGCGGCACGCTCTTCCTGGACGAGATTGGCAACATGCCGCTGTCGCAGCAGGCCAAGCTGCTGCGCGTGCTCCAGACGGGCGAGCTGCACCCGGTGGGCTCGTCGAAGACGCGGCGGGTGGACGTGCGCGTGGTGAGCGCCACCAACGTGGACCTGTCGCGGGCTGTGGCGGAGGGCCGCTTCCGGGAAGACTTGCTGTACCGCCTCAACACGGTGGAGGTGCAGCTGCCGCCCCTGCGCGAGCGTCGCGAGGACATCCCGCTGCTGGCCGCGCACTTCCTGGCCGAACAGGGCCGGCGCTACGGCAGGCCCAACGTCCGGCTGTCCTCGGAGGCGCTGGAGGCCCTGCTGGCCTATGCGTGGCCGGGCAACGTGCGCGAGCTGGAGCACGCGGTGGAGCGCGCGATGCTGATGGCGTCGGGGGACGAGGTGACGCAGGAGGACCTGCTGCTCAAGCGGGCCGGCCGCGAGGGCATGACGCGGCTGGAGGAGATGACGCTGGAGGAGGTGGAGCGCTACCTCATCGAGCGGGCGCTGGCGCGGCACGAAGGCAACGTGAGCGAGGCGGCGAAGGGGCTGGGGCTGTCGCGCAGCGCGCTGTACCGGCGGCTCCAGTACTACGGCATCAAGGGCGCTCGGTGAGCGAGGAGCGCCGGCCACCGCCGCATGACCTGCAGGTGCTCGGGCTCGCGTGGCTCGCGGGCCTGCCGGGCTCGGTGGCCGCGCTCGTGCTGGTGTGGTTGGGGGACTTCTCTTCCAAGGTGCAGTGGACGCTGACCTCCCTGGTGGTGGGCACCTTCCTGGGCGTGGGCCTGCTGGTGCGCGAACGGGTGATGCGGCCGCTGCACGCGGTGGCCAACCTGCTGGCCGCGCTGCGTGAAGGGGACTACTCCGTGCGCGGCCGGGGCGCGCGGGCGGGGGACGCGCTGGGCGAGGTGCTGCTGGAGGTGAACGCGCTGGGGGACACCCTGCGTGAGCAGCGGCTGGGCGTGCTGGAGGCGGGCGCGCTCCTGGAACAGGTGATGGAGGAGATTGACGTCGGCGTGCTGGCCTTCGACGTGGCGGGCACGCTGCGGCTGGTGAACCGCGCGGGCGAGCGGCTGCTGGGCGCGTCACGCTCGCAGTTGGTGGGCAAGGGCGCCGGAGCCCTGGGCCTGACGGACCTGCTGGAGGGCGACGTGCCTCGCAGGCTGACGCGCTCCTTCGCGGAGGAGGGCGGCCCCTACGAGCTGCGGCGAGGCTCCTTCCGGCAGGGCGGCCTGCCGCACCAGTTGGTGGTGCTCGCGGACCTGCGGCTGGCCTTGCGTGAGCAGGAGCGCGAGGCCTGGCAACGGCTGGTGCGGGTGTTGAGCCACGAAATCAACAACTCGCTGGCGCCCATCGGCTCCATCGCGGAGGCGCTGCGCGACACGTTGCTCATGGCGCCGCGTCCGTCCGACTGGGAAGAGGACGCGAAGAGCGGACTGGGCATCGTCGCCCGTCGCTCGCAATCCCTGGCGCGCTTCATGTCCGCCTACGCCAGCCTCGCGCGGTTGCCGCCGCCGACGCCAGGCGCCGTGGAGGTGGACGCGTGGGTGCGCCGGGTGGCCGCGCTGGAGAAGCGCCGGAAGGTGGGCGTGCGCGCGGGCCCCGGGTTGGTGCTGCGGGGCGACGTGGACCAGTTGGAGCAGTTGCTCATCAACCTGGTGCGCAACGCGGTGGACGCGGTGCTGTCCACGCCGGAAGCCACAGGAGACGTCTGGGTGTCGTGGGCCGTGTTGTCGCCGGGCGCGGTGGAGGTCTGGGTGGAGGACGAGGGCCCCGGCATGACGGACACGGGCAACCTCTTCGTGCCCTTCTTCACCACCAAGCCCCAGGGCAGCGGCATCGGCCTGGCGCTCAGCCGGCAAATCGCGGAGGCCCACGGGGGCAGCCTACGCCTGGAGAACCGCCCCGAGGGCAAGGGTTGCCGCGCGCGCTTGAAGCTGCCTCAGGGCGCGTGAGCCTCACGCCACCTGGGCGCGGCGCGTCGCCGTCGGAGGCGCGTCGTATTCGGGCGTGAGGTCCACCACGTCGTTGGTGAGCAGGTGGTAGACGATGCAGTTGCTCACCCAGAAGAACAGGGCGCTGTAGTGGACGTAGACGAGCGGTGAGCCGGGCCACACCTGGAGCGGATGGTTGAAGACATTGGCCGCGACGTAGCCGCCCACCCATTCGCCCACCCAGCACACCCCGGCGCCAATGGCCAGCCGCGGCCAGAGCTTCACGCGGCGTGGGTAGAACCAGAAGAAGTGCAGGCTCCACAGGAGCGCCACGCAGCCGGCCCACAGGATGAGGCTCCCGAAGGAGAACCAGTGGTACGGCGACTTGGGGAACACCCAGCCCCAGTCCCCATTCATCCACCGCCAGGCCACGTTCTGCGCCAGCTCCATGAACCAGAAGAGCGGGGCGACGTAGAGCACCTGCGTCAGCAGGACGCGAAGGAAGGTGCCGCGGTTCTGCCAGGTCAGCCTCGCGGGCCGGGCGAGCGAAGTCATGAGGTCCCCTGCGGCGGTGGGTCGTCCGGTGCCGCGTCACCAGTCAGTACGTGATGAGTCCCATTTCTTGGGGAGCGGGTGGCGACAGGTGGTTGCGCGGAGGCGCCAGAGTCCCGGCTGAACCTCTAGTTGAAACAGCCATTTCCGGGAAGGTCAGCAAGACCGTTGGCCTGAGACGGGAAGGGTCCCAGAATCCGCCGGATGATTCCCACCCCCCGCCTGTATCGCCGACCTGGCCAGCCGCCCGTGCTGCTCCTCGCGCTGCTGTGCGCCGTGGGCGCTGGCGCCCGCGCGGAGGTCCCCGTCCAGCGCTCCTTCCTGCGCCTGCCGTCGTCCAACGGGCATGGCGCGGTGATGTTGGATGTGGAGCAGCGCAAGGTGACGCACTTCCGCGAGCACCTGTTCGCCACCGAGGAGCCCGTCATCGACGCGGCGGGCAATGACGTCTTCGAGAATGGCCAGCCGAAGGTGATTCACGCTCGCGACCTGCTCTTCGACGCGTTCTTCGGGCTGCGCTCCGGGGGGACGCAGCGCTGGCTCAGCACGCAGGAGGCGGACCGGGACGCCAGCGGCTACGCGGCGTGGGCGCCGGAGAAGACGGGCGGTACGGGGCTGGGCGCGCTGGTGCAGCGGGTGGGAACGCTGGAGGCGACGACGTTCGTCTTCGCGCCGCAGGGCCTGCCGCACGCGTCCTTCATCATGGCGCTGCGCGTGCGCAACACCGGCACGTCGGCCGTCACGGGCGTGAGTGCCTTCTCGCTCCACAACTTCCACCTGGGCTTCGGCCGTCCGGGCGTGATGGCGGACCTGGATGAGAATGGCGAGACGGTGGAGCTGAGCGGCAACGACTTCATGGAGAAGGGCTTCGCGGGGGTGTTGGTGGCAAGGCCGCTGGGCACCGTGGCCCGGAAGTCGGCGTGGCTGTCCACGACGACGGGCTCGCAGAACGCCTACTCGGTGGTGAATGGGGGCGGCGGGCTGGACCTGCAGGACTTCACGGCGCAGCCCTCGGCGGGCACGGGCTGGGCGACGGCGTACCAGTTCAACCTGGGGGACATCCCTGCGGGCGCGGAGCGGTGGGTGGGCGTGGCCTTCGCGCACCACGGTGACCCCGCGGCCGGGGCCACGGCGCGGCAGTGGCTGGCGGAGTACGCGGGCGCGTCCGGCGCCCAGGCGCTGGTGGACGCGGAAGTGGCGCGGTGGGCGGCATTCCAGACGGACACGGTGAAGGTTCCGGCGGGCATGTCGGCGGACGAGGAGTCCCTGCTGCGGCACTCGGCGGTGGTGCTGCACATGGCGCAGGTGCGTTCGCGCGACGTGTACCTGCGCGAGTTCCTGTCGCGGGATGGCGAGCCGCGCCGCACGCGCTTCAAGGCGCCCGGCGGAACGCCTGCGTCGCTGCCAGGCGTGGTTCGCCACTCGGGCTACGGCGCGGTGCTGGCGAGCCTGCCGCCCGGGCAGTGGACGTACGCCTGGATTCGGGACGGGGCCTACGCGGTGGCGGCCATGGCCACGTTGGGCATGCAGAGCGAAGCCCGCGACGCGCTGTCCTACTACCTCAACGCGGACAGTGGCCGCTTCCAGCACTGGCGTGAGCTGGAGCCGTATTCGATGCCGCCGTACATCATCACCCTCACGCGCTACCACGGCTTCGGCGTGGAGGAGACGGACTTCAACGAGGCGGGGCCGAACATCGAGTTCGACGGCTTCGGTCTCTTCCTGTGGGCGCTGCGGCACTACGAGCGGACGACGGGCGACACCACGTTGGTGGACCAGACCTGGCCCACGGTGTCCACGAAGGTGGGGGACGCGCTGGTGGCGCTCATCAACCCGGTGACGGGGCTCATCCGTCCGGACTCGTCCATCTGGGAAACGCACTGGAAAGGGCGGCAGCGGTCGTGGACGTACACCAGCCTCACGGCGGCGCGCGGCCTGTGTGACGCGGCGGAGTTGGCGCAGCGGGTGGGCGACACGGAGCGGGCGCAGCGCTACCGGCAGGCGGGCGAGTCCTTGCGCCGGGCGACGGCGGAGCAGCTGACGGACAGGAACTTCGCGCTGGCCTCGAACCTGGAGGAGCTGAGGAAGGGCAGGGGCTACTGGGACGCGGCGGTGTTCGACGCGTTCGCCTTCGAGCTGTTCGACCCGGCGGGGAAGATTGCCCAGGCGACCTATCATGGACTGGACCTGCGCCTGTCCTCACCGGCGGGTGCGGGCTGGCAGCGCAACGATGACCGGTATGACCACCCGGATGGCGTGGACTTGAGCCCTTGGGGCGGCGAGTACGACAGCGCGGAGTGGGTCATCGTCAGCCTGCGCGGCGCGATGGCCAAGCGCATGGGCGGCGATGTGGCGCGTGCTGACCGCGTGCTGAAGTGGGTGACGGACCAGTCGCTGAAGAACTACCTGGCCGTAGCGGAGACGTATGACGAGCTGAACGGCACGTATAAGTACAACACGCCCATGGCGGGCTTCGGCGCGGGTGCCTATGCACTGGCGCTGGACCACCGCGCGGCCGGCGTGAGCGACCCGGCGTGTGGCGCGTACTTCGATGAGAGCACGCTGACGAAGCCGCCGGACGCGGGCACGGGCACGCTGGACGCGGGCACGCAGCAACCGGACGCGGGGCCGCAGACGCCCGACGCGGGCACTTCGTCGGATAGCGGCGCGGACGTGGGCGGTGGCGGCTGCAACGCGACGGGGCCGGGCGCGGTGGCGCTGTGGGTGGTGTTGGCGTTCGCGGGCCTGGCCGTGGCGCTGCGTCGTCGCGGAGCCTGAGTGCTGGCGGCGCGCGGCGGGAGGAGCGCCGCGCGCTGTGGCCTTGCGTGGTGCTGCACCGTTGCGGAGCCTGTGTGTGAAAGAGCGCTCGGGCGCGTTACAGCGCACCAGCGAACTTCGCGGCGATGGGCGCGGCGACGCGCCCGCCCACGCCGCCGCCTTCCACCAGGACGGCGAATCCCACGCCCTTTCGAAACCCGATGAACCACGCGTGCGTGGGCAGCGGCGCCACGGTGCCGAACTCGGCGGTGCCTGTCTTGCCGCCGAGCCCGGGCACCTGCCGGCCGGCCTTCCCGGAGCCTTCCATCACAACGGCGCGCATCAGCGCGGACAGCGGCGCCCGGACGCCGTCCGAGAGCGGGCTGCTCGGTCCGCCGTCCAGTCCTTCCACGAGGTAGGGCGCGCGCCACTCGCCAGACTCCGCCGCCGCGGCGACCGAGGCCATGTGCATGGGCGTCGCGAGCACCCGCCCCTGACCGATGGCGGCGGCCGCCAGTTCGATGGCATCCGCGGGCGCTGGGAACGATGCACCGGCGGAAGTCAGCCCGGGGAAGTAGGGCACATCGAAGCCGAACCGGCGAGCCGCGGCACTCAGCGCATCACCGCCGAGCCCCGTCGCGAGCGTCACGAACGCGGTGTTGCACGAGTGGGCGAACACCTGTCGCAGCGTGGTGTCACCCAGGGACTCGCCTTCAAAGTTCCGGAAGGGCTTGGTGCGCACCATCGTCATCGGCGGGCACGCGACAGGGGAGTCCACCCGCATGCCTCGGGCGAGCAGCGCCTCCGTGGTGACGACCTTGAACGTGGACCCGGGCGGGTAGCGGCCGGTGAGGGCACGGTGCAGCGGCTGCGAGAGCGGCCGGCTGGCCACGGCGAGGATGGCCCCCGTGGCGCTGTCCACGGCGACGAGGGCCGCGGGGTGGGCCACACCGTCGAGCGCGGCCTCCGCGGCGGCCTGGACCTCGCGGCGCAGCGTGGTGGACAGGGGCGCTCCCGGCTCACCCTCGAAGTGGAAGAGGACCTGCGTCTTGCCCGAGGGACGCATGAGCAGGACGTCACCGGAGGGGCTGCCCGCGAGCTGGACCTCGTATGCCCGCTCCAGGCCGGACAGGCCCACGAGGTCTCCAGGCAGATAGGTGGGGCCCATCTGGGGCAGCAGCTCGGCCGTCACCTCGCCAACGCGGCCCAGGGTGTGCGCGGCGAAGCCGTCCTCCGGAGTACGGGCGCTCTTGCGGCGGAAGAAGATGCCGGGCACGGGGGCCAGCGCCGGGCGCACCTGTTGGTAGCGCGTGGGGGGGAGGTCGATGATGGGCACGAAGCGGCTCGTCGCCGTGCCCGCCGCGCTCAGCGCCGCGTCGAACTGTGCGGTGCTCACGCCGGTATGTGCCTGGAGCGCCGCCGCCACGTCCGCGCGGTTCCGGGCGCGGGTGGGGTCGACGCCGATGGTGATGACCTCGCCTTGCAGTGTGAGCGGTGTCCCCTGCGCGTCGAGGATATCGGCCCGCTGCGGGGCCGTGCGGGTGCGGGAGAAGAGGTCACCCTCGCGGGCCTCGGGGTGCAGCGTCGCGGGAGTCCACTGGACGCGCCACTGGCCTTGGTGGCGGACGAAGCGCAGCGCTCCTTCCAGCTCCCATTCCCCGAGCCCACGCAGCAGGTGCACGGCACGGTAGGTGGCCACCCTGGCGTCGCCATGGCGCTGGAACGGTCCGAGCTCGAACTGGGAGGAGATGATGCGCAGCCCGTCGCGGAACTGCTGGTGCATCACCTCGAAGTACGCGGGCGGGTTGACGACGGCGCGCCGCATGGAGGCGACATCCCCCGCGGCCCAGGCGCGCAGATAGGCCTCGGCCTCGGCGACCGGGCCCGTGACGACCGGTTCTGCTGGGACTGGCACAGGGGCAGGGGCCACCGGCCTGGACGCACAGGCCGCCAGGAATGCGGCCATCAGGGCCAGGACTCCAACCTTCCACGCTCGCCAGGACACGGGCGGCACTCTGTTGCGCACGGGCGCGGATGGGTCAAGGAATCCGCCGCCGAGGGCACCCGGAGTGCGGCCAGGGGATGTCGGTCAACGGACTGCGCGACCGTGGACGGTGTCCCTGCCCCGGTGCGCCGACTGGGCCCCACGTCTGGCTGCTACGATGGCCTCGGACGCGGCGCCCCGAGCGAGGACACGGCCGGGAACGCACGGCGTGACCGTTCTTGGGCGTGCAGGTCCGCCGCGGATGGGATGGAGTGGGGCGCATGACGGAAGCATCCCTGGAGGCCTTGGCGCGGCAGGCGCTGGAGCGGTGTCGTGCGGCGGGCGTTCGCCTGGCGTTGGTGGAGGCCTGCACGGGAGGACTGCTGGGCGCGACGCTGACGGAGGTGCCCGGCGCCTCCGCGGTGGTCGAGCGTGGCTTCATTCCCTACTCGTATGAGTCCAAGGTGGAGCAGCTCGGCGTGCCGCTGGCGTTGCTGCAAGCGCATGGCTCCGTCAGCGCCGAGGCCGTGGAGTCCATGGTCCAGGGGGCTTTGGCGCGCTCCACGGCGGACTGGGTGCTGGTGGAGACAGGCATCGCGGGTCCCGGAGGCGGCACGCCGCAGAAGCCCGTGGGCCTGGCCTACCTCGCGGTGCTCCAGCGGGGTGGAAAGGCCACGGTGGAGCGGCACGTCTTCACTGGGGACCGAGGTCAGATCCGGCGCGCCATCGTGGGCCGGAGTCTGGCGCTGCTGGTGGAGCGGCTGGGCGCGAATTCATCGCCCTGACACCTGAAGTCCTTGATTGCCCCTCAGCACGCCACGCGGACGACAGCCCCAGAGTTCCTTGATGGCTCCGAGGGCGTTCTTGCCCCGCAGTTCGAAAGAACTCGATGGCGTTGAGAGAGACTCCAGGCTCTTGAGGTCTGCCCAAATTGGGGGGACTCAGTAAATCCGACAGCGTTCACCCATTCCAATGTACTTCATCCCCGTGATGCCCGCAGCGTTGAATGCTGTTTGCAAGTCGTCGCGGATGATGATGGCGGATGGCATGGTCTTGAGACGGAAAAGCTTTGCCTGTGGAGGAATCTGCTCCTGAAGAAGATGAAGCCTGAATAAACCAGATAGAAGGTCGGGCTCCAGACCCAGTTGCTCCACCTCGCTGCGGCTCATGTCAATGCAGTCATGATGGTCGAGTACGTTGGCAATGAAGAAGCTTCCCTTCGTTGCACGTCCTTGCGGCGAGGTGATGGAGATTGGAAGGAACTCGATGTCCGCGCCCGAATCTGCCTCCAGGAGTTCTTTGAGCCTACTCGAGACCATGGCTAGTTGAACGGTGTTGGCAATGAAATCCGGCGTAGATCGTCCTTTATGCTCGCCATCCATCTGGAAAGTCACATCGGGAGGAAAATGGTTGTCCGTGCGCAAGCCACGACTGATGCGCCAACTCGTGTCACGGATGGACCCGGGCTCCTCGTGTATGACGCAGAACTGTGGATCGACCATGGTGGAAAGCAGGAAAAATGAATGCATGTCTCGTGTTTCCCGTAGCGCTTTTGTGATCCTGTCCGGTTGAAGTATCTCGTTTCGACCGGGGCGCCCTGGCGGTGCGTCGTTCAGCCGCGGAGGCCTTCGGCGAATGGGCGGCTATACAGGGAAGTGGGTGCTGTGCGTGCTTCTGTCCAGGTGAGAACCTGTGTTGCCACCCATCGACGGGTGGGGACCTGGATTGCCCCTCGGCTCCGAAGTGCGAGTTCCAGGGCAAGGGCATGCCGTCGCCGCATGGGCATGTTCACGAGCCCGTCGAGCAGGGCTTGAGGTGTGAAAGGGGTTCCTGCGAGGTAGCGCTGCTTCGCGTCCAGCCTCGGGCGGATGTCGTGCCACCAAGCCATCACCTTCTCGGAATTGGGGATTGGCAGCGCGTCCTCTGGCTTCAGATTGAGGTTCGCGTCCAGGTCCTCTTCCTCCAATGGGGCGAGTCCCTCCTCAGGCTCTTCCTTCGGCACTGCGAAATCCGCCTCAATGGGAAGCCCGGTGATGGCGCTGAAGGCCTCGCCTGCGAGCGCGGCGGTGGGCTCGTGGCGCATGTGCTCCACGCAAGCGTCGGCTGCAGCGACTCGGCCCGAGAAGCCCAGTGCCCACAATGCGTCGGGCCGGGACTTCTCTCCAGAGAGCCGTGCCAGAAGGAGCTTCAGATCTCGGTCGTCGCCATTCATGGCGAGCAAGAGCAGGGGCAGTCGGCCTCCGGACCCACCTGGCTCGGCCGCGGCCTGACAGGCCGCCCACGCACCTCTGTGCCCGCCTTGCAACCCCGCAACAATGGCGGCATCTCGCAGCAGGTGCGTATCCGCGTCCAACGCACGTTGAACCACCGAGGGGGCAATTGGCAGTCTGCTGTGGCTGGCGGCACGCAGCCCTGCGGCAGCAACCTGTGGATTTGAGTGCGCGACGAATGGCAGGCAAACCTCTGCGGTCGCAAGCCCTTGCGAGCCCAGGACCTCAAGGACAAGGGGCAGCAACTCGGGGCTGACACCCTCCTGCTTCAGCAGTGACGGGAGGCCCGCAAGACTGGCGGATGAGGGCGCAAGCTCAAGAGCGCGTTGAAGAGGCAGAAGGGCTGGAATTGGGGCTGACGGGAGCGCCGCCAGAACAGAGGCGGGGCCGAAAGGTTCCTCGCTCCGGAGGAGCGCCAAGGCGGCTGTCGCGATGCGTTCAGGCTCATCCGACTCCAGAGCGGGCTCCAGAAGCCGGCGAGCTACTGGCTCACGTCCGAGGACCAACCCATCCACATGGGCTGTGAACTGCTCTTCCAACTCCGCCACGTCTGCGAGGGTGAAGTCGGGTGCATCGAGTGCCTGTTCCCATTGAGTCCAACGGAACGCAGCTTCGTCGAGGTGCGTTTCGTAGATGTTCCAATGCAGCAGGCGCCCCGTATGTTTGGCCATGGTGCTGATTGCTCTCCACGGAGGCGCCCCTCCGCTGACGGGATCCGGCGAGGAGTAAGGATGCGGAGGTTCAGACCTCTTTTTCGCAAACGAGGCACTTGGGCTTGCCTTCGTTTCCGCCCATCGCGATGACGGGACCCTGCATGACGGGGAAGGGGGGCGTGTTCTTGTCGTTGTGGAGCATGAGGTCGAAGGCGCGCGCCACGTTCTTTCCCTCGAACTTCACGTCGAAGGAGAAGTTGACGAACTCCGCTTTGCCCTTCGTCTTGCCGGAGACCACACCGCCTCCTGCGGTACCGGCCTCGTCGCCGGTGCTCATCTTGAAGCTGGAGTCCTTCACGCACACCGGATTTCCAGCCACGGAGACCTTCTTCGTGCCCTTGTCGGTGTCGGAGGACTGGGCCACGTTGGGGTAGGGGATGGGGACGGGGCCCGCCGGGCTGGGCGTCTTGCACACGTCGGGGAAGGCGACGGTGACGCCACCGCTGTCCTTGGTTACCACGGACATCTTGTTCACACCGGTATTGACGGGCATGGCAGACGCCTCCTGCGAAGAGTTTACCCTGCGGAGGCCTCGTGGCGCGAGCGGAGCCGCAGGCGCAGGGCACACGTGCCTATGCTCAGCCAATCATGGCACCTTACGTAGGGAGGTGCCTTCCGCAGTGAGTGTCAGACTGCGTACGTCATGGAGGCCATCGTCTAGTACGGCATGGCCTCTCCAGATGAGCAGCACCTGGTCCGCGTCCGCGTCGAGGATGACGGTGTCCAGGTTCATGGGGGGCTTCGAGGTCTCCCCCCTTTGGAGCTCCAGGGTCACGACTGGAGTTGCTTGTCCGGGAAGAGAGAATGAGAGCCGGCCTCTTGGCGAAGCCCCAGCGATGATCACTGGTTCATCGCCCCGCAGGTATCCGGGGGCCGTGAGACCCGGCGCCGCCGCATTGAAGAACCGCCGGTCGAAGTCCTTGGGGACCAAGGGCTTGCGTGTTCTGTTCCATGCTTCGTCGTAGGTGCCCCCGTACTTCGCGCGGGGTTGCCAGTGAGGGGAGGTGAAGCCGAAGCCTGCAGGGACCACCCTCTGGCCGAACTCGCGCAAGGGGGCCGTCGCAGGGTCCTCCAGATTGGGGAGCTTCAGCCCCTCTTCGAAATGGCGCGGACTGGAGCGAAAGCCCACCCCTACCGGGTTGCGTGGCTCGAAGGAGGGCTTTCCCGCATCCGTCCGGTCCCAGCCACCAAATGCGCGCTCCCACGTGAGGGGCAACTTGTCGAACGGAAGTGGCTTCGTGGCGGTTACGCGCCCCATGCTCTTGAACCACGTTCGTTCCCCGATGACACGCACGGCCTTCTTCAACGGGCCTACCTGGAGGGCGACAAGCGACTCGGTGGCTCCTTTTTGCGGCGGATACGCATGCCCGATGAGCGCCACGTCCGTGGCCACCTTGCTGAGCGCGCTCTCGGGCTCGTACTTGTCGCTGGACTCTCCAGGGCGGCCCCACGGTTTGGCACTCCACTGCACCGGGGTCTGCATGTCCGCGAGCTTCAAGCCCGCATCACCCAGGACGAACGTGGCCTTCACAACGAGAAGTAGGGCCGGTCGCCCGTCTTCGTCGGAGAGTCCCATCATGTCGAAGGCAAAGGGGGTCTCGTTCTCGACGTTGGGGTGTGCCATGCGGTGCTCCGGCCGACGGGGCCTATGGGCCCATCGCGGTTGCTGCAGTCTACCAGCCAGAGAAGATGCTGCGCACAGGAGCTTGCGTGTGCCCTCCGTGTCGCTTCGTTGGCCAGGGGCTTGGCATGGGCGTGTTCGCTTGCCAGTGGTCGAGAACGTTGGGAGAATTGAGGTCGAAAGCAGCGATATCACTGAAGATCGTTGGCCGTGGGCCGCCGGAACAGAGAGGTCTCAGTGGAGGTTGTCGTCACAGGCCTGGGGATGGTTTCGCCCGTCGGGCGGGATGTCGTGACGTCCTGTGCGGCGATTCGAGCGGGACTTGCAAGGCCTCAGCCGTTGCCCTATTTCGAAGCCCTTGACGAAGCTTCTCAAGAGACGGGGCCCATTACGGGGCACCCCATTCGGGCGCTGACCGAGGGATTCACGCTCATTGGTCGGTGGCTGCGACTCTCACGCGGATGTATTGCTGACCTGATTTGCCAAGGAGCGCTCCCAGATGCCACTCATGCTTCATTCTGGCGTCTGACGGGGCTGTTGGTCATCACGCCCTATCACAATGATGATAGGTTCATGGGTGATGCAGAAGATGCGTCTCCTTCGACGGAGCCCGTGCGGCTCGCGTATCTGGAGCCGCTTCTGGAAGCGCTGCAGTTGCCAATTGAGGAACGGAACGCCGAGGTACTTTGCCTCGGGCATGCAGGCGCTCTCCACGCAATCCACCAAGCAAAACATTGGATGGAGAGCCACGGGCTCGAGCGGTTGATCGTCGTCGCGGTCGACTCCTACTGTGAGCCGTTGACGCTTGAATGGCTTGCGGGCCACCGGCGCTTGAAGACGTTGACGAATCCTTGTGGTCTGATGCCAGGGGAGGCGGGGGCTTGTTTCCTGCTTGAGTCAACACTGAGTGCACGGAGGCGCCAGCCACCGATGCAGGTTGGTGTCTCGAGTGCCGCAGTTCGAGAGGAACATGCGGACCCTGGCCAAGGCGGGCGCAATCCGGGTGATGTGCTGGCTGGGTGCCTGGCCGAGTCTCTTGCCGGCGATATTGCCGGGGGGGCATTTGGCGGGAGCCTCGTGTTGGATCTCAATGGAGAGAATTGGCGTTCCAGTGAGTGGGGGTATGCGAGGGTCAGGCTTCGAGATTATTTAAGGGATGATGTGCAATTGATGCTTCCGGCTACGTCTGTCGGAGATACAGGTGCGGCGAGCGGTGCCGTCAACGTGTGTGTGGCGATCAGGGCGCTTGCTCGTGGGTATGCCCGTTCCGACAAAGTGCTGGTGGCTTCAAGCTCGGAACGCGGGCACGTGGGTTCTGCATTCTTCAAGAGACTGGAGAGGTGATTTGTGACGGATGCTTCTGCCAAGCAACATGAAGAGGATGTTGCCAATAGAATTCACGTCAGTACCAAGGGCACGACAGAGGGTGGTCGTTGTTTGAATAGGCACGAGGCTGCTTGGGAGCCCTATACGTGCTCACACCGGTGGCAGGCATTCAAGCACGCGCTTGAGGACTCCCATCTCTACAACTGGCCTGCGTATAAGAAGCTTGCGAATAAGCGGCACGTTCGTACCGACGCAAGAAAAGACTATGTCAGCAAGAGCGGAACGCTGTATCCGGTCTTCCCTGAAGGGTATCAGCTTCTACTGAAGGCACCTCAGCAGGGGGATTGGGACGTAGCTGAGTCGCCGATCAATAGGAACTTCAAGTGGGACTACAGGAAGCCCTATATCCATAATGGTCATCACGTCGTCACCAATAGTCAGCTCAGGAACGCAATCAATAAGTTGGAGAAGAAATTCCCGAACTGCACGTTGATTGTCCGGCGGGGACTGGCGCGGGCTGGGTATAACTTGAATCATAAGAATAACATGGTGATTCTTCCCATGGACCGGAAGGTGGCGGGAGCCCTGAATCTGCCGCGCCATCTGATTACGTTTACGTATCGAGATCATCGTTCGTATAGCGAACACGTTGCCAAGCGGCTTGATGGGATCATGCGGACGTATGAGGGGGAATTGCGAAAGTATGTTCGCAAGATGAAAGAGCATACGAAGCTTCAGCATGAATTGGCCAAGGAGCAGATTGAGGCGCTTTCCGAGGAGCTTTACGCGCAGATCACAGCTCGAATGAGCAAGACAGAGCGCGAGACGGAAAGTCCGGGCTACGCTGGAACGCTTGATACGTTGCTGAGTGGGATGTCATGAGATACTTCGAGATTGAGACGCTGGGAGACATCAATAACTCGGAGTTGCTCTTTCTGGACCAAGAGCCCGAGGTGCTGGGGCTGGATGGTTACTGCCTGGCGGCAGGCGAACCCATTGGGACGGACTATCCCTCTGATGTGAAGGTCAAGCCAAGCGAGGAGCATGCCGGAATCGAACTGTCTTCTCTGCTGGGTAATAACTTCAACTATCTCATTGCTTCTGCGGCAGTGAAGGAGGCTGTCTCAGCGCACTGTGTGGGTGCGGCCATCGAGTACCTGCCGTTCACCCTGCTGGACCACCGCGAGCGTGTCCGCAGCCAGGATTACTTCTTCATCAATCCGCTGGGGAGCATCGATGCCGTGGATGCGGCTGCCAGTGATATCAAGTACCACCGCAGCGGTGCCGTCGTTGCGATCCGGAAGCTGGTGCTGGATCCGCAGAAGTTGATTGGGGCACCGGGACTGTTCCGCCTGAAGCAAGACCTGCAGCGCTACATCGTGAGCGAGCCGTTGGTTCGTGCGTTCAAGGAGCGTGGCTTCACAAACCTGGTACTGCGGGAGATTGCAGTCTCGGCTGTGAAGGCTTGAGCCTTCCCCTCGAAAGGACGCTCCTTTGGCTTCGAAGTTCCTGCCCGTTTTTATTGGCAATGCTCTTGGCGACAATGAAGAGTTGCTTCCGGCATTTGCGGCTGGAAAAGGAGGTCTGAAGGAGGCCTTGCGATTTTGTCAGAACTTTCGCGTGGCTGGCATTGGTTCACTCCTGCTTTCTGGTACGTCTGCGCGCCTGCACGAATGCCTTCACGCGAGCGCCCGTGCCTTCGTGTTCTTCTCCCGGGCCTCGGAAGAAACGAAGAAGTTGACCAGCCGGGCGGCGCCCTTCTTTGACGCCGTGGCGTGTGGTGACGATGAAGCCGCACGGGAACTCAGCCGGTTTTCTCCCGCGAGTCCCGACAAGGATCGTGAGTACGAGGAGGACTTCCTCTTCGTGCGCTTCCTGATGGACCACTTCTTCTTGGAGAGAGCCGCGCAGGATGGCCAGGTGCTTCTCTCTCGCTACGAGAAGTGCCTGGAGGGGACGACAGACGCGAGGCTCCTGGTGTGTCAGGCACTGCTTGCTGCGGATGGAGACGCGTTCGACGCCGCGCTGACGCAGATGATGGAGGAGCGCGAAGTCCGCTACCGGAGGCTGGCTGAGAGGGAGACCGAAGCGGAAGAGGTGCTCGCGACCGAGGCCTATGTGTCCATTGAAGGCCTTGCGCTGGTCCGCCTTGCGGTCCGAGCTGGACTGAAGCCGCAAGAGGACTACCTCTTCATTCCCTCCACCGCGCTGGAGCTACCGCGTCTGCGTTACAGGGCCGATTCCTGGAAGCACCTGATGCTCTAGCAAGTGCGCCGTCTACCACGTCCCCACCGCCAGCAGGCCGGCCAGTCCCGCGTACAGGGGCACGTTGAGCGCCAGGGTCAGCCGGTTGATGCGGCGGAACCGTGCCTGCTCTTCGTCCGCGAACCAGATGCCGTCCTCGCCCGTGGTACGGCCCTCCACGGCGTGGAAGAACAGGGCCGCGTAGGCGACCTCGACGAACAGGCTCACGAGCACCAGGCCCAGGAAGGCCAGGGCCCACAGGTCTTCGGGGCCGAGCACACCCAGCCACCGCGCACGGCCCCAGAACAGGCCGCCGAGCATCAGCGCGATGCATGCCACGTCATGGGCCACGCCATACGGAGGCCGCCAGCGCTTCGCGCCGTAGAGCAGGTACAGCTCCGCCACGCCACGCAGCCACATGAAGGCGGCGAACGCGCCCAGCACGCCTCGCGCCTCCGCCGGCACCGCCACGTCCAGCGCCACCAGCGGGCACGCGAGGAACCACAGGAACACCGCGTAGAAGAGCCACGCCAGCTTGGGTCCGGAGATGCGTCCGCCGCGTGAGCCCTTCACATTCTGCGCGTGACGGAACCCGGCCGCCGCCACGATGCAGGCAGCGGCCAGGATGGCGAGGAGGGCTCGGGTGTGCGGAGAGGGCATCGGAAAGCGCGCGTGCTGAAGGACCTGTGCCCGGAGTTTGCAATGCCCCGGGCATGGCATGGATGCATGGACAGGAGGGGCGCTTGCAAGCCCCTGACCTGATTGGACAGGGCGCGCTCCACGGGGCACGCTCCGCACGCGCGCGGCGACGCGCTTCGGCGGGAGGCGGGCTTCCATGAGCGTTGGTCCCGGGGTGAGCCCGGCTGCACAGGTGTACGTCCCGCTGCACACGGCGCCGCGCGTCGAGCGCTGGGGTTGGGTCTGGCCTCGCTGGAACGACCCGCGCCTGCCCTTCGCCTTCCTGCTGACGCTCTACGGCGTGCTCGGCTTCACCTTCTTCGGCTTCAACCGCAGCCCGTGGCAGATGGCCGCCATCGTGGTGACGGGCAGCGTGCTGGACGTCGCGCTGGGTTGGGGGCTGAAGCGGCAGAAGGTCGTCCCCCTGAGCGCGTACATCTCCTGCTGTTCGCTGGCGCTGCTGCTCAACTACTCGCATTCGAGCTGGCTGCTCCTCCTTCCGGTGTGGATCGCCATCGGCTCGAAGTACGTGCTCACCTTCCAGGGGCGCCACGTCTTCAATCCGTCCATGTTCGGCGTGGCCATGTCGCTGCTCTTCACGCGCGAGCTCATCACCGCCGCGCCCGCCTACCAGTGGGCGAACGGCGAGGTGGCCCTCTCCGCCTTCATCCTCATGGCGGCGCTGGTGCTCTTCTTCTTCCGGGTGGGGCGCGGGTGGCTGGTGGTCAGCTTCCTCTTCTTCTACGCGCTCCAGACGGCGCTGCGCGCCTATGTGCTCCGGCACCACCTGCCGCCGGAGGTCCTCTTCCTCGGGACGCTGGGCGCGCCGTCGTTCTTCATCTTCGTCTTCTACATGCTCACCGACCCGGCCACGTCTCCGGGCACGCGGCGCGGGCAGATACTGCTGGCGCTGGCGGTGACGCTGGTGGACCTGGTGCTGCACTTCAAGGAGAGCGTCTACACGTTCTTCTATGCGGCCCTCACGTGCGCCACGATCCGCTTCCTCTTCCTCCACGCGCGAGCCGCCTGGCAGCGCGGGTGGCGCGAGTCGCTGCGCACGTTGGTGTCCTCCGGCTGGCTGAAGCGCGCGGCGGTGGTGGGCGGGCTGGGAGGTCTCATGGTGGGTGGCTACACCCTGGCCGCCACGCCCGGCGTCCGGACCTCGCCGCTGGACTTCCGCATGGAGCGCGTGGAGGCGCGGGCCGCGGGGCTCGACTCCACCATGGGCAACACGCTCGAGGAGCTGGACCCACGGCTGGGGCACGTCGCGAAGTGGCTGGTGGCGGTGGGAGACTCCGTCGCGGTGGGGGACTATGACGGGGATGGCCGGCCGGACCTGTTCCTCACGCACCCGCTGGCGCGGCCCGAGGACCACGCAATCCTCTATCGCAACCTCGGCGACCTCCGCTTCGAACGGGTTCCGGTGCCCTCGCTGGAGCGCTTCGCCACCCGCTACAAGGAAGAGGGCCTGCCGGGCGGCGGCACCTTCGTGGACTGGGACGGAGACGGCGACCTGGACCTCGCGGTGGCGGTGGCCTTCGGGCCTGTCCGGCTGCTGCGCAACACGCTGCGCGAGACGGGCACGGCGGGCTTCGAGGACGTGACGGAGGCCGCGGGCGTGACGGACCACGCGGTGAGCCTGGGCCTCACCTTCCTGGACTATGACCGGGACGGGCACCTGGACCTCTTCGTGCTCAACGTGATGACCACGCACCTGCCGGACTACGAGCCGCCAGTGCCGCTCAACCTCTTCCGACTGCCAGATCCCGAGCACGCAGACGACCGCCGCATGTTCCGCTTCATGCATGACGGCTGGCACAACGCGGCCAACGGTGGGCTCAACGCGCTCTATCGCGGCAAGGGAGACGGCACCTTCGAGAAGGTGGACATCGCCGCGATGGGCATGCCGGAGACGCACTGGTCGCTGGCGGTGAGCACGGTGGACTTCAACCGTGACGGGTGGACGGACCTGTACGTGGCCAACGACTTCGGGCCGGACGACGTCTATCTCAACGAGGGCGGCAAGCACTTCCGCCGCGTGGCGGGCCGGCTCTTCGGCGAGATTGGAAAGGACACGTACAAGGGCATGAATGCCTCCGTGGCGGACTTCGATCGCAACGGCTGGTTGGACCTGTACGTCTCCAACGTCCACCACTCGCTCCAGGCGGAGGGCAGCCTGCTGTGGATGGTGGGCCCCGGGAAGGACGCCTTCACGCCGGAGTTCCGGGACGAGGCCACCTTCCGCGGCGCGCTCAACGAGCGGCGCTTCGGCTGGGGCGCGGCGGCGGGAGACCTGGACAACGACGGCTGGCCAGACCTGGTGCAGGCCAATGGCATGGTGGATGACCGCCTGGACGCGGCGCGGTGGCGCATCCCCGAGGGCCAGCGCAAGGACTACTGGTACGTGAATCACAAGCTGATGCAGTCCGGCCCGGAGGTCCACACGTACGCGGACAAGTGGGGCGACATCCGGGGCCGCACCATCTATCCGAATGAAGCGCGCCGCGCGTACCTCAACCTGGGTGACGCGAAGCCTGGACACTTCGTGGACCTGGCGCGCGAGCTCGGGTTGGACGACCCGGACAACTCGCGAGGTGTGCTGCTCTCGGACCTGGATGGAGATGGCGACCTGGACGCGCTCATCACCAATCAGCATGGGCCGGTGTCGCTGTATCGCAACACGCTGCGCTCGGAGGGGCGCCAGGGTGCGCACTTCGTGGGCCTCGCGTTGGTGGGCCACGGTGGGCGCACGCACCGGAGCGCGGTGGGCACCCGGGTGGTCGTCTCCTACGAGGAGGCGGGCAAGCGCGTGGAGCAGGTGCAGGAAGTCGGGTTGATGGGCGGCTTCTCCGCGGCGGCGGACGCGCGGCTGCACTTCGGGCTGGGCCGGTACTCGGGGCTCGTGACGGCGCGGGTGCACTGGTACGGGGGCGACGTGCAGGAGGTGTCGCTGTCGCCGGACCGCACGCATGAGCTTCGGCAGCCTCCTGACGCGGAGGTGTTGCAGGGGCGTGCCCGGCCATGATGTCGCCGCTCAAGGGTTCGACGGTGCGGCGTGATGCGCTCACGGAGGCGCAGCGTGGGCAGATGCTGGCGCTGATGCAGCTCTGCTACTCGGGCGTGTCGCCGGAGCGCTTCGCCGAGGACCTGGACGCCAAGCAATACGTCATCCTCCTCCACGCGCGGAGAGGTGGGGAGTTGGTGGGCTTCAGCACGCTGCGCGTCGCCGAGGAGCTCGCTGACGGGCAGCGGGTGGAGGTGGTGTATTCGGGCGACACGGTCATCCACCCCGACTGGTGGGGCCACAAGGTGTTGCAGGTGTGCTTCGGGCGCTTCGTGTTGTCGCGCAAGCTCCGGCATCCCTTGCGGCCGGTGCACTGGCTGCTGTTGAGCGCCGGCTTCAAGACGTACCTGCTCGCGGTGAACTACTTCCCCAGGACGATGCCTCGGCGGGACTGGACGCCGCCACCCGGCCGCGCCGACTTCCTGCAAGCGCTGGCCACCCGCTGGTTCGGCGCGCAGTACGACGCGTCGCGGGGCACGCTGCGCTTCCAGGGGGCGCACTATCGCGTGCGGGATGGCGTCGCGCCCATCGACCGCGCGGCGGCGCTGCACCCCGACATCGCCTTCTTCGCCGAGCGCAATCCGCGTCATGGCGAGGGCGAGGAGCTGGTGTGCCTGGTGGAGATTCGCTGGTGGGACCTCTTCCTGGCGCTGGGGCGGAGCGTGTCCGGACAGCTTCGCGGCTGGGCCCGGCGAGGGCTGCGGAACGCCGGTGTCCGCGTGGGGACCTGAGGCCGTCGTGAGTGTTCCCTCCTTGCCGCTGAGCGGCCTGCGGGCCGTGCTCGCTCCCTCCGCGCTGCGCTTCTACCGGGCCTTGCATCATCCCGAAGCCGCGCAGGCGGTGTGTCTGCAGCGGGTGCTTCGTTCGGCCGTGGGCAGCGTGCAGGCGGAGCGCATTCCTGGCTTCCACCGCATCCGCGACGCCCGTGACTTCCAGGCCGCCGTGCCGTGGGTGACACCGGACGCGCTGGCTCCGGACGTGGAGCGCATCGCCGCGGGCGAGGCCCGGGTGCTCACGCGTGAGCCGGTGCTGCGCTTCGAGCTCTCGGGCGGCTCCTCGGGCGCCAGCAAGCGGGTGCCCATGACGCGCAGCCTCCTGTCCGAGTTCCAGCGTGCCCTGGCCCCCATGCTCTTCGAGCTGCTCCACCGCCGTCCCGCGTTGCGCGAGGGCGCCAGCTACTGGTCCATCTCCCCGCTGGCGCGAAAGCAGGCCCGCACGGCGGGCGGCATTCCCGTGGGCAGCGCGGAGGACAGCGCCTACTTCTCGCGCGTGCTGCGCCCCTTGCTGTCCCGCATCTTCGCGGTGCCCGGTGAGGTGGGGGCATTGCCAGATGTGGAGTCCTGCCGCTACGTGACGCTCTGGCATCTCGTCGCCCGCGAGGACCTGTCTCTCATCAGCGTGTGGAACCCCAGCTTCCTCACGCTCCTCATGGACGCGCTGGAGCGGCACGGGGAGCGACTGGCTGATGACCTGACGCGAGGGCGCTGCAGGCCGCCTGTGTCTGGCGCCGCGCGCGATGAAGCCGCGATGCAAGCGGTGCTGGCCCGGATGCGCTTCTCTCCGCGCCCGGAGCGGGCTTCGCTGCTGCGTGAGGTGCTGCGAGGTGGCTGGAGCGCCCGCGCGCTGTGGCCTCGATTGTCGCTCCTCAGCATGTGGACGGACGCACAGGCAGCCCACGCGCTCCCCGCCGCATGCCGTCGCTTTCCGGGCGTGGAGGTGCAGGGCAAGGGGCTGCTGGCCACGGAGGGCGTCGTCACCGTGCCCCTCTTCGATGCGCCCGCTCCCGTGCTCGCGGTGCGCAGCCACTTCTTCGAGTTCATCGACAGCGAGCAGCCCACCGCGCGACCGCGCCTCGCACACGAGCTGGAGCAGGGCCGCACGTACACGGTGCTGTTGTCCACCTCGGGCGGTCTGCTGCGCTACCGTCTGGGCGACCGGGTCCGCGTGGAGGGCTTCCAGCACGCGACGCCCTGCCTTCGCTTCGTCGGCCGAGCGGACGCCGTTTGTGACCTGGTGGGCGAGAAGCTCGCCAGCACGCGCGTGGGGGCCGTGCTGGATGCCGTGCTTCCGGACTTCTTTGGCGGCGCGCGCCCCGGCTTCTCCATGCTGGCGCCCGAGTGGACTCCCGCGCCGTCCTACGTCTTGTTCCTGGAGACGGACGCCCCCGCCTCACGGCTCGCAGCCGCCGCGGAGGCCGTGGAGCACGCCCTCTGCGAGGGACACCACTACCGCTACGCGCGAGCCCTGGGACAGCTCGGTCCGGTGCGTGCCGTGCGCGTGGTGGACGGGGCTCGCCGCTACGAGGCTCGCTGCGTCGCGCTGGGCCAGCGCGCGGGCGACATCAAGCCCGTGGACCTGCACCGCCTGACGGGCTGGTCGGACCATTTCTCCGGAGCCGCCACATGAGACCGCCACTGCGCCTGCATTCGCGTGACACCTCGCCCGCCCCCAACGTGGACCTGGAGGCCGAAGCCGACCTCACGCGCTGTGGCGCGCTGAAGGACTTCTGGTACGTCGCGTGTCTCTCCACGGAGCTGAAGCCAGGCGAGCCCCTGGCGCGGACCCTCTTCGGCACGGGGGTGGTCCTCTTCCGTGACGTACATGGGCAGCCCACCGCTCTCCGGGACCGGTGTCTGCACCGCAACGCGCGGCTGTCCCGGGGCGCGGTCTTCGATGGCCGCATCGGCTGCCCGTATCACGGCTGGGTCTACGACGCGTCGGGCGCCGTGGTGGAGGTGCCCTCGTTGGGGCCCTCGCAGCGAAGCGAGTTGCTCGACGCCGATGCCTGCGCGCGGGAGGGACTGGCGACCGCGCCCTGCGCGCTGGGACGCCTGACGCGCTTTCCCACGCTGGAGCAGGACGGGCTCGTCTTCGTCTACATGGGCGGCGCCGAGCCCGCCCGGTCCGCGCCGTTCCGCGTGCCCTACTGGGACCAGGAGGGGTGGACCGTCTACTTCATGGTGACGCGCTTCCCGAACGGGGTGACGAACCTCGTCGAGAACTTCATGGACGTCCCGCACACGCTCTTCGTGCATCCGGGCTGGTTCCGCAGGCCCGCCAGCAAGCGCGTGCCGGCGACGGTGCGGCGCACGGCGGGCAGCGTGTTGGTGACGTACAAGCAGGCACAGGACACCGTCACGGGCCTGGGCCGGCTCTTCAATCCGCGCGGACTGCCGCTGCTCCACACGGACAAGTTCTACGTCCCCAATGTCACGCGCGTGGACTACCTGTGGGGCGAGCACGGCTTCGTCATCAACTCGCAGTGCACGCCCATCGGGCCCACGGACAGCCTCGTCTACACGGCCATCAGCTATCGGTTGCCGGTGGATGTCCCCGGTGCGCTGGTGGGACGCGCCATGATGCCGCTGGTGCGGTGGTACACGCGGCAGGTCATCCAGCAGGACGTGGTCATCATGGACATCCAGCGCGAGGCCCTGCTGGACGGCCCGGGTGGAGGCGTCTACTCCGGCACGGAGGCGGACCTGCACCACGCCGACATCGAGGCGTATCGCCGCTGGCTGCGGGAGGGCGGCCAGGGCTCGGGGCCCGAGGACGCCGAGCGCGACATGGCCTTCTGGATTTGAGCCCGCCGCCGCGCTACTGCGGACGGTAGGGCAGTTCCACGATGAAGGTGGCGCCCTGGCCCGGCTCGCTCTCCACGCGGAGGGTGCCGCCGTGCGCCACCACGACCTGGCGGGCCGCGTAGAGCCCCAGGCCCAGCCCTCCAAAGGCGCTCGAGGGAACGGCGCGTTCGAAGCGGTGGAAGATGCGCTCCTGGCGCTCGGGGGCAATGCCGATGCCGTGGTCTCTCACGAGGATGCGCGCGTGGTCCGGTGCGCCGTCCACCCGCACCTCGATGGGGCGGCCCTTGCCGTACTTGAAGGCATTGACCAGGAGGTTGCCCACCACCTGCTGAATCCGCAGCGGGTCCCACACGCCTTCGATGGGGACCTCCGCCATCAACTGGATGGGGCAGTCCGCCTCGGCCGCCGGTGTCATGGCGCGGGCAACCGTCTCCCGGACGAGCCGCGACAGGTCGAGCGGCTCCATCATCAAGGGCACCTGGCCCTCTCCGATGCGGGACACGTCGAGCAACCCGTCGATGTGTGTTGCGAGCCGCTCGGTATGGCGGATGGCCTTGTCCAGCCGCTCCAACAGGCGTCCGCCACCATCCTTCCGCGCCGCCGCGGAGGGGAGTGATTGGAGTTGGAGCTGGAGCGCGGTCAGGGGCGTCTTCAGCTCGTGACCGGCCAGGGCCAGGAATTCATCCCGGCAATGGAGGGCCTCGCGGAGGGCCTGCTCCGCCTGCTGCCGCTGCTGGACTTCCGCCTCCAGCGCCTGGGCGCGCTGCTGGAGGAGGCTGATCTCTCGCAGCCGTCCTTCCGTATCCGCGAGCCGTGTGTAGCGCTCGGTGGGAATGACGTGTGCGTGCGCCTTGCAGACAGCGAGGAAGGGCCGCGCATGCGCCGCCTGGCCGAAGTGGCCGATGGCGTAAGTGCACAGGAGGGACAGGCGGTACAGCACGCTGAGGTCATTCCACAGCGCCTCCAGCTCCACCGCCACGTCCGGCATCCCATCCAGGCAGAGGACGTCCACCATCTCGCCGTAGGCGCGGACCTTGGCGCCGGGGCGCGAGGCCGCGAGGCTGTGCTCAATCACGGCGCCGATGACTTCGCGGAAGCGCTCCCAGTCCGGGCGTCCCCCCACCATGAAGCGCGCCAGGGTCTCACGGGCATCGAGCAGGGCGAGCTGCCCGCTCGCGATGGCCGTCGAGGTGTCCACGCCCGCGGCCACCAGCCGCGCGACGAGCTGCTGCCGGTGGTTTGCCTGGGCGATGATGATGAGCGGGTCTCCTCGTTCGAGCCCTCCCGTGATGTAGGCCTCGACGATGTCGATGACGAAGGCCTCGTCCTCATAGAACTGGACCGTGTGGTCATGCTCCAGGGGATACCCGACGGGTGTTTCACTGGCGGGCTGCCGGTGGCTGCTCCCGAGTGCTGCGGCGTCGGATGGAGGCATCGTCCTCACCAGGTGCGTGGGCGCCTCATTATTCTGTCGGGGCCTTTCGACGCGGAACGACCCCCGGGGGCAGTGGAGCGCACGGAAGCCGTCACTGGCGGGCTGGCGCGCTTGACTCGGGTTCTCCGCACGGCCGCGGGACGCGCACCCCTGCCACGGACGCGCGTCCCGGAGCGTCACCTACGGATAGAGCGACTTGAAGTAGCTGATGGAGTTGTTCCACGAGGGCGTCAGGTGCCCCATCCTGTTCGGAAAGGCGTTGCCCGCGCAGCCCGTGGCGTCGCAGTAGTACTGGTTGTACTGGCCCACGACGACCGGCCCCGAGACGGGCGCGTCATACGAGTAGATGGGCGAGCCGCTCTGGCCCGGGCTGCCGTCGCAGCCGATTTCGATTTCCTGGTGCCAGCCGTCCGCGTCCAGGCTGTAGGCGTTGCCCGTCTTGCACTGCTGGGTGTCGCCGTACAGCGTACGGGCCGTGCAGCTCGCGGGGGCCGCCACGTGGCCGCAGCCGGGGTAGCCGCGCATGAAACTGGACCACGTCTTGAGCGTGTCCGTGGACGCGTTCCAGTGCCCCATCCAGCCCGGGTGCCCGTTCGGGAAGTCGTCCTCGAGCACCATGATGGCGACGTCGTAGCGGTTGCAACTGGCGACGCTGTTGCAGGAGCCGTTGATGTAGCCCTCCGGCACCCAGTACCAGATGGCGTCCTGGACACCCCACGGCGCGGTGGCGCCGTCGCGGCGGGCGGTGAAGGTGTTGAAGATGGGGTTCCACCCGCTGTACGCGCTGACGACGCAGTGCGCGGCGGTGACGACGACGCGGCGCCCCACGAGCGCACCCGAACATCCGGCGCTCAGGTGGCCGATGGTCCGATAGGGCCACGAGTTCGTGGCATAGCCATCCGCGAGGCCCATGCGGATGCGCGTGTCCACGCCGTTGCTCCACGTCTGGCCGGAGACCGTCCCGGAGGTCAGGGCCTCATCGCTGTTCACCGGCCCCAGCCGCGCGGCGTCATCCAGCGTGCCGCGCGAGGCGCCGTTGAGTCCGCGCCGCGCCAGCTCCTCCGCCACGCGGCCCAGGTTGGCCGCGTCGGTGCGCAGGCGGTAGGCCTTGTTGTTCTTCACGTCGATGCCAATGAAGGAGAGCGCCGTGGACGACGGGGCCGGTGCCTCCGCCGCGGCGCGCGTGCTTCCCTCGGGCTTGAGCGCCGAGGCTTCGCGGAACAACGCCTCCGCGTCCACGTCCTTCAGCATGCGGACATCGCCCAGGGCCTCCAGGTGTGGGCGCTCGGCGCCCGCGGCCTCGCCCAGCCACGCTTCAGGGATGACCTGGACGGGTGGCTCTTCCAGGGCGCGTGAATCGTCACCACCACACGCCGCGGCCATGAGGCCGAACGCACAGAACATGGACCTGCGAATGCCACGAAGCATGAGTTCCCCCTTCGCACTGTGTGAAAACAGGTGAGCCGCCAGCGAGAACGGGCGTGGGGGGATTCCTTCTCTTTTCGTGGTGGATACGCCGCGCTAGCGTCCCAGTCTCATGGCGGACACACGGCAGCGCGGTGCACCTCCGGGTTTTTCCCAGAGCGAGGCCGCGGACATCATCCGCGAGGCCACGGCTCGCGCGTTGGCGGGCAAGGACGTGGAGCGCTCGCTCACCCGGGAGGACCTGCTCGCCATGGCCCGGGAGATGGGCGTGAGCGAAGCCGCCGTGGAGAGCGTCATCTCCGCGCGCGCGGGACGCGACAAGGCGCAGCGCCGCCTGCGCAGGGCCTATATGGGCCTTGCGTCACACGCGACGAGCTACACCATCGTCATGGGAGGGCTCACCCTCATCGACCTGTTTTCGGGGCCGAACTGGTGGGTGCAGTACCCCGCCATCGGCTGGGGCATGGGACTGGCGTTCCATGCCATGGGCACGCTGCTCTCCGCCTTCAATCACGCGGACAAGCAGCGGTGAGCCGGCGCGCGCCCTAGCCGATGCGCCGCAGCCCTGGCAGGTCTTCCGGCCGCAGCGCCCAGCGGGGCACCGGCGGCAGGGACGCCAACGTCCCCGTCTGCGTCGCCGGGAAGCCTTCGATGTGCGCACCATCCGCGAAGGCGCTGCCCTGCTTCACCAGGCTGCCCGCGCCCACGAAGCTGCCGCGTCCCAGCCGCGTTCCGTCGCAGAGGATGGCGCCCGGCTCCACCACGGTGTTCGCGCCCACGTAGCTGCCATGCACCGTGCAGCCCGGACCGATGATGACGCCGTCCTCCAGCGTCAGCGTGTGGTCCGACAGCCGGTGCAGCACGGTGTTGGCCAGCACCTGCACGCCCGCGCCGATGCGCACGGGACCATTGCCATCCCCGAGGATTTTGACCCCGGGGCCAATGATGCAGCCCGGGCCGATGATGACGTCCCCTGTCACCTCGGCCGAGGAGAAGAGGGTGGCGGTGGGGTGCACCAGTGGGTGCTTGTCGCGAAACGTATAGAGCTGTCCCATGGGAGCGTCCTCTGCGCGATCTCTCGCGGAGAAAGCGGTGAGTGGCTGGCCCGGCAGGTCGAGGCTTCCGCCGCGGCGCTTCCGGAGCCGTTCCAGGTCATCCGCGCTGGTTCGACGGAGAATGCGGCCGGGGCGGCCCACGACGACGGAGTCGTCCGGCACCACGGTGCCCGCTGGAATGAGCGTTCCTTCCGCCAGCAGGCAGCGCGTGCCGATGCGCGCGCCGGGCATGAGGATGGAGCCGCCCCCCACATCGCAGAGCGCGCCGACCTCCGCGCCGAGTACGATGCTGCGGTGGTCCAGGAAGGTGCGCTCTCCCACCGCGACGGGTTGCTGCGGCAGTCCGATGATGACACCGTTCTCCAGCACGGCCGAGCCGGCGCCCAACCGCACGGCGCCTTCGTGCGAGCGCACCACCGCGCCTTGCGCGATGTTGGCTCCCGGACCCAGGTGGAGAGTTCCCAGCACCCGCGCGCTGCTGGAGAGGCTGAAGTGCGCGGCCCCTCCAACAGGCACCGCGAGCGCACTTTCGTGCGGCAGGCTGATGACCATTGACGCGGCACCCTACACCCACGCGCGCGTCGGCCCGACGGCCCGACGGCGCAGGTAGGTTGTCCAGCGTCCGACGCTCCCAGGGCCGGGCCTTGCCCTGGGAGCGGTTGCCCGCTCGCCGCGCAGGGGTGGCTGGAGGAGAGAGGCGTCAGGTGTCAGGGGGCGTGGCGTCCCTGGACCTCTTTCCGCCTTCCTGACAGAACGGCGCGAACGGAGGCAAGCATGTCTGAGTCATCCCCGGTCCGGTTCGAGCCCGTGCCGGCGGAAGCAGGGGGTCCGCCCGAAGAGGGACCTCAGGGGTTCTGGGCTTCGGTGAAGGAAGCCATTCACGGAACCGAGAGGGACCTCACCCGGCTTCCGGTGCGCAGCGCCATCTTCCTGCTCGCCGTTCCGATGGTGCTGGAGATGATGATGGAGTCCGTCTTCGCCGTCGTCGACGTCTTCTTCGTCGGCCGGTTGGGGGCGGACGCGGTGGCGGCGGTGGGACTGACGGAGTCGCTGCTCACCATCATCTACGCGGCGTCCGCGGGGCTGAGCATCGGCGCCACGGCGCTGGTGTCCCGCCGCATCGGTGAAGGAGACCCGGAGCGGGCCGCGCGCACGGCGGTGCAGGCGGTGGGGCTGGGCGTCGTGTTGTCCATTCCGGTGTCGGTGGCGGGCGTCTACTTCGCGCGGCCGTTGATGGCGATGATGGGCGGCTCGCCGTGGGTGCTGGAGCACGGCATCCGCTACACGCAGGTGATGTTGGGTGGCATGGGCAGCGTCCTGCTGCTGTTCCTCATCAACGCCATCTTCCGCGGCGCGGGGGACGCGGCCATCGCCATGCGCGTGCTGTGGCTGGCCAACGCCATCAACATCGTGCTGGCGCCGCTCCTCATCTTCGGCGTGGGGCCCTTCCCGGAGCTGGGCGTCATGGGCGCCGCGGTGGCCACCACCTTCGGGCGCTCCTGCGGCGTGGCGTACCAACTCTACCGGTTGGCGCGGGGCTCCGGCCGGCTGCGGCTGCGGCGTGAGCACCTGCGCCTGGAGCCGGGGACGATGCTGGCCATGCTGCGGATGTCGGGCGCGGGCACGGCCCAGGCGTTGGTGGGCACGACGAGCTGGGTGGTGCTGGCCCGCATCGTGGCCACGTTCGGCAGCGCGGCGGTGGCGGGTTACACCATCGCGTTGCGAATCGTGCTGTTCGCGCTGCTGCCCTCGTGGGGGCTAAGCAACGCGGCGGCCACCATGGTGGGACAGAGCCTGGGCGCGGGAAAGCCGGAGCGGGGCGAGCAGGCGGTGTGGACGGCGGGGCGCATCAACGCCGTCTTCCTGGGCTCGCTGGGGCTGCTGTTCGTCCTCGCGGCCAATCCGGTGGTGGGCATCTTCACGAACGACGCCGCGGTGATGAAGGAAGCGGTGCTCGCCCTGCGCATCCTGAGCGCCAGCTTTCTGTTCTATGCTTTCGGCCTGGTGCTGACGCAGGCTTTCAACGGAGCGGGGGACACCACCACGCCCACCGTGCTCAACATCTGTTGCTTCTGGCTGTTGGAGCTGCCCCTGGCGTGGGTGCTCTCCGGCCCCCTGGGCTTGGGGCCGCCGGGGGCATTCCTGTCCATCTCGGTGGCGTTCTCGGTGATGGCGCTGGTGGCCGTCATCCTGTTCCGGCGCGGAACCTGGAAGCACCGGGTGGTCTGAATGGGAGGGCGGAACGTCATGGCCCATGCACGGCGTTCCGCCCGGTCCCCGGGGCTGCTTCCGGTGGTCCTGCTCCTCGTCCTGGGGCTGGCTTCGTGCCACTCCGTGGAGGTGCCCGGGGATGAGGTGGCCTGCGCGGGGCTGCGGTGCACCGCGGGCACCTGCTTCTCCAACGCGGGGCAGCCCATGTGCCGCTGCGGAGCGTGGGAGCGGGCCGCGGGGCTGACGTGCTCGGTCGCCGCCTTCACGCAGCCGGATGACCATGGGGGCTCGCCCGACAGCGCGACCGTGCTGACGCTCCCCATGTCGCCCCAGGAGGGCCGTATCGACGAGGGCCGGCGGGCGGCGATGCTGGACAGGGACTTGTTCGCCGTCACCGTGGAGGCGAGCGGCCTGTATCGCTTCTCGTGCACGCGGCTGCTGCTGGTGGAGTGCCGGGTGCGGTTGCTGGATGTGGCTGGGAACGCCCACGACATGCCTTCCGTTGTCGAGGGGGCGAGGGTGTCGTGGTTCCCCACGCTCTCCGAGGGCACCTGGTACTTCGAGGTCTCCAGCAGGGACTCGTACGGGCGCTACACGTATGAGCTGGAGTCGCTGGGCGTGGACGACCATGGCGATACGTTGGAGGAGGCCACCGTCCTGGAGGCCGGCTCCGGCACGTCGTTCCCCGTGCGGCTCTCCTCGCCCTTTGACGCGGATGTGTTCACCTTCCGCTCGCGGGTGGGGCATGGCTACCGCTTCATCTGTGAGCAGGCTCCCAACCCGTTCCTTCAGTTGACGCTGCAGTCCGCGACCGGCTTGCTGATGGATGCGGTGCAGGGGACGTCA
Organism: Myxococcus xanthus; assembly: GCF_013116825.1. Lineage (GTDB taxonomy): Bacteria > Myxococcota > Myxococcia > Myxococcales > Myxococcaceae > Myxococcus > Myxococcus xanthus_B. The sequence continues at coordinate 30,497 of NZ_JABFNS010000056.1, forward strand.
GGGGAGCCGCTCACGGTGAGCCTGCAGGCGACGTCCGAGCGAGACTGGCTCCTGATGCTGGCTGCCGACCATGGCACCTTCCCGGTGGATGCCGCCTGCCGCTTCGAGGACCTGGGGCCCGATGAGCATGGCGACACACTGGAGACCGCCACGCCCGTGACGCCGGGTGTCCCGGTGGCGGTCACCCTTCAGTCGCGTGATGACGTGGATGTCTTCTCCTTCACGGGGGAGCCCGGGCATGTCTACACGCTGCGGACGGAAGGGGCCGGGCGGTGGTCGGCGCAGGTGGTGGACGAAGATGGCGCGAACGTGGCGCTCACGACGACCGACCAGTTGCGGGTCCGCATGACTCGCTGGGGCACCTACTCCCTCCGCGTCCTAGGAGGGACTCCCTGGGCGCATTCCTTCGTGCTGACGCTGGTGGACGCGGGAACGGATGACCACGGCGACTCTCCAGAGACGGCGACATTCATCTCCCCGGGAACCACCATCACGGGCCGCTTCGACTCACCTCAGGACACGGATGCCATCGCCTTCTACACCCAGGCACGTGCCATCTATCTTGCGTCCTATGCGCCGTTCGCCGACCTGTCCCTGAACCCGCGAGGCGCCGTGGGAATCCTGGGGTTGGAGGGCGGACGCCATCTCTTCAGCGCGAGAGACGCCCAGCAGGTCACCTTGATGTTCCAACCCCTGAATGGCGTGGAGGGCTTCTCCCTGATGCTGGAGGAGGTGGCCTTCGATGACCATGCGGACTCCAGCGAGGATGCGCAGGTCCTGGAGCTGCCGGCTTCGATGTCCGGCGTGGTCCAGTCAGCCGTCGACACGGACGTGTTCTCCGTCTGGCTGGAGGGGGGGCGCGCGTACCGGCTGGGCCTGGACGCCGGCACGCTCCGCGTGACGCTCATCGCGCCTGGCGGTCTCCTGGCGAATCTGCGGGACGGACGGTTCGTGGCGAACCGGAGCGGCCTCCATACGCTGTTTCTCGCCGGCGCCTCCGGCCTGGAGCAGGTCCCCTGGCGCTTCACGCTCCACGCGGAGTGAGTGCGTCAGGGCAGGCAGATTTCGAAGCCGGTCCGCCCGGCGGGGAAGGTGTCCCGGGGACGTGAGGCGGGCGTCACGGCGTAGAGGTGGAAGCCGAGGCGCCGCTGGAGGAAGCCCTTCAGCGCGGGCGCCAGCGGGTCCAGTTCGTCCTGATACAGGGTGAAGAAGTGAAAGCCCTGGCCGTGAAAGTCCGCGTACACCCGCTCCACGAGCGCGCGGAGGATGGCCGGGTCTTCTCCGCGCACGCTGGTGTTGCAGAGATAGAAGTAGCGGAAGTCACTTCCCGGCGCGGGCAGGCGCGGAGCGCGGAGCGCGGTGGCCAACGTGTCCCAGCCCCACCGCACCCAGCGCATGCCTCCACGGTAGGCATGGACGCGGTAGCGCTTCACGGCCTCCGGGTTCCAGGCGGTGGTGCAGCCCACCAGCGCGCCGGTCGCGTCGAAGGCCAGATAGGTGTCTTCGATTCGCAGCCTGGGCCAGTGGGCGAGGCGGTGCTCCAGCTCACCCGTGTCGAAGCGGTAGCCGAAGGGCCGCGCGCGGTGGTCGGCGTCCAGCAACGCCGAGACAGCGGGGACGTCCGCGGGCGTGGCGCGGCGCACCGTCACAGCGCTTCGTGGGGGACGGCGGCGGAGCAGGAACTGGATGGACACGGCGGAGAAGCGACGGAGCAGGGTGTAGTGCGGCTGGCTCACGCGCCCGGGCCGCCGCCGCACGAGCGCATGGAGCGCGGGGGCATTGGAGGCCATGACGGCCGTGAGGAAGGTGTCCACGCCCAGGCGCTGGGCGCTCTCCTCGATCATGGGCCCGTAGAAGCGCGCGAGGCCGCGGTTCCGGCGCGCGGAGAAGCGGGTGCGCAGGTCTCCCAGGTAGCCCACCCGGCACGGACGGCCCTCCAGCCAGCCGTCGCGTACGTGCACGGCGCCCATGCCGTCCAGTCGGCCGTGCTCGCCGTGGACCCAGACCTCCGTCTCTCCGCGCTGCATGGTGTAGAGGCCGAAGTAGTCGGGCGCTCGCTGCGCGGAGAGGACCAGGTCTCCCTGCATGGGCACCGCGCCGAACAGGTCGAGCAGCGCGGTGTTGTCGTCACGGGTGGCGCGTCGGAAGTCGCTCATGCGGCGGTGACGGAGTCTACCCTGGCCGCCGCCGTTTGCCGTGAGTCGCTCGGCTTTGACGCGACGGTGCTTCGAGGCCGTGTCCGACACACCATGTCGCTGTGTGTCAGGAAGTCTGCTGTTGCATCGCGGAAGCACGCGGCGTGTGGATTGGCTGCCTCATGTCTGAGTCTGGAGTTAGGCTGAGGGCTCCCCGAAAGGAGTCACGCGATGAAGAAGAATGGAATTGCGATGCTGATGGCGCTGGGTGTGGGACTGGCGGCGGGTTTCGGAATGGCGTTCATGCCGTCCACGGCCGAGGCCAACGCGCCTGAGTTCACCCAGGCCATCTGTGAGCGCAACTCGGACTGTGACCACTTCTGTGGCGAGGGATACGGGCACTGCATCCGGGGCATGTACTGCGCGTGCATGTGATGGCGAGCAGGTCCTGAAGGCACCGCCAGGAAGCCGCCGGCTCCCTGGCGATGTCGGACACCTCCGCCATCACCGCGTGTCCACGGGCCGCCGGGTCAGCAGCGCGAGCAGGGCCTGCCCCACCACCACCAGCGCGATGAAGGCACAGGCCAGCACCGCGGCGGCGGCGGGGTCCGCGTAGCTCTGGAGTTCGAACAGCAGCGTCCCGAGCACCTCGGTCCCCGCGGGCACGAGCAGGACGGACATCGTGATTTCCGTCGCGCATGCGAGGAACGCCAGGACGAAGGCCGCGGTGAGCGCCGGCCGCAGCAAGGGCAGGGGCGCATCCACGAACGCGCGCCAGGGGCCGGCACCACTGACTCGCGCGGCCTCGGTGAGCGAGGCGTCCAGTTGCGCGAGCGCCTCTTCGCTGTTGCGCGCGCCCAGCGCGAGGTACTTCGCCACATAGGCGATGAGCAGCAGCCAAGGCGTGTGTGCCAGCGCGAGCACGAAGGCGACGCGGTCCAGGAGGATGAAGCGCAAGTCCCGGGAGAACGCGAGCAGCAGCGCCAGGGCCAGCACCGTCCCCGGCACCGCGTAGGGCCATACCGCCAGCGCCTCCACGCCCGCGCCCAGGCGGCGCAGCCCGCGTCGCAGCACCGCCGCCGCGAGCCCCAGCCCACACACCAGGACACCCGCGCCCGCCGCCAGCAGGACGCTGCGCCCCGTGGCGTGCAGCGTGCGCGGCTCCAGCAGCACACCCGCCCAGTGCGTCAGCGTCAACGTCTCCCAGGTCAGCGCCGCGCCGAAGCTGCGCTGGAGCGACGTGAGGAGGATGGCCCCCAGCGGGAGCAGCACCAGCACCGCGGCCGTCATGCTCACCGCGCCCAGGATGAGCCCGCGTGCGCGCCCCAGCGGGAAGGGACGGGACGACAGGCCCTTGCCCGCGCTGAGGCGGACGCGGCCGGCCCGGCCCAGCGCCCAGGTCACCAGCATCGCCATGGGGGCGAGCAGCAGCAGCGGCGTCGCCAGTTGCGCGGCGCGCGCCAGGCCCTGGTCACCGCCCATCAGCACCAGTTCATAGATGCGCGTGGTGAGCACCCGCGTGGGCGGTGAGGCCGACACGCCCAGCAGGTACGGCACGCCGAAGGACGAGGCCGCCATGAGGAACACCATCACCGCGCCCGACAGCAGGGAGGGTAGCGCCAGCGGCAGCGTCGTCGTCAGCAGCGCCCGGAGCGTCGAAGCGCCGCAGACGCGCGCGGCTTCCTCCACCGCCGGGTCCACGCGCCGCAGGGCCGCCGCGCCCGCCAGCAGCACCAGCGGGAGGCCCGACACGCCCTCCACGAAGGCGATGCCCGCGGGGCCGTAGATGTCGAAGGTGTCATCGCCGAGCAGTCGGTTGAGGTACCCCGCGCGAGGGCTCGCGAGCGACAGCCAGCCCATGCCCCAGATGAACGCGGGCACGGCGGAGGGCAGGGTGAACAGCACGGTGAAGGCCCCGCGCAGGGGCAGGTCGGTGCGTTGCAGCACCAGCGCCAGCGGCGCTCCCAGGGCGAAGGCCAGCACCGCCGCGCCCGTGGCGATGCGCAGCGTGTTCCCCAGCGCGCCACCTTCGGCGAGCAGCCACTCCAGGCCGCCCGTCCCGGAGTGGCCCAGGCCCCGCCAGAGCAGCGCGGCCACCGGAAGCACGGAGAAGCAGAGCACCGGCACCAACCACAGGCCGAGCCCCAGCCACTGGGATTTGGGCGCCGCCGCGCTCATTGTGAGAAGGCCTGGCGGAAGCGCTCCTTCACGGCGCCGCCCTGTGTGAGCCCGCGCTCGAGCAACTCGGGCGTCCATGGGCGCGCGCGCTCCAGCAACGCCGAGACACCGGCCTCTCCCCGAGGACCCGCGACCCTGGGGTCCACCGCGTGCATGTCTCCCTTCTCCATGATGATGCGCTGGCCTTCGGGCGACAGCAGCACGTCCACCACCGCCTTCGCCGCGACGGGGTTGGGCGTCGTCGCGAAGAGGGCCGCGGGGCCGGGGATGACGACGGCTCCATCGGTGGGCCACACCACCTGGATGGGACTGCCGCGGGCCTGGGCCGCGAGCGCGTTCTCCAGGAGCAGCACGCCCGCATCCGCCTCGCCGCTCTCCACCTTCTGGAGCACCGCCGCGTTGCCTCCCGCGACGATGGCGCCTCGCTGGCGCAGCCCGGAGAAGAAGGACTCGCCGTACTTCGCGTCGCAGAACACGGCCCAGGTGAAGGCGGTGCCCGACGTCAGCGGGTCTCCAATCGCCACGCGTCCCGTCCACGGCCCTGCCGCGAGCGCCGCGAAGGAGGTGGGCGGCGGTGGCCCGTCCTGCCGGTGCACCAGGACCATGGTGGACAGGCGCAGGGCCGCGTAGCGCGCGTCCAGGTCCACCAGGGCGCGGGGCACCCGGAGCACGTTGGGCGAGGCGTAGCGGAGCAGGGCGCCTTCACGGGCCAACCGCTCGTAGAGGAACGGGTCCGACGTGGCCAGCAGGTCCGCGCGGATGGCCCCGGCGGCGCGCTCCGCCTCCAGCCGGCTGGCCACCTTCTCACTGCCCGCCTGATACCAATGCACCCGGACGTCCGGGAGCCGCGCCTTCAGCAGCGGCTCCAGCGCGTCCAGGACGTGCCGGTACATGGACGTGTAGACCCAGACGTCTCCGGAGGGCGTGCCCTCGCGCGCCAGCGTGGGCCCGGCCGCGGGCGCGGCGGACTCGATGCGGCAGGCGGAGAGCAGGACGAGCGCGGCGGCGACCCCCGCGGCCCGGAGCAGCATGGGCAGGGACATGTCCCCGCGATTATGCGGCACGCGCGCGCCCTGTCACGCGGCGCGGCCGTCACGCATTGGAAACGAGAAGCCCCTCCGCGCACCGGGCACGGAGGGGCCGCTCGTCTGACCCAGGACCTACTTGCAGGACTGCGCCGGCATGGCGTCAATCCAGTCGGCGATGAGTCGTGAGCCCTGGTCGTGGCGAAGCACGCGGCCCAGCTCCGGCATCATCTTCCCCGACTCCTCGGTGTGCATGCGGTACCAGAGGATGGACACCGAATGGCTGCCGGGGACGATGTCGAACTCACCGCCCACGCCACCGCCCGCGGAGCCCGGCCGCTTGCACACGCCCAACGTGAACGCCTCCGTGTTGTCCACGTTGAGGAACAGCCGGCTGGTGGTGCCCGCCGTCCCCTTGGGGTTGTGGCAATGCGCGCAGTTGATGTCCAGGTAGGCGCGCGCGCGCCGCTCCAGCGTGCCGTCCTCCTCGTTGAACGCGTTCGGCGCGCGGGGAATCTGGTCGATGGGAGGCAGCCCCGTCAGTCGGCCGAGGTTGGCCAGGTGCTGAAGCTGGTTGATGGGCCCGTCGCCATAGTCGTGGTCCTGGTTGAGGTAGCGGGCCTTCACACCAATGGGCAGCAGCACCTGGTTCTCTTGTGCGTCCTGGAGATGGTGGCACTTCAGGCACTGGTTCTTGCTGGGCACCAGGTAGTCCAGCGTCCGCTCCACGCCGTCCTCGCCAATGAAGCGCACGCCGCGGACGACGCGGCCGCCGTTGGCCAGCGTGGCCTCCGTCTGGGCGTCGTTCCAGAAGTAGGGAAAGGCCTCCCAGCCCCCGGGCCTGTGCACCAGCACGCGCGTCTCGATGGCGCGCACGTTCTCTTCCGGGACGCGGAGGTCCGCGGGGAAGGAGAACGTCTTGGTGATGATGGTGCCCACCGGCAGGTCCAGCACGTCGTTGGCCGAGTACCCGGCCTGTGCGTCCGGCGGGATGTACAGCGTGCGCGACTTCACCGAGTAGTCGGAGAAGAGCGGCGTGGTCAGCGCATAGGGGATGTTCCCCTCCACCGGCTGGAGCCCACCTGTCGCGGGGGTCCCGGTGAAGAGGCCGAAGCCCGACAGGGTATTGGGCGGAAACGCAACTCCCGCGTCTGGTGTCCCCGCGTCCTCGTTCGTCCCCGCGTCCTCTGGGGTGCCGGCGTCGTCGCCCGCGTCACCCGAGCCCGCATCCGGGGTGCCGCTGTCCTCGGGCGGAAGCCCGGAGTCGACGATGGAGCCGCCTCCGCCGTCCGGGGTCGGCGTCACGCCGTCCTCGTCACCCGAGCACGAGGCCAGCGCCGCGGTCACCAGCACCGCGGCGAGGCCCAGTCCTGGGATGAACGGCCTGTACATGCGTCCGTTCTTCACGATGTCTCAGCGGATGGTCAGGGCCGGGGTGAAGCCCGAACAGTTGTAGGGCTCGGCGCCCTGGACGTAGCGGCGCGTCTCTCCCCAGGCGGCGGCCGCGTTTGCGGGGGTGGGGCCCGCAGAGAGGTGGCCACCGACGGCCTGCAGGTCGAAGTCCACCACCGAGGCCTGCGTGTCCTCCGGCAGCGTGTTGCGGGTGAAGCAGATGTTGATGGGGTTGGCCAGGTCCTCATTGCGAGGCGCCGGGTCGACGCCGTCCCACAGCACGTGCTCCACGCCCGTCACGCCGTGGGCCGCGGCGCCGTACTGGTAGACGGCGCCCACCAGCGCGCCCAGCGGACGGCGCTCCGGGTCCGGCGTGCCGTTGTCCACCATTCGGCCGCTGCCACCGGTGAAGGTGTTGTCGTGGATGGAGATGTCCTGGCTGGGGTAGTTGAAGAAGCCGGCCGCCCACTTGACGGGGTCGGGCTCGATGGCCAGACCGCTGAGGATGGCGATGTCCACCGTGTTGTTGTTGCCCCACGTGTTGCGCTCCATCTCCACCCGGCGCGACGCCAGGATGAAGGTGCCGGTGCCGGCGGGGACCTGGGACACGGTGCTGCTGCTGGCCTCCACGGAGGCGAAGTTGGGGCGGTTGTTCCCGGTGATGGTGTTGTCGACGATGTAGATGTCCGTGCCCCGGATGGGGTTGCCCGGCAGGTCGAACACGACCAGGCCCGTGGTGTTGTCCTCGGCGATGTTGTGCGCGACGTGGGCGTACTTCGTGTTCTCGATTTCGATGCCCGCCACGTTCTTCTTCGCCACGTTCCGCCGGACGATGGTGTGCTGCGTCTGACCGACGTAGATACCCGCGTCGGCGGCGTTGTACGCCTCACAGTCCTCGACGAGGACGTACGTCGACTTCACGGGGTAGATGCCGTACTTGCCGTTGCTCTCCAGGTTCTCCTGGGCCCACTCGGTGCGGACGCGCTGGATGTTCACGTTGACGGAGGACTCGATGCGCAGGCCATCCTTCTTCGCGTTCCAGACGGCCAGGTCGCTCACCGTGAAGAGCTTGCTCACCACGTCGAAGCCGTTGGTGTTCGCCGCCGCGTGGGTGAAGTCCAGCACGGTGCTGGCCTCGCCGCCGGTGGCCTCGCCCTGGGCGCCCTTGCCCGCGCCCTTGACGGTGATGCCGTTGGCGCGGATGGTGATGGCGTTGTCGAACTGGAAGGTGCCCGCGCCCAGGTTGATGGTGGTGCAATCAGCCAGCGCGTTCACCGCGTCCTGGAGGTCCTGCTCCTGGCCCGGCTTGAACGTCAGCTCGGTCTGCGCCTTGTCTTCGCAGGAGAATTCCTGCGGCCAGGCCATGGGGCCGCCGGCGTCCGGGGTGCCCGCGTCACTGCCGGCGTCACTGCCCGCGTCACTGCCTGCGTCCGCGGGCATGCCAGAGTCCGGCTGGCCCGCATCCGGACGGTCATCGCCGTCATCCGAGCAGGCGGGAAGGACAATCAGGCCCACGAGGGCAAGAAGCGCGGCACGGGGCGCGCGCGACAGCGGCAGAGGATGCATCAGGTATCTCCTGTGGAGGTGCTGCGCCTTCTGGCTTCTGAGCACGACGCTCCAGGGCGCGGGCCGGAGTGCGAATCCTCCCCGTGAAGATGAACAACCTCAAGGGTGAGACAGCGAAAAACAGCCGCGCTTCCGTGACGCGATGCGTTCTGCAACGCGATTGATAAATTGCTCCAATCCTTCATGAGAGGTCGACGCGGTGCTGCCTTACTTCCCCTTCGAGCAGGATGTCTTTTCAATGTCGCTGGGCGTGCGTGCGCTGAGGCCCGAAGAGACACTCATTGAAGTAGACGCGCCGCGCTATGCGGACGAAGTGGCATTGAAGGCGGCGCTGCTGACGGCGGGGCACGCCGAGCGCTTCCAGGGAGGGCCCGGCACAGAGGAAATCCAATGGGAGACGTTGACGGTGCTGCTGCCTGCCATGGCGCGTCAATCGCCGGAGCACTTCTCGCTGGAGGTGGAGGGCACGCGCTGGTGCTGGCGCAACCGCCTGCTGGACACGCGGACGGACTTCACGCCGGGGGACGCGGCGAGCCTGCCGCTGGCGCCGCTGGACTGGTTTGGCCGGCAGGTTCAGGAGGACCTGCTGCTGCTGGACGGCACGCATGAGGGTTTCCCGCTGGTGGCGGGCCAGTTGTGTTTCCCTTCCGGGTGGTGCTTGGGGGACAAAATGGGCCGGTCGCTGTTGGCCGTCCACGAGCCGGTGCCCCAGTTCAACGCGAAGCTGGGGCCCTCCACGCTGAAGTTGATGGAGGGCCTGAAGCCCGGGCGCCCCGTCACGCGCTGCAACTGGGCCATCAGCGTCACGGAGCGGCTGGACCTGGAGCCGCGCACGCTGCCGGAGTGGCGGCACTTGTTCGACGGCATCACCCCGGACAATGCGGGCGAGCGCTGCTTCCTCCGCCTGGAGCGTCAGACGCTCACCCGGCTGCCCCGCACGCGCGCCATCCTCTTCACCATCCACACCTACGTGGCCCCGGTGGCCTCGGAAGTGGAAGCGCCCGGCCGGCGGCAGCGGCTGGCCCGCGTGCTGCGCACCGTGCCCGCCGACACCGCGGCCTACAAGCGCGTCGCGCCCGTGCTGGCGCCGCTGCTGGGCTACCTGGAGGCGGGCGCGGCTGACGTCGGGTGAAGCGGGTAATGAAAAGCCCCACCTGCTGGAAAGGACATGAGGTCGCCCTGGGGGCGGGCGGGGTGTCGCTCAGGAACGGGGACGCTTCTGGGGTGCCGTCGAACCGGAAGTCAGGCCATTTCTGTAGTAAGTCGCCCCTCAGAACTGACTGCGGCGATGTCTCACTGCCGCTCCAAAAAGCAAGGAAGGGCAACGACATGCAGAAGACGTGGCTGGTCGCGGGAATGCTGGTGCTGGCGGGCTGCCAGCAGCAGGGCAAGACGGATTCGACGCCGGCGGCGACGGCGACGGCGCCCGGCGCGAGCGCGAATCCGCAGACGGAGGACCAGAAGACGCTGTACGCGCTCGGCCTGTCCATTGGCCGCAGCGTGAGCGTGTTCGACATGACTCCCGAGGAGCTGGAATACGTCAAGGCGGGCATCACCGCGCAGGTGAAGGGCGAGAAGCCCGCGGTGGAGCTGGAGACGTACGGCCCGAAGCTGCAGGAGCTGGCGCGCGCGCGCAGCACCCGCAAGGCGGAGGCTGAGAAGGAGAAGGCGAAGGCGTTCCTGGAGACGGCCTCGAAGGAAGAGGGCGCCCAGAAGACGGAGTCCGGCCTCATCTACAAGGAGCTGACCGCCGGTACGGGCGCGTCGCCCCAGGCGTCGGACATCGTGAAGGTGCACTACCGCGGCACGCTGCCGGACGGCACCGAGTTCGACAGCTCGCACAAGCGTGGCGAGCCCACGCAGTTCCCGCTCCAGGGCGTCATCAAGTGCTGGACCGAGGGCGTGCAGAAGATGAAAGTGGGCGGCAAGGCCAAGCTCGTGTGCCCGTCCGACATCGCCTACGGTGACCGCGGCGCGCCGCCGAACATCCCGGGTGGCGCCGCCCTGGTGTTCGAGGTGGAGCTGCTGGAGATCGTCAAGCCGCCGGAGATGCCGGCCATGGGCGGCACGCCGCCGGCGGGCAAGCCCTCCGCGGCCGAGAAGAAGTAGTCACCGTCTTCACGCAGGACGCCCAGGGGGCTGGCGGGGGATTCTTCCCTCCCAGCCCTCTTCGCGTTCGCGGGCACCGGGGTGGCGGAGGGGGGTTACCTCGGGGTAGTCCACCTGTCTCCAGCGTCTCCGCATCGGGGACGGGCCAACCCACGGAGGTCGACACATCATGCGCCAGGGCCTGCTGTTGATGATGGGAGCGCTGCTGCTGAGCGCCTGCGTCCAGGGCCGTGCCCGGGAAGTGCTCCGCGAGCCGTCCGCCACGGGCGCTGTCTCCGAGTCGGAGTTCAAGGCGCTGCACACGCTGCGCGAGGACGCGCCGCCGGCGCTCAAGGGCCAGGAGGTGGAGGTGGCCGGCACGAAGGCTTACCTGAGCCTGCCCCAGGGCGCGCAGGGGCCGCTGCCCGCCGTCATCGTCATCCATGAGTGGTGGGGGCTCAATGACCACATCCGCCACTGGACGGACCGGCTGGCCGCGGAGGGCTACGCCGCGCTGGCGGTGGACCTGTATGGCGGCGGCAAGGTGGCCACCACGCGGGATGAGGCGCTGGCGCTGCTGAAGGCCGTGGACCCGGCGCGCGCACAGGAGACGCTGACGGCCGCGCACGCCTTCCTGCGGCAGGACGCGCGGGTGCAGGCGCCGCGTACGGGCACCATCGGCTGGTGCTTCGGGGGCGGCTGGTCCCTGCACGCGGCCATGGCCATGCCAGAGCTGGACGCGGCGGTCCTCTACTACGGCAACCCGGTGACGGAGGCGCGGGAGCTCGCCGCCATCCGCGCGCCGGTGCTGGGCATCTTCGGCACGAAGGACCCGTCCATCCCCCTGGAGACGGTGCAGGCCTTCCGGCAGGCCTTGGATGATGCGGGCGTGCGGCACTACATCCTGGAGTTCGAAGCGGAGCACGCCTTCGCCAACCCGTCGAGTGAGCGCTATGACGCGCAGGCCGCCGCGGGGGCCTGGCAGCAGGTGGCGGCCTTCCTGGACCAGCACCTGCGTCAGTAGGGGCGCTGGCCCACGTAGTTGCCCGGCGGCGCGTAGTTGCATACCCAGAGCGTCCAATTGGGGAACTGGGAACCGAAGGGCGAGTTCGTCGTGCACTCCTGGACGGCGCAGCCCAGGGCCCGCGTGTTGCGCCACACCACCTGGGTGTAGTGGCCGCAGACCTTGCCGCTCGCGCAGGTGTTGGCGGCGTGGTCGTAGTGGGCGGCCTCGTCCACCCAGCCCTGCACCACACCCTGGGCGCCCATGGCGCTGGACGATGCCGCAGTGAGGTTCTCCCCCAGGTTGCCGCGGTTCGGGTTGTGCGAGAACTGGCACTTCGCGGCGTAGGCCTTCGCCGTGCGCGTCGCCTGCTCGTCCCACGTCAGGTCCTCCAGCGCGGGAGATGCCGCGGGCGACACGTTCCTCCGCGCGGCGTTGTGCGCGGCCAGCATGTCGCGGTCGAACTGCGTCATGACCAGCGGCTCGGTGTCGCCGTCCTCCTCTCCGGGTGTGTCGGAGCCACAGCCGGTGAGGAGCAGGGGGATGAGCAGGCCAAGCGGTCGAAGATGGCGGGGCGTGGGGCGGAGCATGGGGGGATTATCCGCCGCCAGGCGGAGGGCCGTCACCTCCCGCCGCGTGAGTGTCCGGCACCCGGGACACACCGGCCCCGTGGGGCGCGGTCAGTAGGGCCGCTGACCCACCCAGTTGCCCGGCGGCGCGTAGTTGCACACCCAGAGCTGCCAGGTAGGGAACTTCGCGCCGAACGGTGAGTTCTTGTTGCACATCACCGTGGCGCAGCCGACGGCTGTCGTCTTGCGCCACACCACCTGCGTGTAGTGCCCGCACACCTTGCCCTTCTGGCAGGTGTTGCGCCGGTAGTCGTAGTCCGCGGCTTCGTCCGCCCAGCTCTTCACCACCTGGGACGTGGTCCACGCGCCGGGCGTGGCGGCGGCGAGGTTCTCCCCGAAGTCGCCCCGGTCCGGGTTGTGCTCGAACTTGCAGGCCTTCGCCCAGGACGCGGCCTTGCGCTCGGCCTGGGTGGACCAGGCCAGCGGCGGCAGCGCGGGTTTGGGGGCGGGCTGGGCCCGGGAGCGCGCCAGGTTGTGCGCGGCCACCATGTCCCCGGAGAAGTCCTTCGCATCGGGGAGGGCCGCGCGTGGCTCCTTCGGCTTCGCGGACGCGGCGGGCTGCCGGGTCGCCACGGCCTGCCGGGAGGTGGCGTTCTGTCGCCGCCCCTGTTGGGTGCCTCCGCTCCCGCAGCCGAGCAGCGGCGGCAGCAGGAGCAAGGCGGACCAGCGGGATGCGCGGGGGAAGGAAGGCATGAGGGGGATGATGCGCCAGGACGCCCGCTCATGCATGTGAAGCGTGCGCGGCGGGGCATTGCGTGCGGTGGGCCGCCCGCTCACATGCTCCGCCGCGCACGGGACTGCCGGGGCTACACAAGGCCCGGCAGCGGGCCTGTCCCGTCGTCACCGAAGGTGGTGATGTTGGGCACGCCCATGGCCTGCATCAGGTAGATGTACAGGTTGGCCAGCGGGTCCTCCTGGTAGACGATGTGCCGGCCCGGCGTGAGCGCGCCGCCGCCCCTGCCCGCCAGGATGATGGGCAGGTTGACGTGGTTGTGAGAGTCCCCGTCGCCGATTTCGCTGGAGAAGTAGACCATCGAGTTGTCGAGCATCGACAGGCCGTTGGCCTCGATGACCGACTTCATGCGCTCCAGCAGGTACTGGAGGAGCGTCACCTCCCATTTGTCGATGGTGGCGAGCGCGTTGTAGTTGGACTGCGACTTCTGGTGGTGCGAGTACGTGTGGTGTGCGCCGCTGAGCCCCAGGAAGGGGTAGACCTTGTTGGCGCGCGCGTTGGCCAGCATGAAGGTGGCCACCCGGGTGAGGTCACACTGGAAGGCGAGGATGATGAGGTCCATCATCGCCTTGGTCTTCTCCGTCGGGTCCTCGGACACGATGGGAGCGGCTCCCGTGGCGCAGGTCATGGATGGGACGGACACGTCCTCCACCCGCTTCTCCAACTCCCGCACGCTGGTGAAGTACTCCTCCAGCTTCTGCAGGTCCGAGGTGCCCAGCCGGCCCTTCAGCGCGGTGGCGTCATCGCGCACGACGTCGATGATGCTCTTGCCGTAAGCGCGCCGCTTCTCGATCTGCGCCTGCGTCTCTCCGGGGATGCCGCCCGCGAAGAGCCGGTTGAACGCGGCCTGCGCGTTGGTCTCCTTGGCCACCGGTGTCCGAGGCCCCGCCCACGCGATGTTGTTGGCATACGGGCACGCGTAGCCGGAGTCGCAGTTGCCGATGCCGCGGCCCGCGTCGATGCCCAGCTCCATGGACCCATAGCGGGTGGCCCGCGTCGCCGTCATGTGGTTGGCGATGACCTGGTCCATGGAGATGCCCACGCGGATATTGGTGCCCTCCGTCTTGTACACCTTGGCGCAGGACAGGAACGCGCCGGTGGCGGCGGCATGGTGCCCGTCACCATCCGGGAAGGCAGGCCTGTTCGCCAGGCCGGTGACGACCAGCAGGTCGTTCTTCACCGCGGCCAGGGGCTCCAGCGTGGGCGTCAGCTCCCACGCGGGGCCCTCTATCGTGGGCGTCCACTTCTGCATGTGGATGCCGTTGGGCGTGTAGAAGACGGCCAATCTGCGGGGCACGGTGCCCGGCGCGCCATGTGCCTTGCTGGGAAGCATCTGCTCCAACAGGGGCAGCGCCATCAGCGCCCCCGTTCCCCGCAAGACGGTCCGTCGCGAGAGTCTGAATTTCTTGCTCATGGCGTCTGCTCCTCCTCCGCGCCACGCTGCGTGAAGTGGCTGCTCGAGACGATGCTGAGGATGTAGTCGACGAGCCGTCCACCGCGGGCCTCGGCCTTTTTGGCGACATCCTTCACCGCGCAGTGGTCGGCCTCGTCCAGGCCACGGCCCGTGGCATAGGTGAGCATGTGCTCGGTGATGCAGTTGGTCAGCTTCGGGTCCTCCTTCAGGTAGGTCTGCATGTCCCGCACCCCGTTGAGGATGGCGCCGTCGGGCAGGTCACCCGTGGCGTCCACGGGCGCGCCGCTCACCTCCTGGAGACGCCAGCGGCCAATGGGGTCGAAGTTCTCCATCGCCAGCCCCAGCGGGTCCATCAGCCGGTGGCAGCCCTGGCACGCCGGTGCGCTGCGGTGGAGCGCCATGCGCTCCTTCATCGTCATGTCCGGCGTGATGGGCGGCGGCAGGTTCTCCACGTTCGGCGGCGGCGGCGGCGGCGCCGAGCACAGCAGCTGCTCCAACACCCAGACGCCGCGCTGCACCGGTGAGGTGCGGTCCGGGTTGGACGTGACGGTGAGCAGCGAGCCCTTGCCGAAGATGCCGCTGCGCTCCGGGTGGCCCGTGAGGTCCACGCGCTTGTGCGTGGGGCTGCCGGGCAATGGCAGGCCGTAGTGGGCGGCCAGTGAGTCGTTCACGTAGGTGAACGGCGCGTCGATGAGGTCCTTCAGCTTGAGGTCGCTGGAGATGAACTCCGCGAAGAAGAGCTCCGTCTCCGTGCGCATGGCGGCGCGCAGCTCCTCGTTGAACGCGCCATAGAGCGTGCCGTCCGGCACGGCGGTGCCCAGCGCGCGGGTGAAGAGCCACTGGCCGGCGAAGTTCTCCACCAGCGCGCGTGCCTTCGGGTCCGCGAGCATGCGCCGCACCTGGGCCTCCACCTCCGCGGGGTCGCTCAGCTTCCCCGCTTCGGCGGCGGCGAACAGCGCGTCGTCCGGCATGCTGCTCCACAGGAAGTAGGAGAGCCTGCTGGCCAGCTCGAAGTTGTCGAGCGTGTACGGTTCGGTGCTCCCTGGCGGCGCGTTCTTCTCCACCCGGAAGAGGAAGTGCGGAGAGACGAGCACCGAGCGCAGGGCCAGCTTCACGCCCACCTCGGGTGGATCCGCGTGCTGGCTCGCCAGGGTGACGAAGGTCATCAGCTTGTCGACCTCTGCCTGCTGCACCGGCCGACGCCAGGCGCGGCGGGCGAAGTTGGAGAGGATTTCGTGCGCGCACGGCGCGGGGTTGAGCGGGTCCAGCGCGCAGGAATTGAAGACGCCGCGCGTCCACGCGTCATTCACCAGCCGCTCCGCCGCGGAGGAGTACTTCTCCATCAACAGCGGCGACAGCGAGAGCACGTCGGCGATGTTGTCGAAGCCGTAGCCGTGGTCGTCGATAGGGAAGTCCTGGGCTGGCTGGGTGGTGTCTCCCAGCAGGTCCCTCACGGTGGCGTTGTATTCCGCGCGGTTGAGACGGTGGAGCGTGACGCGCCTCGGATTCCGGGGCGCGCTCTCGCACTCGCCTGCCACCGGGGGCTGCCCCGGTGGACCAGGTTCTCCTGGCACCTCCTCGTCGGGTTTGACCCGGGCCACTGGTCCGTCATCCGTGCAGCTGGTCACCAGCAGGGCGAGACTTGCGCCCGCAAGGAAGAGCCAGCCCCCTCTTCGTCGATGCATGGGTGTCACGTCGGCTACCCCCCTCCACACTGCCCCATCCGAAGCCGGGACAGCTGAAGCCGTAGCAATGCGCTCTCCACCCAGGCGCGTAGCCTGGTGGACCTCTCCGTTGTTTCAGGGGGCAGGACGGCGTTGGCTACCCGGAAGCGCGCTGGGAAGAGATGGGCGCGAGTGGGTAGCGCAGTTCCCGGGGAGGGAACCGCGGACGAACGCAGCCTGGGGCATGCAAGCTGCGTTCGCGTGGGTGCCGCGGGGCTTCTTACTTCGCGTCGAGGTACGCGCGGTACGCGTCGAAGCCGTACTCGCGCCCGAGGAAGTCCTTCACCAGCTCGGCGGCGGGCTTGGCGCCGCCGGGCTCCAGCACGGTGCGGCGGTACTTCATCGCCGTCTCCCGGTCGAGGAAGCCCTTCTTCTGGAACTCGGTCTCCAGGTCCTTCGCGATGACGGAGGACCAGAGGTACGTGTAGTAGGCCGCCGAGTAGCCATCCAGGTGCCCGAAGGCCACCTCGAAGTGCGTGCCGTCACGGTGCTCATGCTTGAAGGGGCTGAGCCGGGTCTGCAGGGCAACCAGGGCCTCGGTCGTGTCGAAGCCCGGCTCTCGCGAGTAGTAGTCCAGGCTCACCGCGGACAGGAACAGCTGCCGCCGCGCCCACAGGCCCTGGCCGAACTCCTTCGACGCGCGGAGCTTCTCCACCATCTCCGCGGGGATGGGCTGGTTCGTCTCGTGGTGCTTCGCGAACTCCTTCAGCACCTCCGGGTTGCCCGCCCACTGCTGGAGCAGCATGGACGGCGTCTCCACGAAGTCCCACTCCACGCGGGTGCCCGCGATGCCCGCCCACTTCTGGTGACCGCCGAAGATGGCGTGCAGCAGGTGGCCGAACTCGTGGAAGAAGGTCTCCACCTCGTCGTGTGTCATCAGCTCGCCGGGGCGCGCGAAGTTGCACACCAGCGAGGCCTCCGGGTAGCGCTTGCCGGCCTGACCCGCGACGAGGTCGAACTGCGCCGCGTGCTTGTACTTGTCGTCACGCGGGTGCATGTCCAGGTAGATGCGGCCCAGCAGCGTGTCGCCGTCGAACACGTCGTAGGTCTCCACCTCCTGCTGCCACACCCGGGCGTCCTTCACCGGCTTGTAGGTGATGCCCCAGATGCGCGAGGTGATGTCCATCACCCCCGCCTTCACCCGGCCGTACTCGAAGTAGGGCCGGACCGCCTGCGAGTCGAAGCTGAAGCGCTCCGCGCGCAGCCGGTCCTCGTAGAAGTCCTGGTCCCAGGGCTCCAGCACCTTGGCGCCCTTGACGTCCTGCTGCTTGCGCGCCAGGAGCTGCGCGTACTCCTGCTTCGCGCGGGCCTCGGTGGCCACGCCCAGCCGGTCGATGAAGTCCGCGGCCGCCTGCTGCGTGCGCGTCATCTTCGTCTCGGTGGTGTACGCGGCCCAGCTCGCGTAGCCCAGCAGCGTGGCCAGCTCGTGGCGCTTGGCGATGAGCTGCGCCAGCACGTCCTGGTTGGCCGGGTACGCGCGCTGGCGGTAGGTGCGCCACAGCTTCTCGCGCGCCTTCGCGTTCTTCGCGTACGTCATGAAGGGGAAGTAGTCCGGGTAGTTGGTGGTGATGACCACCAGCCCGTCCGCGCCCGGCGGGTGCGCCTTGCGGTAGTCCTCCGGCAGGCCGTCCAGCTCGGCGGGCTTGAAGGTCGCCTTGCGGACGTCCTCGGCGATGTTCTTGCTGAACTGCTGCCCCAGCTTGAGCAGCTCCTCGTTGAGCGACTTCACCTTGGCGCGGGTGGCGTCGTCGCGGTCCACGCCGGCGCGGCGGAAGTCGAGCAGCGCGCGGTCCATCCAGTACCGGGTCGCCGCGTCCGCGCTGGACAGGTCCACCGCGGCCAGCACGTCATAGACGCCTCGGTCCTGGGACAGCGCCACGTTGGCGGAGTCCACCCGCTGCTCGCACTCGCGCGCGGCGTCGCGGAAGGCCGCCTCCGGGTGCACCTCGCGCGCGAGGCTGGAGCGGTTGGCCGCGGCGAGCAGCGCGCCCAGGGCCTCGTCATAGGCGGCGAGCACGGCCTGTCCGTCCTTGCGCGCGTCCAGCGCCTTGATGGCGGACACCTGCGCGCGGGTGCGCTCGAGGTCCGCGTCACACGCGGCGGTGAAGTCGGCCAGGGTGCCGGAGAGGACGCTGGCGCCTTCGGGAGGCGGCACGGGCTTGGGCGCGGCGGGGGCCGGGGCCTGCTGCGCGGTGGGCTCAGGGGCCGCGGCGGGGGTGTGCGTGCAGCCGGCTGACGCCAATGCCGCGGAGAGGGTGAGGGCGCTCAGTCTCTTCAAGGGTGGGTTCCTCCGGGGTCCAAGGACAATGCCGGAGCGTCATGCCACATCCCGCCTGCCTCCGCCCGGTGCAAGCGGCCTTCCCTTGCCCGGACGCGGCGGCCGTGCCGACATCCAGGGGGAGGCCGACCCGATGACGGACCGTGAATGCGTGGAGCTGTTGCAGTGGGCCGCGCCCCGCCTGCGCCTTCGCTGGGAGGGCTTCCGGCGCGTCCGGGGGCAGGTGTGCAAGCGCATCGGCCGCAGGCTGAAGGCGCTGGGCCTGCCAGACGCGGGGGCCTACCGCGCCCGGCTGGAGGCGGAGCCCTCGGAGTGGGACGTGCTCGACGCGCTGTGCCGCGTCACCATCTCCCGCTTCTACCGGGACGCGTGCGTCTTCGAGGTGCTGCGCCAGGACTTGCTCCCCGCGCGGCTGGAGTCCCTGCGCTCCCGGGGCGAGGCCACGTTGCGGGCGTGGAGCGCGGGCTGTGCTTCCGGCGAGGAGCCCTACACGCTGTCGGTGCTCTTCCAATTGGGGCTCGAGCCCCGATTCCCGGGAGCGCGCCTGGCGTTGGTGGCCACCGATGCGGACGCGGGGTTGCTCGCGCGGGCGGCGCGGGGCTGTTATCCGCGCGGGGCCTTGCGTGAGCTGCCGCGCGCCTGGGCGGAGCATGCCTTTCCGGGGCCCGGCGACGAACCATGCCTTGCGCCGGAGTACCGGCGGTCGGTGGAATTCCTCCAGCAGGACTTGCGCTCCCAGATGCCCGACGGGCCCTTCCATCTGGTGCTGTGCCGCAACGTCGCCTTCACCTACTTCGCGCCGCCGCTTCAACGCGAGGTCCTGTCACGGCTGGTGGCGCGGCTGGTTCCTGGCGGGCTGCTGGTGATTGGCGGCCATGAGTCCCTGCCCGAGGGAGACTTCGGCCTGACGCGCGCCGCCGGCCCGCTGCCTGTCTTCGCGCGGACAGACGTCTGAGACCGCCGGGCGCTATCCATGAATCCGTCCGGTGCGAGCATTCCGAGTCGCTGGGCCGTGCTCCCCTGACGTGAGCGGGACGGCGGACTGGGGCCTGCTCCTGGCCGGAGGAATCCGAGGATGCGCACGAACCTGTGGTGGATTGTGGTGCTGGCGGCGTGTGCCTGTGGCGGCGCCGCGAAGACGGGCGACGAGCTCCGCTCACGGCAGGCGGGGCTGTCGCTCTCCGCCACGTCAGCAGACGCCCGGGGCACCTTCGTCCATGAGGACGAGGCGGTGACGTTCTCCTCTCGCGAGGTGGAGCCAGGGGTGTACCGGCTGGAGGTCCGGCTGCGCGGGTTGACGCTCACCGGGTTGATGGAGCCGGCCCGCGGCGTCTCCACGCTGGATGGCTTCGCGGAGGCGAATGCCATGGACGCGCAGATGGGCGTCGCGGACCGCGCGCTGCTCACCGCCCTCTATCGCGAGCTCGATGCGGCGCTTCCCTCCGGAGACGCGGCGCCCCCCGCGGCCATGTACCTGCGCCGCGCGGTGAGCATGTGGTCCCAGTACCCGGACACCATGGAGCTGCGGCGCGCGGTGATGGGCGAGAAGGGGCGCGGCTACACGATGTTGTGCAGCTATGCGCAGTGCAACGGGCGCAACTCGGGCAGCTGCGAGGGGCGCTACAACTGGTACGCCCACGCGACGCATGACTGTGACAGGGGCGGCTTCGACTGGCCCGGCAACCAGCAACTGGCCCAGCTCGGCGACCACTACTCCTGCAACGGGGACGAGTTCTTTCTGGCCGGCGATACCTGGCACTGCGGTTCGCCCAACCACTGGTACCGGCCGAAGGTGGTGGGCAACTGCTTCGGGCGCTGCGGCAGCACGTGCGGCGGGGACACCCAGTACACGGTGGACGCCACCAACCACGACAGCTGCGTGCGCAATGGCCACATCCTGGTGAGCGGCTGGTGCAATGACCAATTCTCCGCCGCCGTGGATGACGAGCTGTTCGCCCCCAACTGCTACTGAGCCATGTCACGACGGTCCGCGCCAGTGACGTGGTGGGGGTGGCTGATGCTGGCCGCGTTCGGGTGCTCCTCCGACGCGTCGAAGACGCGGGACGCGGAGGCGGTGGTCCGCCACTTCTTCTCGGCGCTGCCCGCGGGCGACTGCGAGGTCCTGGCGCCGCTGCTGGTCACGGGGGGAAGCGCGCGACCGTGTGTGGAGACGGTGCGGGAGCTGCGGGGGCATGGCCTCACGCTGGTGGGGATTGTCGAATCGACGGTGGACGGGCGCGACGCCGAGGCCGTCCTCGTGCGGGCCCGGGTGGCCCATGGTGGGCGCGAGCGTCCGGCACCGTGGTTGCTACGGGTGGAGCGCCAGGACGGTGACTGGCGGGTGCGCTTCTGAGCGCCGGGGCGGGGAGGGGGCCATGCGGATTCGTTACCGTTTGATTCTGACGGGTGCGGGCGTGCTCGCCGTGGCACTGGGCGCAGTGGAGTTCTGGCCCCAGCCCGAGCCGGAGCCGCTGCCCACCGCGCTGCTCGCCAGGGCCGTGCCTCCGCCGTCTCCACCTCCACCCGCGCCGCCCCCCCGCGTGGTACCGGTG